>JBEKXN010000037.1:0-39564 GCA_049511835.1 Verrucomicrobiota bacterium | reverse complement strand
TGACGGCGCAGTTCATCGCGGTTGCCCACCGCAATCAATCGCCCGTTGTGAATGATGCCGATGCGGTCGGCCATTTCCTCGGCCACGCTCAACTGATGCGTGGAGACGAGCACGGTCATGCCTTTGACTGAGCGTTCCTTCAGCACGTCCTTCACCACGCGGGCGTGCTGCGGGTCAAGGCCCACCATCGGCTCGTCAATCACAAACACCTCCGGGTCGTGCAGCAGCGCGGACACGATGGCCACGCGCTGGCGCGTGCCGTGCGAAAGGCTTTCGAGCGGGTGATTCACGAATTCATCCAGATGAAAACGCGCGACCAATTCCTGCGCGTTCGCCTCGATTCCGGCGTCAGCCATCCGGAACAACTGGCCGGTGAAGCGGAAAAATTCCCAAGCCGTCAACTTGTCGTAGAGAAACGGAAAATCGGGGACGTAAGCAATGCGCCGCCGCGCTTCCAGCGGTTGCAATTGCATGTCAAAACCGCACACCCGCGCCCAACCGGAGGTGGGTTTCATCAGGCCGGCGAGAATTTTCAGCGTGGTTGTTTTTCCCGCGGCGTTCGGCCCCAGCATGGCGAAAAATTCTCCCCGCGGCACGGTGAGCGTAACGTCATTGACCGCCACGAGGTCGCCGAATTTCTTGACGAGATGGATGAGTTCGATCATGGCGCGCGTTTCAAGAACTGCCAAGCTGGTCGAGCACCGCGGTCATGCCCCCCGGCAATTCAACGCGCAAAATTTCGCCCAGGGTGCTGACGTAAATGACGATCGGATGGTCGAGCACACGCGTTTCCAGACGGTAGGCCGACACCGGCTCGCGGCCCACCATCAGCCGGTCGTGATGGGCTTCCCAGCGGAGACTGCCGGCGAGTGCAGCCGGGGTTTGCGGAACGGCAGGCAAATCCAGATCGTTCAGCAGGCCGCCGCCAAAATCCCCGGCGAACGCATGCAACAACGCGTTGGGGTTTTGCAAATCGGCAAAGGTGAAATCCCGTTCGATGACCGTGCCGTCGCCGGTGATTTTCAAATGAATGGTTTGGTTGGTGGCGGCAGAATGAATTTCCACCGCGGCACCATGCGATGACAATTTCAGATGCAACTCGCGCCAGGCGCGGCTGGATGAAAATTGAATGCGGCCATCGAAGGTGAGCCGGTTGGTGTATTCGCCAACACTCACGTTGCCATCAAACCGGATCTGGTAGCCGGCGCGTGCAACGAGGCCTTCCGGCGGCGGTTTGTCTTCATCGATCACGGCCATGGCTTGTTCGACGCTGGTGGAAAATTCGCAGAAGCCGGTTTTTTGCCTGTCTTGGTAAACCGTGAGTGACGAGGTGTCCGGCGCGGTCAAAACTTTCCGCCACACCAAATCCACCGGCACAGGAATGCCACTGCCGCGCGAACCATATTCCGAGCGCCATAACAGGATGTTCATCGCGACCCAAAATGCCGCAATCAAAACAAATGTGAGACGCGGAACCATGCGAACCAATCACGGTGACGGAAGGTTCAGGACCTGGCCGGTGTGAATCCGGCTCAGGTTCACGCCCGGATTCGCCGCCTGCAACGCACCGATTTTCACGCCGAATTTGCGCGTGATGCCCATCGCCGTTTCGCCCGCGACGACCGTGTGCGTGCGCGGCACGGCGGCGGTTGGCTTCGGGTTTGGGGGACGGCCCGTGTTCGCGCCGGCTGGCGTGGTGGAAACAGCTTGTGCCGGTTGAACCGGGGTTGGTGTCGAATTGGTTTTGGCCGCCGCGAGCTGACTGGCGTAATACGCACGCCATTTGCCGACTTCGTCCTGCAACTGCCGGTTTTGCTCGGAAAGTCTTTCCAATTGCTGCTGCGCGGCGGGCGCGCTCGGCAGCGGCAACACATCCGCGGCCAGTTGCTGTTTGCAGCGGTAAATGCGTTGTTTGATGACGTCCGCGTTGTCGGCGTTCGGGTTTAACTTCAAATACTGCTGGTAATGATAAACCGCCGAGGCGGGTTCGGCTGTCTTTTCGTCGTAAAGCCAGCCGAGTTCAAAATGCGCCGTTGCGGAATGGGGATTCGCCTCCAGCGATTGCTCAAACGCTTCAATCGCGCCCTGAAAATCCATGGCGTTGACACGGCTTTTGCCCAGAACGAAATGCGGCTCTTTTTCCTCGCTCAACTGGCTTCGCCCCGACGGCGTGCAACCACTCAACGCGACCGCGAGCCATACAACGCAGGCACCACCCACAAACCTGAACCAAAGTGACATGACCTGAACCTAAACAAACCTTCCGGCTTGCGCAATCGCGCGCTGCAAAACCGGGCTTGAGATTCTGCCGTGCACGGCGCAAGTTGATGCCGGTTGCGCGCGTGGCGGAATGGCAGACGCGCCAGACTTAGGATCTGGTTCCGAAAGGATTGGAGGTTCAAGTCCTCTCGCGCGCACCAGTCGCTTACAGCCGGCGCTACCGTTCAAATCCACTTGGCAGTTGGAAAGCGTTCTGTTTAATTGGCTGCGCCTGATGAGAAGATTGCCCGCCATTGTTCCGCTCGTTTTTTTATTCGCGCTTTTTCCGTTCGTTGCCCTCGCGCAGGAGCCGCCGTCTTGGGAAGTGATGGCGCTCAATCAAATCATTCCCGGCGCGCCCATCGGCAGCGTGGACATTGTGGGAGACACGGCGACCGGCACCAACGGCATTTGTGTAAAATACGGCGGGGCGGTGCTGATGGCAGACAGCGCGTCGGTGAACCGACAGACGGGCGAGGCGGTGGCCGATGGCAATGTGCGCATCGAGGAAGGGGATCAAATCTGGACCGGCGAACACATCCGCTACAATTTCATAACCCACCAGATGCAGAGCGACCAATTTCGCACGGGCAAACCGCCGGTGTTCACGCAAGGCCGGCAATTACAAGGCGACACGACCAATAAAACCTACTCCGCGCGCCACGCCTTCGTCACGACCGATGACGTGAGCGACCCGGCGATTCGCGTCCGCGCCAGCCGCATAAAAATTGTCCCCGGGAAATATGTCGAAATGTGGAACGCCGTGCTGTTCATGGACGGTGTGCCGACGTTTTACTTTCCGTATTACCGGCGCGAACTGGGGCCGCACGCGAACAATTGGAATTTTCTTCCCGGCTACCGCAGCGCCTACGGGCCGTTTTTGTTGAGCACTTACACGTGGTATTTGAATGACGCGGTGGATGGAAAAATTCACGCGGACTACCGCGAGAAGCGGGGCGTGGGCACGGGGCCGGACCTGAATCTGCACCTGGGTCAATGGGGTGAGGCGCATTTCAAGTATTATTACCTGAATGACCGCAATTCAAACCCCGGCACGAACAACCCACCGTGGACCAATGGAATTCCTGAAAATCGGCAGCGCCTCTACTTCGATTACCAGGCGACCCCGGCCACCAATTTGAACTTGAAGGCGCTGGTGAATTACCAAAACGACCCGCTGGTGCTGCATGATTTTTTCGAGGGGCCGTATCGCGATAATCCCCAGCCCTACTCCTTCACTGAAGTCAACAAGTATTGGGACAACTGGAGTCTCGACGCTGAAACCACGCCGCAGGTAAATGATTTCTTCAACCAGGTCGAGCGGCTGCCCGACGTGAGACTCACCGGTTATCGCCAGCAGGTTTTTAACACGCCATTGTATTACGAGAGCGAAAGTTCGGCGGGCTATTACCGGATGTTTTTTGCGGACACGAACGGACCCACGCCGCTGAATTATTCCGCCGCGCGCGCCGACACGTTGCAGCAACTGCTCCTGCCGGAAACGTTTTTTGGCTGGCTGAATGTCACGCCGCGCGTCGGCGGGCGCTTCACCTATTACAGCACGGAGAGCGGGCCGGGCACCACGAATGATGAAGCCTGGCGCAAAGTATTCAACACCGGCGTCGAAACTTCATTCAAAGCCTCGCAACTTTGGGCCGGCGCGACGAATTCGCTTCTGGCGGTTGACGGTCTGCGCCACATCATCGAGCCGTCGGTGACCTACGCCTACGTGCCCGCGCCCAGCACGCCGCCGTCGCAACTGCCGCAGTTCGATTCCGCGTTGCCCAGCCTGCTGCTGTTGCCGGTTCAATTTCCCGATTACAACAACATTGATTCCATTGACAGCGAGAATGTCATTCGTTTCGGCCTGCGCAACACGCTCCAAACCCGGCGCGACGGACAGCTCGACAATCTGCTCGATTGGAACGTGATGCTGGACTGGCGGCTTACCCCGGGCCGGGATCAAGCCAATCTCGACGAACCGTTCAGCCAGCGGGAGACATTCAGCGATCTTTACTCCGACCTCGCGTTCAAACCGCGCTCGTGGATCGTGCTGGATTCACAACTGCGCTACGCCATCAACAGCGGCGATTTGAATCTGGCGTTTCATCAACTGACCTTCACGCCGAATGAACGCTGGAGCTGGGGACTCGGCCACTGGTATTTGCGCAATGGCTTTGATGGCTTTACGCAAAGCGACAATTACATCACCAGCACCATGTTTTACCGGGTGAATGACAACTGGGGTTTGCGCGCGCGGCACGATTTCAACGCCGCGAACGGCCGTTTGCAGGAACAAAATTACACGATCTATCGCGACCTGCGGAGTTGGACCGGCGCGCTGACTTTCCGGGTGATTGACAACGGCAATGGCCCCAAAGATTTCACCGTCGCCTTCACCTTCTCGCTCAAGGCCGCGCCGAAAACCCACGTCGGCGACGACGTCGCCCAGCCGTATCACCTGCTCGGAGAGTAAAATCTTATCGTCCTTTTGTGGAAGAGCAGACGTGATCTTCAATCCGCATGGCACAGGCAACTCATTAACCAGCGGTTGAAACGACACTTTCCGTGTTGACGGTCAACACCCCGCTCGTGCCCATCGCTTCGAGCGCGTTGAGCAGAAGATTCATGAACACCTGCTGCAATTGCATGTCGTCACCCCGGACGGTGTCCGGCTCGGCTTGTTAATCGCCAACCGGGTTGGGAAAATTGAGGACATCGTGAAAATTGAGCGATTCAAAGCAGCCCACCACCCAACCCCACATTTATTTATGCGAAGGGGATAATTCCGTTACTTGCCAAAAAAGTCTTTGATGGCTGCAACAACACGCTGGATCTGCGCGTCGGTCAGTTCGGGATAGATCGGCAGGCTGAGGCATTCGCGCGCGGCTTTTTCGGCGACGGGGAAATCGCCGGGCTTGTGGCCGAGATTGGTGTAACACTTTTGCAGGTGCAGCGGCCACGGATAATGCAACGCGCAACCGACGCCGTTGGCTTCGAGGTGTTTCTTCAAATCGTCGCGGCGCGGATGACGCACGACGTAGAGATGGTACGCGCTTTCGGCCCAAGCGGCTTCGCGCGGCAGTTGCAGCGGCGTGCCTGCCAGCAGTTCATGGTAGCGATGCGCCACCCGGCGGCGTTCCGCCGTCCATTTGGCCAGATGTTTCAACTTCACGCCGAGCACCGCGCCTTGAAAGCCTTCCATGCGGTAATTGTATCCGACTTCGTCGTGATAATACCGCACGGTGGAGCCGTGTTCGCGCAAGGCGCGGGCGCGTTTGTCAAAAGCCGGGTTGTTGGTCAACAGCGCGCCGCCCTCGCCGCAGGCCCCGAGGTTTTTGCCGGGGTAAAAACTGAAACAGGAGATTTCGCCGAACGCGCCAACGGTTTTGCCCTTGTACTTTGCGCCGTGCGCCTGCGCCGTGTCCTCAACCAGCGGGAGCTTGTGTTTCCGGCAAACCGCCAGAATCGGGTCCACGTCAAATGGATGGCCGTAAAGATGCACGGGCATGACGGCCTTGGTGCGCGGCGTGATGGCGCGTTCGAGAAGCTTTGGGTCGAGATTGAAGGTGGCGTCGTCAGCGTCCACAAAGACCGGCTTCGCGCCGACGTAGGAAATCGCCCAGCTCGTGGCG
Organism: Verrucomicrobiota bacterium; assembly: GCA_049511835.1. Classification (GTDB taxonomy): domain Bacteria; phylum Verrucomicrobiota; class Verrucomicrobiia; order Limisphaerales; family UBA11358; genus UBA11358. The sequence continues at coordinate 33,670 of JBEKXN010000037.1, read as the reverse complement.
ACGAATGTGAACGGCGTGGTGACGACCTCATCGCCGGGGCCGACGCCGAGCAGCAGCATCGCCACATGCAACGCTGAGGTGCCGCTGTTGAACCCGACGCAATATTCCGCGCCGATGAATTTGGCGAAGTCTTTTTCAAATTGCGCCACGTCGGGGCCGAGGCAAAAGGAGCAATGGTCAATCGTCCGCGCGATGGCGGCGTCAAGGTCCTTGCGCAGCGGGCGCAATTGCGCCGCGAGGTCGAGATAGGGAATTTTGTCGTTCATTTCGCCGCTGAAAATAATCCGGTTGCGCGATGACAAACAATCCAAATGTTCGGCAGTTTGTTGCAGCGGCGGTCTGCGCCCGTCGCAATATAACCAGCGGAAGTGGCAACGCTCATGTAACGCCGCTACCATTAGATGGTCCCCAAAAGAAATGTGGCCCGCCCCGGTGAAGACGACCAGGTCTACCACCAATTTGATGGTCAACAGCATCGCGCCGTTGGTCAGCGCGAATAGTATGCCAGTGGATTCGGGTAATATTTACATCATCTCGCCTGAAGGTTATTTTAGCAAATATGCATCCTGCATCCGGGCGGACGATGACCAGTGCAACGAATCCAAGACCTTGGCGTGAGTGGGCCTGGCTTTATCTCAGCAACTGTATTTTCACGGTGGGGCTTCAGTTGGGTTACATCCTGGGCCTTTCAACCGGACTCCAGGGGATCGACTGTCTGGCCTTCGCGATGGCCATTGTAAGTCAGGCCGGCTTTCTAAATCTCATTCCCGCCCTGTTGACGGCCTGGCCATTGCTCTGCTGGCGACACCGGACTTGGGCGCGACTCTTCGCAGGAATCATGTTCGCGCTCCTGCAAGTGGCCTTGCTCGCGGATATTGTCATTTTCCGTCTATTTCAGCGGCATTTCGACAGTCTGGTCTGGAACGTACTGACCACCAAAGGCGCCGGGGACAGTGTGCGGGTTGATCCCGCCAGCATTGTGATTGCCACGGCCATCGTGTTTACGTTCATCGGTGCCAGCCTGGCATTTGCCTTGTGGGTCGCACCGAGGCTGGTGCGCCGGCGGTTGCGGTTTGGACTGGCAACGATTCTCATCGCCCTGCTCATGGAACGAACCTTTTTTGCGGTGATCGATTTGCGGGACAACTCAACGGTACAGGCCGTGCGCGACACACTGCCGCTCTACCAACCCCTGACCATCAAACGCCTGGCAAAAAAGTTCGGTTACAAGCGGCCCCCTGGCGAAATACGCGTCCTGCCGGACAGCGCGAAATCGCTCCACCTTCCCCAACACCCGCTGGGCCTGCGGGCGGATGCCTGTGAACCGAACATCTTGTTCATCGCCATCGAGGGTGGCCGGGCCGACGCGCTGGACGACAAGGCTATGCCCAATCTGTCCAAACTCGCCGAGGACAGCTTCCGCCTGACGAAGCATTTTTCGACCGGCAACGAAACGCGCTTTGGCATCTTCGGCCTGCTGTACGGAATTCCGGGCACTTACTGGCACCGGGCGCTGGCACAAAGCGTGGCCCCGCCGTGGTTTGACCTGCTCGCTCGCCGCGGCTACGAATTCAAAATCATGAGTTGCACGGACCTTAACTACCCGGAATTCCGGCAGACGGCCTTTGTGAAGCTGACGAACGACATCACGGATCAGTGGAACGCACCCCATCTGGATCGAGACCAACTGATGACCGACAAGTTCCTCAATTACCTTGCAGATCGCGCCGGCCGGGCGGTCCCTTCGCATCCGTTCTTTGGTTTCCTGTTCTTTGATGCTTCGCACCAACCTTACGAGCACCCGCCAGAGGACAATTTGTTTGAAGGCTCAAAGTCCGGTGAGATCAACTATCTGAAACTTACGCTGTCACCCGCCGGAGCGCAGGCCTTGAAAGGCTCTTATCTGAATTCTCTCCACTACATCGACCGGCAAATTGGCCGGATCGTGAAAGTCCTCCAAGATCGGGGCGAATACGGGCGCACCGTCATCGTCGTGGCCGGTGATCATGGGGAGGAATTCGGTGAATTGGGGCATTTCGGACATTGCAGTTCCTTCAACCGCTTTCAGACACAGACGTTCGGTGTCCTGCACCTGCCGGGAGAGGCTGCCCGCGCTGTCAATCACGTGACTTCACACGTGGATTTTGTGCCGTCCGTCTTGACTTGGATGGGCATCACGAACGCACTCGGAGACTACACCACAGGGGAACCGATCGAAGGGAAGGAAACCCGGAACTGGGCACTGCTCGCCGGCTGGCAGGACACGGCGCTGTTCAACAAAGACAGCATCACGATTTTCAAGCCGACGCGAACCCTTTACCTGGACACGAGCGATCACGAACTGTCAAAGGACGACCCGCGCCGCGCATCAAGCAGTGAGATTCTTCAGGCCCTGCAGGAAATCAGGCTGTTTTCCAAATAGGATCGTCCATTTTACCGATGAAAACAATCCGGTTGCGCGGTGATAAACAATCCAAATGTTCTGCGGTTTGTTGTGGTGGCGGTCTGCGCCCGTCGCAATATAACCAGCGGAGGCGGTGACGTTCATGAAACACCGGTGCAATGGAGTGTTTTCATCCCGGCTTTGAAAGATTTTGCAGGCAGGTGAAAACCTGTTTTGGCGTGATGGCGGCGAGGCAAGGATTCGCACTCTGGCAAATGCTTACATTGCCGCAGGAACACAAACTTCCCGTCAGAACCTGATGCTGTTTGCCGACGGGTGCCCACCGCCCGGGGAGACTCGGGCCAAACAGCGAAATCGTCGGCACGCCCAGCCCGGCGGCAAAATGCAGCGGGCCGGTGTCGCCCGAGACAAACACCGCGGCACGCTTGAGAACGGCAAGGTACAAGGCCAGGTCGGGAATCGGCCGCAACCCCGCTGCGTCCGGGGCCAGCCGCTTGAAATCGGCCAGCAAGGATTCCTCCCGCGCACCGGTGCCGGTGGCGAAAATCAATTTGAGTCCGGCAGCGGCGGCCAACCGATGAAGCGCCGCCCAGTGTGTCAACGGCCACTCCTTTTTCGGCTGGCTGGATGCCAGGTGGCAGATGATTTTTCGCTCCGGCAGGATTATTTGAGCCGCGGCGTCCAGCGCCGGGTCGCTTTGAATTTCAGTTTCGAGCGGACCGGGTGCGATGTCCCACGCGGAAAGCAGATTCATCATCCGCGCCGACTCGTGCGCCAGTTTGTTTTCCCGCACGACGCGCTGGTTGTAGCAGAACCGGCGGCCAAAAAATCCGCCGCGCTGCGCCCAGCCGAGCCGTCGGCGCGCGCCGATCAGAAAACTCAGGATGGCGCCGCGATCATTGCTGGCGAAATCCACCGAGCGGTCGAAGCGTTCGCGGCGCAGCGCGCGGACCACCGGCCAGGTTTGGCCCAGGCTCGCGCTTCCGCGCCGGCGCGGCATCGACCAGACACGATCGAGCCACGGCAGAAGCTGGAACAGCGGCGCGATTTCCTCCGGCACCAGCAGATGCAATTCGCCGTTCGGAAAATGGTCGCGAACCGTCTGCAGCGCCGGGGTCATCAGCACCGCGTCACCGAAGTATTTGAACTGGAGGGCGAGAATTTTTTCGGGCCGCGCGTTCACGACGCAAATTGCAGTTCGTAAAGTTTTTGATAAATGCCGCCGCGCTGGATCAGTTCGTCATGCCGTCCAATCTCAACGATGCGCCCTTGGTCCAGGACGACAATCACGTCGGCGTGGAAAATGGTGGAGAGCCGGTGCGCGATGCAAATGGTCGTGCGGCCCTTCATCAGTTCATCGAGCGCGGACTGCACGGCGCGCTCCGATTCGGTGTCGAGCGCGCTGGTGGCTTCATCGAGGACCAGAATGGGGGCATTCTTCAGCACGGCGCGGGCGATGGCGAGCCGCTGACGCTGGCCGCCGGAAAGGGAAACGCCTTTTTCACCGATGACGGCGTCGAAACCTTCGGGCTTTTGCGTGATGAATTCGTAAGCGTGGGCGTGCTTCGCGGCGGTGATGATTTCCTCGTTCGTCGCGCCGAGGCGGCCCAACTTAATGTTCCGGCGGATGGTGTCGTTGAATAAAATGTTTTCCTGCGCGACAACGGCGATTTGATTCCGCAGGTCGCGCGTGGAAACGTCGCGCAAGTCCACGCCGCCGATTTTGATCGTGCCGCGCACGGGGTCGTAAAAACGCAGGAGCAAATTGGTCAGCGTGGTTTTGCCGGAGCCGCTGGCGCCGACCAGCGCAACCAGTTGGCCGGTTTTGACGGTGAGGTTGATGTTTCGCAACACCGGCTTTTCGCCATAGTTGAAATCAAGGTTTTCAAATACGATATCGGCCTTGTCTGCATGAAGCATTTGGGGTGCGGCAGGTTCCGGCACGGAATTTTTCAGGGCGAGCAGCTCAAAGACGCGTTCGCTGGCAGCGCGCGCCTGGTGAAGCTGGTTGTGCAGCCGCGTAAGCGACTTGATGGGCGGGTAAATCATCACGATGGTCAAAACAAAGGTGAGAAAGTCGGACTCTTGCGGCTGCTGGTCTTTGGGCAGGAACTGCATGCTATGCTGGATGTAAAAGAACACGAGCGCGATGCCGATGGCGCCAAAAAATTCCATGAGCTGGCTGGGGATTTCGTTGGCACGGATGACGCGCATCAACTGGCCGACGTATTTTTTGGTGGTGGCGCGGAACTCGGCACTGACGGTTTCTTCGAGGTTGTAAGCTTTGATGACGCGGCTGCCGGTGAAGGATTCATGCATCAGGTTCGTGAGTTCGGCGTTGTATGCCTGCACCGCGCGGGCGGAATTGCGGACTTTGCGGCCATAAATGATGATGGGCACGATGCATACGGGAAACACCACGATGGAAATGAGCGTCAAAGTGGTGTTTGTCGCCAGTTGATAACCCAGGAGGCAGGCGATGGTGATGGGGTCCTTGACGGCAGAGGCAAACGAACTGCCAACGATGCTGTAGAGAACCTGCGTGTCATTGGTGATGCGCGCAATCAAATCACCGGTGCTGGCACGGTTGAAAAATCCGAGCGAAAGATTTTGCAGGTGGCTGAAAAGTTTCGTGCGGATGTCGGCGATGGCGCGCATGGCCGACCAGTTTGTCAGGTAGATACTCAAGTATTGGAGCGTGTTTCGCAGGAGCATGATGGCGGGGATTACGCCAATGATCAGCAGCCAGCGGACGGTATCATTTGCAGCGGGCGCATGAAGTTCCGGAACCAGCGAAGCCAACGTGTGCGAGAGTGGATGAATCCACCTGGGTGCGCTCTCGAGCTGCTGGTGTAAATTGGTTTCGCCTTTAAACACCAACTGGACGACGACCTTGACGGCCCCGAGCAACAGGCCGTTGACCAGCCCGTAAAAGATGCCGCAAAGCAGGCCGAGATAAAACCGTCCGCGATAAGGCCGGACAAAGCCCCAGAGTTGGCGTAAAAACGCGGTCATTGAGATCGGGATTGTGGTCTTTTGCCTCATCTTGTGCGAGAACTTTTCCCCAATCGGTCTTTGCGACGAAAGCTTGCCAGATGCCCGGCCAACCGGGAAGATTTGCCCGAAACAATCCGTCAATTTCAGAAATCCATGCGGTCGGTTGATAACAAAATCCTCGTCGTTGGCTTCCGAACCGGCCGGCTGGCGAACCGGCTGGTGTTGTTTGCCAATGTCATTGGCTTTGCCGCCGAACACGGCTACCGCGTCGTCAATGCCGCCTTTCATTCCTACGCCCATTTTTTTGAAAACACGCGCCGGGACATCTATTGTCGCTATCCCATCGCCCAGCGCCGGAGCCTGTTTGATCTGATTCCCGGAATGGCGCCGGCCATCCGCAAGACGCGGATTTTCTACCAGTTCATCCGCCGGGCCAGCGAGTGGAACGACCGTTTTCCGATCCTGGGGAAAAGCGTGTTCACGCTCCGGGAGATTTCCCAGCAGACCATTTTGCTGGACACACCGGAAGTGCAATCCCGGATGGCCGACGCCAAAATCGTTTTCGTCCACGGCTGGCGGATTCGCGCGCCTGAATCCGTAAAACGGCACGCGGAAAAAATCAGGGCCTATTTCCGGCCCGTCGAAGAATATGAACGTGCCAGCCGCGAAGCGGTGGACCGGTTGCGAAAGGATGCGGACCTGGTCGTCGGCGTTCATATTCGCCACGGCGACTATCGCACTTGGAAGCAGGGGCGATGTTTCTTCCCGGTGGCGCAATACGCAGCCTGGATGCACGGATTGGCGGAGCAATTTCCCGGGAAAAAAATGGCCTTCTTTGTTTGCAGTGACGAACCCCGGCATGTGGGTGAATTTCCCGGCCTGTCGGTCGGAATTGGCGCCGGTTCCCCGTTGGCGGACCTTTGTGCTCTGGCCAGGTGTGACTACATCTTTGGCCCCAGCAGCACCTTTTCGCAGTGGGCATCCTTTTACGGGAACAAGCCGCTGCTTAACCTGTACGGCGGTGATGACCGGGTCGAACGCGGAAAGTTCTGCGTTTCTCATCTGGAGGAGATCCCCTGATGCCCCGGTGCCACAATTGACGAAACCAAAACCGGGGTCGCCTTACAGCCCGCAAAGTAAGGCGGGCGATTTCCTTTGCGTTATCCGATCATTGCCAAACCGACCGGGGGTTCGTAAGCTCGCGGAAAGACTCGGCCTCCATCAAAGATGGTAAAAAACAGTGATTCATCGGCCCCCCTCAGCGTGATCGTTCCTTGCTTTAACGAGGAAACCGTGATCGCTGAATGTTTGGAGAGCGTGAAGTTCGCGGACGAACTCGTGCTCGTGGACTCTTTTAGCACCGACCGGACTCTCGAAATAGCGAGGCGTTATACGGATCGCATTCTTCAGCACGAATTCTGGAGTCATGGCGCGCAAAATAATTGGGCCATTCCCCAAGTGAAACACGACTGGGTGCTGATCGTGGATGCCGACGAACGCGTCACGCCTGCCTTGGCCGACGAGATACGAACCCTCTTGCGTGCCCCGGCGTGTGATGGTTATCGGATGCACCGAAGAAATTTTTTTCTTAACAAGGAAATCCGCCACGGTATGTGGGGTGAAGACTCGGTGTTGCGGCTGTTTCGTCGCGACAGGGGCCGCTATCAGGAAAGGCGCGTTCATTCCCAGGTAGAGTTGGCTGGGCGCGTGGGGTGGTGCCGGGAAGCGATGACTCATCATTCCTACCGCAGTCTCGACGATTATATGCGCAAGATTCACCGTTTCAGCCAGGGCGGCGCTTTGAATATGCACGAACAAGGAAAACACAGCAGCGCCTGGATTATGGCGGCGCATAGCCTGGCACGTTTTCTTAAGTCGTATATTGTAAAGCGGGGGTTTCTAGACGGCACGGAAGGCCTCATCATCGCCTTTATGGAGGCCGACCATGCTTTCCTCAAATACGCCAAGTTGTGGGAGTTGGAAAACAGTCGCGCACGATCTCCTGTCCCTCCGTCGCCGGCACCACCCGGTGTAACCCGCTAAACTCGTGGACGTTTCTGTCATCATCGTCACCCGCAATACCTGTGCGCTCACCTGTGCGGCGATCCGTTCGGTGCCGGCGGCGGCGGGTCCGTTGACAGCGGAAATCATCGTCGTGGACAATGGGTCGGGTGACGACACCGCCGGAGTGTTGGTGCGCGATTTTCCGTCCGTCAAACTAATCCGCTTCGAAACCAATCTCGGCTTCGCGCGCGCCTGCAATCTCGCGGCGAAACAGGCGCAGGGGGCATTTCTGCTGTTGCTCAACTCGGACGCGCGTCCGCAACCCGATGCGCTGGCACTGGCAATCGAGTGGATGCGTGCGCATTCGGATTGCGCGGTGGCGGGAGCGCAACTGCTCAACGCGGACGGTTCACGCCAGAATTCCATCGCCAATTTCCCGACGCTGGCCACGGAACTGTTGAACAAGTCGCTGCTGCGCCGGTTGTTCCCCGGCTGGTTTCCCGGCAAGGAACATCCCTTTGCCGGGCCGGTGGATGTCGAGACGGTTGTGGGTGCCTTCATGCTGATTCGCAAGGACATTTGGGACCGTCTTGGGGGCTTGGATGAGCGCTTCTTTTTCTTTTTTGAGGAAACGGATTTTTGTTTGCGGGTCCGCCAAGCGGGGAAGCAAGTAATGCATTTGCCCGACGTGCGGGTCTGGCATGGCCAGGGGCAAACCGCCAAGCAGGTTTCCGCCGCCGCGCGGATCGAATACTGGCGTTCGCGCGACGCCTATTTTGCGAAAAATCATAATCGGGCTGTACGTGCGGTTTTGGGTGCGGGTTTGGTCCTGCGGCTGTTGGTGGATTGGATCGCGGCAACCGTGATGCTCGCTTTGACTCTCGGCGGTTCCGCCCGACGCCGGGAGCGATGGAAGGTGCTGGCCGCCCTTTGGCTCTGGCAACTCCACGGTCGCCCGGCCGACAGGGGCATGCCACGACCAAAGGAAATCCACCCGTGTACTGGCAGTTGACGCGAAAATATCCGGTGCGGTGAATACATTCATTGCGGTGCTGCTATTGCACCAGACAACGCAAAAAGCGATTTGCCATCGCACTTTTACTGTGGTCTGCTGACGATAAATTATAAATCACCGGCAAGAGCATGCGAGCCTACAAGGATACCTATTACCGCGATCGGAATGCGGCCACGCGTTATTCGGCGCAAACCATCCTGTCCATGGTGCTGGAGTTGTTTCCTGCGATACACTCCGTTGCCGACTTTGGTTGTGGCGTCGGCGCCTGGCTGGCGGTGATCAAGGAAAAAGGCATTCGAGAAATACAAGGCGTGGATGGGAAGTGGGTAAATCAGGATCTTCTGGTCATTCCCCGTGAATGTTTCATGGTTGCGGATCTTAACGCGCCCATCTCGTTGCCGAAGAGATTCGACCTGGCCATTTCACTCGAAGTGGCCGAACATCTGCCGCGGCAATGTGCGAAAGGTTTTGTTGATTCTCTTGCCAATGCGTCGGATCTGGTTCTCTTTTCCGCCGCGATCCCACAGCAAGGGGGGCGTAATCATTACAACGAGCAATGGCCTGATTACTGGGCCGCGTTCTTCAAGGACAAAGGATATGCGGTTCTTGATGTGATAAGGCAAAAATTCTGGAACGATGAAAACATTCCTTACTGGTACCGGCAGAATACTTTGCTCTACGTGAAGAAGGAGATGCTGGATGGTCAACTGCGGGGCAGACTGGAGATCATTGGTTCGATGCCTGAAACGCCGATGTCACTCGTGCATCCCGAGCTTTTTTTGAACAAGAATGCAGAAACTCTAAAGGCAGGTTGGAAGCATTTTCGCAGATCCATCAGGTCTTCAATTCGGCGGTTTTTTTGAGAATGCAGACGAAGACGGCGGCGGCAGCGGTTGCGCGGCCATACGCGTCTATCGAACCAGCCGATAATGCTTCTGGTTGAAGCGGAAGCCGAACCATTGCTCAAGCTTTAACATAATGCGGTGTTTCTTTTCGCGGAAGGTGAGGCAATGGGCCGGGGCTGCATGAAACAACCCCTCGGCGGGCGGGAGCCAGCCCTGCACCGCTTTCGGAGGGGTGAATAAATTCTTTCCGGCACTGCACTGCCCTCGTTACATTTGGCTTTACTGAAGTCGCGTTGCAAGACACTAATTATTCCGGTGTGCCCTCAGGATTCAACATGTGCTCAAACATAAACATCCTGCTGATCCGCTTCAAATCCATCGGCGATGTGTTGTTCACACTGCCCGCCGTTCACATGGTCCGGGAAAATTTCCCCGGCGCAAAAATTACATTTCTTACTTCCAGGGAAAATGCCCCGTTGCTGGAGGGGTTTCGGGAAGTGAACGAAGTCATCACCCTCGACCGCGCCCGTTTTCAGAGCGGAAATCCCCGGGCCATTTTGTTGGAGGCGTTTTCCCTGTTGCGCCGGTTGCGGGGCGGAAAGTTTTCGCTGGTCGTGGATTTTCAAGGCTACGGTGAGACGGCCTGGCTCGCCTGGTTGAGCGGCGCGCCGCAACGCTGGGGCAGCGTGTACAGCACGGGACGGCGCTGGGCTTACACGCGCGGCGTGACGCGCAACGACCGCCTTCATCACGTTGACCGGTATCTCTCGCTGCTGGAGCAATGCGGCCTTCGTCCGGGAGAAATCCTCAACGAATTTGTTCTGCCGGACGGCGCGTTGAATGAGGCACGACAATTTTTTACGGCGCACAATTTGAATGCCGGCAAGCCCACGATCTTCATTCAACCCTTCACCAGTTCACCCCAAAAAAACTGGCCGCTGGGAAATTATATTTCGATTGCCGGACACTGGCGTGCGCGTGGAGTCCAGATCCTTTTTGGGGGTGGACCGTCCGAACGCGCCGCGCTGGAACCGGTTCGTCAGGCGGATTTCCCGGTTTCCGCTGGAGTGCCATTGCTCGTCACCGGAGGGCTGATGAAACTTTCTTCACTCATCCTTGGCGGGGACACCGGGGCATTGCACCTGGCGGTGGCCATGGGCAGGCGGGTGGTGATGATCAGAAACTCCATCGTCCCGGGCAGTCCGTATCCGTTCCAGCATCCGGATTGGGCGGTCATTCCAACGAACGGCCAGGACGTTTCCAGTATTGAAACCGGCACGGTCATCGAGGCGTGCCTGCGGGCTTTCACCGAACGAGTCGGTAATGCTTCTTGTTGAACCGGAATCCAAACCATTGCTCAAGCTTCAACATGAGCCGGTGCTTCTTTTCACGGGATGTGAGACGATGGTTCGGATCGGCCTGAAATATGCCGTTCGCGGGCGGGAGCCAGCTTTGCGCCGCCTTTGGATGGGTGCCGGAAAACAAGCGCAGGATTTGCGGATCGATGTCGGCATAGGCCACGGGCGATTGCGGGCCGTTGGACCAGAATTTTGCAACCGACTGCTTGCGCAGGTTCATTTGTTGTTCCGTCTTCAGCCAGCCGTAATGATATATCGTCGCGCCTGTATGCGCCGCGCGCGGGTAACGGCCCTTTTTGTGTTTCTCCAGCACGATGAAAAACAATCCTTCCGGCCCCCATGCCGGGATTGTGTTGCGGATGATCCGCACCTCCGAGCGATACCAGCCCGGCGACCACGCATATGTGTTCGCGTTGCCGTAAAAATGGAGATAGTCGAACGCTAGGGCTTCCACGCGCGCGTCGTCCAGGTGCCGCTCCATCGCCGCGCGGATTTTGGGCAGATCGTTTTCGTGAACCACCTCATCAGCTTCGAGGTAAAAAGCCCAGTCGCCGGTGCAGTTGAACAGCGCGATGGATTTCTGCTGGCCATAGACAAACCCTTTGACGCTGTAATCCGGCTGAATCCGTTCGTTCCATTGGGTCGGGATGATGCGGATTTTGGGATCGCCGATGGCGCGCAGAAGTTTTTCCGTATCGTCATCACACGGGCCGAGCGCGATGACGAATTCATCCACGATCGGCAAAATCGAGCGGATGGATTCGGCAAACGGATAGCCGAGTTTCTGTCCGTTGCGCAAAAAGGTGAACCCGCTGACTTTCATGCACCCATGCTAACCCGCATCATGCTTCAGTCGCCAAACAATTTTTTCAACTGCTCGCGCGCCGCGGTTTCGCGTCGGTTGTCTCCGGTCTTTGGCGTCCAGGTGCGGCTGGCAAATTCAAAATATTCGCAGAAGGTGCCCACGTGTTTTTCCTGCACCGGCTCGGCCCGGCGTTCGCGGCATTGCTGGGCCGCGCGCGGGTCGTAATGCGCGCAGTTCAGACAGACGCGCAGGTCCGCCCGGCATTTCATGCAGGTTTCGCCGCGCCCCGGCTGGCCGGTCAGCGTCCAAGGCTCGCCGCAATGGTGGCAGTGCCGGGTCATTCGGATTTTGAATTTACGACTTTCGATGGGTGCATGCCCGAATTTTACTCTCGTAAATCGTAAATCGTAAATCGTAAATTGGCGGCAAACCATCCGGCATGAAAAAGGTTTTGATTTCACTTTTCTGGCTCCTGCTCGCCCTGGCCGGCGCGGCCGGGTATGCCACGCTGGCGTTTCGCCGGAGCGAACCGGTCAATTCCGGCCATATTCTCATCGCGGCGGTCTGCACCTACGCCATCGGCTACCGGTTTTACTCCAAATGGATTGCCGCGCGACTGCTGGCACTCAACGACCGCCGCGCCACGCCGTGTGTCGTTCACGACGACGGCCGGGATTTCGTGAAGACGAACAAATGGATTGTCTTCGGCCATCATTTCGCGGCGATTGCCGGACCGGGACCGCTCGTTGGGCCGGTGCTCGCCTCACAATTCGGTTATCTGCCGGGGACGCTGTGGATTCTCGTCGGCGCCGTGCTCGGCGGCGCGGTGCAGGATTTCGTAATCCTGTTTTGCTCGATGCGGCGGGACGGCAAATCGCTCGGCCAGATGGTGAAGGAGGAATTGAATGCACCGGTCGGCTTCATCGCGGTGCTGGCGATTTTGGCCATTCTGGTGATTATGCTCGCGGTCCTCGCGCTCGTCGTTGTCAAGGCTCTCGCCGAAAGTCCGTGGGGCATTTTCACCGTTGGCGCGACCATTCCCATCGCGCTGTTGATGGGCTGTTACATGCGCTTTGTGCGCGTCGGAAAGATTCTGGAGGCCTCAACCTTTGGCGTTACGCTGCTGCTGCTCGCGGTGTGGGGCGGCAAGCTGGTTTACCAAAGTCCGCACTGGTCGCAGTGCTTCGGCCTGCACGATCTCACCATCGCCTGGATCATCATTGGCTACGGCGTCATCTCCAGCAGCCTGCCGGTGTGGTTGCTGCTCGCGCCGCGCGACTATTTGAGCACGTTCATGAAGCTCGGCACCATTTTCGCGCTCGCGTTCGGCATCCTGCTCGTGTTGCCCAATTTGCAAATGCCCGCGCTGACGCAGTTCACGGACGGTTCCGGCCTGGTCGTCGCCGGAAAAATTTTCCCGTTCTGCTTCATCACCATTGCGTGCGGGGCGATTTCCGGTTTTCACACCCTCATCGCCAGTGGCACAACGCCGAAGCTCATCACGCGCGAAAGCTATGCGCGGCACATCGGTTACGGTGCGATGTGTTGCGAATCCTTCGTGGCCATCATGGCGCTCATCGCCGCCTGCGCCTTGGAACCCGGCGTCTATTTCAGCATGAACCTCAAGGGCGATCCCGCCGCGACCGTGGCGAAAGTTTCCGCGCTCAATTTTCCCGTGACGGTGGAACAAATGGATTCGCTCGCGAAAGGACTGGGTGAGAAAACCCTGTTCGGCCGCACCGGCGGCGCGGCCACACTGGCGGTCGGCATGGCGCACATTTTTTCCAAGGCCGTCAACGGTCGCGGGCTCGACCTCTGGTATCACTTCGCCATCATGTTCGAGGCCCTGTTCATTCTGACCACGGTGGATGCCGGCACGCGCGTGGGACGTTACCTGCTGCAAAGCATCCTCGGCCGCGTCTGGAAACCGCTCGGCGATCCGAAAAATTTCCTCGCCACGCCGGTGGCCGCCGCGCTGATGGTTGGCGCGTGGGGACATTTTTTGATCCAGGGTGTGCGCGACCCGCTGGGCGGCGTCAACTCGCTCTGGCCGCTGTTCGGCATCGCCAATCAGATGCTCGCCGCCATCGCGCTGTGCCTGGCCACGACGATTATTTTGAAAATGCAGCTTGGAGCGCCGGCCTCCGGCACGGCACAAATCGAGAAACACGCCGTGCCGGAGGCCGGCGTTCCAAGGCGTTCACCGGCGCTGGCACTCATCACATTGATTCCGCTCATCTGGCTGGTGGCGGTGACTTTCACCGCCGGCGTGGAGAAAATCTTTCATCCCGACGCGCGCATCGGATTTCTGGCGCAGGCGCAAATGCTGGCCGAAAAAACACCCGCCTTGCAAAAGGCGCTCACCAGCGCAAACACTGCGGGTGAGGTGACCGCAATTGACGCCGCTCAAGAAGCGTTGCACGCAAACCGCACGCTCCGGTTCAACAACCTGCTCGACGCCGCCGTCGCCGGGATTTTTCTGGTTCTGGTCATCGCAATCATTTTGTTAAGCTTGCGCGAGTGGTTCTTGTTGCTGTCGCGGCGCAAACCGGCGGTGTTGCACGAGACGGAACCGGTCTGGTTGCCGGATTACGCCGTGGCCGAAGGCAGGCCGTTGCACATCGCCGGCACAGCGGCGCTGGCCTTGGCATTGGCGAAGGAATGGTCCGGCGAATCGCATCTGGAACGCGCGCACCAGCAGGCGCGGGCGGTTTGCGAATGTCATCCCGCGACCGCGCAGCAGACGAAGCAGATTTACGTTGAAGCCACCGAACAACGGTTCAATGGGGTGAGAAGGTGCTGTTGATTTTGTAGCCGCGAACGTGAGTTCGCGGCAAAATATGGCCGCGTTCTCACGAATGCAGCTACGGAAAAATGAAATTCGGATTATTTGGCGGTTCGTTTGACCCGGTTCACCTGGGACATCTGCTCGTCGCGCAGGCGGCAATGGAGGAACTGGGCCTGGACCGGCTCTTTTTCATTCCAGCGGCGCAATCGCCGTTCAAGCCGGAAAGCCGGCCCGCGCCGGCCTCCGCCCGCCTGCAATGGCTGCGGCTCGCGCTCGCGGGCAAAACAAATTGTGAAGTGGACGACCAGGAAATTCGCCGGGGCGGCGTTTCCTACACCATCGAAACCCTGCGCGACTTCGTGCAACGATTCCCGAAGGCGCAGTTGTTTTATCTCATCGGCGCCGACAACGCGGCGAAACTCAACGAATGGCGCGAAGCCGGCGAATTGGCGAAGCTCACGGAATTTGTCGCGATTCCGCGCCCGGGCGGCACGGCGGCGAATTTTCCGCCACCGTTTCGCGGACGAATGCTCAAGGGTTTTCCGCTGGGCGTGTCATCGTCGGAAATCCGCGCCCGGGTGAAGGCGGGCTTGCCGGTTGACCATCTCGTGCCGCCGCCCGTGGCTGAGGCGATTCACCATAGCCGGCTTTACGCCTGATTTTCAACCACGGATAAACACCGATGAACACGGATAAATTTAATTCAGGGCTTCGTTCCATCAGCAATTCATGAAATTCACGTCAAAAAATCCGTGTCCTTCCGGGTCTGTTCGTGGTTAAATTCTCCCGGCAAATATGGATTCAAAGAAACTCGCCCGGCTCTGCCGCGAATTCGCGGACAACAAAAAGGCGGAAAACATCGTCATCCTCGACGTGCGCGAGCTGTCGTCGGTGACGGATTATTTCGTGATCGCGTCCGGCACCAGCGAACCGCACTTGCGGGCGATTGTGGACGAAATCACCGACAAACTGCGCAACGAGCACGGCGTGCGTCCGCGCGCGGTGGACGGCACGGTGCATGGCGCCTGGGTGGTGCTGGATTTCTTCGACGTGATCGTCCACATCATGCGGCAGGACGCGCGCGACCGTTACGATTTGGAAAGTCTCTGGGGCGACGCGGCGCGGGTGAAATCAAGGAAGAAACCCACCCGAAAAAATTTGTGAGAGCCAGCGTCAGGAGGCCCGCTTTTGCAATATCAACCAATCAGAGACTTCTTACGGCGTCTCCGGCGGGCTGCTTTTCTGCGGGATTTCGTTCGACGCTTTCACCATTTCATCGAGAAGCTTTTTGAAATCCTCCAAGCCGGTGGATGGGATGATGATGGTGTCGCGCCGCCCGCCGACGTCTTCGGTGATGCGCAGGAACCGGCCGCGCGGATTTTCCTTGAGCGTGAGGACAAAAGTCTTGCGCTCGATTTGAATCTTCTCGCTCTTCAGGGTGTCTTCCTGAACCGGCGGTTTGGGCTGGCTGTAAGGCCGGTACCCAAATGGTGATGGTCTTTCGTTTGAGATCATAATTTCCCGCTGAAGACGCCCTTAGCGCCAAATCCAGCTCTACTAGGAATTTCGGCCGCAATGGCTGTTTGTCAACTGACAAAATTACAAAATGTTCGCGGCCAGTTCGGCGAGTTCGGAGCGTTCGCCCTTTTGCAGTTCGATGTGCGCGGCAATGGCTTCGGAGCGGAAACGGCTGACGATGTAATTAAATCCGTTCGATGACGAGTCGACGTAGGGATTGTCAATTTGATACGGGTCGCCGGTGAAGATGATTTTAGTGCCGCTGCCGACGCGCGTGATGATGGTCTTGGCTTCGAGCGGCGTGAGGTTTTGCGCCTCGTCAATGATCATGAACTGGTTCGCAATGCTGCGTCCGCGAATGTAACTCAGCGCCTCAACAACGATGCTGCCGGAGCGCATGAGGTCGCCGCTGCGGCGATGGTCGTGTCCCATGTTCAGGTCGCTTAACATTTCGAGCGCGTCGTGAATCGGCTGCATCCACGGCGCAAGTTTTTCCTCGAGCGATCCGGGCAAAAAGCCCAGTTCCTTGCCCATCGAAATCGTCGGGCGCGCGACGACGAGCCGGCGGAATTCGCGGTCGATCACGGTGCGTTTCAATCCGGCGGCCATGGCGAGCAACGTTTTTCCGGTGCCGGCCTTGCCCATGAGCGTGACGAGCTTGACGCGGTCGTCGAGCAACGCGTCAAAGGCGAAATGCTGTTCGCGGTTGCGCGGTTTGATGCCCCAGACCCCTTCGCGGCAGTCAATGATCGGGATCAGCTTCGTGCCGGTGGCGTCCACCTTGGTCAGCGCGGTGCGTTTGGGATTCGTTTCGTCGGTGAGCGTGCAGTATTCGTTCGGAAAATATTGTTTGCCGGAGTCCAAGCTCAATTCGCCGTTGGCGCGGAACGCGGCCATTTTGTTCGTGGCGACGGACATTTCCGCCATGCCGGTGTAAAGGTCGGTGATGAATACGCGGTCGGTTTCGTAATCCTCGGCCTGCAAACCCAGCGCGTCGGCCTTGATGCGGAGGTTGATGTCCTTGCTGACGAGGATCGTCGGATTTTTCGGCTGCGCTTTTTGAATGCCCGCGGCGAGCGACAAAATCCGGTTGTCGGCGCTGTTGCCATTGACGTGGGTGTCGCCGTTGACGTGGCCGTTCTTTTGAAAGGCGATTTGTAATTTGCCGCCGTTGGGCAATTTCACGCCTTCGCTCAGGCTGCCCTCGCCGCGAAAACCGTCGAGCATCCGCGACACGGTGCGCGCATTCTGGCCCAGTTCGCTGGACTCGCGCTTGAAGCGGTCAATTTCCTCGATGACTTCGATGGGAATCAGGACGTGGTTGTCCGCGAAGCTCAGCAGGGAATTGGGGTCGTGAAGGAGGACGTTGGTGTCGATGATGTAATTTTTCACGTGCTGCAATCGGAATGTTTGACCGTCTTCATCCGGCGATGCCAGGCCTGGATTTGCTGGTGCCGCTCGGGCAGGCGGTAATGGCCGGAGTAAAGAAAATTTTCGAGCATGCCGAACAAATCGAAGTCCACAAAACGCGGGCGGCTTTCGAGGATGAACGGCAGGTGCGTCAGCATCATCTCGAACGGCAGCAGGCGTTCTTCGAGTTGCTGAAGCCAGAATTTCTGGTCCTTGCGCCACTGGTCCAGGCAGCCGTGGCCAAACTTGCGCTCCTTGAACCGCAGAAACTGCAATTGGTCGGCCGCCGGCACGAATTCCCGCCAGTAAATGTCGTTGAGCCGGAACGTTGCGCCCTCGATTTCATTTTCGATGCAGCGCCAGAGGATGGACTGGACATCGCACCATTTGTTGGGGAACAGGCCGAGTTCGAGTTCCTCGTCCAGATATTTGGCCACGACCTGGGAATCATCGCTGATTTCGAAAATGACGTTTTTGCCGTCCCGGATGATCGGGACGCTGTAATAACGCTGTTTGGTCAGTTTCCAAACGAGCGAGCGGTCCTGGTTGGGGATGTTGGTGATTTTGAAGCGGACGCCGGCAAACTCCAAAATGCGCCGTTGAACAATGCAGAACGGACTCCACGGAAACTGAATCAGCTCAATCATGTCAAAAGTTCAATTTGCGTCACTGACGGGCGCACTTTAGGCCCCGCTCTCCCCGCTGACAAGCGCAAACACCGCTTTACACTTTCGCGCCGCGGGACTAAAGTCGCCACATGGCTTCTGATTACGATGCAACGGAGTTTGTGGACGCGGATTTTCAAGCGCAAAAATCGCCTTACGGCACGCCCGCACCCAACGACCCGCTCCGCGCGCCGACGCGCGACGAGGTGGACCGCAAGGTCATCGAGGCGCAGCAAAAACTCGCCGAGTTGAAACACGCGCAGGAGGACCTGGAGCGCGAACGCGCCGCGCTCGAGGAATTGCGCCGCCGTCAGACGGAATTTCAAACCGGCCGCCAGGAAATGATTCACCATCTCACGCGCGGCCTCGGCCTGCTCGAAGAGGCCGAGTTCAATGCCCGCCGCGATGCCGAGCAAATGGTCAAGACCGTCGCCGATTTTCGCGACGCGCTCGACAAAATCCAGGCCATCCACGATGAAACGTGGACGAAGGACAATTTCAGCATCGAACTCACCCGCGGCCTCACCACCATCGAAAACGCGCGCATGGAATGGAACGCCGCGCGGCTCAAATTTTCCGTCCTGGACGGCGAACCGGGTGGCGGCGACGCCGCGTCGCCAGCGCCCGAACCCGAGCGGTTGCCATTCGCCAATGCCAGTTTTGGCGAGCTGTGCCGATTTGGCCTGGCGATGACCTGGCCGCTGGTGCTGATTGCCCTGGCCGCGCTGGGCGTGCTGGTCGCCGTTTTGATGCGGCGCTGAAATCGTCGTATGGGGCCCGCGAAGAAAAAAAACGACCCGCTTTCCGACCGTTCGCGCGCCCTCACCGATCAGATTGCCGCGCTCGAATCCGAAATCCAAAAGCTCGATGCGCAACTTCAGCGCGCACCGTCGCCGAAATTCCGTTCCACCGCCATTCCGCACGGTGCGACCATCGCCCGCGCGCACGAACCAGCCCCGCCGCTGCCGCCGCCGGTGCAGGAGCCGGTTTTCGAAGAGGTAAAACCCTTGTCCGACACCGAGGAGACCGCCGCGCCCGACCAATTCAACGAACTCGGCGTGCGTAAATACGATTTGCCGGCGCTGTTCCACCGCATCCGGAACCATTTCCGCCGGCCGACCACGAACAATCCGCGGCTGGTCGCCTATCTGGCTGCCGGTGGCGTGCATGGCCTGCGTCCGATGCGCTACGAGAAGCGCGTTGCGCGCAACCGCTTCATTTTTTTCGCCATCATATTGTTTGTCATCCTGTTCGGCACCATCTGCGTTTTCATGCGCAGCCACTGAGTAAACCGCGGATGAAAACGCCATCTGTTAAACTGCCGATTTTCACCAGCGACGGCCAATTTGTCGCCCGTTATTCGGAAAAAGGTCTGGTCGAACTGGATTTCCCGAAGGTAGGGACGCACCGCCGGGGCGTCCGTTCTAAAATTTTACGGGGCGACCGCCGGACGCCTCGGCGAGGCGTCCCTACCACAATTCGCCGCTGGCACCGCGCCACCGCTGCCGCGTTGAAAAATGTTCTTGCCGGACGTTCGCCCGGGAAATTTCCGCCGCTTGATTTGTCCAGCGGCACAACGTTTCAACGGAAGGTTTGGAACGCGCTGCGCAAAATCCGCCGTGGCCAGACCAAAAGCTACGGGGAAATCGCCCGCACCATTGGCAAACCGAAGGCCGTTCGGGCCGTCGGTGGCGCGTGCGGCGCCAATCCGATTCCGGTTTTGATCCCATGTCACCGCGTGCTGGCCGCGAACAAAAAACTCGGCGGCTTCTCCGGCGGATTAAATCGGAAGCGCGAATTGCTCGCGCGTGAGAGCGTGATGTTTCGGTAGGGCGCGTCACTCCGTGCGCGCCGTCGTTCGATTGCTGAAAAACCCGACAATTTACTGCCTTCGGCGGCGGGCAGAGGACTGCCCGCCCTACCTTTGATTTTCGGCCGTCAGCCGGATAATTTCGCGCAACGGCGTGCGCGGACGGAACTTCACAAAGCGTTCGAGCTTTTTCACCATCGGCTTGCGGCGCCGCATGTCGTCAAATTCCGGGGCGCTTGTCGCGCCGAAGCCCTTGGGCGAAGGCGGATAGGCTTTGGCATACGGCACGAGTTGAATCTTCGATTTTGAATCCAGCGTTTTCACCACCAATCGTGCCAGTTTGAGGATGCTGACTTCCTCCGTGCCGCCCACGTTGAAAATTTCGCCGCGCGCCTTCGGACAATTTTGCAGCCGCACCAGCGCCTCCACCGCGTCGCCGACGTGGCAGAAACAGCGGGTTTGCGCCCCATCGCCGAAAACCTTCAGCGGCTCGCCCTTTTTCGCCGCGGCGATGAACCGGGGCAGCACCATGCCGTAGCGGCCGGTCTGGCGCGGGCCAACGGTATTGAACAGCCGCGCGATGATGACCGGCAGCGATTTTTCCCGTGCATAAGCCAGCGCCAGAAATTCGTCGGTCAGCTTCGAGCAGGCGTAGCTCCAACGCGATTGGCCGGGTGGGCCGATGAGCAGATCGTCGTCCTCGCCGAACTCCGGCTTCTGGCTCTTGCCATAAACTTCCGAGGTCGAGGTCAACAGCAGCGGTGTGCGCCTGGCCACGGCGGCCCGCAACAAAACCTGTGTCTCGTGAAAACTCGATTCCAAAACGCTCAACGCGGATTTTACCACCAGTTCCACGCCGACGGTCGCCGCCAGATGAAAAATAAATTCCGCGTTGGCGGCCAGTTTCGGCAGTTCGCGACACGCGGAAATTTTGGATTGGATCACGCGCAGACGCGGATGCGATTTGACCGTGCGCAGATTTTCCAGACTGCCCGTGGAAAGATCGTCAATGACAACGACGGTTTTGTCCCCGGCCAGCAGACGTTCGACGAGGTGCGACCCGATGAAGCCCGCGCCACCAGTCACCAGGACAAACGAGGATGGAGGATGGAGGATGGAGGACGGCATGGGGTTCAGCGAGAATGGAAGGTCACGCGGCGTTTTTACAAAAATCGTCCGAGCGTTCGATCATTTTGTTTATGCTGGCCCCGATTGATTGCCATGCGGCGTCCAGTTCTTTGTGTTGCAAAACCGAGATGTACTCGCAATCAAGTGCATCGTCGAGCCATGATTGCGTTTCGGTGGCTTCTCCCAAAGCATCGGTGAGTTTGCTTATGAACGCCGCTGGATAACGACGGTGAGCCCAGGCTTCAGCGACCATGGATTTCACCGCCCGGGATGAACGCCGGATCTGATCGGTAAGCGAGTATTTCTCCTCGGTCGGGAATGATTTCGTCGCCTTAAAAACGCGACTGCCCTCAACACGTGCCCGTTGATAAACATTCAAGTCACGGAAACTTCGGATGATCGCCATATTCTATCCTCCATCTTCTATTCTCGTTCTGTTTCACCGCAGCGCGTCCGCGACCGCCTGCGCGAGCTTCTGTCGAAACTCCGGATTCTCAATCAACTTCGCCTCGTGCGGGTTCGACAGATAGCCGGCTTCGATGAGCACGGCGGGACAATGCTGCCGGTGCAGCACGCCGATGAATCGCGCCCGGCTCACGCCGCGATCTTCCAGACCGGTCGCGCGCAATATCGCGGTGTGCAGGCAGATCGCAGCCTGCAGATTTTGGGTGTCGCAGGCATTGTTGGGAAAAAACTGCGACCAGCCGTCCGGATAACCGCGCGTCAACGTGGACGGCATACCCGCCGGCGTGAGGCAGAAAGTCTCAAGGCCGCTGGGCCTTTTATCGAGATCGGGAGTCGAGTTGAAATGCAGGCTGATGAACAAATCCGCGTGCTGCGCCTCGGCAAACGCGACGCGATTGGACAAGGCAACATCCACGTCGCCGGTGCGGGTCAGAAAAACCTGCCAGCCATTCGCCGCCAGCAGCGGGGCGAGCCGCAACGCCCAGTCGAGGGTGAATTCCTTTTCAAACCGCCCGTCCAGAACGCTGTGCGTGCCGACATTCGCCCCGCCATGACCCGGATCAATCACGATGACGCGATTGCCAAACGTTAATGGCGGCCCGAACAGCAGCGGTTTGAAATTTTTCTGCAGATCGAGGCCGTGGACAAAAACCTGGTCGTCAATGAATTCCGGCGAGAAACCGAGATTGACTTCCGTGCCGTTCCAAGCCGCTTCGCGGCTGCCGATGTCCAAAACCATCGTGCCGTTCGCCGACCCGATGGCGTACGCGGCCACGGGCATGCGGGACACGAGGCGCGGCGGGCCGATTTTGTTTTCGGCCGCCCAGTGATCGAGCGAAGTCCATGTTGTCACCGGAGCGGCGAACGATGGATAGGTCCTGGCGGCTGGCATCACCGGCCTAAATGCCCGTGCTGCGGGGAATCTTTTAACGGCGTTGGTATCCGACCAGTTCAACGAAGAGGTTTCACCCGTCATGACCGGCGGCGACGAAATAACTTCTTCCGGCACGGTGGGTGTGCTGGCACATCCCGCCAGAAACATCGCCGCGCCGACAATGATGGCCGCTCGTTTGAACATCCGGCCATTGTGCGGATGCGGAAACCGGACTCAAGCTGTTTCATTCACTTGCGATTTGCGATTTGCGATTGACGTGATCTCCGCCATCCACCCGTAAATCGTAAATCAGCCGGTGAATTTTGTTGCGCTTGCCGCAATCGCCCCGGAACGCCATGATTTGCTCGCTTGAAAATTTTGGTTGCCATCACCGGAGCCAGCGGCGCGTTTTACGCGCAGCGGCTGCTCGATAATTTGGATCCTCGCGCGCATGAAATCCACGTCGTGATGAGCCATTACGCGCCGCAGGTCATCGCCGGGGAACTGCCCGGTGGCCTGCGCCTGCCCGACGGCGTGAAAACACACAACGTCAAAAGCATGAACGCTCCGTTCGCCAGCGGCTCGAATCCGCCGGACGCGATGGTGGTCATTCCCTGCACGATGGGCACGCTGGGCCGCATCGCGCACGGTTACAGCGAGGACGTTTTGCTGCGCGCGGCGGACGTGGTGCTGAAGGAAAGGAAAAAACTGATTCTCGTCCCGCGCGAAACGCCGCTCAGTCTCGTCCACGTTAAAAACATGGAACTGCTGTTGCTGGCGGGCGCGGTGATTCTGCCGGCAAACCCGGGTTTTTACGCGAACCCGAAAACAATTCAGGAAGTCGTGGACACCGTTGTTGCCCGCGTGCTCGATCATTTGGGCATGCCGAACCAGCTCGCGCCGCGGTGGAGCGAGGAAAAGGAGTAACCACGGATGAACACGGATAAACACGGATTGATTGGTAGGGCGGGCAGTCCTCTGCCCGCCGCCCGTCAAAACACCAAGCACGGCGCGCACGGAGTGACGCGCCCTACCGACTGATAATTTTTTCCATATCCGTGTTTATCCGTGTTCACCCGTGATTGAAAAAATGTTTTCCTTGATCAAAAAATGGGCTTCGTTCGTCCGGTTCCCGCACACGATCTTCGCCCTGCCCTTCGCGCTGGCGGCCATGGCCGTCGCCGCGCGCGCTAATCGCGGCTGGCCGGGTTGGCGGACGTTTGGACTGATTCTCGCCGCGATGGTCTGTGCGCGCACCTGCGCGATGGCATTCAACCGCATCGTGGACCGCAAATTCGACGCGCTGAATCCGCGCACGGCCAGCCGTCATTTGCCGACCGGCCAGATTTCCTTGTTCAGCGCCTGGCTGCTCTGCCTGTTAAGCGGCGCAGGTTTGATTGCGGTCAGTCACTTTCTGAATTCACTGTGTTTTTATTTGTCGCCCGTTGCGCTCGGGGTGATCTGTTTTTATTCACTGACGAAGCGGTTCACGGATTACACGCACGTTTTTCTCGGCCTTGCGCTCGCGCTCGCACCCGTGGGCGCGTGGCTGGCGGTGAAAGGAGAAAATGTTTCGCCGTTGGAAATTGTGCAAATGACCACGCTCGCGCTGGCGGTCGTGTTGTGGCTCGTGGGTTTCGACATCATTTACTCGTTGCAGGATTATGAGTTCGACAAGTCGCACGGGCTGCACTCACTCGTTGTGGCGTGGGGACAAAAGCTTGCGCTGCAAGCGGCGTTTCTCGCCCACATGGCGATGTGCGGCTTGCTGCTCGCGTTCGGCCTGCTCTGCCGGTTTCGCATCGCGTATCTTGTCGGCTGGATGATCATCGTCGGTTGCCTGGTGCTGGAACATTGGATTGCGCGCCGCCGCAGCTTGAACTGGATCAATCTTGCTTTCTTCCGGCTCAACGCCGTCGTGAGTGCGGTTTTTTTGATTGTGACTGTCGCCGAAGTGGTGTTTCAGGGCGGATTCAAATTGCGGTGAATTTAACCACGAAATACACCAAATACACGAAAGGAGAGGGACATATGAACATCATTCACAAATTGGAGAGCTTTGAAATTATGGGCGCTTGTTTCGAGGTTTATAAAGAAAAGGGCAGCGGGTTTCTGGAAGCCGTTTACCAAGAGTGTTTGGAAATTGAATTCACCGACCGCAAAATCCCTTTCCTGGTACAACCGCAACTGGCTCTGGCCTACAAAGGCAGGCCGCTCAAAAGCAAATACACGCCTGACTTCATCTGTTACAATAAAATTGTCGTGGAACTAAAAGCTGTCACGGCTTTATCCGATGAGCACCGCGCCCAGGTTCAGAATTATTTGCGAGCAACAAAGTTCAAACTCGGCCTGCTGGTGAACTTTGGTCATTATCCCAAGGTCGAATATGAGCGCATTGTCCTCTGAATTTTTTCGTGTGATTCGTGTCTTTCGTGGTTTCTAAAAAATCCCCGTAACATCTGTCGTGATTTGCTTCTGGGACGGGTGTATGAGTGAAACCAAAGTGACCCCCTCAGACAGTCCGAAATGTCCGCAATGCGGCACGTCGCTGCCGGCCGGCGCGCTGGCCGGGCTCTGCCCCGCCTGCCTGTTGAAACAGGGCGCGGCCGACGAAACCGCCACAGGCGGGCCGGCGAAATTGTTCCAGCCGCCGTCCATTTCTGAACTGGCGCCGTTGTTCCCGCAGCTCGAAATCCTTGAACTCATCGGCAAGGGCGGCATGGGCGCAGTCTATAAGGCGCGACAAAAACAATTGGAGCGCATCGTCGCCTTGAAAATTCTTCCAGCCGGCATTGGCCGCGACGCCGCGTTTGCCGGCCGCTTCGCGCGCGAAGCCAAGGCGCTCGCGAAGCTGAATCATCCCGGCATTGTAACGCTGTATGAGTTTGGCCACGTGCAAAGTGGCGCCGGCGTCTCACCTGCATTCGGTGAAGGGGAAAATGGCAGGGCGGCAGGCGGGACGCCTGCGCTACTCTACTACTTCCTGATGGAATTCGTGGACGGCGTGAACCTGCGGCAATTGTTGCATGCCGGGCGCATCGCGCCGCGCGAGGCGCTGGCCATCGTCCCGCAAATTTGTGACGCGCTCCAATTCGCGCATGACCAGGGCATCGTCCATCGCGACATCAAGCCGGAGAACATTTTGCTGGACCGCCGCGGCCGGGTGAAAGTGGCGGATTTTGGGTTGGCGAAGATCGTAGAGAGTGGCCGTCCCGGCCACAGCGATGTTGAAAAATCAAGCGACATTGAAAGAACCAAAACCTCATCTGCTGACGGCGTTGCTGCGCCCGGGACGGGCGCCCCCCGCGAATTAACCGCCGCGGGCAAGGTCATGGGCACGCCGAATTACATGGCGCCGGAACAGGTGGAACATCCCAACGAGGTGGACAATCGCGCGGACATTTACGCACTGGGCGTGGTGTTTTACCAGATGCTGACCGGCGAACTGCCCGGCAAACACCTCGAACCGCCGTCGTCAAAAGTTCAGATCGACGTGCGTCTTGACGAAGTGGTGCTGCGCGCGTTGGAAAAGAAACCCGAACTCCGTTACCAACAGGTCAGCGAAGTGAAGACGATGGTGGAGACGATTGCGGAGACGCCCAGTGCTGCCAACGAATCCGCGCCGACATTGGACAGCCCGCCGAAGTTTTCCCTGTGCTACGTCAGCACGCCCGAACACCTGCACACCCTCCAGTGCCGCTTCCTTTACAATTTCCAAGCGAAGGGCGAATTGCGCCTGGACAGAGAAACGCTCAGCTTCGACAGCGGTTGGTCGGTGGTGAAGATTCCCCTGTCGTCCATTCGCGCATTGGCAATGGGCAGCTATCCCGTGTCGGTCTTCAAGCTGTTGTTGATGCCGGCCAATTACATGGCGGTGACCTTCACCGAGCACGGGGTTTCACGCACGCTGTTGTTCACTCCAACCCCGCCGCTCAATACTACGGTCCGGACCTGGGTGAGGTACCATTTGACGGATCCCAAGAAGAAAGTCTGGGAGCACTCGATAGTCTTAACGGAATGGTCTATTGCGCTGCAGGAGGCCATTCGTGTCCGCACCGGAAACAGGCTTCCGTTGGGTCATCACTCCGAGGCAAAGACTCCGTCCGGATGGAACCGGGCGATGTGGTATTTTCTATGTGTGGCATTTATCGCCATGCTCGGTCAGCGACCGTTGCTGGGCATGTTGAGCGAACTATTGCCCGGCCCCATCACGACTGCGCTGGCCGCTGTCAACTCACTGCCCGGCATCGCCCGAGTTGCGGCGGGGATTGCCATATCCATCATTGACGCTGGTTTGTTTCTGTTCCTCATCCTGTTCCTCGTCAATTTCCTCACCAGGCTGTCCGTGGCCGTGGGACCCCTCTCGCGTAAAAGATCGATCCAATTTGCAAATTCATTTCCCGCCCAGCCCACCGATGAGAAATCCTGGCTGGCAATCGTGGACAGCGGGAATTACGCGAAAAGCTGGGAGCTGGCGGCGGATTCCTTTCGGCGCACCATCAGCAAAGAGGAATGGATGGCCCGGCTCGAACAAGTCCGGCGGCCACTGGGCAAAGTCATTTCCCGCAAGTTAAGTTCGATAACGTATTCCCCGTATTCCCGCAAGTTGCGTTCCCTGAAAGACGCCGCCGTCGGGACGCGCCTGGAACAGAAATTTAACACGTCGTTCGACGGCCTGCTCGCGGCAGTGGAAACCAGCACCTGCGCCAAGCAGCCGGATGGCAGTTGGCGAATCATCAGCTATCTCATCCGCCCGGCTGGAAGAGAAAAGTGCGGCTGGTGGTTCACTTCACCGTTGGCATCGCCGGAAGCGCGGGAAATTGTTGCGCACATGACAAAAGCGGAGCGGAGCGAAGCCGTGCTCCACGGGCTTTTGTGGGGCGTCTGGGTGGTGGCAGTTACATTTGGAAATCTGTTTCTCATCAAGTCGTTCCCTGCACCTGGGAATTGGATCGTAGCTTCTGTCATCGCGGCGCTTTTTTTTGCCGGCTTGCCGCCGATGTTGCGGATGCAACGGCGCTTTCTTTGCTCGACAGTTTGGGCCAAGGAACACGATTGCGATGCCGGCCGGATAAAGTTATTTTCATTCTCGCGGCAGAATCTCTGGCCGGTGTTGATCTGTGCAGGCGTGGCGATCCTGCTGGTTTTCGGTCAGTCCAAATTGTTCAGGCACCTGAGCGGCACGGCGGAACTGACGCAAAACTTGAAGGACGATGCGGCGCGAACAAAAGTGCTTTCAGCGCAACTGGCCACTCGTATGAGATCCTTCTACCTCGGCCAAGCCTATTTTCCAAAAGGCGATTCCATTGAAATCACTTCGGTGGAACGCTCTGCCGACCGGATGGTGGTCAAAGGCCATTACAATTTGGTCAGTCGTGACCAAGCGGAACTCGCGCTTTGTATCACTACTTCAACGAACATGCGTGTTCCGGAAGACTCACAACAGCGGATGGAGATTTCCAAAGGGCACGGAGCTTTTGAATTGATTCATTCCCACCTTGTTCCGGGGTTGCCCCATGTGTCGATGTATGCCGACGGCGAATCCATTGCAGCACTCTATTTTGGAACCAAGGCTGAAGCACTGGAAGAAAGCAAAGCCGGCTGGATTACCAATGCACCGGCCTTCGCCGAAACCTGGTCGCCGACTTCTGCGCCCGGTGAAAAACCGGACATGAGCAAAATTTTGGAAGAGGCAAAAAATCTGATGGCACAGGACAAATACGAGGAAGCGCTGCAACGGCACATTTGGTATCACAATCACGCGCTGGAATTTGATCAAGGTCAAACCGGGGTCCGTCTTTCTTTTGCGCTCGCGGATTGGATCGAGCTTGGCCGCCATTATCCGAAGGCGAAACAGGCGTTGATTGAAATCCGCGACCGCGACACGCAGAAACTTCTCAACGGCAAGGGCTATTTCAATTTGTTCATGGACGTGCATTCCATCAATCAATATCTCGGCGACGATGACGCGACGTATGCGCTGTTCAAATCCATCGAGCAATGCGAGCCGCAACTGGCGCAGCAATGTTATTTTGTCGTCGAAAATCTGTTGGTTCAAAAAGGCGAGTACGAAACCTGCCGGAAATACATGGGTGACCCGCAATTCCGATTCGATTCCATCCGCCGCACGTATGAAGCGGAACTTCAAAGCGGACAACGGCTGGCTGACGTGCAACAAAGAACAAAACAGCAAATCGCGGAAATGAATCGGCAGCGCGGTTGGACGAATAGGCCAGCCTTTTCACCGCCGGATACTTTGGCCATGATGAAAAAATCCGCCGAAGACCGGTTCGTCGGCCAGGTCCGCCAATGGATTGAAATTCTCGTGGCTACCGGTCATAAATCCGATGCGGAAAAAATCCACGACCAGGCCCTGGCGATCCTGGACGACCCACGCTTGTTGTCCACAGTCAGCGACGTGGAGGAGCGCGCCCAAAAGATCAAGGTTTCGCCTCAATCCGCATTCATTAACCCCACCACCGGACTGCCTGTTGTTCCCGCCGGTACAGCCGGCACTGCAATTGATCCCACAACGGGTCTCCCAATTGCCCCCGGCAATGCGAGCATCGACCCTGCCACCGGGCTTCCAAACACTCCCGGCAACACCGGAGCCATTGACCCCACCACCGGGCTCCCAACAGCCGCTTTGCCTTCGCCCAATTCAACCGCCGCCGCCCAGACATGGCTGGCGCTCATTGATGACGGGCGCTATTCCGAAAGTTGGAAACGAGCTTCGGCGATTGTTCAGGGCGTAGCGACGGAGCAGGGTTTTGCAAATTCGATGGAAACTTTCCGCAAGCCGCTCGGCGATCTGGTGTCGCGCAAATTGAAGTCGGTGCAACCGATGACGGAATTGCCCGACGCCCCGGACGGGCAATATGTCGTCATGCAGTTTCAGACCTCGTTCACCAACAAGAAATCCGCGATTGAAACCGTCACGTTCATGCTGGAAAAAGATGGCCAATGGCGGGCGGCGGGGTATTACATTAACTAAACATCAGTCAACTGTTCACTGCGCATAACCATGAAACATTTCAAAGCGCCCTGGTGCATCTCGCTGATCGTCGTTTCGGCTCTGGTAACCATATTGTGCGTGGGGATCACGATATCGGCTCAACCGTGGGCGGCGAGGCACGGCAACGAGTGGCTGGCGTGGCTGCCGCTGGCGCTCGTGTTCGGTTGCGCTCCTTTTACCATTCGCGGATACACCATTACACCTGATACCATCCTGGTGCATCGCCTGTTTTGGGCCACCCGGCTGCCGCGCGCCGGTTTGCAATCGGCGCGCGTTGACCCGCAAGCCATGCGGTGGAGCATCCGCACCTGCGGCAACGGCGGTCTCTTTTCCGCCACCGGTTTCTACTGGAACAAGTCCCTGGGTTCCTATCGCGCGTATGTAATGAACCCGCGCCGGGCCGTGGTTCTCAAATTTGAGCGGCGCACGGTTGTCGTGTCACCAGACGCGCCGGAGGAATTTGTCCGGGAACTCGGCGGAACTGTCCCTTGACCTCCGAAGCTTCCACACCGTCCACGGGTGCGTCCGGCGACATCTTCGCTACGACGCATTGGACGGTCGTGCTCGCCGCCGGACGCAAATCCACACCACAATCCGACCGCGCGCTGGAGGAACTGTGCCGCGCCTATTGGTTCCCGCTCTACGCCTACGTCCGCCGCCGCGGCCATACGAAGGAGGATGCCGAGGACCTCACCCAGGAGTTTTTCGCGCGCTTTCTCGAAAAAAATTATCTCGCCGGCCTGAGCGCCGAGCGCGGTCGTTTCCGCGCCTTTCTGCTGGCATCATTGAAGCATTTTCTCGCCAATGAATGGGACAAATCGCGGCGCCAGAAACGTGGCGGCGGCGTGACGCCGCTGTCTCTTGACTGGCAGACCGCCGACACCCAGTTCCAAATCGCCGCCACCGCCGAGCCGAGTCCCGACAAGGCTTTCGACCGCGAATGGACCGTGACTCTGCTGGCCAAGGTCATCGAGCGGTTGCAGGCCGAATCCGAGACCGAGGGGCGGGGCAAACAGTTCGCCGAACTGAAAATCTTCCTCACCGTCGGCAAAGGCGCATTGTCCCATGCCGAGGCCGCGCGAAAACTCGGCATGGACGAAACCGCCGTCCGCGTGGCCGTGCACCGGCTGCGAAAACGCTACCGGCAGCTGCTCCGCGACGAAATCGCGCAAACCCTGGCTGATTCGGCAGACGTGGACGAGGAGATGCGCGCGCTGTTCGGAGCGTTTGCAGCGTAGGACAGGCTGGATGTCTGTCCTACGTTGGTTGACGCATTTGCGTTGCCGCACGAAAGCTGCTTTACTGTGCGGAAGAACGATTTGCCCAGTTTGATAAATGAAAACACAGCCCAAATGCCCAAAGTGCGGGTCGCTGGTTTACAGCCGGCGACATCCCGTCTGCGGCCGTTGCGGGGAAAAATTGCCGGAATCGCTCATGTTTAATCCGGTGGTCCGCAAGAAGGTCGAGGAAATGATTGAGCAGGACAAAAAACGCGAGGCATGGGGAAACAAATTTCCCGGCCACGACACGGGCAGTGCGGGCATCATTGGCGGAATTTGACAAAAATGAATTTCTTCGTTCAACGCAGCGAACTGCGCGACCTCCACGACAAGGTCGCCGCCGGTGAACGCATTTCCGAGGCCGACGCGCTTCGGCTGTTTGAATCCAAGGACCTGAACGCCGTCGGCGCCATCGCGGATCTGGCGCGCCGGAAAAAAGTCGGCAACCGCGCCAGCTACATCATCAATCGCTACATCAACTACTCGAATTATTGTATCCTCTCCTGCCAGTTCTGTTCGTTCGCGCGCAAGAAACGCGACGCCGATGGCTTCCAGTTCTCCGTCGAGGAAATCGTCGGAAAAGCGCGTGAGGCGTTGAAACTCGGCATCACGGAACTGCACATTGTCGGCGGGCTGCATCCGTCGCTGCCGTTCAGCTACTACACCGACATGCTCAAGGCATTGCGCGCGCTCAACGATGAAATGGTAGGGCGGGCAGTCCCTTGCCCGCCGAGCGGCGCGCAGGGGACAGCGCGCCCTACCCCCAGGCTGCAATTGAAATGCTTCACGGCGATCGAAATCCTCCACCTTGCCTGGCTCGCCAAAAAAACAGTCGAGCAGACTTTGATTGAACTGAAAACCGCCGGGCTCGATTCGCTCACCGGCGGCGGCGCGGAAATTTTTCGCGAGGAAGTCCGTTCCGCCATTGCCAAGGGCAAGGAATCGGCGGAGGAATATCTGGACGTGCATCGCACGTGGCACAAGCTGGGCGGGCGCAGCACCTGCACGATGCTTTACGGCCACGTCGAATCGCTCGCCGATCGCGTGGATCATTTGAGGCAGTTGCGCGCGTTGCAGGACGAAACGCACGGCTTTGTGGGCTTCGTGCCGCTGCCGTATCAGCCGGAGGGCAACGACATTCCGGTGGAAAACCCGCCGACCGGATTCGACGCGCTACGCACCATCGCCGTGAGCCGCATTTATCTCGATAACTTCGACCACATCACGGCGTATTGGGTGGGCATGGGGTTGAAACTCGCGCAGGTGGCGTTGAGCTACGGCGCGGACGACCTGCACGGCACGATCATCGAGGAACATATCTTCCACATGGCCGGCGCGACCTCGCCGCAATTGCAGACCGAAGCCAAAATGATCAAAGCCATCCGCGAAGCCGGCCGCACGCCGGTGCAACGCAACACGTTCTACGAACCGATTAAAATTCTGGAAAACCCGCCGGAACCTGCCGCAACGGAAAATTCAGAGCGCTCGAAAATGTTGGAAGATAATCTGGCAACGGCGTGAGAAAGAATGAAATAAAATAAGCGAAAAGAAGGCCGAGACCAAGCCCAAACTGTGGCTGTCAGATAGCGGAGTCCGATACGCAAATGGAGTCTTGGATGAAATTCAGAAAGAATCGGATCGCGCACCGCAATTCTTCTTGGCGCAGAATTGGACGATGCTCCAGATCAAATTTTAGAAAAGCACCTTCTTCCTCCTTGGCCTAGGAGAGCGTATAACGCGGCCATTAGTTCCTTTTTTGTTTGCATAGAATCGAATCTCTCTTTGCGCGGTTGCAACTCTCACAAAGAAGCTCAATATTGCGGGCGGTATGCGTCCATGCTTTCGACAATCGGGAAGAAATGGACATTTGAAGAACTGCTCTTGACACCAGACTGATGTAGCATTACCGCAAACTCTTGAAAATAAAGGGAAATTGCCGAAATCCGGTTAACGGCGGAGAAATTTGGTCACGGCCTCGGTGCGGGTGCGGACCTGTAGCTTTTCGTAGATGCGGCGGATATAGGTATGCACGGTTTCATAGCTGATCCCCAGCTTTTCCGAGATTTCCTTGTAGAGAAGTCCCTGGCTCAGGAAATCAAGCACTTCCTGTTCACGCGGAGAAAGATGTTCCGTGGGTTGCGCCGTGGCCGCCGTTTGTTGAAATGATTGCACGACTTTGCGCGCGATGTGCATCGTCATCGGCGAACCGCCCCGGTGGACTTCCTGAATGGCTTCCAGCAGTTCCTTGCTGGAGGTGCGTTTGAGCATGTAACCGTTGGCACCCGCCGTCAGCGCGTTGAAAATATTTTCCGTGTCTTCATAGACCGTGAGCATCATGACCTGGATTCCCGGCATCAGCGCCTTCAATTGTCGTACGCATTCGACGCCGTTCATGCCGGGCAGGTTGATGTCCATCAGCACGACATTGGGGTGGGCCTGGGGCAGGTCTTTCAGCGCGTCCTCGGCGCTGGCGTACTGGCTCAGGCAGCGGAACCCGTCCGACCGGTCGAGCAGGCGGGCCAGCGTCCCACGCAGCTTGTCATTGTCTTCAACGATGGAAACGGTGATGGGCATAGCGTTGATTTCTAAACCGTTTTTCCAAAAGGAATGGCCAGGCACACAATCGTTCCGCCCCCGGTTCCGGGGCTGATCGAAAATTCTCCGTGAATATCTTCCATTCGCTTGCGCATGTTGCGAAGTCCGTTTCTCCCCTGCGCCGCATTTGCGTTCCGACCGCCCAGGCCGCGCCCGTTGTCTTCAATGCTCAGCGTAAAATTGCCGGGCGGCAATTGCAATCGCACCCGGACTTCGGACGCTTGCGCATGTTTGACGACGTTGTTGACCGCTTCCTTGAAGGCGAGGAAAACGTTGTGGCGGACTTCCGGCGGAATGTTAACCACCGGCAGTTGGGCCGGCACCTCGGCGCGGTAACGCAATCCGGCCAGCGCGAGATATTCCTGCGCGTATTTGCAGACGTAATTGACCAGGCTTTCCAGCGTGTCGTTGGAAGGATTGACCGCCCAGACGATTTCGTCGAGGGAACGGGTTGTTTCGCGCGCGGTCTGGGAAATCTGCCGGGCGTGTGATTCAATTTCCGCCGGGGAATGCTTGTCAGCTTCCGCCATTTCGCTCAACAGCGCCACCTGCGTGAGATTCGCTCCCAGCTGGTCGTGCAGGTCGCGGGCGATGCGAAAACGTTCCTTTTCCAGCGCCTCCTGTTGTTCGAGCAATTGCAGTCGGCGCCGCAGCTTTTGCGTGGAAAGATAACGCACCACGGCAACGACGATTC
>JBEKXN010000036.1:0-40751 GCA_049511835.1 Verrucomicrobiota bacterium | reverse complement strand
TCAATCGTGCCGTCGTTGATTTCCGAAACTTCAAGTTGAAACAGTTTGATGACAAACCGCGGGTCGGCGCGGGACAAAATAATTTCCGGCCCGTGCGGGCCTTCTTCAACGGCCTTGACGTAGCAACGGATGCGTTCGCCGACCTGATATTCCTCGGTGGGCACGCGTTCGCGGTTTGGCAGCAGCGCCTCGTATTTGCCCAGATCCAAAATCACGTCCGAACGCTCGAACCGCCGCACCGTGCCGCTGACGATGTCGCCGACGCGGTCCTTGAATTCGGTGAAAATCAGCGCCTTTTCCGCCTGGCGGATTTTCTGCATGAGCGCCTGCTTGGCGTATTGCGACGCGATGCGGCCAAAGCCGGTCGGCGTCACTTCCTTTTCGATTTCGTCACCGACCTGGGCGTCGGGCTTGATGCGGCGGGCATCAAACACGGAGATTTGGTCGTGCTTGGAAATGACCTTGTCGGAGACAATGAGTTTGGCGAACGCCTTGATGTCGCCGTTTTTCTGGTCAATTTCGACGCGCAACTCCCGCGCCGCGCCGACCGCCTTTTTGGCGGCGGACAACAACGCCTCCTGAACCGCGCCGACGAGGACATCACGATTGATGCCCTTTTCGCGCTCCCAAAATTCCAGAACTGCCAAAAAATCCGCATTCATAGCTCGACGCTGTGTTCGTATCCGGCGAACAAAAAAGTCGGCAGATATGCATCTTCCGACTTTCGCGCGCTGGCTGAACCAGCAAACTTTACGGTTCTTAGGGGACAGCTTAAGAAGTTACCCTGAACCCGTCAAGCGCAAACAAACCCTCGTCAATATTGGAAAAAATTGAACTTTTGCCCATGAGAAACCAGCGTTCGCCCGCTTCCGTGGACTGTCTCACAACCGGTCGGAGGGACGAGCTCTGCGAGTCCCCATCTTAAAACCTTCTGAAAATTCAGGGGCTCGTATAACTCGCCCCTCCGACAGAAACGTGTTTCAGCATTTCAGGCGCTTCCGATTTGCCCACCCCAACCACAAAACACCGGTAAAATTCACTCGCGCCGCTCAGAACCGCCGCTAGACTTCGCGGACAAAAGCCATGCTGGATCGAATTTTTCGCCTGTCGGAAAACCAAACCACGGTGCGCACAGAATTGCTGGCCGGCGTCACCACATTCCTCACGATGGCCTACATCATCGTTGTGCAACCGGCCGTCCTGTCCGGCGTGATGTTCGGCAAACCCACCGGCATGGACTTCGGTTCCATCATGACCGCCACGTGTCTCGCGGCGGCGCTGGCCACTGTCATCATGGCGCTTTACGCGCGTTATCCCATCGCCCAGGCGCCCGGCATGGGCGAGAACTTTTTCTTCGTGTTCTCAGCCATCCCGGCAGCGACGGCCGCAGGCTTCGCCAACGGCTGGCAGGTCGCGCTCGGCATGGTGTTCATCTCCGGCGTGCTGTTTTTGATTCTCTCGCTCATCGGTCTGCGCGAACTGATCTTCAACGCCGTCAGCCCCAGCCTCAAAAACGGCATCGCGGCGGGCATCGGCCTGTTCATCGCGTTCATCGGGCTGCAAAACGCCGGCTTGATTGTCAAAGACCCCGGCACGGCGGTGAAACTGAACGCGCATTTCACGTCGCCGGACCTGATCGTGTTCTTCACCGGCCTGCTGGTGACGGCGGTGCTGTTCGCGCGAAAAGTGCGCGGCTCCATCCTCTGGGGCATCGCGTCCGCCACCGTCCTGACCGCCTTCCTGAAGTTCGTTTTGCCGCAATTGCCCAAGGCCATCGCCGCGTCCCCGGTGGTGACCGGTTCGCTGCTCATGCAGCGATTTGAATTTGCCAAAGACCTGGTGTCCGCGCCGCCGCCGCTCGCGCCGACCTTTTTGAAAATGGACCTCATCCACGCGCTGTCGCCCGCAATGCTGCCGTTCGTGTTCGTGTTTTTGTTCATGCTCACCTTCGACGCCATCGGCACGCTGATTGGCGTGTGCGAACAGGCCGGTTTCATGCGCGACAACAAGCTGCCACGGGCAAAACAGGCGATGGTGTCCGACGCCGTGGGCACGGTGGCCGGCGCGGGACTGGGCACCAGCACCGTGACAAGCTTCATTGAGAGCGCCGCGGGCGTGGAACAGGGCGGGCGCACGGGACTGACCGGGCTGGTGGTGGCCGCGCTGTTCCTGCTGGCGCTGTTTTTCAGCCCGCTGATTGCGATGGTCGGCAGCTATCCGCCCATCACCGCGCCCGCGCTGGTGCTGGTGGGCGCGATGATGATCCGCAACGTGACGAAGATTGACTGGAACGACGCCACGGAATCCGTGCCCGCGTTCCTGACGCTGATTGGCATTCCGCTGTCGTATTCCATCGCCGACGGCTTGGCGCTGGGGTTCATCAGTTACCCAGTCATCAAACTGTTGAGCGGCCGCGGCCGCGAAGTGGGCTGGCTCACCTACCTGCTGGCGGTGGTTCTAGTGTTATATTTCATCTTCGTCCGCAGCCGGATGGAATAGTGTTCCAAGCGGTTCGGAGATCAAACTCCAGCGGGAGCGGTCAAGTTGAATTTTTCGCCGAACTGCCGGTGTCTTCCTGGCATTCCTCTTCCAGGATGGCGTACCAGACGGAGTTGGCCCAGCCGCCTTCGGGCGCCGGTTCGCTTTTCACAAACTCCCCCTCGCGCCTCATGCCGACGCTCTCGAACAGCCGGCAGACGGCCGTGTTCCGGCTGTCGCAACTAACCGATACACGGTGCAGCTTGATTCCCCAAAAGCAAAAGCCGAGCAGCGCCTTCACCGCTTCCAATGCGAACCCCTTCCGCTGATAATTCCGATGCATATTGATGTTCAGCATCGCCTGGGACGGCTTGGGAAACCACAAACCAAGATGGCCGATGAGCTGGTTGCCGTCCTGGAGTTCAATGGCCAGACGGAACATCTGGTTGGGCGTCGTCAGCTTGATCGCGCTGTCGCTTTCGAGCCAGTGCAGCACCTGCTCCTCCTCGTTCACCGCCAGGCCATCCGTGTATTGAAGAAAATCCTCATCGGCCAGCAATTTCATCAATTGCTCCCAATCGTTCATGGCAAACCGCCTTAAAATCAGCCGGGGCGTGGTGATGGGGATGGGAATCTTTTCGCCCATTTCGCTGCCAGCCTCCGGCACAATGAGGGTTTCCATGCAGTTGGGACATTCTTGGGCGGAGCCAGTTGCGCTTTCGGGAAAGGAAACCGGTTCGCCACAATAGGGGCATTTGAAATCGAGAAAGTTTTCTTCGGTGATCATGATGGTTTTAGAGTCGCAAGCAGGCGAAATGATGCGAATTTTTCAACCTTTCGCCAACTCCTTTCAACTGAATCGCCACGCAAAAGTTTAACTCACGGTCATGCCGAGCAGGAACTCGATGTTGGTCTTGGTTTTCTTGAGCTTGCCCAAAAGCAGTTCCATCGCCTCGACGGGCGGCACGCCGGTGAGCGCGCGGCGCAGCAGGACAATCCGATCCAGTTCATCGGGATGGTAGAGCAGTTCCTCCTTGCGCGTGCCGGAGTGTTCGATGTTGATGGACGGGAAAATGCGGCGGTCCACCAGCGCGCGGTCCAAGTTCACTTCCATGTTGCCCGTGCCCTTGAACTCTTCGAAAATCACCTCGTCCATGCGGCTGCCGGTGTCCACCAGCGCGGTGGCCATGATGGTGAGCGAGCCGCCCTCCTCGATGTTGCGGGCCGCGCCGAAAAAGCGTTTCGGCTTGTGCAACGCATTCGCGTCCACGCCGCCGGACAGGATTTTGCCGGAATGCGGCTGGATGGTGTTGTAGGCGCGGGCGAGGCGCGTGATGGAATCGAGTAATATCACCACGTCGCGCTTGTGCTCGATCATGCGGCGCGCTTTTTCGATGACCATTTCGGCCACCTGTACGTGGCGTTCCGGCGGCTCGTCGAACGTGGAGCTGATGACTTCCGCGCCTTTGCAGGAGCGTTCCATGTCCGTGACTTCCTCGGGCCGCTCGTCAATGAGCAGGATAAAGAGGTAGGTTTCGGGATTATTTTTGAGAATTGCGTTGGCGATTTTCTGCATGAGCACGGTCTTGCCCGTGCGCGGCGGCGCGACAATGAGTCCGCGCGTGCCCTTGCCGATGGGACAGACGAGATCGAGCACGCGCGTGCTCAACTCGTCGGCGGCGGTTTCCAGGATGAACCGCTTGTTCGGGAACAGCGGCGTGAGATTGTCGAAAAGGGTTTTTTCCTTCGCCTTGTCCGGGTCCTCGCCGTCCACGCCCTCGACCTTGAGCAGGGCGAAGAATTTTTCCTTTTCCTTGGGCGGCCGGATCTGGCCGGCGATCAAATTGCCGGTCTGCAAATCGAACCGGCGGATTTGCGAGGGCGAAACATAAATGTCCTCCGGGCAGGGCAGATAATTAAAGCTCTGCGAACGCAGAAAACCGAAACCTTCCGGCAGCACTTCGAGCACGCCCTCGGAAAACAGCACGCCCGCGCGTTCGGCGTTTTTCTGGAGGATGTGGAAAATGACCTCGTGCTTGCGCATCGTGCCGAAATTCTCCACGCCCAGTTCCCTGGCCATGTGGTTTAACTCGCTCATCTGCATCGCCTGCAACTTGGCGATGTTCAGCGAGGTGGCAATCTTGTCGCGTTGCGGGCCGCGGCGTTCCTCCGTCCGGGGCTCCTCCACTTTGGGCTCTTCGGCCAGTTCGACCGGCGTGGAGGGCGGCTGCAAGGCGGCGGAACCGGACGGTTCAATTGCGGCGGGAACTTCCGTGACCGCGCTGCCATTGGTCAATTCCGGCGATTCCACGGCGGGAGTTTCTGCCGGCGCTTCTGCCGCCGGTTTCACTTTGGGTTTTTTCGTTGAAACTCTTGGCATAGATAGAATTAATTTGGCTGGATTAACTGGATTTCAATTGCCGGATGTGACAGGCCGTCACGCATTGGACGCCCTGCGACCGGAATAGTTCAAACTGGGATGACCACCAACCGGAGCGTACCAAGGCTGTCGGGTCCTCAATACGGCAAGGGAAATTTCGCAGTCAACTCACGCACACCTTGGCGCATCCCGACCGCCCTGTCAAGCCGCCAAACCGGATTTTTCTTGTGCGGTTTTCGTTTCGGCGGGTGCTATAAGGTGAACCTGACGCCCGATTCCGAATTGCTCCGCCGCTACGCCGGAACCCATTCCGAAGAGGCCTTCGCCGAACTGGTGCGGCGGCAGGTCAATGGCGACGCACATCTGGCGCAGGACGTGGCGCAGGCGGTTTTCACCGACCTCGCCCGCAAAGTGGCCTCGCTCGCGCGTCACGCGGTGCTGACCGGTTGGCTTTACACCAGCGCGCATTTTGCCGCCGCGAAAATTGCGCGGACGGAGAACCGCCACCAAGCGCGCGAACAGGAGGTTCACACCATGCACAGTGGCCAACAAAACCTTGCCACGTTGCTGACCGGAAACACGTAGTTGTCCAATTAGGGGAACACCATGCAAAGTACCATTTTGAATAGAGCACGACGTAGGCGCGCTCACATCGTCTTCATTGACGAAGCGGGATTCATGCTGACTCCTATTTTGCGGCGCACATGGGCACCAAGAGGTTGCACTCCTATCCTGCGTATCACCGATCCCCATTGGCGGATTTCAGTCATCGGAGCCATTTCAATCAGTCCGCAATATAGGCGATTCTGCTTCTATTTTCACCTTTTGGCCGACAACGCCAATTTCCGTGGCCCGTCGCTGGTTGCGTTTCTCGCCGACCTGCGACGAAAAATACCCGGCCCGATCACTCTGCTGTGGGACGAAATCCCGATTCACAGGGCAAGGGTCGTCCACCACTTCCTGCACCAGCACCGCACGATGGTTGTCGAAGAGTTCCCGCCATACGCCCCTGAATTGAATCCCGTGGATTATGTGTGGTCTTACGTGAAATACTCGCGTCTGGCCAATTATGTTCCTCTTAATCTCGATGTGCTCCGCGATAAGATCACGGCAGAATTTCACCGCCTCCAAAATCGGCCTGACCTCTTGAGATCGTTTTTTGATCACACTGGACTATCGCTAGCCCCCATCGAACTTTCGACCGAGTGAACCTTAGCGACGTTTTGCAAAACCAGTTCAGCCAGCAGGAATCTCGCCGTCCTTCCACGCCCGCTCATGAATTATTTTTTCGGCGTTAGCAGATGAACTTTCGGAAAATATCTGGCGATTCTTTCGGCATCGCGCGTGGCGAGTTTCCAACGCATGATTTCTGCGTGCGCGCCGATGAAAAAATCCGGCAGTGGAATCTTCGGCGCCATTCCGCCGCCCGAAGCGCGGCGTGTGGCGGCGTAGCGCCGGTAGGCTACGCCGCAAACGGTTGACGCCACCGCGGGCAAATCGAAAATATCGAGTCCCAGTTTCCTGATTTCCGGTTCAATGTCCGCCGGATTGGGCGACCCGGCGCAAAGTTCCGCCAAGGTCACGGCATTAATCCCCGCGCCTTCACCCGCCACTGCCTCCTCGATTTGCCGGACCGCCCAAGTGTGGTTTGATTGCGCGGAATCGCGCGCATCAATCACCACATTGGTATCAATCAAAATCATGGCTCGCGGGTCATGGCCCGCAATTCTTCCCACGTCATGTCGAATTTCATCTTGCTGTGCAGAATCGCATGGCGGATTTCGGCCTTCGTCTTTTTCTTGCGCGGTGGTGGTGGGTTTAATCGCGCGAGATGAAAGTGATTTTCATCCTGCTGTTCGCAGGCAAATACATCCCCCGGCTTGACCCACGGAATGACCACGCGCTTTTTGCTGTCCGCTGTAATCGTCATGGTGGGATAATCCCACACAGCGCCAAATTTGTCAATACGGCAGCGGGAATTTTGCCGTCAGCTCACGCACGCGGGCGCGGACTTTGTGCGCGGCGTCCACGTTTTTGATGTCCAGCAGCACCTCGGAAATCATGTCGGCAATCGCCGCCATCTCCGTTTCCTTCATGCCGCGGGTCGTCACCGCCGGCGTGCCGAGCCGGATGCCGCTGGCCTGGAACGGCGAGCGGGTCTCGAATGGAATCGTGTTTTTGTTCACCGTGATGCCGGCTTCGTCGAGCGCAATCTGGCAGTCCTTGCCGGTCACATTCTTCGCGCCCACGTCCACGAGCATCAGATGGTTGTCCGTGCCGCCGCTGACGAGCCGGTAGCCGTTGCGCTTCATGCCGTCGGCCAGCGCCGCGGCATTCTTCACAATTTGTTGCTGATAATTTTTGAATGACGGCTGCAACGCCTCTTGAAAGCAGACGGCTTTCGCGGCGATGACGTGTTCGAGCGGGCCGCCCTGGATGCCGGGAAAAACGG
The DNA here is from genome assembly GCA_049511835.1 of Verrucomicrobiota bacterium. Taxonomy (GTDB): domain Bacteria; phylum Verrucomicrobiota; class Verrucomicrobiia; order Limisphaerales; family UBA11358; genus UBA11358. The sequence goes on along the minus strand of JBEKXN010000036.1, from coordinate 33,441 downwards.
TGGAGTCAATTTCCTTCGCGTTTTTTTCGCGGCACAAAATCAAGCCGCCGCGCGGGCCGCGCAAGGTCTTGTGCGTGGTGGTCGTCACAAAATCCGCATGCGGAATCGGGCTGGGATGGATTCCCACCGCAACCATGCCGGCGATGTGGGCGATGTCCGCCAGCAGATACGCCCCGACTTCACGGGCGATTTCGCCCATGCGTTTGAAGTCAATGATGCGCGGATACGCGCTGGCGCCGACGGTGATCATCTTCGGCTTGTGTTCGCGCGCCATTTGGGCGAGCTGGTCGTAATCAATCCGTTCATCATCCTTGCGCACACCATAGTGGACGATTTCAAAAAACTTGCCCGAAAAATTGGCCTTGTTGCCGTGCGTCAAATGCCCGCCGTGGCTCAAGTCCATCGTCAGCATCTTGTCACCGGGCTTCAGCACGGCGAAATAAACGGCCATGTTCGCCTGGCTGCCGGAATGCGGCTGGACGTTGACGTGTTCCGCGCCAAAAAGTTTTTTCGCGCGGTCAATGGCCAGTTGCTCGATGGTGTCAATGTTTTCGCAGCCGCCATACCAGCGTTTCTTCGGATAACCCTCGGCGTATTTGTTCGTGAGCACGGAGCCTTGCGCTTCCAGCACTGCTGGGCTGACAAAATTTTCGCTGGCGATCAATTCGATGTTTTCCTGCTGGCGCAGGCGCTCATGTTCGATGGATTCGGCCACGGCGAAATCCACGTTGCGCAAACGGAGTTGCGCGGATGCGAGCCGGACATCCATTTTGTTGACGCGGCGTTCGTGGCGTCCGCCCTCGAATTTGGCGCCGATGAACGCGTCGAGAATTTTCCGGCCCAGTTCCGGTGAAGTATTTTTGCCGCTGAGGCAAAGAATGTTCGCGTCGTTGTGCTGCCGCGCCAGCGCCGCGGTTGGTTCATCGGTGACGAGCGCGGCGCGCACCCCCGGCACTTTGTTGGCGGTCATGCTCATGCCCACGCCGCTCGTGCAGATGAGCAGGCCGAGTTCCGCCTGGCCCGCAGCAACCGCCTGGGCCACCGGCCGGGCAAAATCGGGATAATCGTCACCCGGTTCCTTCGATTTCGCGCCGAAATCCGCGACGCTCAAGCCGCGCTGATGCAAATGTTGTTTCAGCGCTTCCTTCAATTCATAACCGCCATGGTCCGCGCCGAGCGCGAAGTTTGTGACCGCCACGGGCCTGGCCGCGTGCGGAGCCGACAAGATTTCGTGTTGTTCCATAAATTTCAAAAGTGACGCGAGCCCCTGTTCGATTTGGTCGCGGCAATTCTCATACACCTCATAGGTGCCGCCGATCGGGTCGCTGATGTCTTTTTCAAATTCTTCGAGCGTGTCATCAAATTCGCGCAACAAAAAGGTTTTTTCCGCCGCCGGCGGATACAGGAGCGCAATCGCGTCCACGTGACTGTGCGTCATGCCGAAAATGTAATCCGCCTGCCGCACCAAATCCGCCGTGAGCATCCGGCTGTGCTGTTGCGAAATGTCAATGCCCAGCTCGCGCATCGCCGCCACCGAATGCGCCGTCGGCGGCTGGCCGTCCACCGCGCCGAGTCCCGCCGAAAACACACGGAATTCCCCGCGTCCGGCCGCCGCCCGCTGGAACAGCGCTTCGGCCATCGGGCTGCGACAGACGTTGCCGGTGCAAATGAACAGAATGGTTTTCATCCCGCGTGAAGGTTCACGATGAGTTGCGAAAAGCGAATCGTCAATCCGAAATCAGGGGCGTGAGTGGTGCACGACGGCGAGACCTTTGACCAAATCCACCGCGCGCGCCAAAACCGGGTCGCGAATCACCGGCTTTTGCGGCCCGGCGGCCCGCGCCGGCGCGGAATCTTCATCGCCGGCATTGTCACCGCCTGGCCTGCGGATTAATCCCGGCCCGGGTAAATCCATGTCCCGCGTGTGGAACTCGGACGTTCCAATGGTTTTCCCGTCGTGCTGCTTCTGCAGCACCAAATCGGCCTCACTGATGCGGTCCACAAACGGCAGCAAATTGTTGGTGGCAACCCCGGGGCTGTTGCTGTTTTGCACCGGCAACGCGTAGGGATTTTCCCAAAACGCGCGTTCGTCGTCCGCGCTCACGGTTACGGCAATGTCAGGTTGCAAACCGCCGGATGGAATCGCCGGGCCATTGCCTGATTTGACCGGCGTCGTCGCGATGCGCAGCCGTTCGCCGTTGCGCAGGGGAAATTCCTTGAATGCCGCCGCCTCGCCCGCCGTCGGGTTGCCGATGATCAGACCCGCGCCCGCGTGGCGCAAGGCCGCCGCCAGCGTTTCCGCCGCGCCGCGCGTTTCGCCATTCACCAGCACCACCAGCGATCCGGCGACGATTTTTTTTGACGCGAACAAATTCGCCGCGGCCTGTGCCGATGCGGTATCGTCACCGCTGACGAACCGCAAATCCAAAACGACGCCGGTGGCTTTGTTGGTGGCGGTCAATGCGCGATACGCCGCGCTCAATTCGTTCGCGAGGTTTCCCGCAACCCGGCCGAGGCGCAGATACACAACGTCGTTTTCCAGGACCGCCGATTTGCTTAATGCCGTTCCGCCTTGCGGAACCGCCGACCCGTCCGCCGCGCCGCCGACCAATGAAACTTTGCCGGGGAACCGGGCCAGCAAGCCTTCGATCGCCGCGCAGTTCAAATTATCGTCCGTTGCGCCCGTGAGATTCGTGCGCAGCAACTCATAGACTTCCTTGAAATCCGGCGCCGGGTTCGTGGTGTCTGCACCCCAGGAACAGGGCGTTGCCAGCCAACTGGTCAAAGCCAGGGCGAAAAGACTCAAAAAGCGTCGTGTCATGCTGCGCCCAAAATGCAGGACAAAACCACGAAAGTAAAGGTGCTAGCGCACGGCCACCAATAATTTTGTCGGATTCCGGGTAGCGGCGGCGATATAATTGAAAACGATGACGAGTGATTTGGATTTGCTGGGGCAATTCACCCGCGACCACTCGCAGGACGCCTTCACCGCGCTGGTGAGCCGCCATGTGAATCTGGTTTATTCGGCGGCGTTACGCCAGGTTCGTTCGCCGCAACTGGCCGAGGAGGTGGCGCAATCTGTCTTCGCCGACCTTGCGCGCAACGCCGGCAAACTGAAAACCGACACCATATTGACCGCGTGGCTTTACCAAGTCACGCGCCGGACGGCCATTGATGTCGTCCGCCGCGAATCCCGCCGCCAATTGCGCGAACAAATGGCCGTGGAGATGAACACCATAAACGCCACCGCCTCTGACTGGACACGCGTCGAACCTTTCCTCGACGAAGCCATGCACATGCTTGACGACACCGACCGCGCCGCCGTTTTGCTCCGCTACTTCGAGAACAAATCCTTCCGTGAAGTCGGTCAAGCTCTCGGCACGTCCGACGACGACGCGCAAAAACGCGTCAGCCGGGCCGTCGAGCGTCTGCGCGAATTTTTCACGAAACGAAACGTGACGATTGGCGCGAGCGGACTCGTTGTCGTCATCTCCGCCAATGCCATTCAAGCCGCGCCCGCCGGTTTGGCGGCCGGCATTTCGAGTGCCGCCCTAGCCGCGGCGGCGGGAACCGGCACCACCCTCACGCTTTTGAAATTGATGACGATGACAAAACTCCAAACTGCAATTATCGGAGCCCTTGTCGTGGCCGGTGTGGCGACGCCTTTGGTGGTTCAACATCAGGCAAAACTGCGCGAGCAGAACCAGTCTTTGCGTCAGCAAATCGCGCAAATCAAAGCCGACAATGAAGGCCTTGCACTCCAAGTTGCGCAACTGAAACACGCGCCCGCGCCACGCCCGCCCGCGCCACGCGTCGAGGTGTCCAGCGCAACGAACCCGCCAGTCGCACAATCACCGTATGAACAACTCAGTGAGTTTCTCGACTCGCACCACGAACTCGCGCGCGAAGAAATCGAGGCTTATTTGCAGCAAAACAAGCGCAACGCGGAAAGTCTCCTGGCGGCATATCGAATGAGCCACGATCAATCCTATCTGCGGGAGGCGGCAACAAATTTCCCGAACACCCCCTTCGTCCAGTTTGCCATTATCGCCGACAAGGTTTTCCCCGAGGAGCAGCGTCAATGGATTGATGCGTTCAAGGCGTCGTCTCCAGACAACGCCCTGGCCTGGTATTTTTCGGCATTGGACTATTTCAATTCAAAACAGCCTGATTTGGCCATTCGGGAGCTTGCCGAAGCGACGCGCCGGCAATCTTTCGACACCTACGCCGCGCAAGCCAGCCAGGCGGTGGAAGAGATGTGTGATCTGGCCGGCTGGCCCCCGTTGGCGGCCAAAGCATGGGCGCCCTCGAGCGAGTCAGCGTCGTATCTCCCGTCCTTAAAAAATCTGGGGAACCAAATAATGCAGACGCAACAACAAAACCTCACCCAAGGGGATGCCGCCTCGGCAAATTCCCTGGCGTCCATGGGCATGGTTTTGGGCAACTCCCTGCTGGCCGGCAACCCGATAGATCAACTGGTAGGAATCGCCATCGAGCAAAAGATGCTGGCGCAACTGGATCCGGCGGTGAATTACGATTTTCTGGGTCGCCCGGTAAGTGAAGTGCTGGCCGAGTTGGACCGGCAGAAGCAAGCCATCCGCGATGCGCTCAACGCCCGAGACCAGGTGCTTCCAACCCTCAACGAGGCCGAACTGGCCAGTTACTTTGAACGCAAGAAACTTTACGGTGAGGTGAACGCGTTGCTATGGTTGCAATCGAAATACCACCAGCCCTGATGCTGGCCGATTCCGCAAAGCACAAAACACGATTCTCCTTAACCATTGACAATTCAACCACACCAACACCTATGAAATCACGACCGCACATCTGTCTTACGACACTGATACTGGCTCTGGCTGCTGTTGGCTGGCCTCCGGGCGACGGCACGGCAGCGGAAACGTCACCTGTCAACCCCACTGGAACTTGGAAGGTGACTTACACTGACTCTGACAAAGGCCAGACAAACAACTCTGGCAAGAGTCAGACGTTTCAACCCACCCTCAAACTCAAGCTGGAAGGAAACAAGTTGACCGGCGTATTGACTCGCCGTCGCGGCCAGCAAGACATCGAAATGGTCCTCCAAGACGCGAAGCTCGAGGCGAGCGAGATTTCCTTCACCGTTATCATCCTCCCAGAGTCGGGGAAAGGGCAAAACGCCGTGAGGAAATTCCACGGGAAGATCACCAGCGACACGATCCAAGGCACTGTCGAAACCGAGTGGGCGGGCCAGCCCTTCACGCGCGATTGGGAAGCCAAGCGGGTCAAGCAATAGCCGGCCGAAGACCCGAAAGGCGCAAGAGAAACACAAGGTTTTGGTGTGCAAACCAGGCAAGGATCGGTTGGTCTTGACTGTCAGAGAACCGTAGCAGCCGATGTGAGTCGGCTCATTATTCGTCACGGATTCTTGCCAAGATTAGAGCGGACTCATCCCGCTTTGCGGGACTGCTACAAGTTCACGCAGCCATCGTCTTCGCGGCGATGTCACGACGGAATTGCGCGCCGTCGAATTGAATCTTTTCCACTGCCGCATAAGCCGCCGCTTGTGCGGCTTTCAAATCCTTCGCCCAGGCGGTCACCCCAAGAACGCGTCCGCCGTTGGTGACGATTTCGTTCCCGCTTTTGGCCGTCCCGGCGTGGAAAACTTTTGTGTTCGGCAATTTTGCCGCCTCGGCCAGGCCCAGGATTGGCCTGCCCTTTGCGTAACTGCCCGGATAACCGCCGCTGGCCATCACGACGCACACGCTCGCCATCGGACTCCATTTTAATTCCACTTTGTTCAGCGTGCCGCTTACGCTGGCTTCGAGCAATTCGACCAAATCGTTTTCCAGCCGCGGCAGATAAACCTGCGTCTCCGGGTCGCCGAAGCGCGCATTGAACTCCAGCACCTTCGGGCCTGACTTGGTGAGCATGATGCCGGGATAGAGGATGCCGTGAAAATCAATCCCCTCCGCCGCGCAACCGCGCATGAAGGGTTCCAGAATCTTGCGGCCGGTCTCCGCCAGTTCCGTCTCGCTCAAAAACGGCGTCGGCGAATACGTGCCCATACCGCCGGTGTTCAAACCCTGGTCGCCGTCCCGCGCGCGTTTGTGGTCTTGCGACGTTGGAAATAATTTGGCCGTCTTTCCGTCGCACAGCGCGTGCAGCGAAATTTCCATGCCTTCGAGAAATTCCTGGATGACGATTTTTGCGCCTGCCGTGCCGAAAGCCTTGCTGACGAGAATTTCATCAATTGCCTTGTTCGCCTCGGCCACGTTGGCACAGATCAAAACGCCCTTGCCGAGCGCGAGGCCATCGGCTTTCACCGCGCATTTGCCATCCAACGCCGCGGCAAACTTTTTGGCTGCCACCGGTTCGGTGAACGTGCCGGATTTTGCCGTCGGGATGCCGTATTTCTCCATGAACCGCTGGGAGAAAACTTTCGATGACTCAAATTGTGCGGCTTTTTGGTTCGGTCCCCAGATGCGCCGGCCATTTTTCTGGAACAAATCCACGATGCCGAGCGCGAGCGGATTGTCCGGACCGACAACGGTGAGTTCGATTTTTTTCTCCTGCGCGAACGCGAGCAGTTTTGGCAAGTCTTCCGCGCCGATGTTCACGCACTCGACGAGCGCAGAATTTTTAGCGAGCCGTTCCTGCGCGATGCCGGCGTTTCCCGGCGCGCACCACAGTTGCATGGCATGCGGTGATTGCGCCAGCCTCCACACCAGCGCGTGTTCGCGTCCGCCCGAACCGATGACGAGAAGTTTCATGAAAAAGTTGCCGACAGATTATGCGGCTTGCTGCGTCGAAGCAATGCGAAGACGGGATGGCATGGATCAAAAATTAACTTTCCGGTGGTGGTTTCGGCGTTCCGGCATTCCGCAAAAAGCGCCAGAAATTGGCAAATCCACGCGCGCCGAAAAACAGCCACAAGCCGAGCATGGCTTTTAAAAGTGTTCCGATGGCAGTCAAAAATCCAAATTTGTTAAAGGGCCAGCCGAAATCGCGGAAACACATTTTGCGGTAGCGGCGGAGCGCGGGTTTCCGATTCTCGGCGACACGCTTTACGGTGGCACCCCGGTGGCGCGGGCGTTTTTGCACGCGGCGGAATTTTCCTTCACCCATCCGGCGACGGGCGGGCCGGTGACGTTTCACGCACCCGCGAATTTTGACGCCGATCCGCGCCTGGCGCTGCGCGCCGCGCTGATTGACCCGCAGGAAACGGACGCTTTCCGCGTGATTCACGGCGTGAGCGACGGCTGGCCGGGCTGGTATGTCGAACAGCTGGGGGAATTCCTGTACTTCGAGACGGATTGACACGGTAGAAAAAGACGCTAACCTAGCGGGCGAATCAGCCTTGCCGTGTTTGACCACAGGCCTTTGCCTGCGCGAAAACAGGTTGAGCAACGAAAACCACACACAAGAGAGACAGGCATATATGAACTCAAAAGAACTGTTTACGTTGTTTCTCCGTATCGTCGGGATTCTGGGCGTTATATTTATCGTTCGTCACGTTCTGGCATCGTTTCCCGCCTGCACGCCGTCGGTGTACCTGCTGATCAAGCGGGTTGTCGGTGCGCTCGTGGCTCTTTACTTGATCCGGGGAGCGCCGTTGCTGGTGAAGTTCGCGTATCCAGCGAAGCACGTGATTTGCGAACCATAGTTGAAGCTGGTCTGAATCCGAAATAGAAAATTCTATTAAGGTCGTCCAACGATTTCGGTCGGCGCGAATCCAGAAAATTGTTTTCACTCTAAACACCTCCCTTGCGTGTGACTCCGGCGCGGGTGCCGGGCGGGGTGGCGGGGTGGCGGGGTGGGGACGGGGTCGGGCCAGAAGGAGACTTTCCAATCCGACTTGCCAAAAAGCGGTCGCCAATGAGGGCATCCGCACAGATAGAGCGGTTGGGAGATGGAAACAAAAACCGGGGCGCCCACTGGGCGCGGTAGAACTGCGAGGTGTTGAGGTCCCAACCGCAAAGTTGGTCATGCAGGACTTCTGTTGTCCGTCACGGTAAATCGCGCAGGTGTCAAGACGGGAAAAACCGCCGCCCATTTGCCGTCCCAGAGCAGGGTTGGCGGCGTTCGCCGGGCCGCGGCTGCGAGTGATCGTTTCATTCCGGCTCTAGGATTTTCGGATTGTCCATCCCACCAGCAATACGCCGATGGCAACCATCCAGCTTCCCGCCACGCGAACAACAATGCGCCGCCATCCCTGGACGTTCACGACCAGCGCCGCCCCGAAGGCCACAATCACAAAGGCCACAATGGACGCGCCCAGGAGGGTGAGCGTTACTCCATTTGTTGCGCCGAATGAGACGCCGTTGAGATAACCCTGCAGGAACCCCAACACGTTTGCGATGATGGCCACAAAGTTTCTGCCCGCCTTTAAATCAGCGGCCACCAGCCCGCCGACGATCAAGAGCGCCACTCCCGGGATCAGCGAGGGAAGTGTCAGATGAATGAAATGCCCCGCGCAGCCGCCCGCGAGCCATGCGCCGGGGAATGAAAATAGAACAGCACGGCCGGCAGCCGGACCGTTTAACCCCGCCAATAGCGCCAAACCGACAACCATTATCCATTGGTCGGGCGAGAGGAGCATATGCTCCATGCCATCGTAAACCGGCCCGAGACCGGAAGTAACAAGATGCGCATCGGCGCGGATCGGGAGTCCAATTGCGAAAAACAAGAACGCCAGCCGGCGCAGCCAGCTTCTTTGCCGGGGGGAAAAGTTCACACCATTGCCCTCCAGGTGAAGAAGGCGCCCCCGAGAGCGATGACTATTCCGGCGAGGCGCAGCGCGACGGTCCCGGCTTTCCAGCGGTGAATCAGTCCCAAGGTGATGCCGAGACCGTGCAGAGAGCCGGTTGCCATCACAAAACCGATGCTATAACTCAAACCGTCCGCATTCGGCGGGAGTTCCGTGCCGTGAGCATGGCCATGATAGAGGCCGAAGATTCCCACCATTAAGACAGCCACCCAAAGCGGAGGGCGCGCCTCCGCAGCCACCATCAGGCCAAGTGACAGCGCGGAAAGACCGATACCAATTTCGGTTCCGGGCAGCGGGCACCCGACTAATCCCAGGAAACCTCCAAAGGACATGATTATAGGGAATGTCACCGGCAACAGCCAGATTGCCGGCTGACCCAGTTGCACGCCCCACACACCGACGGCCACCATCGCCAGGATATGGTCCCAACCTGACCAAGGATGACAAAAACCCGTCGTGAAACCTACCGCGGCGCCGCGTTGAACATGCGCCTGCGCCGGCGAAACGGAGAACAGAACCACGGCGATTACCATCGCAGCAGTCCGCCAGCCAATTGAAGGTGAGGATATTTTCATGATAATGACTTGAGCAGGATTGCGGCGCGTTGAATGGTCCAAAACGCACCCAAACTTCCCACAGTATAACATGGCAATGCCGCCACCCAACGCGGCCATACGATCTCCAATCGGTTGAAACTGCACACCAGCGCCAGGAGGATGAACACGAAGCAAAGTTGGCCGAACTCAACCCCCAGGTTGAACATGAGGAGCGCGAAGGGAATGTCCGTGTGCGGCAACCCCAGCGACGTCAGCCCGCTGGCAAAGCCGAAGCCGTGCAACAGTCCAAACACAAACGCCACCAGCCACGGATGCTCAATCGTCAGGCTCGTTTTCCCCCGTTGCTTGCGGATGATTTCAGGTCCCAGATAAAAAATGGAAAGCGCGATGGCAACGTTCAGCGGTGGCAATGGCGCGCTGGCATAGCCCAAGGTCGCGATGGCCAGCGTAATGCTATGCGCCACCGTGAATGAAGTGATGGTCTTTATCAACATCATGCGCCCCGGCACCAGAATGAGCAGCCCCAGTACGAATAAGAGATGGTCCACTCCGGTTAGAATATGGGCTACTCCAAGCTGAAAATACGCGGCCGCCGCCTGACCGCGTCCGGCTTGTTTCGGGACAATAAAAACGTCCGCTGGTCCTCTCAATACGGCAACTTGTGTCTGTCCATTGGTCAGTTTCAGCCGTACCAGTACTTCAGTTGCTCCGGAAGTTGTGCCCTTCAACCCGATAAAGCAGCCACTCCAAAAGCGTGGTGCGCCGCGTAATACGTAGCGTTCGCGGATGAAGGCGCCTTCATCCTGCGGCGGTTGTGTTGCCACTACTTTTACTTCCGCAGGGTACAGTGGTTCCATGTTCATTCCGCTAGCTGCAGGAGGAGGGTGCCGCCAGGTCACGGACGTAGTGCCATCGTCCGATTCAATCATCTCCAGATAGGCGTTCATCAAAGGATGCGCCTGGCAAAATGGCGCGACCAGCAGCCACATTCCGACGATCAAAGGCCAGCGCGTCATTTTTTCACCTCTGCCGGAAACGGCGCCACTTCAACCTCGTAACGTTTGCGCAAGTCTTCGTAACTGATATCGGGCGCGGTTTGATCAAGATGCTCTTTGAGGCGGCGCTGCATCCGCTTTTCCCCGGCGGTGGGATTTTCCGACAACAGATGCTTCACCAAATGCCAGCCCATGGACGACTGCACCGGCCCGGACCAACTGTCGAGCGGCATCCGGCGTACCAGCTCAATGAAAGGCATGCCAAAATTCGTCGCCAGATCTTCCGCTCGCCCATGCTGCAATTCTTCCGCCGCCTTGTCCCCACCTGCCACCAGTGGATCACCCCGTGCCCTGGCCGCCTCCACTCCTGTTTGCTTGCCCGCCTGGAGCAAATCCAGCGTTTTTCGCGCTTCCATTAGCACTGAATCCCGAACTGCCGGGTTAAAGAAAATTTGTTCAAACAATAATGCATTGGTCGCTCCCGCTTGATCGTCTTCATAATAACGCCGAAGCGTATCCTGGCCCGGCTCGCCGTCTGCGCCTTCGCCAGTCAGGTACCATTGCATCAAGTTTACCAGCCGCTGCCGGATGACGGGATCGTTGCGGTCCGCTGGCATTTGGGGCAATGGTTTCGCCAATTCCAATAACCTGTTTGTTGAGTTCATACGGATCGAGTACCCAGACGGCTGCTTCGTAGTGTCCGGGGTTATTCCTGACCGCAAAATACAGGCCAATAAGTGCGCCTTCGGTCCAGTCCAGAAGCCTCGTTGGGACTCCGTGGTGTTGCATCAAGAAATACCACTCCCATTCTGTTCGACTATCATCGCCAGCCGGAAGTGATTCACACAAAATTGGCGCTCGAACTATAAACTCCTCACGAATTTCATCCTCTATTTCGTCCTTAACCCTTTTATAGCCCCCGTAATCCCGGTATAACTTAGGGCAGAGAGGCCATTGGGCCCGTTCTTGACCGCGAAACCAAAGCCCAAAACGGTCATCCTTCTTAAACCCAAAAGTATCCCGCAGTTCGGCGGCAAGCCCAAGAAAATCATTCACGCTTTCTGCACGCTTCATAATAAGAAGTGTGAGGGAGCATGCGGAAGATTTGAAGCTGAAAATGTCCGCATTTGGATTGCCGGTTATAGCAACAATCTAATCACAGAAGCTGAAATCCGAAGGTGAAAATTTACTGCACTTTTACTGCACACATATAACTCGTTGATTATGAAGTGGAGCGGGTGAAGGGAATCGAACCCTCATCTCAGGCTTGGGAAGCCCGCATTCTACCACTGAACCACACCCGCCTTCGCTGCGCTACGGCGCGGCAAGCCCGCCAACAGCTTCAACGAATTTATTCAACCAGCCAGACCGCGTTGAATCTCATTGCTTCTACCAGACCGCCCGGCGGCTGGCAACAGGTTTGCAGAGGCGTCTGACTTGAGTGTGGTGTTGGCGCTATGCGCCGATAGGAATCGAGCCACAGGCTCAACACCACAACCAATCAGGACACCACCCGGTTTTGCGGCACCCTCACGCCACAACGTCCAGCCGGCTGATGGCTTCGCGCAAACGGCGTTCAATCAAAATCTGCCGTTCCGGCGAAACGACCTTGCCTCCGTCCTGTTCCCGCACGTAAAAAGTGTCTATGGCCGCACCGCGTTCAGTGACGATGCGCGCGGCGGAAATGTCCAGCGCGAGTTCAGTGAACGTTTGCGAAATCACATAAAGCAGGCCGAGGCGGTCCTCGGTTTCGATCTCAATCAGCGTGCGCGCGTCGGAGGCCCCGTTGTCGAAATAAATTTGCGTCGCCAGGCGCTCGCCGGCGTAGGCCTCATAGGCCGGCTGGCGGTTGATTTCGCGCGCGATGAGCGCTGACAGGTCAATGCCTTCGTTATTCAAAACCTTTCCGAGCAACGCGGTGAATTTGTCCTGGCGTTCGCGCGGCGCGAGATTGCCGGTTTTGGCGTCGTTGACGAAAAATTTGTCGAGCACGACGCCATCGCTGCGCGTAAAAATTTGCGCACTGAGAATGTTCAGCCCGACGGCGCTGAACGAGCCGGCAATTTTGCTGAACAGCCCGGCGCGGTCCCAGGTGCAAACCTTGACGAGGTTGTAACCGCGGTCGGGTTCATCCTGCCAGGCCGTCGCGGGCGACAGCACGCGGTCGTCCTCCAGAATCTGCCGGCGCATGAAGCGGTGCGCCAGTTCGAGGTCGTTGCCAATGTCCTTCGCCGTGTGAATTTCAAAATAACGCTGCGGCAGCGCGGCGAAATGCGCGTTGAGTTCCTCATTGCTGATGGATTTCGGCGCCAGTTCGCGGACTTCCTGCAGCAGCGACTCGCGTTGTTTCCGCGAAGCGCGGACGAATTCCGTGCCGCCGGTGAGCAACACCATCGCGCGGTCGTGCAGTTGCCAGAGCAGCAAATCCTTGAAACCGTTCCAAAGCTTGTCGCTCGTGCCCTGGGAATCGGCGAACGTCAGCAGCGTGAGCAGATCCAGCGTCTCGGGCGTCTGGATTTGCCGGGCGAACTGGCGGATGACGGCGGGATCGTCGAGGTCGCGCCGCTGGGACACGCTGGCCATGAGCAAATGATTTTCGATGATGGTGTGCAACAGGCGGGACGCCGGGCCATCCAGCCGCAACCGTTTCGCGGCGCGCATGGCCATCTCCGCGCTGACTTCGGGGTGGCGGCCTTGTTTGTGGTGCTCCGATTTGCCGACGTCGTGCAGCAGCAGCGCAAGGTAAAGCAGGCCGGGGCGCTCCAGACCTTGAAACCGGGGCGCGTAATGTTTATACGGCTCGTCCTGCGCCTCCCAAATCCGGTCGAGTTGTTCGAGGCAGACCAGCGTATGTTCGTCGGCAGCGTATTGATGGTAAAACTCGTGCTGCACCAGGCAGGTGAGCCGGCCGAATTCAGGAATGTATTTGCCGAGCAAATTCACCTCGTGCATGGCGCGCAGAACCGGCGCGACGCTGCCGCGGCGTTCGAGAATGGTCAGAAACGTCTCGCGCACGTGCGCGTCGTTCAAAAAATCGCGGTCCACCAGCGAAACCTGGTTCCGGATGAGTTGCGCGAGGTCGGGATGCAACTGCAACCGATGTTGTTGCGCGTGGAGGAACACGCGCATCAAGCGGCGCGGCTGGTCCCGGAAAATGCGGCTGGACGCGGCGCGGATTTCGCCGTCCCCAAACAAAAAACCATCCACCGGCTCCACCGGCCGGTCCCGTTTGGGCAGCCAGGCGCGCAGCGAGGTCAGCCGGTCCGGCACCGGCGCGAGCAGGGCCATGCGCTGTTCCAGCGTGCGCGTGATGAGAAAAATGTTCCGCATGTGCGTGTAGAGGTCGCGCATGAATTTTTCGATGCGCAGGCTCGGCGACCGCTCGCTGTAGCCGAGGCCGAGCGCAACGGCCGGCTGCAAATTTTTGCCCAGCGCGTCGAGCGGACGGTTGACGTGGTAGTGCAATTCCGTCCGCACGCGCAGCAGAAAGTCGTAGGCGGCTTCCAGTTGTTTGCGCTCGGCTTCGGCGACGAACTCGCGTTCCTGCAAGTCCTTCAGCGAGCGCGAGCGATACTTGAAGAACGCCATCCACAGCACGTTTTGGAAATCGCGCAGGCCGCCGCAGCCGTTTTTGATGTTCGGTTCCTGCATGCAGGCCGAGTTGCCGAACTTGCCATGACGCCCCGTCTGGTCTTCGAGCCGCGCGGCAATGTATTTTCCCTCATAACCGTCTACACACCGGGCCACAAGCGCCTTTTCAAATTTTTTGAACAACGCCTCGTCGCCCGCAATCAACCGCGCCTCGATGAGCGCGGTTTTCGATTGCATGTCGGTGTTGGCGACATTGACGCAATCGTCAATGCTCCGCACCGAGTGGCCGACCTTCAGGCCGGTGTCCCACAGCGGATACAACACCCCGTCAATCAATTTGGACAAATGCGGCAGCGGTTTGCCCGCCGCGACCTGGCCGTCATGCAAAAACATGAAGTCAATGTCGCTGTGCGGATTCAATTCCGCGCGGCCGTAACCGCCGATGGCGACGAGCGCGAGCGGCGGAAATTCCTTCTGCGCCTGCGGCGACAGGCTGTTTTTCGCCTCCATCCAAAGATGCCGCAACAGCACGTCAAGGATCGCCGCGCGCGCCTGGCAGATTTCGCGCCCGCCCGCGCCGGCGCGATGCTGCAGCTTGAGCCGGTGCGTCTCGACCTTGAGGAAGCCTTTGTAGCGGGCGAGCCTTTCCGCCGGGTTGCTGTTCGGCGGTGACGGCAGACGCGCCCTGGCATCGGCTTCAATTTTTTTGATTAAATCCTGCACGGGCGCATAAGTTGCGAGCAAACCGACTTCAAAGCAAGCCATCGGAGGGGCGAGTTACACGAGTCCCTGATTTTGGGGACTTGCATGGCTCGTTCCTCCGAAGCAGCGAAACCTTTTCGTTTGCGCGGCGTCTGCTACACTTTGTCCGCGATGCCGGTTCCACCTGATCCCGATGCCGTCCTGATGCTGCGCGTCAAACGCGGCGACCGGGACGCGTTCGCCGAACTGGTGGACAAATACAAGCAGCCGGTGATGAATTTTGTTTACCGCTCGCTGCGCGACGAGATTGAAGCCGAGGACCTGGCGCAAACCGTTTTCCTGCAGGTGTATAAATCCCGCAGCCGGTACAAACAAACCGCGAAATTTTCCACCTGGCTCTTTACCATCGCGCGCAACCTGTGCCTGAACGAATTCCGCCGCCGCGCGCGTCACCCCGCCGAATCCATTGAGGAAACTCACGCCGAAAATGAGGACCAACCGCAACGGCAATACGAGGACAAATCGCAGATGGCCCCGCCGGAAAAGCTGTTGCACGGGGAACTGATACAAAAAATCGAGGAAGCGCTGGCCGAACTGCCGGATAACCAGCGCAGCGCCATTTTGCTCTGCCGGCAGGAGGATTTGAGCTACGAGGAAATCGCCGGCATCCTGGACTGCTCGCTTTCGGCCACGAAATCGCTCATCCATCGCGGCCGCGAAACGCTCAAGGAAAAACTCAAACGCTACTTGAGCACGGGCGATTGGAACGGGTGAAAATTTGTGGGGAGCGCGGGCGTCTCGCCCGCAGTGTTTGGTGTCCCGCCGAACACATTTGAGGAAAACCTGCCGGCGAGACGCCGACAGGAGCGACCGGGACGGTCGCGCTACCTTAACCTCAAATTCACGGGCGCGAAACGCTCAAGGAAAAACTCAAACGCTACCTGAGCACGGGCGATTGGAACGGGTGAAAATGTAAATTTCGGAGGGCGGAGCGCTGCGACGCCCTGACTGGCCATGAAATATGGGGGCTCGTGGAACTCGCCCCTCCGAAAGAGCAGGTGGCATGCTGGCAGTCATAGCGGCGGTCGGCAGATGCCGCATGGCTTCGGGAAAAAGGATGAGTGCGGCTTTCTGCCGAAAGCCGCTACACCCGGTTGGAAATGAAGACGGGTCACGAGTTGCTGACAGGAGAGACTTGGATGGTTTTCAGCGCCGTAGGCGCGACATCTTTGTAGAAACCCGGGCCAAAAGATTTCAAGCTCTGTCAGGAGCGGCATCGGCGAGGGGTTGGAGTTCAAGCTTCAGCTTGCACAGGTGACGGACACGCTGAAGCGTGAACTCCAACCAGGCGGAATATGCCGCCCCGTTGGGGATCTGGATGAATTTGGTTTTTGGTACTACAAAGATTCCGCGCCGACGGCGCTCCGAAATGGCGGTCGGCAGATGCCGCATGGCTTCGGGAAAAAGGATGAGTGCGGCTTTCTGCCGAAAGCCGCTACGCCCGGTTGGAAATGAAGACGGGTCACGAGTTGCTGACAGGAGAGACTTGGATGGTTTTCAGCGCCGTAGGCGCGACATCTTTGTAGAAACCCGGACAAAACAATTATTAAGCTCCGTTAGGAGCGACATCGTCGGGAAAATGGATGAAATATGCCGCCCCGACGGGGCTGGAGATGAATTCGGTTTTGGTGCTACAAAGATGCCGCGCCTACGGCGCTCCGAAAGGACGGACACCCACCGGCATTCGTAGCGGCGGTCGGCCGACCGCCGCATTGCTTCGGGAAAAGTGATGAGTGCGGCTTTTCTGGGGTGGCGACAATGGCCGCGCCTTTTGGCGTCTTTGCATTGGAATCCACCTCCCAATAGGCTAATTGCGACTCACCCTCAAACCTGACTTCTCACAGGCAGTAATTATCTCGTCGAAAGTCGCCTGAATTTTCTGTTTAGATACCTTGTCAACGACAAGCGGCGGCTTCCATCGGAATTTTTTGTCGTGAGTTTTGATCTCCAAACCTAGCCTGCCTCTTGCCGCAAATGGCAAAAGAATCCCACCAACAAAAATTGCAATCGGCCAGCCTGAAACGCGATGCTCGCCCGGTTCGTGATTGATAAACGGGGCACACATAAAATAGGCGGTCGCCAATCCGGTCAACACCATGAGAACTGCGACTATCCAAAGTCCATAAGGCGGCAAGCGGCGCACACAAACTTCGGAAATTTCGTTGTTCCGAAGTCGCTTGAAATAAGTCGCGTCGTTCATGGCGAACGCTTTTGTCGCCGGCCAGTAAAGGGCCTGATCGCTTACCGCAAAATTGAAAGCTGCAGCTTTTTCAGAAACTTTGAATGCGATTTGGAGCGCAAGGTTTTCGTTGGGCTCCAGTTCCGGTTTGTATGCCATTTGAATTGGTCTATCCGACTTAAGTGCGACCTACAACAAAAAATCCAACGAGAAATGATGCTAAACAAAACAGCAGTTTGAGGCCGCACATCATGCGATGTGACCGATAGCTTTTAGCTGCAAGCATTCCATAAATATGAAATCCATAAAACACCGACATTGAAACCGCCAAAACCCCAAATGACAAATTATCAGCCCAATCTGCTTTTTTGCTAATGCACTCATGCAAGAGGAAACCTAAAACTCCGCTAAACACGCAAAAGAATATAAAAGCCATGACATTCCGAATTGTGTCATGAACTTCCAATACAAGTTTTGCGGGTTTCTGCCACATGTTTACCGATATTCTTTTGTTCTGCGCCTCTGCGGTTAAATTATTTATCCCGCTTCAAAAGAAATTCTGCCAGGGCTTCGAGAGCGACGGCGCGGCCTTTGAAAACTTTTAATGCGGCGAAGGCTTTGGCCGTCAGTTGCTCCGCAATTTTCCGCGATTTTTCCAGGCCCACAATCGCCGGATAGGTCGCCTTTTGCACAGCCACGTCCTTGCCCGCCGTCTTGCCGAGCTGCTCGCTGGTCTGCGTCACGTCGAGGATGTCGTCAATCACCTGGAACGCGAGTCCGACGTGATAGCCGAAATCCGTGAGTGCCTTGAGCTGCGCCGCGGTGCAATTGGCGCTCATGCCGCCCAGCCGCACGGAACAGCACAGCAACGCGGACGTTTTGCGCTCGTGAATGTAGCGCAGTTCGTTCACGGAAAGTTTTTTGCCTTCGCCTTCCAGGTCCGCCACCTGCCCGGCAACGAGTTGCAGCGAGCCGGAAGCCTTCGCAATTTCCAGAATCAAATCGCGGTGCGGATAGCGCGGCCAGCCTTTGGCCTGTGCGGCGATTTCAAAAGCCTGCGTCAACAGCGCGTCGCCCGCCAGCACGGCGATGCCGTCGCCGAACACCTTGTGGTTGGTCGGTTTGCCGCGGCGGAAGTCGTCGTCGTCCATCGCCGGCAAATCGTCGTGGATGAGCGAGTAGGTGTGGATGCACTCGACGGCGCAGGCCAGCGGCAGGGCGTCGGCTTCGCGTCCGCCGCAGGCGGCGGCGGCCGCGAGGCAGAGCGCGGGGCGCATCCGCTTGCCGCCGGCAAAGAGCGAATAGCGCATGGCTTTGTGGATCGTCGCGGGTTTGGTCTTTTCCGACGGCAGGAATTTATCGAGCGCGGCGTTGACGGTCCGGGTGCGCGTGGCCAGGAATTGCTGCAAATCGAATTGGGTCTTGGCGGACATGACGGTTTGTTTTAGAAAACGCCCCCAACCGGCGCAAGTTTTAAGGGGATTTTATTTGCAGCAGCGGGGCGCAGCGAAGCGAAGCCGCAACCGAAACGGAGTGCAGCCGTCCCCGGCTGCAGCAATGTGCGGCGGTGGAAGGTTGGTGAATAATCCGACGCGTCCGGGACGGGGAGCTTGCTGCGCCCGGAGACGGGCGCACTCCGGTCAATTCTTCGCAGCCTGCGGGGAATTTAGAATATTGCAGGGCAGTGCGTGCCGGTGAAATCACGCGGACGTGGACATGACACTTTTCAAAACCACGAAAAAGGTGCAACCCTGGCCAGGCGCGCTTCTCACGCCAATGTGTCCGCCATGCGACACGGTGATTTCCCTGGCGATGGACAGTCCCAGTCCGGCGCCGGATTGGGACTGGCCGGGCACACGGAAAAAACGGTCAAAAATCCGGGTGTGATATTCCTCCGGAATGCCGGGGCCCTGGTCGGTGACGTTGAATTCAACGGCATTATCTTTAACCAGCCTGGCCCCCAGAATAATCTCGCCGTTGGCGGGTGAATGCTTGATGGCGTTGGAGAGGAGGTTGGTGAAAACGTGATTGATGCGCTGCCGGTCCACCAGGATGGCGGGCAAATCCGGATCAATCATGAAGTTCACATTCAAACCCTTGGCCGAAAATTTGCTGGCCATTTCCTTCATTACGCTGGTCAGCAACTCGGACGGGGCAACCGGCGCCTTGCGCAAGCTGTCGCTCCCTTCCTCCAATCGGGCGAGATCGAGCAGATCGTTCAAAATCCGCAACAGCCGTTCGGTGTCGTTCCGGGCCGCCTGGAGCAATTCATCCTGCTTGGGCGTAAGCGCCCCGACGGTTTTTTCGAGCAAAATGTGCAGCACCATCCGCACGCTGGTCAGCGGACTTTTTATTTCATGACTGACCGTTGCCACGAGGTCGGTTTTGGTGGCATCCAGCAGGCGGAACCGGGTGACGTCGTGCAAAACCACCGCCACGCCGAACAGCGCGTCCTCCTTGTTGCGCATGGCCAGGACGCGCGGCAAAAAAAACTTGTCCACGTCGTTGATCTTATAGGTGATGACTTCGTTGAAGCTGTCCGGGAGAAAATTTTCGCCGGTGGTGAGGGTGTCCTTGGCGATGGCCTGCAGTTTGTCGGGCAATTGACTTTCCAAGTGGAGGCCGGAGGCCAGACCCTCCGCCGCCGGGTTTTTCAAATCGATGCGCCCTTCCTTGTCCAAAACAAAAATCGGGTCCGGAAACGAAGCGAGCGTCGCCTCCATGGTGCGATGGAGGCGGACGATTTTCTCCGTGGTGCTTTGGCGGTATTCCTGAAGTTGGGCCGCCATTTTGTTGAACGCCAGGGCCAGCTCCCCCAGTTCGTCCTGGGTCGTAACCGGCACGGGTTGATCCAGCCGGCCTTCGCCCAATTCGCGGGTCGCCCGGGTCAACAATTGAATCGGCTCCAAAATCGAGCGGCCCAGTTGATAACCGGCATAGGCGGAAAAAAGCAGCGCGAGCACCATGCCGAAAATCATGAAACGCGTGACCTCCTGGGTGATGTTCCGGATGTTCTGGCTGGTCGCCAGCATGGCCTTGTGGTTCAGATCGTGGATTTTCTGCAGCAGCAGGTTTATCGTTTGCCCGCTCGGCACCACGTCCCGTTCATACACCTGACGCTGGTTTTCCGGGCTGTCGAGGGAACTGATGGCGTCAACCGCCTTGAGAAAAGCCTGGTAATTGGTCACCACATCCAGGCTCAAGGCCTTTTCCCCGGGCAGCGTGCTGGCCTTGAGCAGCAGGTCGAGGTTGGTCTCAAAATGTTTCCGGTATTCCAGCAAGGCGTTTTTGTCGCTGACGCGTGGTCCGGAGATCACCCACGACATCTCCCGGTCCATTCCCGCCAGGGCCAGGCTCATGGCCGAGGCCGCGGTGAAACTCTGGTAACTGTTCGTTACGGAGGCGTCAACGACGTTGGCCAGACGGGCAAAGAGCACGATGGCATAAGCGCCGACGGCCAGCAGAATGACCACGAACGGCGTCAGGTAAAGGAACAATCGGGTGCGCAACATGGTGCGGAAACAGGTTATCCGTCCTGAACGTGCGGGGCACGGGCTATTTCCTTCTTCTTGCGATGCAGCGTGTCCCGGGTGATGCCCAAAATCCTTGCGGCTTCGGTCATCGTGGCCGCCTGTTTCATCACGCGGGTGATATGTTCCGTTTCGATTTCCCGCAGGGACACCTTCGCGCCGATTTGAACTCCCCGGGCCGGTGTTTGCGGGGAATTAGGAAAAATTTTTTCCGGCAAATCCAGCAGATGAATTTCGTTGGTATCGGCCAGAATGACGGCCCGTTCAACGACATTGCGCAATTCGCGCAGGTTGCCCGGCCAGGCATATTGTCGCAGGACTGCTTCCGCTTCCCTGGAAAAACCTTTGAGACGTTTGCCGCATTGCCTGGAGAAAAACTGAAGGTACCGCTCCGCAATTTTCAGCAGGTCACCCGGACGTTCTCGCAGAGGCGGTATGAGGACGGCAATGACGTGAAGCCGGTAATACAGGTCGTCCCGGAAACGCCCTTCCTGGACGGCTTTTTCGAGATTCCGGTTCGTCGCGGAAATCACCCGCACATTGGCGTGGCGCGTCCTGGCTTCCCCGACGCGTTCATATTCCTTCTCCTGCAACAACCGCAGCAACTTGGGCTGTATCTCCAGCGGCATTTCCCCGATTTCATCGAGAAACAGCGTGCCGCCGTCCGCCAGCGCGACCTTGCCCACCTTGTCGGCCACCGCGCCGGTAAATGCGCCCTTGGCGTGGCCGAATAATTCGCTCTCCAACAACTCCCGCGACAGGCTCGGGCAATTCACCGTCACAAACGCGTTGTCCTTTTGCGGGCTCTTTTCATGCAGTGCCCGGGCCACGATCGACTTGCCCGTGCCGCTTTCGCCCAGCAACAGGATGGTAGCCGGGGTCGCGGCGGCCTTGAACGCCAGGTCAAGCGCTTTTTGCATCGCCGGCTCGCAAGTGGTCAGGTCGGCCGTCACGGTGTCAGCCGAAATGCGGGACTCCAGTTCCGCCACGCGGCTCCGGAGCTTGCGGGCCTCGATCAACCGGCCCATCACCTGACGGACTTGTTCGGGCGTGAACGGTTTGGGGATGTAATCCACCGCGCCGCGCCGCATCGCTTCCACCGCCGTTTCAATCGAGGCATAGGCGGTGAACACGATCACCTCCAATTCCGGATTGATCTTCAACAACTCGGGCAGCAAATCCAGTCCGTTTTCCCCGCCCAATTTCAAATCCAGGAACGCGATGTCGAACGTGTCGTTTTCAAGCTGTTGGAGCGCGGCGGCGCCATTGTCCACGCCCACCGTTTCGTGCCCCATTGCTTCCAGGACGACAACCATTATCCGGCGAATATTTTCCTCGTCGTCAACGATCAGTATTCGCATCGGGCTACTTGCCTTTTGGGCCTGCATGACAGCCATGATAATACAATGTCACCGGAAAGGCGAAGCGGTTTTTCAACCGAATGCCGGCCTGCCTCGCCAAAAATCCGTGTTCATCCGTGTTCATCCGTGGTAAAAATTCCCCCGCGATTATGGAATACGAAGCGGTCATCGGGCTGGAGACGCACGTCCAGCTCAAGACGAAATCGAAGATGTGGTGCGGTTGCTTTTCACAGGAAACGCGGATACTTTTGACTCGGACTGGCACATTACGCGCATGAAAATAACTGACGATTACAAAGCCAAGTACCAGTTGTGGGCGAAGAATCCCCGCGTTGTTCCGGCATCGTCCCCGGCGATAATCCCGCATTTCAAAAGCAAACGGTTTTCCTCGCACGCGGAGATGAACGCCTGGAAACAGTCGGTTCTCCGGCAGTTGGCCGAATCCGCGCCAGCGCATGAATGAACTGCTTCTTAAGTTTAATGCCGCAGGCATCCGCTACCTGCTGATCGGCGGGCAGGCGGTTCGGCTGGCAGGCATGCCGCGGTTTTCGATGGATTGGGATTTTTTCATTCCGCCGCGCGACCAGGAGAATTTCACCCGATTGAACGGACTCTTGGAAAAGGAATTGGACGCGCCCCTAGTTCCTCTGGGGCCAAAGGGCGAAAATTTCATCCAGACGTATCAAACTCGCTGGGGCGTATTGCAATTTCATCTCGGCCTGCCGGGGGTTCCGAGCTTTGATGAGGCGGAACGGACCGGTGTCACCCGCCAAACGGAACAGGGAACCCCGGCCAAATGCCTTTCAGGGAACACCTGCTTGCCGCCAAGCGAGCCGCCAACCGACCACAGGATCAAGCGGACATTGAATTCCTCTCCGAACTCCAGCGCCTCGGAAAGCTGACGTGAGTCGGTGGCCATCATCCTCCGCAGTATTGCTCCGGAGGACAGGTCCGTGGTTAAATCTCTCTGCCATTATGGAATACGAAGCGGTCATCGGTCTGGAAACGCACGTCCAGCTCAAGACGAAATCAAAGATGTGGTGCGGTTGCGCGAATGCCTTCGGCGCACCGCCCAACACCAACGTCTGCCCCGTCTGCCTCGGCCTGCCCGGCGTGCTGCCCGTGCCCAACAACGAGGCGCTGCGCCTGACCGTGCTTACCGGCTTCCTGCTCAATTGCGAGATCCCCCGTTTCGCCAAGTTCGACCGGAAAAGTTATTTTTATCCGGACATGCCGAAGAATTACCAGATCACGCAATACGACAAGCCGTCCACGGTCAACGGCCATGTCGAATTTGAATTCAACGGCGGCCGGGCGCGCGTGCGCATCACCCGCGCGCACCTGGAGGAGGACGTGGGCAAGAGCACGCATTTCGAGCGCAACAGCGGCGTGGACTTCAACCGCGCCGGCGTGCCGCTCATGGAAATCGTTTCCGAGCCGGACCTCACGAGCGCCGACATGGCCTACGAATACCTCAACGCGCTCAAGGACATCCTGGTTTACGGCGGCGTGAGCGATTGCGACATGGAAAAGGGCATGGTGCGTTGCGACGTAAATGTGAGTGTCCGGCCCAAGGGCGCAAAGGAACTCGGCGCGAAGATTGAAATCAAAAACATGAACAGTTTTTCCGGCATACGCCGCGCGCTGGAATACGAAATTTCGCGTCAGATTGAAGTGCTGACGAAGGGCGGCAAGCTGATTCAATCCACGCGCCGCTGGGACGACGGGGCGGGCATCACCGAGGAGATGCGCACGAAGGAAGATGCCCACGACTACCGGTATTTCCCTGATCCCGACCTGATGCCGCTGGCGCCGACGGATGCGTGGCTGGCCGAAGTAAAATCACGCGTGGTGGAACTACCGCTCGCGCGCAAGCAGCGGTTCATGAAAGATTATGGATTGCCCGCCTCCGACGCCCAGACGTTCGTTTGGGACGTGCCGCTGGGAAATTATTTTGAAGGGATTGCCAAAAAGTCGAAGAGTCCGAAATCCATTGCGAACTGGGTGATCAACAACCTCCGGGCGAAACTGGCTGAGGCAAATACCCAGGGTAGCGCAGGCGTCCCGCCTGCTCAACATGCGGATGGGAATGCAGGCGAGACGCCTGCGCTACGTTTTACACTGGACAACCTCAAATTCAAACCGGAGGCAATCCTGGAACTGACCGGCCTGGTGGACGCCAAAATCATCAGCAGTTCAGCCGCGCAGCAGGTGTTCGCCGAGATGTTCGAGACCGGCAAATCGCCGGCGGCGATTGTCCGGGAAAAGGGGCTGGCGCAGGTGAGTGACACCGGCGCAATTGAAAAATTCTGCGACGAGGCGATTGCGGCCAATCCCGGCCCGGCGGCTGATTTCAAGGCCGGCAAGGCCGCCGCGCTGAACTTCCTCAAGGGCCAGGTAATGAAGTTGAGCAAGGGCAAGGCGAACCCCGCGCTCGCCGGGGAAATCCTTGAACGAAAGTTGAAGGGTTGATTTTCACGCGATGACTTGGTTTAGGTTGTCATCACCATCGTCGGTTTGCCGTCAGTGTTCCAAGACGCGGTAAAAGCGGTGCGGCAGTCTGGCGGCGTCAGAATCGCGCAGCAACAATGAACCGCTGCTATTCGTCCTGTGACCACAAAGATGGCCGTTTGACTTTCACCGGCACGTGGAACTTCAAGCGTTCCGGCCACGAAACCCTTATTTGAAATTGCCGCTTCATAAAAGCTACAATCTCGTTTTACTCTTTGTCCCAGACCTGGGCAACTGTGCGTTTGGAGGCACACCCTGTGCATTTGATTGCACATCTGCTCGAACCGATGGATAATCCGGCGCGACCCCAAAAAACGGGCCGGTTAAAATGAAGTCTTGGTGGCGCATTTTCCTGCTGGGAACCGCTCTTCTGGCGCCGGCGCCGGCAAGCTTCGGCCAGAGCGATTCCTATTGGCGTGTGTACAAGGTTGACGACGGATTGCATCAATCCGCCTGCGTTGGCGTGTCAGTCGCGCCAAACGGAAAGGTCCTGGCCGTCCACCTCAACCGCACCTTCGTCACCGAACTGGATGGCTACAGCGTCACGCCGGTCACCCTGCCGGAACCGGCCGGGGCGGTTTCCGAAAGCCACAGCGGCCAGCTTTGGGCGACCATCCGGGACGGCCTGTTGCAAGAGGTCAAACCGGACACCTGGGTGACGCATCCGGTGCCGGAAATCGCCGCCGAATTCAATCTCCTTACGCCGCTCTACCCGGCCCGCCAGGGTCATGTTTTGTTTTTGAGCGACGACCGGTTGATGGATTTCAACGTGGAAAATCCAGAACACCCCCAAACCCAGGCGTTGCTCCGGGGTGACCAGACGCGCCTCGGGAAATTCACGGACCTGGTGGTGGCGCGCGACGGCGGACTGTGGATCACCGGCGAGCGGGGCCTGTGCAAGGCGTCGAAACTTGGAAACGCCTGGAGGGATTACCTCCCGCCGAAATCGCTGCAAATCCAAAACCTGCACGATCCGTGCGAGGACGACGAAGGCGGCGTCACCATCGTCGCCGATTCCATCGCCGGCGGACCAGCCGTCGTGGTGCGTTTCGACGGCACCGGCTGGACGGCGCAGTCAGCCGGCGTGGAAAAAATCCGGCGCGCGTGGCGGAGCGACAACAAGGAATTATGGGTTCTGACATCGGATGCCCTGCTCCGTCAGGCGCCGGGAGAGACAAAGCTGGCGGAAGATCAGGATGTTTCCGCCCGCCGGTACTACGACATGGCGATGGGACCCGGCGGCACCTTCTGGCTGGCCACTTCCGCCGGCTTGTTTCATTACGCCCCTCCCCTCTGGCGCACCCCCCGCCCGCTCCAGCAGCTCAATTCCCTAGTTCACTGCCTCGCAGACGACGACGCCGGCCAGCTTTGGTTTGTCGCCGACGGCCGGTTGCACTCGCTCCAGGGCGAAACGCACCGCGAGTTTGCGCTGCCGGAACCCGCGCACGATGCGCAGTCCGTCCGCGCGTTGTTTCCACTCAAGGACGGGACGCTGTTGCTGGACGCGGTCGAAAACCCGCTCCGGTTCAATCCGGATTCAGGCGCGTTTGGCCCCGGCCTTCATCTCCGGGACGACGTACGGCACGTGAAGCCGCTGGGTCTGCTGCGGGACGGCAGTCTTGGTATCCAAAGCTGGGATTCCGAAGCGGCCACCGGGAAATGGACCACGTGTTATTTCGACCGGTTCGACGGGGTCCAATACCAACCGCTGGCCGAGACACCGCCCGACCCGGACGCGGTCGGCGTTTGCTCCACCCTGTTCGCCGCGCGCAACGGCGATCTCTGGTTGAGTGGCGACAAGGGCATGGCTTGGTATCACGAGAAAAAGTGGCGGGCGTTCCCGGTATCGAACCGCGCCGTGCCCGATGTGGTCCTCTACTTCACGGAACTGACCGACGGACGGATTTGGTGTGCCACGCAGGACGGGCTTTGGGAATTTAACGGGCACGACTGGTCGTCCCTGCACACCGGCTTCGACCATATCAACGACCTCCAGTGCGCCCGCGATGGCAGTGTGTGGGTGGCCGACGATGCCGGCATCCATCGTTACTTACAGAAAGTCTGGATCGAGAACGGCCGGGAGGATGGGTTGCCCGATGCCACCGTGCATGATATTCTTGAGGACCAGCACGGAAACATCTGGGCCGGCACGCCACACGGGTTGAGCCGGTACCATCCCGAAGCCGATCCGGATCCGCCACGCACGTTCATTGAAAAGCCGGCCGACCGGGAACTGCGCGTCCGCGCGGGCGACTCCATTTCACTCGCGTTCAACGGGCAGGACAAATGGAAGTTCACGTCCCAAGACCGGCTGCTTTACTCCTACAAACTGGATTACCGCGACTGGTCCCCCTTCACGGAGACGCACACCTTTTCCTTTTCCGACCTGCCGGCCGGCCGGCATGTCTGCCAGGCACGCACCATGGACCGCAACGGGAACATCGACCCCAAGCCGGCGCTGGTTGAATTTGTGGTGACCCTGCCGTGGTACCGGGAAATCCGGCTGGTCCTCATCGCGCTGGCCGGCGCGGCGGTGGCGCTGTTCTTCGCGGCGCTGGCATTCAACCGCCACCGGCAACTGCTCCGCAGTTACACCGAGGTGGAAAAGAAGGTCGCCGAGCGCACCCGCGAACTCGAAATTGCCGGCCAGGAACTGCTGCACAGCCAGAAGATGAACGCCCTGGGCACGCTCGCCGCCGGCATCGCGCATGATTTCAACAACATCCTCTCCATCATCAAGGGTTCCGCCCAGCTCATCGAGGAGGACCCGGACAATCCTCAGAAAATCCGCACGCGCGTGGACCGCATCAAGATCGTGGTGGAACAGGGCG
The DNA here is from genome assembly GCA_049511835.1 of Verrucomicrobiota bacterium. Classification (GTDB taxonomy): domain Bacteria; phylum Verrucomicrobiota; class Verrucomicrobiia; order Limisphaerales; family UBA11358; genus UBA11358. Next base: position 6,378 of record JBEKXN010000036.1, on the reverse strand, counting down.
CGGACATCGTGAACGCCATGCTCGGCTTCAGCGGCGGCGGTGGTGAACAGCCCGGCCCATGTGATCTCAACGCCGTCGCGGCGGACACCCTCAAGCTGCTCGGCGACCGCTTCCTGCACGAAGTGGGGGTGAAATTTGAACCCGCGCCGGACCTGCCCGAAGTGTGGGCCTCAAAAAATTTCATCCAGCAGATCCTGCTGAACTTCATCTTCAACGGTGCCGAGGCCATGACCGCGCGTAAACAACTCATCCTCGCCACGCACAAGCTGGAACGGCTGCCCGGCGGCCTGGTGCTGTCGCCGGTGCAGGCCCCCGTCTATGTTGCGGTTTCCGTGCACGATTTCGGCTGCGGCATCCCGCCCGAAAACCTGCCGCGCATCTTTGAACCGTTTTTCACCACCAAGGCGCTGTCCACCCGGCGCGGCACGGGCTTGGGCCTTTCCATGGCCTATGAACTGGCCAAAAAAATGGAGGCCGGCCTGGCGGTGGAATCCGCCGTGGACCGGGGCAGCACGTTTACACTCATCCTGTCGGTGCGGGAATTGCCACCAAAGGCAAAAGCATGAACATCCAACATTCAACAACCAACGCCCAACAGCCAATGCCCGGAGCCATGCGGACGCGCGTTGGTCCACCCCTTGGGAGTACGATGTTGGATGCCCGCTCGCGTGACAGCGGAGTTGGACATTGGATGTTGATGGCCAGCCTCGCTTTTCCCGGCACGGGTCTGATTTCGGTTTCGGATTTCGGCCCTTGATTTTTGTGTTATGAACCCGCCCATCATTCTGATTGTTGAAGACGACGATCTTCAGTTCGAAATCTACGAGGAAGCGCTGGTGAAGTACCAGCTGGTCCGCGTGAAAAACGGCAGCGAGGCGCTGGCCCAAATCCGACGCGACCCGCCGCATTTGCTCGTGCTGGACCACGTGCTGTCGGAAGGCGAACTCGGACTGGATTTTCTGCCGGAGTTCAAGGAACTGCTGCCGCACGTGCCCGTCATCATCGTCTCCGGCGCGCTGGAGGTGCGCCAGCAGATGGCGGCGCTGCAGGGCCCGCGCCGCGCGCACTATTGCCTGCCCAAGCCGGTGGACGTCCATGCCCTTCGACGCACCGTGGAGACCGCGCTGCACGAGTGCGGCGAAACCGAGGTGGTACGGCAGTTCGAGGCCCTCGAACGCTCGCACCGCGTGGACGCGCTGGAATTGTTCAGCCGCTCCACTGACCGCCTCGCCCGGCAGAACCATCTCCTGGACCTGCTGGGGAAATCGAAGGAACGCCCAAACATCTCCGCCCTCGCCCGCCAATTCAAGGTGGCCCGCCGCACCATCATCCGCGACCTGCAGGAGATGATCCGCCGCGGCCAGCTCAAGCCGGAGGTCTATCCTGAATGGGAGAATCCACCGCTGGAAGATCAGGCCTGACTTTATCGCCGGTGCCAGGTTGTGGCGGGCACCGTTTTCCACTCCGGCTACAAGCCACCGCGTTGCCTTTTCTCAAAGGCCAGGCGAACCCGGCACTGGCCAGCAAAATTCTGGAGAGGAAGCTGAAGGATTGATTTTCACCACTGCGGACGCCATAGAACTGCTGCGCGTTAGTAGCGTCGGTGTCCGTCAGGGCCAGCGTGCCGCCATTCCCCGCCGCCAGCGGCAGAGGCGTCCAGTTCGTGTCCGAAAGCGAATCCTTGGTGGTCTCATTTCTCCGCTCTTGGACGCGAGAAAACCATCCGAGTTAAGTCCCAAAAGCTCTGGATCTTCGCGTCTTCGTGGTTGGGCCGATGCTGACGCCGGCGGCAATCTTTACCATCGTTCTCGGTAATGATTAATCAGATTTAAAAACGCGGAAAAAGCTTTGGGGTTGAGCCACCGGAGCAAGGTAATAACCCTGGTTGCCCGTCACCCAGACGTTGCCCGTTACGGTCAACCACGCTGGATCATCCAAATTGGTCGTGTATAGAACCTGGTAAGTCCTGCCCGGCACCGCAAACCAGGTCAGGGTCATCATGTTGGTGACCGGAGCGGACGCCCAAAGCCGGAACACAGAGTTTGGATCGGTGGGGTCCGTACCCGCGAAATACTCCTGCAGGTTTGACTCGCCATCGCCATCGGCGTCGTCCGACGCAAGCGAATGATCGTATGCCTGCCCGGTCGGATGCCCGAAATATTTCATCATCCACCAATCCGGAATACCGTCACCATCGCTGTCAATCAAAGCAGCATCTAAAAAGGTCCCTAAAGCATCCGGCGCACGATTCAAATCGCCGTTAACCAGGTCGGCACACGCGTCCAGGAAGGCAATCGTCGCGCCGTCATCGCTGATCACGGGCCGCGACACCCATACCATCGGGCCGGACCCGGCCTGCTCGGTGGCCAGCACTGTGTTCGATCCCGTCAAGCGGTCGAAGAGGCACACGTTCGCGAACGCAGTGAATCCAGTGGCATTGGTCGCGACACTGCGGTACGCCACAAACCGCCCGTCACCACTTATCACCGGTGCGTCAGACTCTTCGATCCAGTTGCCGGTGGCCGGGCCGGCAACGCCAATGAGGGAAAGTGTGCCCGCCTGGAAATCGCGCAGGTAAACCTTGTTGGTGCCGGCGCTTCCGGAACCCGGGCTGTTGGTGGATAAAAAGACCAAACAACTGCCGTCATCGCTCCAGCAGGCGGCGTTCCGGATGGAAGCCGTGCTCTGGACCGAGAAAAGGTTCGTGCCGGTGGCGATGTTGTCCACATAGATAGATGGGGGGTAGCTGGTCACCCGATAAAGTATTTTTGTCCCGGTCGGATCGATGGCCGCCGAAGTTATGTACGAGTTCGCATTGGTGTAGATGTCCTTGCCGAGCCGCGTGTCCCAGATATGCAAACTTGTACTTGAATAATAAGTGTTGTACGCGTAGGCAACGTAACGACCGTCACTGCTCAACGAAGGACCGTAAGCATAGTTATAACCATTCAGTCCCACGGTCTGCCCCAGATTCATGTCCCGCCAGTAAGTGTTCGGCCCGCTGGGATACGACCAACTGGTCATCCCCACAACCAAGTTTGTCGCCCAGCTCAGGAAGGCAACATACCGTCCATCCGGGCTGATCACCGGAAAGGAAGCATCACCGTCGGTCCCCACGCTGACCAAGGCGGTGGTCCCGGTCTGAAGATCGCGGCGAAATACATTGGCATTGGTATTGACCGGGCCCGTGACCAGGTTGGTTGCCGCGCTGATAAACACCACGTAACGGCCGTCCGCGCTGATGAGCGCGTTTTCGGAGTTGCCGCCCAAGGCCGGACCGCCATCGGCCCCGACGCTCACCAAAGAGTTGGTGCCGTTCACCAGATCGCGCACAAAAACGTCCAGTGCCTGGTTCGTGTCGTTGGGCACCAGGTCATCCGCCCGACTGGTGAAAGCCAGCCAGCGCCCATCCGAACTGACCGATGACGGGGACATCATAGTGAACCCATCAGCCGCTTGTGGAACCACCGTCGCATCCCTTTGAGAAATCATTTCCGTGGCGCCCGCGACCAGGTCCCGCACGAAAACATCCTCGGCGTGATTATTGTCCGAGCCGACGAGGCTGCCATCCGGACTGCCGAAGGCAACGTATCGCCCGTCCGCACTCAGGCTCAAGGTCGTCAGTGTTTCGTCAGTCGAGCCAACGCCGTTGGTGTCTACGTCCACCAATTCCGTGGTGTTGGATTGCAGGTCGCGCAGGTAAACATGAAACCCATTGGCCAGGGTATTGCCGACCAGATTGGTGGCGTTGCTCAGGAACGCCACGAACCGGCCGTCGGGACTGATGTTGGGCGTGTGCGAGGCCGTGTTGGCCGGGACGCCGCTGCCATCGTCACTGACCAGTGTGTCCGAGGCCAGTTGCACATCCCAGACATGAACACTGGAATAGCCCGAATTAGCGGAGCCTTCATGTTCGACGAAAGCGATGAAACGCCCGTCCGGTGTCATTTCGGGACCGTAGCTCACTTCCACGTCAACCGATCCTCCGACCTCGTTTGTGTTGACCACCGCGGTCGCCCCCGTGGTTGAATCATATTGCAGAACCGCTGCGGTGCCCGACGAAGTCATCGTGCCGGTTTTGAAAGCGACGTATCGTCCGTCATCACTCAACTGCGGATGATAGGACGTCGCGTTGGTCTGGTTGAGCATGGCCGACACAATCGCCGCGGCGTTCGTGCTGGCCCAGGTCATGGTGCCCGCGAGCCGATCACGCACATACACTTCGCCGGTGGTGGTGCCCGGGACGGCGGACACCAGGTTTGTCGCCAGGCTGAAAAACGCCACATACCGGCCGTCCGGCGTTATGACCGGCGTGGCCATAATTGCGCCGGGACTGACGAGGGCAGAACAGAGCGCCCCCACGCTCACCAAGTCGTTCGTCCCAGCCACCAGATCCCGCACAAAAACGTCCGGAATACCGTTGGTGTCTCCGGGAACCAGGTTCGACGCCCGGCTGATGAAGGCCACATACCGGCCATCCGGCGTCATGACCGGATCGGTCGAGGCCCCGTTCGCCGGACCGCCATTCGTTGACACGCTCACCAGTGTGGTTGTCCCTGCCACCAGATCGCGAACAAAAATGTCCGTGACCCCGTTCGTATCGTTCGGCACGAGGTTGCTGGCGTCGCTTTGGAAGACAACAAATTGCCCGTTGGTGGAAGCCTGGCCGAGGATTGAACTGCCGTTGCCGCCGCCGGTACCGCTCAAGTTGCCGCTGACCAGCACCGTGGTGTTGCTGGCGCAGTCGCGCAGGAACACGTTCGGGCAGTAAAAACTGTTGCCACCGGGCGCCAGATCGTTGGCCGTGCTGATGAATACAATAAAACGCCCGTCGGGACTGAGGCTGGGAGCAAGGGAATTATCGTCACCACCCGTCAGCAGGGAGACGAAGGGATTCCGTACCGAAAACAATTGCACCGGCCCCGCATTGGCCGACAGAACAAATAGCGCCATGGCTAGAAACCAGACTGTCACCGCGAAGCTGCCACTGAAAATCTTCGGGCCTGCCGGCATCATCGGCGGGTTTTGATTCGTGAATTCACAGCCGTCGACAATTCTGGTTTTCATAGTTTTAGGAAGTTGAAGTTTTCATTCTTCTTGATCGCGTTGGGAAACGACTTTTCATGCACCAATATTTTTCAATAGAAATAACTGAATGTGTTGTTATCGCCTGTGAACTGCCACGCCATGTCTTTGCGCGGATGATTATCCACGTGGCCGTCGGCAAAACCCACGTTGACCGATTGCAGACTGCCATTATAGAAATGCGCAAAACCAATTTGCCCCGCCTGAGGCACTAGTTTTGCGAAGTCGTTTATATCGGTGCTCCCGACGAGTTCCGTATAATCGCTGATTATCGGCTGTTGAGAGACGGTGGCATCGCTTATCTTTCGCGGCCAGGGAACCGCACCGACCGGGGCCGTCGGGATACTCCCCCAGTTAGGCCAGGGGAATAAGTATCCGCCGTCGGGCTGTTGTGGTCCACGGTTTGGCAAACCTGTCTCCCGTGGCACCCACCACAAGTGGATCAGTTTTGCGTAACCCATATTGACTGAACGCCCTTTCCACACCCAGAGGTTGAGATCGTTGATTGACTGAATATACCTGTGTTGAGCCGGGAGATTATTAATGCCACGATTAAACTGCTGATTTGCCACATCCACATCCAAAGGTCTGGCCGGACAAAAATACATCGGGATTGTCATCCCATAAGGCGTCAAGAGGACAACAAAATTGGTGGCAACGTCCGTCGGGTTCCCGCCTGCCCCCGGACAATTAAATGAGGGCATGCAGCCCTGCGGATCGTCCGAGGCATACACACTGGCCATGTCCACCCATTGGCGATAATTGGCGGCGCAACTGGAAACCAGGGAGGGATATTTCGTCTTGGCCAGCGCCGGTAACAATGTCATCGCCAGCAATGCGACCATCGCCAGCACCACCAGCAGTTCAATCAGGGTGAAGGCGTGTTCCGGTTGTCTCGGAACCATCAGCGCCCGATCCAATTGTTTTAAACGGCTCGATTTGTTCATAAACCGTTTATCCTAAATCCAACAAGGTGTATCAATAAAAATAAGCGTCATCTATATTGCCTGTGAATTGCCAGGCCATGGCTTTGCGAGTATGAGTATCCACGTGGCCGTCGGCAAAACCCACGTTGACCGATTGCAGGCTGCCATTATAGAAATGAGCTAAACCAAGTCGCCCCGCCTGAGGCACGAGTTTTGCGAAATCGTTTATATCGGTGCTCCCGCCGCCGAGTTCCGTATAATCGCTGACGATCGGCTGTTGAGAGACGGTGGTATCGCTTATCTTTTGCGGCCAGGGAACCGCCCCGAGCGGGGCGGTCGGGGTAGGACCCCAGTTAGGCCAGGGGAA
>JBEKXN010000035.1:0-41334 GCA_049511835.1 Verrucomicrobiota bacterium | reverse complement strand
AGGGCATTGCGCTCGGCAGCTTCAGTTTCACCGTCACCAACAACACCATCGCCACTGCGCATTATTTCCCTGAGTCCCAGGATTCCGACACGAACGGCTTGCCGGACTGGTTTGAGTTGACCTATTTCGGCAGCCTGGGACAGGATCTAAACTCCGATCCGGATGGTGATGGTTACACAGTAGCCCAGGAATTTGCCCTGGGACTGAACCCCTTGGTCTGGGAGCCCAAGCCGCAGGACGAATACGTGGATGGCGGTATCTCGTATGCCCGTGCTACGGCCTCCACCATCATGGACCTGCAACCCTTTGAACGATTGCAGTATTTACTTGTGGATGGTGTGGTCAGCAACTTCTTTACAGGTTTTAGCGGCACAGATGGCGTGTTTTTTGGAGCGAATGTCGCTCCCGCGTTGGGTGATTGGGATGGTGACGGCGACCTCGATTTATTTGTAGCCTTCTCGCCCGGTCAGGTGCGGGTGTTTGAGAATATCGGATCGCGCTACTCCATGAATCTGACTGAACGCACGGCCAACTTTACAAATCTCAGTTACGCGTGGTCTGGTATCACAGCTCCCGCGCTGGCTCTGGGCGACTGGAATGGAGATGGTCGCGCCGACCTCGTTGTGGGCGGTTCGGTTAGCTCGGTGCGCCTTATCTCCTCCACGGGAAATTTCAAGGCACCGCAATCCGCAGCGGTGGATTACACTTTGGCGACGGGTTCGACCGACGCAATCCCGGCCTTGGCTGACATGAATGGCGATGGTCGGGTGGATCTGCTACTGCTGCTGGCCGACGGCACGATAAACGTCTATACCAATACCGGCAACGCCAACGCTCCATTCGTTGCCCCTCCAGCAATCATCAATCTCCTCGGACAATCTGTGCCCAATGCCTCGGGCCTGGCCGTGGCGGACATCAATTACGACGGGCGACTCGACGTATTGGTGTCGGACGTTGATGGGCGAATCTGGGATTTTCAAGCCAACGAATCACTGGGTTCGTTTACGCTCATGAGCAAGGTCTGGGCCGGCACGGGTGCTGGATTCGCCCACGGGTTGACCATCGCCACGGGTGACCTTGATGGGAACGGCAACATTGATCTGGTGGGTGGAGACGCCGAAGGCGGCTTGCTGGCATTACGGGATCCTAACTCGGCAGTGCCAGGCGACTTGCGCGCCACTGGCGGCGCAACGTCCATATTCCTTAGTTGGGACCCAGACACGCAGTCACGAATTGTGGGCTATCAGGTCTATCGTAGCGTCCTAGATACAAACAACTTCACTCAACTTAACCCCGTCCGGGTGGATGTTCCGCGTTACGAGGATTTTCAACCCGTAGCTGGCTCAACTAATTATTACCGGGTGACTGCGGTCAGCACCATTATCTATCCGGGCAACTCGGTGTCGCAATACGTCGAGAGTCGGCCCTCGGAAATCGTCAATGCAGCAGCAGGTGGCATGACTTTGTGGATGTCAGATTACTACGGAAAGCCAGGGTCGAACACGGTTTTGCGGATCAATACCCCGCTGGCGACCGGTATTGTGGGCACCAACATGGAAATTCATATTTCCTACGATCCAACCTTGCTCACACCTCTTTCGCAAATCGATTCCTCCCAAACAACCGTGAAGAGAACCGCGCTGACCGAGGGCTTGACGATTAGTGATAATGGAGCTACGGCAACGGGCGAGCTGGTCATCACCGGACTTGGCGGCATTGTCGTTGCCGGACAAGGCAAACTTTTCGATGTAAACTTCCGCATAGCTGCCCAGGCAGCACCTGGCGCAAAGGCTACAAATACCTTCACCTCGGTCAACTTGCACGACTCGCTGGGAAATCCTGTCTCCGTCAATGATGCCAGTATAGCAGTGTTCACTGTAGCCAATACCTATTTCCCCGGCGATGTAGATGGCGATGGAGTGTTGAGTCAGGCTGATTTCACATTAGTGCTGAAGCTCGCCGTGGGCCAACGCCCAGCTACAGCCCGGGAAATCGCAGCAGGTGATCTGAATGGGAATGGTATCATCGACAAAGATGACGCGTACCTGATTTTGCAGATGCTCGAAGGTCAAAGCCCGAATCCAAAGTGAACGGTCGGATGAACATGAAAATACCGGCAACACGACACGCGATGGTGAAACACAAATGGCTGGTGTCGGCAGCCTCGTGGGCCTTGGCGCTGTGCTCGCTGACGCTTGACGCACAGGATCTGCGCGTTGGAGAACACGCCGTGCTTCCAGGCGGTCTGGTGAATGTACCGGTGTTGGTCAGCGACGCTGCCGGACTTGCCTCGGCTTCAATGGTGATCAACTACGATCCGCAAATTCTTTCACTGGAAGGCATCACCAACGGTGGCCTGGGGCAGACGTTCTCCATCGAATATGAATCGTCGGAAGGCCAGATACGAGTGGCGGCTGTGCGTGCGACAGCGCTCACAGGTGGCAGCGGGGCGCTGGTAATTCTAAAGTTTCGCGCCAACCCGGGGGCGGTGCCGGGAATCAACTCACCGGTCACATTCGCCGATCACGGATTAAGCGGACAATTCGGGCGGGATTTCGCGTGGTCAGGGACGGTTTCACACTTCAATGGGAATGTGCGGGTCGTCTCGGACACCGATGATCAGAATGCCAACGGCCTGCCGGATTGGTGGGAGGAAACGTATTTCGGCGGGCCTACGAATGCAAACGCGCTCGCAGACGATGACGGTGATGGCATGAATAATCTTGCCGAGTACATCGCGGGAACCGACCCGACCGACCCGAATTCATATCTGCACTTTACCCGGATTCACGTCGAAACGAACAATGTGCGACTCGAGTGGCAGGGCGGCACGCGGGCCACGCAGTATGTACAGCAAAGTACGAGTTGTGGAGCAACAGACGGTCTCTGGATGAACATCTTCACCAATTTACCGCCGACAGCAATCACCAACAACTTCACAAATTCCGTCGGAACGAACCTCACGATGTTTTATCGCATTCGGGTTGAACGACCATAGCAGCCCGTTAAAGGAGAACGCGGAGCCGGGATCGTTAGGCAACTAATGAGATTTCGTGTTTTTTATTTCCTGTTACCTTTTCACAGCGGCGTAAATTATATGGGTGAAACCATGAATGACGACCTGACCCTGCTGCGGGAATATGTCCGACGCAATTCCGAGGATGCGTTCGCCGCGCTCGTCTCGCGCCACGTCAATCTGGTTTATTCCGCGGCGCTGCGGCAGGTGCGCGACCCGCATCTGGCCGAGGAAATCACGCAGGCGGTTTTCATCATTCTGGCGCGCAAGGCGGGGTCGCTCGGCCCGAAGACCATTTTAAGCGGCTGGCTTTGCCGCGCGGCGCGATACGCGAGTGCCAATGCGCTGACCATTCAACGGCGGCGGCAGCGCCGCGAACAGGAGGCGCACATGCAATCCATTTTGAACGAAGCCGCGAACGAACCCATGCGCGACGAAGCCTGGAATCAAATCGCTCCGTTGCTGGACGGTGCGATGGAAAAACTTGGACAAAAGGATCACGACGCGCTCGTGCTGCGGTTTTTTGAAGGGCGGAATTTCAGGGAAGTCGGCGCGGCGCTGGGCGCGAGCGAAGACGCGGCAAAAATGCGCGTCAGCCGTGCGCTGGAAAAGCTGCACCGTTTTTTCAACCGGCACGGGATTTCTTCGACCACCGCCATCATTGCCGGAGCAATTTCCACCAACTCCATTCAAGCCGCGCCGGTGGTGCTGGCAAAATCGGTGACCGCCACGGCAATCGCCAAAGGCGCGGCGGCCAGCGGTTCAACCTCAATCCTCATCCAGGAAACGTTGAAACTCATGGCCTGGGCCAAAGCCAAAACAGCAGTCGTTGTCGGCGTGTGTGCGCTAACCGCAGGAACGACGGCGGTCACGGTTTTGAAACTGGAGAATCCCATCCCCGCCGGAGGGTCGGTTGCCAGTGTTCCAGCGCTCAAAGACGTGTTTAAGAAGCAGTTCTACGTTGGCGCAGCCGTGGCGCCAGACGAGATTTCGGGCGAGGACACACCTGTCAGTTCCCTGATAAAAAAACAGTTCAACGCGATTACGTCCGGGAATTGCCTGAAGTGGGACACGGTGCATCCCCTGCCGGGGGTGTATGGCTTCAAACAGGCCGACCAGTTTGTCGCCTTCGGCGAGAAGAATAAGATGTTCATCGTCGGTCATGTTCTGATTGGCCGGACCCAGGTTCCGGATTGGGTATTTCAGGACGCGGAGGGAAAACCGGTCAGTCGCGAGGTCCTGTTGGAGCGAATGCGAGACCATATTGTCACGGTCATGAGCCGCTACAAAGGCCGTGTTAACGCTTGGGACGTCGTGAATGAGGCCATTGGAAGCGATGGTCAAATACAAACCAGGTGGGGCCGGATCATCGGGGAAGATTACATCGAAAAGGCGTTCGCTTATGCGCATGAAGCCGACCCGAATGCCGAGTTGTACTTTAACGGGTATAACATGCTCACGCCCGAGGCCGCCAAAAGTATGGTTCGGGTTCTAAAGGATATCCGAGGCAAAGGCGGACGGGTTGACGGCGTGGGAGTGCAGGCGCACTGGCAACTGGAGGATCCGCCATTGAATGAAATTGAGGCCGGCATCGTGACCCTTTCCCAGTCGGGTGTGAAAGTGATGATTACGGAAATGGACGTCACGGTTCTACCCAGGGATACACGAACCGGGGCGGAGCTTAATCCCTATCCCAATACGCTGCCGGAAGAGGTGCAGGAAAAACTCGCCAAGCGTTACGGTGACTTGTTCGGAATTTTTAACAAGCACCACGAAAAGATCAGCCGGGTGACGTTCTGGGGTGTTGACGACGGGCAATCCTGGCTGAATGACTACCCGATTCGCGGGCGGACCGACTATCCACTGCTGTTTGACCGGGCATTGCAGCCCAAGCCGGCTTTCTTCACGGTCGTGAAATCGGTCAAGAGCAATGAGTGATTACCTGACACCTGAGTTGCTTTGAATTATTATGAGAAATCCCATTATCGTCGTTATCGTCTCCCTAACCCTGATCGGCCATGCGCAACAATGCACGATTGACTGGAACGACGTACATCAACGAATTGACGGCTTTGGCGCCTCCTGTGCTTTTTCGGACCGGACCTGGGCTGCATCGACGGCCAATGACTTCTTTTCCACCAACACCGGCATCGGCCTGTCCCTGCTGCGCAACCGGATCCAGCCGACCGGCACGGCAAGCGCCAGCGAACGGGGTCTCATGCAAATGGCCCAGGCCCGTGGTGCCAGAGTGTGGAGCACGCCCTGGAGTCCGCCGACGATTTACAAAACCACCAACTCGCTCAACGCGGGCTTTTTTGCGGCCAGTGCTGCCAACTATCAGGGTTATGCCAGTCAACTCGCCAGTTACGTGGTGCAAACGAAGAACTCCGGCGTGGATGTTTACGCCATTTCCATCCAGAACGAGCCGGATGCCACCAACCTCACCTACGAAGCCTGCGGTTGGACCGCACAGGAATTCCACGATTTTATTCCTTGCCTTTACAACGCACTGGTGGCCAGCAATGTGGCCTCCACCAAAATCATGCTTCCTGAGGGGCAGCACTGGGACAGCGGCACGAACTTTTATACAAGCGCCATGAACGACCCGAATGTGGCGGCGAAGGTCAGCATCCTCGCCAACCACAATTATGACGGTCCCGATCCTCAAACCGGGTCCACCGCGACGCCGGTGGCGTTGCCCGCTTACGGAAAAGCGCTCTGGCAATCCGAGGTGATGACGATGGATGCGTTTGACGGAAACATTACCAACGCGATTTATTGGGCGACGCGGATTCATCTGTTTATGACGGCAGCTCAGGTAAATTCCTGGCAATACTGGTGGCTTATCACCGATTCCACCAATAACAACGGCCTTGAAGGTCCGGGAGACATTCCCACCAAACGCATGTACGTGCTCGGCCAATACAGCCGCTTCGTCCGCCCCGATTATTATCGCATCGGCGTGAACAACACCGCCAACACCCTGATCAGCGCGTACAAAAATCCTGTCACCGGCAACTTCGCCATCGTTGCCGTCAATACCAATGCCGCCACCGCTGTCCACCAGACCTTCAACCTGAACAACTTTACCAACCCCGGACCCTTGAACCCGTGGATGACTTCCAGCAGTCTTTCGCTCGCCAGCCAGACACCGGTCGTGGTCACTGGCTCGTCCTTCAGCTACACGCTGCCGGCCTTGAGCGTGGTGACGTTCATCGGGCAAGCCGGACGTTGGCGATTAGCGAGCACTTTATGAAAACCATACACCAAATAACAATCGGCTGTGCCCTGGGTTTGATTTTGCTGACCCAGTTGCCAGTTATCGGCCAAAACACCCAAGCGGCTGGTTTCGCTGGCGAGGGGACAAACAAGGATTTCAAGACGCGCGGCGGTTCTGTTCCCGCGCTCAAGGACGTGTTTAAGAAGGATTTTTTAATCGGCGCATCAGTGAGTTCCGACCAGATTTCAGGTAAAGACACAAACGTGATTTCCATCATAGAATCGCAATTCAACTCCATCACGCCTGAGAACTGCCTGAAATGGGAATCGGTGCATCCAACACCGAACGTGTATGACTTTGAACCGGCAGACCGGTTCGTCGCCTTTGGCGAAAAGAATAAAATGTTCATCATCGGGCACATTCTGATTGACCAGGAACAGGTTCCTGACTGGGTGTTTAAGGATGCCAACGGGCGAAACGTCGACCGCGAAACTCTGCTAAATCGGATGCGCGAACACATTTTCAAAGTGATGGGGCGTTACAAAGGCAAAATAAACGCCTGGCACGTTATCAACGAACCCATTGGCAGAGACGGCAGGATGCGAAAAACCAGATGGTCTGAAATCATCGGGGATGATTACATCACCAAGGCGTTTGAATATGCCCACGAAGCCGACCCGAACGTCGAGTTATATTACAACGGGCAGGATATGCTGACGAAAGAGGCCACAGACAGTATTATTCGGCTGGTCGGCGACATCAAAAGCCGGGGAGGTCGCATCGACGGCATCGGAGTGCAGGCCCACTGGAAGCTTAATACTCCATCACTTGATGAGGTGGAAAATGGCATTGTCCGTCTTGCCGGGTCCGGCGTTAAGGTGATGATTACGGAAATGGATATTACAGTTTTGCCAAGAAATGTTCCGCAGCAAGAGCTTAATCCTTATCCCGATGCGCTGCCGGTCGAGGTGCAGGAAAAACTTGCGAAACGTTACGGTGAATTGTTCTCAATATTTCATAAGCACGCCGACAAAATCGACCGGGTAAATTTTTGGGGTGTTAACGACGGACAATCATGGCTAAACAACTGGCCGGTTCAAGGACGGACCGATTATCCACTGCTGTTTGACCGCGCATTGCAGCCCAAGCCGGCTTTCTTCGCGGTCGTGAAATCGGTCAAGAGCAGCGAGTGATTACCCGGACGAAGTAAACCGGGCGGCGATGGAGCAAATCCATACAGCCTCCCGGTCCTGTCCGCAATGACAAGGCGGGGCGGCATCGGACAAAGAACTGAGCGATTATGGCGCCGGGGCGAATCCGGGGAATTCTCGTTTAAATGATCTGGGACTTGCATTTTCTTTTAACGCCCTTTGCAAACCATTTTACACGCCGCCTGCGCATTGTATAATGTTCTGCTGTGAATTCGCAAAAGCGTCAGCGCGTCGTCTGTGGCATGAGTGGTGGGGTGGACTCCTCCACGGCGGCGGCGTTGCTGGTCGAGCAGGGCTATGACGTCATCGGCGTCACGCTCAAGCTGTGGAAGCATGACTGTTTTTCGCCCGACGAAGACCTGTTCAAATGCTGCGGGTCCCGGGCGGCGGCTGACGTGCGCGCGGTGTGCGATCACCTGGGCATTCCGTTTCATTTGATTGACGACGCGGAGGAATTTCAAAAACAGGTCATCGGCCATTTCGCCGCCGAATACCGGGCCGGACGCACCCCCAATCCGTGCATTCTGTGCAACGAACATCTGAAGTTCGGCACGCTGTTGCAGCGCGCAGACCAGTTCGACGCGCAATACGTTGCCACCGGCCATTACGCGCGCGTGGAACGCGCCAACGGGCGGACGTTGCTCAAGCGCGGACGCGACCCGCGCAAGGACCAGAGCTATTTTTTGTTTTCGCTCCGGCAGGATCAACTGGCCCGCGCGTTGTTTCCCGTTGGCGACCAGACCAAGAGCGACACGCGCGAAGCCGCCCGCCACCGGGAGCTCAAGACCGCTGAAAAAAAGGAGAGCATGGAGATTTGCTTCGTCCCGGACAACGACTACGGCAAGTTTCTCCAGCAGGCGAATCTGGTGCAAAAGCATCGGGGCGAAATCGTGGACCTGCACGGGCGCGTGCTCGGCCATCACGATGGCATCGAGTTTTACACCATCGGCCAGCGCAAGGGCTTGGGTATCACCACCGCCAAACCGGTTTACGTGATTGAACTGGATGCGGAAAACAACCGCGTCGTCGTCGGCGACGATTCGGCGCTCGACCGCGATGAATTCACCGTGGAGCGATGCAACTGGATTCCGTTCGACCATTTGACGGAGCCGACCGAAGTCACGGCCAAGATTCGTTACAACCATCCCGGCACGGCGGCGACGGTGACGCCACAGGGCAACGGAAGCGCAAAAGTAAAATTGCACGAACCGCAGCGCGCCATCACGCCCGGCCAGGCGGCGGTGTTTTATCAGGATGATTTGGTTCTCGGCGGCGGATGGATTATGCGCTGACCAGAACGCGGCGATTTGACAGCCCGCACCTGCCGGTGCATTGTTCCCATCATGAAAATACTCATTTTCTTGGCCGTGGTCCTGATTTTTCAGGTTATTTCCGCCTGCGCTGCGGAATCCATTTACGACATTCCGCTCAAGGACATTGACGGCAAGGACACCTCGCTGAAGCCGTATCAGGGCAAAGTCATGCTCATTGTCAACGTCGCATCGAAATGCGGATACACTCCGCAATACACCGCGTTGGAGGCGCTCTACCAGAAATACCAGGACCGGGGCCTGGTCGTGCTCGGTTTTCCCTGCAACCAGTTTGGCGGACAGGAACCCGGCACGGACGCGGAAATCAAACAGTTCTGCTCCTCCAAATACGCGGTGACCTTCCCGATGTTCGACAGGATCGAAGTCAACGGGGCCAACCGTCATCCGCTTTACGTGATGCTGGCGGGCAAGGAATCGCCGGTGGCCGGGGACATTGGATGGAATTTCACCAAGTTCCTCATCGGCCGCGACGGCAAAATCCTGAAGCGGTTTGAGTCGAAGGTGAAACCCGATTCACCGGAAGTGATTCAAGCCATCGAGGCGGCCTTGGCGGCGAAATAGAACCACGCCCGGCCAAGCGGCGGTGTTTTATCAGGACGATTTGGTGGTGGGCGGTGAATGGATTGTGCGGTGACAAAATTCACGGAACGCCAGCTGGGGGACGATTGGTCAAGTCCTGGCGAAAATCATCTGGCCTCGGGATGTTGCTGAGGGACAAAATTGGTTTTGTTTTCAACCCACCATTTTGTCCATTCATCGGCTTGGTCCTCGGAAAACTGCTGGCCGGTGAGCGTGCGCAGCGTCTGCGCGGCTTTCAGGCGAACCATTTCGTCCGGGTCGCGCAACAGCGGCAGCGCAAGTTCGACGGATTGTTTTTCCGGTTTTTGATCCAGTGCGCGAAGGCCGAGCAGCCGCGCGACGATTTGCGGGCTTTGCAGCATAACCAAGGCTTCGTCGCCGGAAACTTCCCCGTGCTGTCCGCCCAGTTGCGTGAACGCTGCGTTCAAAACCAGATAATCGGGTGACGTGAAAAATGACAACAAATCAGCGCGGGAAATTTCCGCTTCGATTCCGAGGCGATCGATTATTTCCAAACTTGCGGCGCGCGTATTGGCATCCGGGTCCTTAAGCATTTTCTGGATTGTCGGAATGTATTTCTCCAAATCGCCACGAAAGCGCGATATGCCGAACAGGACCATGTGGCGGACTCCGGCGTCCTTGTCACGCAGCATCGCAATGACGGGCTCGGCAAATTCCGGCTTCCAATTGCTATATTCAGTCAGCAATATGACCGCAGTTATTCGGAGATCCGGTTCGGAATCTTTCAACCAGCCGATGGCTGCGTCCCTGAATCGCGGATCGCGTCTTGCGCTTTCAAACCCAGGTCCGTAACTGCCGCCGTATTTGCTGCAAAAAATCTGGGCGGCGCAGACGCGGACAGTTGAATTCGTGTTTTGCATTGCGGCAAGGATTGTTGGGACACCGTTCGTTCCAAATAAGGTCAGACCGGTATCTCCCAAGTAACCGTATTTTGTGCCCAACCAATCGGCAAAAACGGAAATGGCCGGCTCAAATGTCAAATCGTGCATTTCTTCGGGCTGGAACGTCCAGATTTGTTTCGTTAGCCACCAAGATTTGTCCGCGAGACGTGAAATCGCTTTGTTGCAATCCGGCAAATCATCTTTTGTGACTTTGGCGTAGGGCGGCAAATTGCCGGGGTCAGCTATAGGCGATTCGCTCATTTTTTGTATCGCTTTTTCTTCTTCCACCGGCAACGGTGCATTGTTCGCAACAGTTGCGCCCATGAAGCGCCTATTTTGATTCCGCTCTGATAAACGGAATTTTTCAAATCTCTCTACAGCGATTTTCGCCCGCCCCAGGTCGTTGCTGTAAATCGTCGGCAGCTTCTTTTCGAGCATCGCCTTTTCCAACAGCGGTTCCGGCGACAGGACATAAACCTGCACTTCCGATGGCTGGCCGTTGATGGAGGAAATTTTCAGCGGGTAAACACAGCGGTCGCTCGCAAAGCTGATTTGCAGCGGATTCAATTCGCCCGAGGCCAGTTTTAACTTGTCCGAAATGGTTCCCAAGAGACCTTGGCCGAGGTTGACCTTGACGGCGATGAAATACCAATGCTGTTTGACATAGGTGTCCAACACGTCGGTTTTGTTCGTGGGGAAATAAAAACGGTTGGTCGCCAGCCAGGTTTCCAAAGCACCGGCGTCTTTCGTCGAGAGGACTGCTATTTTGTATGCGCCGACGGTTTTCGTTTCAATGACTTTGACCGGAGGTTCGGGATTGGCCCCGGCACTATCCATGCCCAAAGTCCTGGCAGCAGACTTGGTCTGGCCGCGTCCATATCCCCATTCAAAATGTTCCTGCGTGTATTGGCTCAGTTCGTAAAAACATTTCATCGAGCCTTTTTCGACCGTCGGCAAATTCGGCACCGGAATGAGCCAACCGAATTCCTCGACCGGTCCTTCGTATTTGACCTGCAAAATCAAATCCTCGCGCCCGCCATCATAAACGATGATGGCCTTCTGTGTCGGCTCGTTGATGTCCTTGTGTTTGTCCCAGACAAACTTGGGCGCGACGAATGTGCCATCCGCCGCTGCCTTTGACGGCATGAGGAGAACGGTGATGAATGGAACCAGAAAAACCAAGGTCAGCTTTTTCATAAAAATCCGGCGGTTGATTTTGGCGCATCGCTGAATCTGATGGTGGTGGAATACTCCTGCGCAGGAAAACTGGCAAGGAGTTTCCCGCGTCACTCTGCAACGCCGGGTCGTGCCATCGACAAATAGCACTGCTCTTTTTCAAGACAACTCCTGTCTTGAAGGTTTTTTCGTCCGCACCGGATGGAATGCCGCTAATTGAGGCAGGGCAGTTAAAAATAATTACCCATGTTCAACTTCCGCGCGGAAAGCATTGGTTTTTGTATCAATACAGGAGTTCCCCTTGTCCAAAAGTTTGTCACCCGTTTCCAAAAATTTCACGCGTGCCCGCTGTCAGGTTGGCAAGCCTTATGCGTAATGAACCGCTGTGATGTACCAAGTGGAAGTATTTATCCGGTCAAGACGTGCCATTTTGGGTTCTTTTTTCTTCAGCGTCTTGTTTGCGGTTATGCAGCTTTCAGTCTTTGCCACCGGGAGTGTAACGTTGGTGTGGAACGCAAGCACGGATCCAAGCGTTGTGGGTTATAACGTTTATTACGGAGGGGCCAGCGGCGCCTACACCAACGAGATTTGTGCTGGCAACGCAACCAATGCAACCATTTCCGGCCTGGTCGAGGGAACCACCTACTATTTTGCGGCGACAACGTATGCGGTTTCGGGCAGGGAAAGTCCGTTCTCCAGCGAGGTGTCCTACCTGGTTCCCCTGAATGTTCCGATTGTGAATCAGCCGCCGACGTTGAATGCCATCACCAACCTGACCATCAACGAAAACGCCGGGCTGCAAACTGTCAGTTTATCCGACATCACCTCCGGTGCGACCAATGAAAATCAGACACTTACCGTTACTGCGGTTTCCAGCAACACGGGTCTGATTCCCAATCCGACGGTTAATTACACCAGCCCGAACAGCACCGGCTCCCTGACCTTTACGCCCGTGGCCAATGGCAACGGAACAGCCACCATCACCGTCACCGTCAATGATGGTGGGACGGGCAACAGCAATGTCACCCGAACCTTCACGGTCACGGTCAACGCCGTGAACCAGCCGCCGACGTTGAACGCCATCAGCAATCTGACCATCAATAAGAATGCCGGTCTGCAAACGGTGAATCTGTCCGGCATCACTTCCGGTGCGGCCAATGAAAATCAGGTGCTGGCCGTCACTGCGGTTTCCAGCAACACCGGATTGATTCCCAATCCGACGGTCAATTACACCAGCGCGAACAGCACCGGCTTCCTGACCTTCACGCCGGCGGTCAACAAAACCGGGACGGCGACCGTCACCGTTACTGTCAAAGACGGTGGGACGAGCAACAACATCGTTACCCGCACATTCACCGTGACCGTTGCCAGTATCCCTACTACCACCAAAATCAGCAGAGGTCAGGTCTCGTTCACCAAACCATTGACCAATTGTGTGGCCATGGTTGGCCAGACCAAAACCCTCAGCATAACAGCCACCGGATCGGGTACTTTGAAATACCAATGGAAATTTAATGGCACCAATCTGCCTTCGGCAGTCAGCTCGGCGTTAACACTAAGCAAAGTTACAACAAATCAAGCGGGCACATATTCGGTAATGGTGTTCAACAGCACGGGTTCGACCAACAGCACGGCCCAGTTGACTGTCTATGCCACGGCGGCGGCCACCCTGGCATCAACCGCCCATGCCGACGGCCAGTACGCTTTGATTGTTGCGGGTGTGCCGGGCTATCAATATGTGGTTCAAGCATCCACAGACCTGGTTAATTGGGTTCCGGTACAGACCAATACCGCTCCGTTTACATTCGTGGATACCAACGCGAGCCGATTCGGCCAGCGATTCTACCGCTCGGTTTACGCTCCCTAGTTTGACGGAACAACCTGAATTCCGCCTTTGGGACCAATGACCGTCTTCCCGACCGGGCGCATCTTGACCCCACCAAGTTTGGGCTAACCGGCCGGTTTGCCCGGCCATCGTTGGTGACGGCGTCAAGGTGCCGCCCTTCTTGATTTCAAATTCAAAAATGGCGCTTGCCTCAACGACTGTCGCCACGTATAGTTCGCGCTCTTTTGTAATTAAGATTTATGCGACGACCCAAAGGCATCAAAACGAAAAAATCCGTGGCCAAGCGGTTCAAGATCACTGGCACTGGCAAAGTCCTGTTCCACCACGCCGGCAATCGCCACCTGGCCCAGACCAAGAATCCCAAGCGCCGCCGCCACCTCCGTGGCGCAAGCACGGTAGACTCCACCGACGCGTATCGCATCACGCAAAATCTGCCGTTCAGCCACTGATTTTTCCATCAACGCTCAACCATCAACTTTCAACTGATTCATGCGAGTTACCAACGCCGCCGCCTCCCGCAAACGCCGCAAACGGATGGTCACAGCCGCCAAAGGCTTCCGGATGCGCCGCTCCAAACTTTATCGCTATGCGTCCGATGCCGTTGACCACGGTCGGAAATACGCCTACCGCGACCGCCGCGTCAAGAAACGCACCTTCCGTTATCTCTGGCAGGCGCGCATCAACGCCGCCGCCCGTGCCGCCGGCATGACTTACAGCCGGTTTATTGAAGGCCTCAAGGCCGCCAAGTGCGCGCTCGACCGCAAGGTGCTCGCCGACCTCGCCGCGACCGATGCCGCCGCGTTTACTCACCTGGTGAAAATCGCCCAGGACGCGCTCAAGGCCAAGACCGCAAAAGCGTAAACGAATTTCAAATCGAAATTGACCAACGGGCGACCTGAAAAGGTCCGCCCGTTTTGGGTTTCCAAGGAGGAATTCATTGGCGCAAGAAAAACGTTTGGCGCTCCGCCACCTGATTGCGATCTGAAAATTTATTCCGGCAAATGTGCCGCCGTTTTGCCCCCGGTCCGGAGGATTTCATGCACGATACCAGTGACGATGCCCGGGGAGACGGGTTTTTCCAGCACTTTAAGGATATGGGTATGAGTGATGGCGTTGGCAACGACATCGCCGCCGAAACCAGTGGCGAGCACCACCGGCAAATCGGGACGGACTTCAAATATCCGCCTGGCCAGATCCACGCCGGTCATGCCGGGCATGGTGAGATCGGTGAAGAGCAAATCAAATTCAGCGGGCCGGGTGTGGAATGCTTTCAACGCTTCATGCGGGTTGGTGTAAGCAGTCACGCGGTAACCGGCTCGCGACAGCATCTGGCTGAGCACCGTGCTGATGGACGGTTCATCATCCACCAGCAGGATGTGCTGGCCGGTGCCAGGCGGCGCGGGTTTTGATTCTTGGGGCGGAGCAATCCGACTTTTGTCCTGAACCGGAAGAAAGATTTGAAATTCCGTCCCTTGGTCCAGCTGGCTTTGCACGAGGATGACGCCGTTGTGGCTCTTGACGATTCCGTGGACGACGGACAGACCCAGCCCCGTGCCCTGCCCCGGCTCCTTGGTGGTGAAAAACGGTTCGAAGATGCGGTCCAGCAATTCGCCCGGCATGCCGCAACCGTTGTCGCGGATGCAAAGGCGGGCGTACTGGCCCGGGCGCAGATCCGGGTTTTGCTTCGCGAACGCCTCGTCCACCGGTTTCGGTTCCAATGTAATCTCCAGCCGGCCCGGACGTCCGCGCATGGCATGTTCGGCGTTGGTGCAAAGATTCATCATGACTTGATGAATCTGGGTCGGGTCGGCCAGCACCGGAGGCGTGGGGCTGAGTCGCTGAACAATCTCGATGGTGCTCGGCAATGCCGAACGCAGGAGTTTGAGCGCCTCACTCACCACAGACTGAAGATCAATGATCTGCCGTTCCTGACGCTGCCGCCGGCTGAAGGCCAGTATCTGTTGCACGAGATTTTTCGCCCGGTCGGCGGCGGTCAAAATCTGCCTGAGATATTCCTGAGATTCCGGACGCCCCGCCATCTCTTCAAGCGCGAGATGGCCGTACGGAATGATGACGGTCAGGATATTGTTGAAGTCGTGGGCGATGCCGCCGGCGAGCGTGCCGATGGCTTCCATCTTTCGGGCCTGGTGGAGTTGTTCCTCCAGTTTCCGCCGCGATTCCTCGGCCTGCCGCCGCTCCGCAATCTCGTGATTGAGCGATGCATTCGCCCGGGTCAATTCCACCGTCCGTTCCGCCACGCGATGTTCAAGCATGGCCTGCGCCTCCCGCAAGGCGGTGTTGCTGCGGGCAATCTGCCGCGTGCGGTCAATGCCGAGCCAGACCAGCCAGGCCATCAACCCCGCCAGCAGCAAAACGACCGGCGTGAACCAGACTCGTTGCTGGAGCGGCTCCGGCAAAATGGTGAAAGACAAGATCGCCGGATCCACACTCACGTTGCCGTCCATGTCGCGCGCCCGCACCTCCAACTGGTGGTTGCCGGGATTCAGGTTCGGCAACGGCAGGTTTTGTTTCGGCCAGGACTCGAAGCTCGACCAGTGGCCGTTGTCAATCCCCCAGGAGTAACGGAAGCTGGCCGGGTTGTTTTCCTTCTCGAAACGCCGCAAGCCGCGGAAGGTGACCGGCAACAAAGAGCCTTTGCGCACCTCGGTCGAGGACGACAGAATTTTTGTGACGGGCGGAACATGGGACGGCTGATAGCGCAACACGCCCTCCGAAGTGCCCAGCCAGAGGTTGCCCGCCGGGTCCGCCACCGTCGCGTTCACAAACGCATCACCCGGGGCTTGCAGATATTCAAAGTCCAACGTCCCCGGTTCTCTGCGGATGAAAACGCCCCCGTGGCTGGACAAATAGATGGTTTTTTGGTCCCAACCATACATCGGCTGGGAAAAATCGCCGTGAACCACACGCCAGCCATCCCGGGAAAACAGACTGCATCCAGGATGTCCGGACGGCCCGCCGCTGAAGATGAAAACGGCTTCGTTCGAGCTGATCAATACCGCGCCGAAACCGGTGTCCGGAAACGCCGTCACCTGATGCCAATCACCGGTGGGCGCGGAGGTCTGTTCATAAAGGCCGGAATAGGCATACAACCAGTGCCGGCCCGCGGCGGCATACCAGGTCGGATAGTTTAATGGTGGCGGAGCCGGCCGGAGCGGCTGCCATTCCACCCGGTCATCGGTCACCAAGGCCAGACGATAGTGGTTGTCGGTTCGATCCAGCGCCACGACCCAAAGCTGGCCGGAAGACGCGGGAGTGGCTGACTTCAATTGCTGGTTCTGAAATTCCGCCGGCGCCAGGATCGTCGTCTTCCCGTCATGATAATGAGCAACCACACCGTTGCCGTTGCTGTCCTGACCATAAATCCAGAAACCGTCCTTATCATCGGGCTTGATGCTTTCGATCATTTCCTGACCCGTCTCCACCGGTGTGCTGACCGACGGGTCCTGGGGGTCCGTCACCGATAATTGATTTCGGCGGATATCCCAAATCATGGCCCGGCCGTTTTCATTCAAGGCCTTGAAATTTCCCGGAGGCAGGACCTGGAATTTTCCGCCGGCCTCCACGACGACATTGGATTCTCCGGCAAACCAGATGCGGCCCCGGGCGTCCGTCCCCACAGGTGGCGGCAGTTGCGGATAGGCGGTCCAAGTCCCCGCCCGATACGACCAGCGCACCACCGTGCCGAAACCGACGCTCCACAACGAACCATCCGGCGCCTCGCGCAGATGATAAAACCGGGCGTTGCTCGGACAGGGAACCGGGGCCGACGCGCGGACAAATTTGTTGCCGTCCCACAAACTGAACCAAAGCCGCCCTTGCGTGGCGTCGTATTCCACCGCCGCCACCTGCCCATTGCGCATCCCGCAAACCAGCCGCGTGCGGTCGGTGCAGCAGGTCTCCCAGCGGCCGTTTTTCAAGACCAGCAATTTGTGTTCGCCCTGTGCGAACAGCGTGCCGTCCCCGGCTTCGGCCATTTGCAGGACGCAATCCTCCGCGTCGTAACCGGGGTTGACCGGTGGCCCCCATTGTTCGCCCTGCCGCTGCGCCCAACCGTGCGGCGTCAGCGCAAATTGCCGGCCGGTCGAATCCCGGAAAAAACCGATGACATAATTCATCGGGATTCCGTTGGTGCGGGTAAAGGTCTGCCACCGGCCGTTGGTCAGGCAGGTCAGGCCGCCCGGCGGGGTGCTGGGGTCAGGCCATTGATCGCAGGAAAACCACACCGTGCCGTCCGGATCCACGTCGATTTCCCGCACGCTGGAATTCGCCAGCCCGGTCAGCGAACCCCGGGGATCATATTTCAGGCGTTGGCCATCAAAAACACCCACCCCGGCGTCCGACCCCACCCAGAGTTCACCCTTGGCCGTCACCCCCACGGCACGCATAAACGTGCTGGGCAGCCCCGCATTGGTACCAAACCGTTCCCACTCGAAGCCATCGAACCGGCGCAGCCCGTCTTCCGCCGCCACCCAAGCCGTCCCGTCCGGCGTGAATGCAATGTCGAAGACCCGTTGCCGCGTCAGTCCCGCGTCCGTTGCGAAGGACGTGATTTGCCAGGGCTGATCGTATGCCGGCTCGACGGCTTCGCCGGCTGAACCCGCAAGGCTGCGGAATCCGCATAAAATCATGGCGAAACCAACCGCCAGGAAGAACCGCTTTGACGCGGTCGAAATTCTCAACCCGATCCCCTGACTTGATGCAACCCATCCGACTTCTGGATCATAAGCGGATAAAATCTTCGGGCAATGCATAATCATTGACACTTTATCCCAATAATGTACTTCGCACAAGTTTGAGATTCCTCTCCTTTTGGCTGTTCATCAACCGCCGCGTTTTCTAATTTCTTTCACTTGGAATATGTCGCTCCTGAACGAAATTGAACCTTTGAAACAAACCGCGCTCGCCGAACTCAAGGCGGCGCCCGACCCCGCCGCGCTGGAACAAACCAAGGGCGCGTGGCTCGGCGCCAACGGCAAATTCACCGCGCTGATGAAACAGCTCGGCACGCTCTCAAAAGAGGAAAAGCCCGCTGCCGGCAAACTCATCAACACTGCCAAGGTTGAACTCGAAGCCGCGCTCGCCGAACGCCGCTCCGAACTCGAACTCAAGGCCGCGTTGCCCAAGGAACCAACCGACTTCACCCTGCCCGGACGCCGCCGCGCACTCGGCAAACTCCATCCGCTCACGCAGGTGACCGAGGACATCGTCCGCAGTTTCCGCAAAATCGGCTTTGTTGTTGCCGACGGACCGGAAATCGAGGACGAATACCATTGCTTTGATGCCCTCAACACCCCCGCCGACCATCCCGCCCGCGACACACAGGACACGTTTTATTTGAATGTAGCGCAGGCGTCTCGCCTGCCGGGACAAGATTCGCAAAAAGCAGGCGGGACGCCTGCGCTACTGCTCCGCACCCATACCAGCTCGGTTCAAATCCGCGTCATGAAATCCCAGCCGCCGCCCGTGCGCATCATCGTGCCGGGCCGCGTGTATCGCCGCGACAACGCCGACGCCACGCACAACCCGACCTTCCAGCAAATCGAAGGGCTTTACGTGGACAAAGGCGTCACCGTCGGCGACCTCAAGGGCACGGTCGAATTCGTCTTCAAGGAATTGCTGGGCAGCGACGTGAAGATCCGGTTCCGTCCGCACTATTTCAGCTACACCGAGCCGAGTTTCGAGATTGATTTCAGCAACGCGCTCGTGAAGAAGCTGGGCAAGGACTGGCTGGAAATCGCCGGCTGCGGCATGGTGCATCCGGCGGTGTTTGAGAACGTCGGCTACGACCCCGAAGTATGGACCGGCTGGGCGTTCGGCTTCGGCATCGAACGCATCGCCATGATCCGCTACGGTATCAACGACATCCGCCTCTTTTACGAAAACGACGTGCGGTTTTTGAAACAATTTTAAGGTTCCAATTTGGCACCTTAAAGAATGGGCAAAACCAGCTCCGTCAGGAGCGAAATATTTGTAGCAACCAAAACAAAAATGGAAAAAGCTCCGTCAGGAGCGACATCGAAAACGAATGAAAAAAACATTGAATCGCCTCTCGTTGTTTGCCGGTCTGGCCGCCGTGTTGTTGCTCGCGACAGGCTGTCATTCTCCCAAACATGCCTGTTGCTCAATGCCAGAGCCAGCTTGCCCAGTTGGTATCATCGGAATTCCGCTTACCAAGGAATCGCAAGCAGCGATGACGCCTCAGCAGGCGCTCGACCAACTGCGCGCCGGCAATGCCCGGTTTGTCGCCGGCCACCCACGGGCGCGCAACTTCCGGGCGGACGTCAAAGCGACCGCTTCCGGCCAATATCCCTTTGCCGTGGTCCTGAGCTGCCTGGACTCGCGCCAGCCCATTGAAATCGTCCTCGACCAGGGCATCGGCGACATTTTCAGCGCCCGCGTCGCCGGCAACGTGCTGAATGATGACATCCTCGGCAGCATGGAATTCGCCTGCAAGGTTTCGGGCGCGAAATTGATTGCCGTCATCGGCCATTCCAATTGCGGCGCCATCAAAGGTGCCGTGGACGGCGTGGAACTGGGCAACCTCACCGGCCTGCTCGCCAAGATTCAACCGGCCATCGGTCAGGTCCCCGCCGACGTGCAACCGCGCAACGCAAAAAACCTGGAGTTTGTGGACAAAGTATCCGAGGCAAACGTGCGCCTGGTCATGCAACAAATCCGCGAACGCAGCCCCATCCTGCGCGAGATGATTGATAACGGCCAGATTGGCCTGGTCGGCGGCATGTATGACCTCTCCACCGGAGAAGTGCATTTTTATGACAAATAGATTTTTAAAGGCATCAACGACATCCGGCTCTTTTGCGAGAACGATGTGCGACTCTTGAAACAGTTTTAAAAATGTCGAACTCCGTTTCCAATTTGGACGATGTTATCAGCCGAAAAATATTATCGGCTCTGAAAGAACTTTTAGAGACCAAGCATCTCTATCAAAGCGTTCAAATTTCCGAAAAAGACTTTGACGGGGCGATTAACCACCTCATCGAAATCCACAAGCAAGAAGCTGCAAGGGCCGAACCGGGAATCAATTTAGATGGGACTCCTTATTTGGCGAACCGCATCAAGAAGTTAAGCCAAGAGCGGGATAATTTACTTTATTGCGATTGGTATTTTTATACCGAGTCAAACCCTCCGCCGGGAGCTCAACCGATTGGTTCGGTTGATTTACCTCCGTTGTTATTACCTTCCGTGAGGGTTTCTTGCGGAAGTAAACAGTGCAAAGGTTCAATTCAACCTCATAACGCGGGCTTTGTTGGTTGGCGTTATGGAGCGATGTCTTTTGATTATCAAAATGCTGAAGTGATTCAGATTTTTTCTTTGCCATACCAATGCCAAAATTGCAGAGAAGAGCCTTTGGTGTTTTTGGTCACGCGTGAAAACTTAAAACTGACTTTAGTGGGAAGAAGCCAGTTTCCTGAAGTTTTAGTTCCGAATTTCATTCCCGATGCACAGCGGAAATTTTACCGGAATTCCGTTGTCGCCGAACAAACAAATTTCACTTTGGCCGCTGCTTTGTATTTGAGGACGTTAGTTGAGCAATATTTTTACGCCATAATTCCAGCGGCAGAAATTAAGTCCATCAAAGGAAATCCCACTGGCGATGAGTTGGCAGAGCTTTACGCAAAAACTTTGCCCAAGAACTTTCCTGGCAATTTCCCGTCGTTGAAAAAGGCATATGACGATTTGAGCGTCATTATTCACTTGGGAAAAGAGAATGATGATGTGAAGAAAAATTTTGCTGCCATTCGCAGTGCAGTTGATGGCCATTTCAAGGCCGTTCAGCTTTTCAAAGAAATGCCCACGCAATAAAAAATGAAAGTCACGCTTAACTGGCTCAAACAATACGTTGATTTCGACTGGTCGCCCGAAGAACTGACCGAGCGGCTCACCATGCTCGGCCTCGAAGTCGAGGGCGTCCATAAAACCGGCGGCGAGTTCGACGGCATCGTCGTTGCCCAAATCCTCACGCGCGACCCCGTGCCCGGCTCGGACAAGCTCTCCGTCTGCAGGGTCAACGACGGCAAAGGCGAGCGCGTCATCATTTGCGGCGCGCAAAACCACCAGCCCGGCGACAAGGTCCCGCTCATCCTGCCGAATTTCGCCCTGCCGCTGAAGCCCGGCGACAAGGAACCGTTCGTCATCAAGGAACGAAAAGTTTTCGGCATCACGAGCCACGGCATGATGTGTTCGCCACAGGAACTCGGTTTGCCGGACAAGGTGGACGGCCTGCTCATCCTGCCGGCGGACGCCAAAATCGGCCAGCCGTTTGCCGAATATCTCGGCCGCACCGGCGGCGACGTGGTGTTCGATCTCGAAATCACGCCAAACCGGTCGGATTGGAACAGCGTCATCGGCATCGCCCGCGAAATCGCGGCGGTGACGGGAAACAAGCTGAAAATTCCTGATGTTAACGTAGCCCAGCCGTCCCGGCTGGCCGGTGCAGGCGGGACGCCTGCGCTACGTTGTGAAAATCTCGTCTCCGTCCGTCTCGATGATCCTGATTTTTGTCCGCGTTACACGGCGCGGGTCGTCAAGGGCGTGAAGATTGGCCCCAGCCCGGACTGGCTCCGTTCCATGCTGGAAAAGGTCGGCATCCGCAGCATCAGCAACGTCGTGGACGTGACGAATTACGTGATGATGGAAATCGGCCAGCCGTTGCACGCGTTTGATTATCATTTGATTGCTGGTAGCCGCCGATGTGAATCGGCGGATGGTTCAAAGAATCCGCCGTCTGACGACGGCGGCTACAAACCGACCATCGTCGTTCGCCGCGCCAGGGCCGGCGAGGAGTTCATCACCCTCGACGGCCAGAAGCACAAGCTCTCCACGGAAAACCTGCTCATCGCCGACGAACAAAAGGGAATCGCGCTGGCCGGCGTCATGGGCGGGCAGAATTCCGAGATCAAGGACAACACCGTGGACGTGCTCATCGAGAGCGCCTATTTCTCGCCCACGAACATCCGCCGCACGAGCAAGACGCTGGGACTGCGCACCGATGCCAGCTATCGTTTCGAGCGCGGCGCGGACATTGACATCAACGACTGGGCGAGCGCCCGGTGCGCCCAATTGATTCTCGAAACCGCCGGCGGCCAGCTCGCCGAAGGCCTCGTGGACGCCTACCCGAAACCGGTCGAGCCGAAGCAAATCACGCTGCGGCATCACAAGGTAAACGAGTTGCTCGGCATTGAGCTTCGGCCTGAAGAAATTGAGTTTTACCTCGGCCAGCTTGGCTTGAAAACCATCGGCCGCAAGGCGCGGCCAGTTGGCGCAAACGCCGCGCCGGAACCGGTGACGTTTCAAATCCCTGCCTTCCGCGTGGACTTGAAGCGCGAGGCGGATTTGATTGAGGAAGTTGGGCGGCTGCACGGCGTTGAAAAAATTCCGGCCACACCGCCGCGCGGCGCGTTTGGCACGAACGCATTCGACGCGACACACGATGTTCTGGCGGAAGCGCGGCGGATTTTGAGCGGGCTGGGCTTGAACGAGGCGCAGGGACAAACACTCGTGTCGAGTGCCGAGCCGCCTTCGCTTGGCTCCGGCGCGCCAGGGTGCCGAGTGCCGAGTGCGGAAGCCGTGGCGCTGGCAAATCCGTTGAGTTCGGACATGGACGTGCTGCGGCCGAGCCTGTTGCCCGGCTTGATTCATTCGTTGCGGCACAACGTCAGCCGCAAAAATTACGACGTGGCGTTGTTTGAAGTCGGGCGGGTGTTCAGCGTGGCACAGGCGTCCTCGCCTGTGAAAACACAGACCGGAGGTCTGTGCCACAAGGAAGAACGCCGTGTCGCCATTGCACTTACCGGCCAGCGTGCTCTGCCCTTCTGGAGCGGAGACGAACGCGACGCGAAATTTGACGCTTACGATTTAAAGGGCGTGTTGGAGGAATTTCTCGACCAATTCGGTATGCGCGGAATGACCTTTAGCCGCCGTCCCGATTCATCGGGACTCTTTCTTGAATCGGCCACGATTCAACTCGGCAAGCAAACGCTCGGCGAGTTCGGCCAATTATCGCCGGTGTTGGCGAAGAAATATGATTTGCGGGACGCCGTGCTGCTGGCGGAATTGAATCTGGATTTGCTGCTGGCGCGGCGGAATCCGGCCAAGTCATTCAAGTCGCTGCCGCAATTTCCATCCATCCGCCGCGACGTGGCGATGCTGGTGCCCGAAGCCACGACACACGACGCCGTTTTGCAGGTGGTGAAGCAAACCAAACCGGCGAACCTGGAAGCCGTGGAATTGTTCGACGTGTTTCGCGGTAAAAACGTGCCGAAAGGTCAAAAGAGCCTGGCCTATGCCTTCACCTACCGTGCCGCGGACAAAACGCTGACCGACGCCGAAGTCAATGCCGCACACGAAAAAATTGTGGAGGCGTTCAAAACACAATTGAAGGCGATCATGCGGGAGTAACCCAACGGCTTTTACGCGGCGATAACCGGCGGGCGTGATGGGTGAAAGAACGCAGCCGAATGATGGCTGTGAACTTTCTAAAACGATTGTTTCAAATTCGTGGTTGAACGTCGTTCTTTGGAGGACTATAAGGGGTCAACAAATTTAACCGCACTTTACAGGGGAGCACTTATGAGCAGGAAGATTGTTTGTCTTTTCATGACCAACGTGGTGTTGGGGATGACAACCGCCTTCACCGGAAATGCAATGGCACAAACAACGCCGGCAACCAATTATCAAGGTGCCGATGCCATTCTTCGCCAGGCGGCGGAAAGCAGCAACCAACCGGAATCAAAGGAGGAAAAACCCTCTCCGGCGGGACAACTACGCGCGGATTTGAAGGCATTCAAGCAACAATCCGCCGGGCTGGCGCCGGCGGAGGCGGCGAAACAATGGCTGGCGCTGATGGACCGCCTGCTGCAACTGGAGGAAACACCAGCCTACGACCAACGAGGCATGATATCCCATCCCATTCAACCGGACGAACTGGTCGAGGCGCTGCCTCCGCCTTCGAGTTGGCCGGAACTGGCCAAGGCCATCGAAGCGCGTCCGGCGGGCGAAGGCGCACAGGCGTTGCAGAAACTTGGCTTGCAGCTGCTGGCGCACACACTCCTGGGTGACACGACCAAGCGGCGGGAAGACATCGCTGCCTTGGAGGCCCTCGCCGCCAAGGCCAAAACCCGGCAGGCCTACTTTTACAATTCCCTGTTTGAGGAACTAAACAGTTCCCTCATGGTCACAATGGACAATCCCGATGCCGTGCTACAGGCATTGGACCGGAAACTGGCGGCCCAGCAATCCGAAGAAGGCTATCGTTATCAATCCGGTCTTCAAGTCCCGGACCTCGTCCCGCTGGTCGGACCGGAAAAGGCCGAGGCATTTCTCCAGCGCGCCCTGGTCAAATCCAAAGCCCAACTGAATATTGATGCGGGCACAGCCACCGACAAGCTCGCGCAGAAACTGGCGTTGGAATTGGTCAACGAATTAAAAACACCGCAGTGGTCGCTGGTCAATTCGCTGGAGTCGGTGGACTTGTATGAAGCGATGGAAAAACGCTTTGCCAAACCCGAGACCAATGAACCCCCAGCAGCCGTTTCCGACCTGCCTTCGGTGCTGCTTCCAACCGATGCTTCCGGCGACTATGAAAAGAAAAGCGCCCGGATTTATTATCTGCTTGGCCTGATTGCCCATGAGCGCACGGCTGATGCCGTGGCGGTGGCCAGACAGTTTGAGAAGGAAAACGACGCTTACTTCCCAAATGAAGTTGTCCGGCAGATGGAACGCGCCGGTTTCGTCGGCCAGCTCAATGGTTTTTTTCATGAACTGTTGCAACAAAATCCAGACCTGCCTTTCTGGGAGGAGTATGTGCAGGTGGCGGCGCACGCGGGCCAGACTGCGGAAATGGTCAAGCTGGTCCAGATGGCCATTTCCAAGCCCGGTCTGAGCAAGGGCCAACGGCTGCATCTGCAACAATTGTTGTATCAGGCGCTGCTCGCCAACGACGATGTCGAGGCCGGCGTGACCGAACTTCGCCGCTTAATGCAAACCAACGAACCAGCTTCGGCCTCGTCGGGCCGCTACGAGCGTGAAAACCGCGGCGATCTGGCATTGACGCTGGCGCGAATCGGCCACCTCCTCAATCGTCCCGAATGGCTGGAGGAAGGCATTACTGCCGCCAAGGCGGCTGTTCAAAAACCGGATGAACAGGATTATTCTCCGTGGGGAAACACCACCGCGCCGTCGCTGGCGATGCTTTTGGACGATCTCAACCGGGGACCGGAGGCGGAAGCAGTTCTGGCCACAGCCTTGTCCAATGTCGTCTCGAAAAAGGCAGACCCGCGAAGGTACGGTTACGAAGGACGCTCCACTCCCGCCACCCGGATTCTGACGGCGCTGGCCCGGCTGTATCACCGCGCCGGACGGGATGCAGACGTGCTGAAATTATTTGATGGTGCACCGTACTGGGGCGAAAAAGACCTGGCTGATTTGAACTCCCGGTATGCCGACCTGGAAGAGATGGTTCCGAATTATTCCCACCAGCCCGTCATCGTGCCGGTGAGCTATTACGCCGCCGCGGCGCTGGCCAAAACCGGACGCCCGGCGGAAGCGCGCAAACTGCTCGACCCACTATTCGATCAATCCCCCGGCTGCGACCGGCTGTATGAATTGCTGCTCTCATTGGATGATGAAAACGCCCCGGCCGAACTGGATGCTTTGTTTGCGCGGGACCAATTCGAGGAACGGCCGTTGATCTGGAAGGCTCACTGGTTGCGCACCCACCAGCATTTGGCGGAAGCGGAACAAGCCGCCCGCCAAGCCATTGCCATTGATCCCACCGATGGCGAGGAGGGGCCCGGCGACCGCATCCGCGCCTATGCCGAACTGGCAGAGATCCGCGCCGCCCGGGGTGACACCAATGAGGCGGCAACTTTGCGTGGCGTTGTTCAATCCGTGCATCAAGCGGAATTGGCCGACCAATTTCACGCCGCCGGCCTGCTCAAGCGGGCCGTGGCCATGTATCAGGATTCATTGAACCGTTTTGCGGACGCCTATTGCATCCATGCGCGGCTGGCCGTGCAACTGTCAGACATGGGATTGCACGAGCAGGCGGAGGAACATTACCGGCGCGCCTACGAATTGATGCCCGACCAGTTTGGCCGCATGGAAAGTTATTGTTTCGGGTGTGAACGCGCGTTTGACGGCGAACGGGCGCAAGGCATTGCCGAGAAGGTATTCACCGAACTGGCCCAAAAAACGCCGAACAAGCCGCAAGTGCATTATCTGCTGGGCTATCTACGGGAGGAAGAAGGGCGTTACCCGGAGGCGCTGACCAATTATCAAGTAGCAATCAGGCTGGATCCTGATTATCTCAATGCCTGGGAAAAAATTGAAGGCATCAGCTCCCATGTTTTCCAATCCGCTCCAGAGCGTGACGCCGTGGTTTTCAATCTGCTTCGGCTGGATCCACTGGGCCGTCACACCTGTGCGTCGTTTGAGAATGTCTCCGATCTGGCCGCGCTTTGGCGCAACGTTGCAATCGCCGCCGAGAAGCGCCCGGCCAAACCCGAAAGTCTCTACCCGTTGCCAGCCAGCAAGGCACAAGTTGAAAAGCAAGCGGCGCAAACCAGCGAACAAGACCGGGACATGGAAATGGAATACCGTTTCCGGTCGCACGAGCTGGAAGAAAGAATCACCCCCGGCAAGGCAATCGGGCAAAATGGATTTGTTCGTGCCGCCCAGGAGTTGCTTGGCAATCAAGCTGCCAATGTCATCGACGAATGATGACCTTCCTCTCAGACCCTTTTCTGGCACGATCTGATTGCATGAAGAGAGCAAGCTTTTCTGTTCATCTCGCCCTCCGGCATATGATAAACATCCCTGCCGGACGGTTAAGCACTGGCCAAACCCGCGACAAACATGGCACACTAAAAATGGTAATGGCATTCAAGCACAACTGAAGGCAACCGTGCGTGAATAAATCCGCGAACATCACCCTGCTCGGCCAAGCCCGTTTCGCGTCGCCGATTCAACACTCGGTCAGTGACGAGGCGCGCGCACCGTTGCATATTGTGCGGACGCCCGGCGTCACGCCACCGGAGGAATTCTTTTTCGAGATGGCCGGCCCGCGCGAAAAACTTTTCTTCGATGCCAAAAACACCATTGCCGGCATTGTCACCTGCGGCGGGCTTTGCCCCGGATTGAACACCGTCATCCGCTCCGCCTTTCTGGAACTGCACAATACGTACGGCGTGAAGGAAGTGCTGGGTTTCCGTGACGGTTATCACGGACTCGATCCGGCGAGCGGATTGGAGCCAATCGTGCTCAATCCCGACTTCGTGGAAGACATCCACAAGGAAGGCGGCACCGTTCTCGGCACCTCGCGCGGCCCGGTGGACATCGGGCTCGCGGTGGAAAACCTCATCAAACGCGGCGTGAACATCCTGTTCGTCGTTGGCGGCGACGGCACACAACATGGTGGCTACAAGCTTTTTCAGGAGGCACAAAAGCGCGGCCACGCGCTGGCCGTCGTGGGCATTCCTAAGACCGTTGACAACGATGTGCCTTATGTTTCGCGCTCTTTCGGCTACCAGACGGCGGTGGAGGAAGCGGCCCGGGTCGTCACCTGCGCCCACACGGAGGTTCACAGCGTCCAGAACGGCATCGCCCTCGTGAAATTGATGGGCCGGCACGCCGGATTCATCACTGCGGCCGCCACGGTGTCCAGCCAGGAGGTGAACTTCTGTCTGATCCCGGAAATCCCGTTCAAACTGGAAGGCCCCGGCGGATTCCTCAACGCGCTGAAGAAACGCACGTTGAAACGGGCACACGCAGTCATCGTGGTGGCTGAAGGCGCCGGGCAGGACCTGCTGGGAAACAAAGGCGAGGAACGCGATGCCTCGGGAAACGTCAAACTCAGGGACATCGGCTTGTTCCTCCGCGAAAAGATCGAGTCTTACTTCCGGGCGGAAAAAATCCCCATGGTGATGCGTTACCTGGAACCGAGCTACATCATCCGGAGCGTGCCCGCCGATGCGGAAGATGCAATCCTGTGCGACCAATACGCCCGCCATGCCGTGCATGCTGCGATGGCGGGCAAGACCGGCTTGGTGATTGGGTTGCTGCATGACCACTTCATCCATGTGCCCATTGAAATGCTGGCGAAACAGGAAAAGCGTGTGGATCCCAACGGCTCCATCTGGCACGCCGTGCTGGCCTCTACCGGACAACCCGCGCGTTTTGAGTAAGGCCAGATCCGGCTGATGTCCGGTGATTGGGGAGGTTCGCCTTGCTCAAAAAATGCTTGCGTGTGGCTCAATCTGGTTTTGAATTCCCGCCATGAACGCGAAACCATTCCTGGTCATCCCCGTCGCCAGCATCCTTTGCCTCGGTGTTTGGGCGGGTTGTGCCAGCCACAATTCCAAACCGCCTGTTTCTCAAAACGCGGTTCAACCTCAATCTCAACCCCAGCCGCCACCTGCCCTCGTCGTAAAGACCAACCGGCTCCTCATTCACGCGGACCAGCCGGGCGCGGAAATCAGCCGGAACATTTACGGCCAGTTCTCCGAGCATCTTGGCCATTGCATTTATGGCGGCATCTGGGTGGGCGAGGACAGCCCCATTCCCAACACCCGCGGCATCCGCAACGACGTCGTCGCCGCGCTGAAGAAAATCCAGGTGCCGGTGGTACGCTGGCCGGGCGGCTGTTTCGCCGATGAATACCACTGGATGGACGGTATCGGCACGCCCACCAATCGGCCCGCCATGATCAACACGACTTGGGGCGGCGTGACGGAAAACAACGCCTTTGGCACGCACGAGTTCATGGATTTTTGCAATCAGATCGGGGCGGCCCCTTACATCTGCGGCAACGTCGGCAGCGGCACGGTCGAGGAAATGATGCAATGGGTCGAATACATGACGTCCGATGCGAATTCACCGCTGGCCAATCTGCGCCGGCAAAACGGCCGCGAACAGCCATGGAAAGTGCCCTACTTCGCCGTCGGCAACGAAAACTGGGGTTGCGGCGGCAACATGACGGCGGAGTTCTATGCCGATAATTTCAGCCGTTACAACACCTTCGTGAAAAACTACCCCGGCAACAGCATCTACCGCGTCGCGAGCGGTGGGCTGGAATCCGATTACCACTGGACCGAAGTGTTGATGAAACGGAATGCGGACGGATTGAAACATGGGGGACAGGCGATGAACGGCTATTCGTTGCATTATTACACCCTGCCCACCAGCAACTGGTCGCACAAGGGTTCCGCCACCAAATTTGACGAGACAGAATGGTTCAACACGTTCCGGCGCGCGCTGGTCATGGATGAACTCGTCACCAAACATTCCGCCATCATGGACAAATATGATCCCCAGAAAAAAGTCGGCCTGATTGTGGACGAATGGGGCGCCTGGTACGACGTCGAGCCGGGCACCAATCCCGGTTTCCTTTACCAGCAAAACACGCTGCGCGACGCGCTGGTGGCGGGCGTCACGTTGAACATCTTCAACAACCACGCCGACCGTGTGAAGATGGCGAACATTGCCCAGATGATCAACGTGCTCCAGGCGATGATCCTTACCGACAACGAAAAAATGACCGTCACGCCGAGCTACTGGGTGTTTGAAATGGACACCGTCCACCATGACGCCACGCTGCTGCCCAGTGAACTGCAAAGCGTGGATTATGTCTTCGGCGACAAAGCAATTCCGGCGGTCAGTGCCTCCGCCTCACGTGACCAAGCGGGCAAAATCCACGTCACGCTATGCAACCTGAATCCTAATCAATCCGCCGAGGTCCCGTGCGAATTGCGGGGCGCCAAGGCGCAGAAAATATCCGGCCACATCCTGACCGCGCCGGAAATGAACGCGCGCAACACCTTCGACCAGCCGGACCATGTGAAACCAACGGAATTCAACGCGTTCAAGGTCACGGACACCGGATTCGTGACCACATTGCCCGCGAAGTCGGTGGTGGTCCTGGAAGTGGATTAAATCAGAATGTAGCGGCGCTCTATGAGCGTCGCCGTAATACTTAACTTAAACTTAACTTAATGCGACGGTCACAGACCGCCGCTACCGTTCCGTCTGGACAAACGGCGGCATCGGGCAATCCAGCGTGTCGGCGACGGCCCGGAGCAATTCAGCTTCGCTTTCTGTCATCACGCCATCGGCACCGACCGTATAGACACAGGCTTCGATCAGGTTCTTTTTGATGGTCGGCACGGCCAGCACCAGGCGGTTGAGCGCGGCGTCAATCTGATCCACGCCGCATTGTTCGCGCGGCAGCAGCGTCAGATCGCCGTCGTTGGGCGCGCGCAGATACGGCGCTCCGGTTTCAAAGGCCTTTTCGATTTCAGCGGCATCGCTGCTGCCGACGTTTGCCAGGGCGGACAGGACGACGGCACAATCCGGCACGAGCGGTTTGAGCGTGTAGTATTGGGCAACCGGCGGACGCGCCCCGCTGAATTGCAGTGTGAGATGGCGCAGAACGATTTTTTGCACGACGAATTCAAACAGTTCAATTTTTCCGTCGCTTTCGATGAGCCACTGGAGCGTCGGCGAGAATTGATTGAACTGCTCTGTTGTCATCTGCCGCAGTGCGCCCAACGCGAGGTTGACGATCGGCAGGCGCGCGTGCGTAGCGGCGGATGAAACATCGGGGAACAACGCAATGGTTTTTTCCTGAATTGCCGGTTCAACGCGCTGGGCCAGTCCGGTAAATTGTGCGTCCCGCAATGCGGAATCCGGACTGAGAAGCATCGCGTAAATCAGCGCAACGGCGTCAAGCGGTTCACGCGCGGCGGCTTTTACACTATCGGGCAGTGAATCACGCAATTGCTCGGCGTATTTCAAATGCAACGGCTTGGGATTGCCGAGATTCGGCATGACGGAACGCGAGCGGATGACGGGCGGTTTTTCGGCGCTGCCACCGGCAATGATGGCACCGCCGAGCACGGTCTTGAAAAGGTCCGGCAGCGGTTTCGGCGTGTGTTCCAACTCGGAAATGGCGGCGCGTTTGACAACTTCAATTTGTTTTTCATCCAGCGGCGGAAATTTCCCGTCCCAAGTTGGGTCAATGGCGTGGATGCGGTCGGGAATCGGCGGATGCGTGGCCAGGAGGCCAAAGAACGGTTCGTCCAGGCCGTTGCCGAAAAACATGTGGCAAAGGTCGGGGGCGTGCTCGGATTCCAGCTTCGAGCCGTAACTGTAACGTCCGATTTTCTGGAGCGCGCCGGAAAGGCCGCCGGGATTGCGCGTGAATTGCACGGACGAGGCATCGGCCAGAAATTCGCGTTGCCGGCTGACGGCGGCCTGGATCAGCCGGCCAAAGAAAGCGCCGATGGCGCCGATGGCCAGCAGCAGGAGGCCGACGAACACCACGCCTCCGCTGTTGCGTCCGCGAACCCGGCACAAAACCCGGCCAAGGGTGGCGATGCAGAGAATTCCGAAAATGATGCCGATGAGCCGGAGGTTCAGCCGCATGTCTCCGTTCAAGATGTGGCTGTATTCATGGCCGATGACGCCCTGCAACTGGTCGCGCGAGAGCATCTGGATGCAGCCGCGGGTTACGCCGATGGCGGCATCGCTGGTCGTGTGACCGGCGGCAAAGGCATTGATGGCGTGTTCCTCGTCAAGCACATAAACCTGCGGCACGGGCACACCGGAAGCGATGGCCATTTCCTCCACCACATTGAGCAGCTTGCGTTCGTCCGGGTCGGTGGTGTTCGAGTTCACGAGCCGTCCGCCCATCAACGTGGCCACGGAGCCGCCGCCGCCGGCCAGCTCATTCGTTTTGTAGGCGCTGCCGATGACAATGACCGCCAGCACGCCGGCGGTTACGCCCAGGAAAAGCTGCGGGTTCCAGAGCACCAGTTGCGGTGACTCTTCGTAATGATGATGGTGCGACTGGGCGGCGGAAGAAATGACCAGCCCGACGAAGTAGCAGGCGACCACGATGGCCGCCACCGCAAGGATGAAGTAGAAAACGAGCAGCTTGGTCTTGCGGCGGGTCCGGTCCTGTTGGGCAAAGAAATCCATATTGGGAGGGACGGCATCTTGCCGTCCCAAAATTAATTGGGGACGGCGACACGCCGTCCCTCCCGCAAATCACTAAAAGGAGACTTTGGGCGCGTCCTTTTGTTCCGGCTTGTCAACGACAAACAGTTCCGCCGGGCCGAAGTTGAACATGCCGGCAACGAGGTTGCTCGGAAACACTTCGCGGTCAGTGTTATAAACCATGACGGAGTCGTTGTAAGCCTGCCGCGCGAACGAGATTTTATTTTCCGTGGAGGTCAATTCCTCGGTGAGCTGCATCATGTTCTGGTTGGCCTTCAAATCGGGGTATTGCTCGGACACCATCATCAGGCGGCTCAGTGTGCCGGCGAGGCCGCTTTCGGCGGAGACAAGACTTTTCATGGCGCTGGCGTCGCCCGGATTGGCGGCGGCGGCCTGCGAGGCGGTGTAGGCGATGTTGCGCGCCTTGGTGACATTCTCCAGCGTCTCGCGTTCGTGTTTGATGTAGCCCTTGGCAATCTCGACCAGGTTCGGAATCAGGTCATAGCGGCGTTTGAGCTGCACGTCAATTTGCGCGTAGGCGTTTTTGTAGCGGTTGCGCATCGTGACGAGTTTGTTGTAAACGCCGATGACAAAAACGATGAGTCCCACCACAACAAACAGCAGCACCGCGGCAATAATCAGTCCAATTCCAATAGCCATAAATTTCCTTTGTTGAATTTGATTTACAATTAGGCCAAAGCCTGCCAACCGGCAATGATAATTTGCCCCTCATTTTGGAATCGTCTGGTGAGGCGAGCGTCCTCGCGAGCCGGGGCTTGTGCATGGCCGCCATTCTCAAAAAAGCTCGCCGGGAGTCTCGCCCCACCAAATTAAAATCACTCACGGTTCGACCAGCACCGGCATCCCCACCCCCACCAGCTTCGACAGGTATTCCGCGTCCCAATTCGCCAGCCGAAAGCAACCGTGCGATTCTGTGCGCCCCACCTGCTCCGGAACCGGCGTGCCGTGAATGCCGTAGCCGGTCTTGTCCAGACCAATCCAGGCCACACCCACCGGATTGTTCGGGCCGGGTGGTAAAATCAGTTTCACCTTCAACTGCCGCGCCTCCGGCGATTCGGGAAACAGATCCGGGTCGAACGTGTAATTCGGGTTGGGCGCAACGACCGCGACGTGCAACTCGCCGACCGGCCGTTTCTCGACGTTCGCCGCGATGCTGCACGGAAAATGCGCGAGCAGGTTCGTTTCCGTATCGAAGGCCTCCAAAAACTTGTCCGCCAGATGGATGACGGCGAACGCCGCTTTGTTCGACGCCGCGGGATAATCCACGTCGGGAACCTGCAACACCGTGCCGGGCGCGACGTTCGTCCAGTTGACGTTCAGGTTCAGCCGCCGGATCAGTTCGGGATGCGAATGGCTTTTCTCTGCGACGAGCTCCAGTTCCGTTTCGTATTCCAGCGCCGTTTGCTGCGACTTGGCAAGCCACGTTTTGCCGAGCGGCTGCAGCCGCGCGAGATCGTCAGTCGTAACCACATAAGTCGTCATCAGCGGCGCAGCGAGCATGAGCCGGGCGCGCGTGTCCGCGTTGAGCGCTCCGGTCACCGGCAAATGTTGGATTTCCTGAAAAACAGAAATGGCCCGGCGCGTTTGCGAGCCGAGCGCGGCGTCAATGGACCCCGATGAAATCGCCCGGCGTGCCAATGCCACCTGCGCTTCAAACACATCGCGCACCGGACGCGGAAAATCAGCCGGCGATTCGGGGGCAACGACAAACGGCCGCAAGCGCGGTGCCACGGCCTTCGCCGGCGGGTGGACGACTTTGGTTGGATGCTCGTGGCGCCACCAAAACCATGCCGCGACCGCGAGCACAGCCAGCACCAACAGCCAGCGCCAGCCGCCGCCCTTTTTGCGGCGTGAATGCGATTTTGAAAATCCGGGATTGCGGCGCACACGGAGATTAAGCCACAGGCCGGACGGCGACCCAAGACCGAAGTCGCCCTCAGTGCAGGCTCAGAACCGCGTCACCGATCAGCTTTGCGGCGTCATCGTAATTGACCAGGCCGGTGTTGATGATCATGTGGTAAAGCAGCGGGTCATTGATGTCGGCGTCGAAATGCTTTTTCAGATAACGTTCGCGGCCGCGGTCTTCGTTCAGGCAGAACTTGCGCGCCTGGTCCAGGGTCAGGTTGAATTTGTGGTATTCTTTGTGGGAGTATTCAACACGTTTTTCGAGCGGTGCTACCAGGCGGACGTGCAGCACGTGCGGCAGTTTGGCCGTGGTCACGGTGCTGCCGCGGCCGATCAGAATCACATTGCCCAGGCTGGCCAGCCTGAGAATCGTCTCGGTGGTTTGCTGGACCATCGTCTCCGCCGACGGACGCACGTCGAACAACTCCGCCAGAATGTCATCGATTTTCGAAACGGTGTCTTCGGGCAGCAACCTGGCCAGGCGGGTCGGCAGATTGTGGTCCTCGAGGACCTTGTCCATAAGATTGCGGTCGAACACAGTCCACGGACAGGCGTCCTTGGGCGAGCGGGACTGCAGGTATTCGGCGAGTTTCTGGGCAACGGCGAACGCGCCGCAGCCCGCCTGCCGGGATATGGTCACGGCACGGCGCACGCCGCCCTCAGCATGAGTTCCAGACTTCCCGCCGTCCTGTAGCTGGCAGTTGATGAAGGACAAACAATGTTCCAGACCGGCGCTCTCGATCATAATGACCTCCGGGGTTGTTCAACCGGCGGCACGACTGATTTCAGCGGTGCCAAAACGGTTTGATGATGATTAACCATTAGCGGCGGGTTCAGGGTTTGGCAAGCATTTCGTGGTAGGCGCGCAAAATCGGGTCCAGCAGGGGCGAGGGCGCGACCGGTTCGCCGTCCAGCGTCGTCACCGGCACGATGCCGAGCGCGCTCTGGGTGATGAAAATGCCCTCGGAATTCCGCAGCGCCTTGGGTTTGATGACGTGTTCGTTTGTCGGCAGGCCAAGCGTCTGGCAAATTTCCAGCACCACCGAACGCGTGATGCCGGGCAGCACACCACGGCCCGTCGGCACGGTGCAAATGTTGCCTTGATAAACCCAGAACAAATTGCCGCTGGCCGTTTCCGCCACTTAGGTCCATTCCAATATTGACATGCAGATGACTTGCTGTCTAATAGCGACAGGCCGTGTATTACCGCTTGGTGGACGCATGACTTCTCCAATGTCAAGCGTGTGGGGCCGAAATTTGACCTCCAGAGAGCTTGGAACAGCTCGACGTCGTGTTGGCGAGCGACGCTGATTCGCACGGAAGATTGCTGTAGTGGCTGAAACTAAACGGCGCATCACGGTAACAACCAACAAACACTCTCCTAATGAAAACCTTCAAAATCATCTCGACGCTGATCGTCGCCCATGCCCTGTGTTGTGTCACCCGCCCCGCGGCAGCGCAGTCGAACCCCAACCTTCTCCCGGTTTACCAAGTCACTCAAGCCGGACCCAGCTTCACACAGGCCACAAACCTGGTCGGCCTTCTGAACATACCCGTCAGCATGCTCGTGCAGGCCAACGGGCTGGTATCATTCGTTAACCCGACCAATTTCCTGTTCGTTCCCACCACCCCGGTCACGAATGCCACGGTGATCAGCAACCTGCTCGCCGTGACCAAGAATCCGTATCCGGCGAATCCGATCAGCTTTCAAGCCATCGACTTCACCGCTTTAAGCAACCTGATGGCCTTTGACACGAACGCCGCGTTGAGTTCGGCTTCCCTGGCCCTGGCCTCCTCCGGACTCTACCCTCCATTGGGAACGCCGGTTATCGGTCATGCCTGGATGGTCGCCTTCTGCACCAACGCCGACAACAGCGTATCTTCGGCCTGCCAGTACCTGGACACCCAGGTCAACTTCCAGTTTGACCTCACCAACGGTTATCCGTTGATTGGCCCGGGCGCGCAGGTGCA
Organism: Verrucomicrobiota bacterium; assembly: GCA_049511835.1. Lineage (GTDB taxonomy): Bacteria > Verrucomicrobiota > Verrucomicrobiia > Limisphaerales > UBA11358 > UBA11358. Next base: position 5,121 of record JBEKXN010000035.1, on the reverse strand, counting down.
ACTGACCTACGGCGCCACGGGGAATGTCACCCACCTGCTTTACTCCTCACGCCAGTTGGCGGCGGGGCCCTCGGTGGAGATCTTTTCCGCAAGCGAGGCCAGCAATCGTGTCGCCCGCCTTCTCCCGGCCAACGCGCAGATTAATCTGCAACTGGTTTACTGGTCTCCGTCTTTTTGGCCACCCCCGAATTTTTCCGGAGACCCACTGACCTGGAGCCCCACGAACATCATCCCCTGGTATGTTTTCAATGGCACGATCAATGTGACCAATCCGGTGACCGGCTCGAATTACACGGAAATTTTGGAGGAGCAAATGATGCCGGCCACCGACGACACGAATTATGTTCCGGTGGTGAACCTCTCGACGTTCACGGTGGGGAACACGCAGGTGGTTACGAGCGCTTCCGCAAGCGGTGGCAGGCCGCCCTACACCTACGTATGGAGCGGGTCTGATCCCACGGTGACCACCAATACCGGGCCACGATCAACTACACCCCCAAAGTGCGGGTGGCACCGCCGCCACTGGCCATCATTTCCAGCAACAACGAAGTCACGATTGTCTGGCCCGATCCTTCGACCGGGTTCGTCCTGGAGTCCACCACGAACTTGTTGACGACTGCTTGGAGTCAGGTCACCAATCTGGTGCAGACCAACGGCAGCATTAGCAGTGTTACGATCCCCACGCAATCCTCGACCATGATGTTCATGCGCCTGGCACTGATGAACGACAGCTTACCGACGACCGAAACCGTGGCCGTCACCGTAACCGACGCAAATGGGGTGTCGGTTCAGACGAATCAAACCTTTCCGGTCCAAGCCGAGCCAATTCATATCGTTGCGGGTGGCATTAACTATACCTACTACGGCACCGAAAGCCCGTACGCCCCGTCGCAATGGTTTCAATATGATCAGGCAGGCTGGCAACTGGTAATGGGAAGCCCGCTTTATGGCGGCGGGTGGGGGCAGTTCTGCTGGACGGGATATAGTTCCGTGCCCGGGGACTTCATTGAGCCCTCTCCTCCGGGGACAGACCAAACCATCCCGCCGGATATCTTTAGCACCCCGCCGTTTAACGTCCCGGGGCCGGTTATATACGCCGATGCTGATAGCCGGGGTGTGAATACAGCAAACTTCGTGATGTACTTGGGCCATGGCAATGTCAATTGCCTTAGTTTCACGTATCCGAACTACCCTCTTGATGGAACACCCGCTTTTAGGTTTCAACTTGCTGGCTCAGCCAATGGCAACACGTATGTCACCTACACCGATTCAAATAACGTGTATAATCTGGTCTTGACTCGTTCTTGGGGAAACATGGGGCCAAACGAACGCCTCAACTGGCTGTGCTTTGAGTCCTGCCTGGTTATGCAATACAATTTCGGGCTGCCCGACGATACCAGTCCGCCCAATCACAGCGGGTGGTATGCTTGACAACGCTGGGGTGGCGCCTTCAACGGCCTCCATATGATGTTGGGTTATCATACGGTGGGGAACCTCACTTGCAGTGTTCCAGAACATTTTGCGTACCTCATGCTCGGCTGTTTTCCCTACGGGCGCCTGCTGCCGCTGCCCATTGCATACGCGTGGCTCAATGCCGTTCATGATAATTATCCGTCCGGCGTGCCTGCAGTCATGGGACCGATTGGACTGAACGGGGTTGAGGACATCAATGATTGCTACCCGGGCATAGGATCTATGGGGCCCTCGATCCCGCCGGCGCAGATCACCGGCTGGTGGTACATTAATTCCAACACTGGACTAAGGACCCCATTAGCCCGGTAAAGTGGGCACCCTTCTTGGAATTCTGATTCTTATTTGTCTGTCCCGCGGATGCTGGCCGCTTCCAACAGTGTCCCGGGGCTGAGGATGGCCTCGGCGGAGTCGATCCGGCGGACGCGCTACGGTAAATGCGACTCTACGGGTAAATGTGGAGTGGAATGAAATCAAGCAGCGATTTCAAAAGATAAAACAACACCATTGACCTGACGCCGCGTCGGACCAAGGCGCGGGTGGACCGCTTCGGGCTAGGCACCGGCTTCGATCTTCAAATTGGATTCTTTCATGACTGTTCCATCACGCGAAACAAAGGCAACCCCCACCTCGCCCAGTCGAACAAACAGCGGACGCAAGGGTTCCTCCTGCTGAATGAGCGCGAGCAGACAAGTCATAAGCGCCTCGTGCTCTTCTGGTGAGCCAACAAAGCCAACGGTGAACTCCTCGCAAGCATCGCCGTATTTCTTGTACCACTGATAGAGAGTGTCAACCATCAATCCAAACTGTGTCTCGACACTATCCCCCGGTCGGATGGAAACCGTTAAGCCAACCCCTTGGAGTTCGCGTCCGTCCTTCTGAATCGTCTTCCGTCCGGCTTTAACCATATCAAGGACGAGGCACGAAGCCCATTTGAGTCAGGATTTCCTGCCCGCGCTTTGACTGGACAAACTGGACGAAATCCCGCGTCGTCGACGATTCCTTCGTCGTGTCGGTGTAAAGGTGGAGCACCCGCGCGTAAGGATATTGCCCACCATTCACCAACGCGATGGTGGGGGCCACGCCTCCGATCGACACGGCTTTGACGCCGTCCTTGCTGACCAGATCGATGCTGGCATAACCAATTCCGTTCGCATCTTGAGCCACCGCCTGGATGATTCCCAGGTAATTGGTGAACGCTTTCAAGCCCAGGGCATAAGGCTTGTTTTCCATCGCCAATTCCCGAAAGCCCAGATAGGTCCCTGAAATTTCATCGCGGCTGCACAAATGAATCGGCGCATCCGGCCCGCCCACCTCTTTCCAGTTTGTGACCGCCCCGATAAAAATGTCCCGCACTTGATCCCGCGTCAGGTTCCCGATGGGGCTGCCGGCATTGACGACGACCGCCACGCTGTAAGCGCCGATGACGTGATCGTTAAACTCCACATCCCGATCCTTGGCCAGTTGCAATTCGTTCGTGCTCACCGGACGCGAAGCCGCGGCGATGTCGCATCGCTCAACCATCAATGCCCCCATTCCATACGTGGTCCCTTTGTATTCGGTGTCAAAAACAACCGTGGGATGCTCCTTCCGGTACTCCGCAATGAGCCGCGGGGCCAATTCCTCTCCAAACGTGTTCGAGCCCCGGATGGTGATTTTTCCCGGTTTCCCACAGCCCGCGGCCACCACACTGAGCACCATTAGACTGAGGCTGCCCACGAGTGTGATTTGGCGGAAACCAAAGCAATCGTTAATTGTTTTCATGACGCACCCTTCTGTTCACAGCAAAACCATTTTCCTGCTGATACTCCATCCGTTGCGGCGAACAGTTCAAGGAAAAAATTCGCGCCGCCGCGCCGCCGGCCCGCCCGGCGAAAAGCAAAGCGAAGATGGAAACGCAGATGAATGAATCCGGATGTCTGGAAACTTTATCAAGGACCACCACCGTTCCCACCCCCGCCGCCGATGACATCTCCCCCAATGATGGCGATTAATGGCAGGAACATGGCAATCACGATGCTGCCCACAACAATGGCCAGGAAAATAATCATGACCGGTTCCAGCAGCGACGTCATGGCGCTGACGGCGTTGTCCACCTCCTCGTCGCTGGTGTCGGCGATTCTCATGAGCATGTCCGGCAGCGCGCCGGTTTGTTCACCCACGTCCACCATGCCGGACACCATCGCCGGGAAAATCCGGGATTCTTTCAGCGGCGCGGCGATGCTCCCGCCCTCCTTCACGCTGTCGTGGATTTGGGAAATCACGCCGCCCACGATGACATTGCCGGCCGTTTCCTTCACGATGTTCAACGCCTGAAGAATGGGCACGCCGCTGCCGAGCAGGGTCCCCAGTGTCCGGGCAAATCGTGAGAGCACCACCTTTCGGCAAACCGTGCCGACGACGGGCATGATCAATTTGAAGCGGTCAAACCACCGCCGGCCACGCCGGGTGCGAACGAGAATCGGCAACACAACCGCCAGGGCCAGCCCAACCATTCCGACCGTCAGGAAGTGGCTTTTGAACACATCGCTGATTTTCAATACCCACACGGTGAACGCCGGCATGGGCCGGCCATTGAGCAAGCCGTCAAAAATCGCCTGGAACCGCGGAATGACAAAAACCGTCAGCAGGGCGAGGATGCCCGTCGCGACCACCAGCACGGCGACCGGATAAAACATGGCGGCCTTGATCTTGCCTTTGATTTTCAGCGCCTTCTCCATGAACTCCGCCTGGCGCCGGAGCGTCACTTCCAGGACACCGCCCATTTCGCCCGCCTTGACCATGTTCACGTAAAGCGGGCTGAAAACCCTTGGATGCGCCGCCAGCGCCTCGGTCAACGTTCCTCCGCCTTCGATGGCCGCGGCCACGTCCGTGATGACGCGCCTCAGCGCGCGGTTCTCCGTCTGCTCCTGCAGGATGCGCAACCCGCGCATGAGCGGCATCCCCACATCAATCAGCGTCGCAAGCTGACGGGTGAAAACCGTCAGGACGGCCGGTTTAATTCTCCCGGCCGGCATTCGAACCCGCAGATTGAGCATTTGGGGAACGGCAAATGCCTTTCTTTGCCTGCGCCGGAATGGCGTTGGTGGCGCGACCCTGGTCGGAAACAACCCCATTTCCTTGATCCGTTTCAACGCCTCGTTTTGATCGGTGACCTCCAACGTACCTTGGGTCTTCAGTCCGCCGGCATCCACAGCTTCATAGCAATAACTGGACATAACAACCTCGTTTCCGGCCCTGCCTTGCGTTGCAGGTGCTCTTGTTGGTTTGGACAGCGCCCGGATGACTTTGTCACGCAGAAACGAAGATATAATGCAATTCCGCCAACGCGCGAAGCGTCTTGGAGTACGCCAGCCCTCTGGCGTTTTCGATTCCACGCTACGGCAGCCGTCAGCCGCCGCGAATGGAATTCATGATCATTCGTGAAATCCGCGTCAAAAATCTGGTGGACAACGGGAAAACCGGCGCCTAGCGTTTGTGGCGTAAACGAATCAAACCGCACTTTGGCGGTTGAACAACCGACCGGGCATCACCAATGAAAATCCGCGGCACCGACTTCGTCATGTATCCGGTATCCGACCTGGCGCGGGCGGCAAAATTCTACCGCGAGGTTCTGGGTCTGCCGCAGGAGGTTTACAGTGAAGAGTGGCA
>JBEKXN010000034.1:0-42696 GCA_049511835.1 Verrucomicrobiota bacterium | reverse complement strand
CGCTTATCTTTTGCGGCCAGGGAACCGCCCCGAGCGGGGCGGTCGGGGTAGGACCCCAGTTAGGCCAGGGGAACAAGTAATTGCCGTCGGGCTGTTTTGGTCCACGGCCGGTTAAACCTGTCTCCCGTGGCACCCACCACAAGTGGATCAGTTTTGCGTAACCTAAATTTCCACTGATTGAATGCCCCAACCAAATCCATGCGTTGAGATCGTTGAGTGACTGAATATACCTGTGTTGAGCCTTGAGATTGCCAATGCCACTATAAAACTGCTGATTTATCACATCCATGTCCAAGGGTCTGGCGGGACAAAAATACATCGGTACTGTCATCCCATAAGGCTGCAAGAGGAGAACAAAATTGGTGGCAACGTCCGTCGGGTTCCCGCCGGCCCCCAGACAATTAAATGAGGGCATGCAGCCCTGCGGATCGTCCGTGGCATACACCCCGGTCATCGTGGCCCACTGTTTGTAGTTGGACATACAGTTAATGACCTGGGCCCTGAATTTCGATTTGGCCAGCGCTGGCAGCAGAATCGCCGCCAAAATGGCGATGATGGCAATGACCACCAACAGTTCAATCAGGGTGAAGCCGCGAGGCCGGAGGTTTGTTTTTTTCGACTTGCAGAACATATGATTTGTTGATTTGTAATAATGGCTTGAATTAACATTTAAATTCCAATCGACATTTTTCACCATTCCCATAACCGGATATCCCCGCGGGGCTGATGTCGATTCGGCCTTTGACGCCGCCCTGATCTTGTGCCGGACGCGAGCCGGTGCGCTCCAGACCGGTCTTGGATTCACGGGGGCGGAAGAAGTGCAGATCTATCCCGCAATTCCTGACCGCCTCCTTGGCCCCATTTTTCAGCAACCGATACTCGCTGGGCGCGATGTGGTTGACGGACTTGAAAATGCGCGAAAAATAGAAGGGGTCGTCGTAGCCGAGCGCGGCGGCGATTTCCTTCACGCTCAACCTCGTTTCGTCCAGCAAACGGCAGGCAAGCTGCATGCGCAGGCGGATGAAGCAGTCAATGGGCGCGCAGCCGGTTCGCCGTTTGAACAGCGCGAAGAAGTGCGATGGGGAAATATTCGCCTGGGCGGCGAGCGTGGCCACCTGGAGCGGCTCGTCCAGATGCCGTTTCATGTAGGCAATGCTTTGCTCGATCTTCCGAACCGCTTCCGACTCGCAAGACTCCACCTGACAACCGGGAGTGTTTTGAACGGTCGGTTTCGGGTTTTCGATTTCGGCGGTTTTCATTTGCACTTCAGCAACAAAATTCATCCGGCGCGCGAATAATATAGACCCTCACGACCATTTCAACAACAATTTTTGTTAATCGGTTTTCCTGCTGTCAGGGGTGGGCCGAAGTGACTTTAGAGAACGAGCCGAATGGCACCCCGCAGCCGGGGTTGCGCTTTCGGGTCAGTGGGCAAAATGTCGCACACCGTTTCGCTGGTCGCCACCTGAAAATTGTTCAGATCAGTTTTTCGCACAACATGCCTTTAAGGCATTGCCTAACAGGGTTGGTTCGTATGTCGAACTTTATCCATCAATGGGGGGGTGTCAAGGATAAAGTCGAGGTGCGAACAAATTCGTTTAATATCAACGCATCAACATGATAACAGCATGATAAATTCCATGCCGAATTAAAGCGGAGGGGGCTTTTAAAATTGTGACTTCACTTTTTGCGCCATTAAAATCCGACGCTTACACCGCCGTCCACGGGCAACACCACACCCGTGACAAAGCGCGCGGCAGACAAGCAAAGACATGTCGCAGCCAGGTCCATGTCTTCCGCCCGGCCGAAACAGTTCATCAGCGTACGGCCAGGATGGGGGGGCGTTCCGGGTTGCCGGCCAGCGCTTTAAACATCATGTCGGATGCCATCCCGCCCGGCGCGATGGCGTTCACACGCACGCCGCGTGGTGAAACTTCAGTCGCGAGCGTACGCCCCATTCCGAGACAAGCTGATTTCGCCGCGGAGCCAGCCACCACGAGCGGAATCCCGAATGGCGAAGCCATCGAAGCCGCGAACAAAATGTTGCCGTGTTCCTGAATACAGGCGAAGAATTGCCACGTTCACCAGGGCTTGTGATTCGCGGTAATGCCAGGCCAATTATCCGTGCGGAATGGGACCGCCGGCAACCCGGCTCCATTGTAAAGCGTCGCCGCCGGATTGGCTTGCCATGCATAGCGGGCCGCCTGAGGATCCGAAACCATCGGAGATGACACGATCACGGAATCCCCTTCCACTTTGGCATCGGCCCAATGCCATTTGCGGTCTTTTCCGGCCACGGCGAACTCTTCCAGTTTGTCCCCTTTTACCACCAGCCCGCCATCGGTATGGCTGAAACGAAGTTTAAGCGCACCCGGAAGATGTTCAACCGAAGTGAAAGTTGGCCCGGCATCGGAAATCTTTTTGCCGTATTCCCCTGCCAGGGCGCACAAGGCCAATCGCTCCCCGACCACTTTTTTATCCTTCGGATGAATGTTGTCCGGGTCGCCGGTATCAACGGTAACGGCCAGCCCGGAATTTTTTACATTCCGGGCCGTCAAAGCCTGGGCTTCACGCAGTTCGGCCCAGGCATCATCTCCCGGCTGGTCGCGGCGATGCATGAAAGCGGGCAGGCTGACGATATAAAACGGAAAGTCGCCCTGGCCGAAAAGTTTTCGCCAGTCGCCGATCATCGCCGGAAGCAGGGTTTGGTATTGATGCGCCCGTTCAGCGTTCGCCTCGCCCTGATACCAGATGGCACCCCGGATGGCGAGCGGCGCCACCGGCTCAATCATGCCTTCGTAAAGGATGACCGGCATCGTGGGATAATTTTCAAAGGTCAAGGGCATCGGATGCGGCGGGCGGGCATCCACGCTCAACGCGCCTTTCCATTCGCCGGCGAGTGGAATCACGGATTGGTCGCCCAAGACCAGGCGAAGGCCATCCGGTTTGGCCAGGAACCCACCCTGCGGTTTCAGCTTGAAGACCCGCACGGCAAGGACATTCCGGCCGGGTTTCAGCACGCCATTCTTGATCACATACGCCCGGGGATTCTCCACCCAGGAACTGGCACCGACCCACTGGCCATTGAGGTAGGCGGTATCCATCTTTTCAATCGAGCCGAGGCAAAGGATCGCCTGGCCCGCGGGCAACGGATCCGGCAGGGTGAACACTTTGCGAAACCAGCAGATGCTTGGCACGTCCGCCACGCCCAACTCCGCAAAGCCGCCGGGAATCTGCACCGTTTTCCAGCCGGCATCATCCAGATCGGCCGCCGCCCAGGTGTTGCTTTGCAATCCCACGTCATATTCGTCCAGCCAGTGCATGAGGAAGCTGCCGTATTCCGGTCCGCCTTTGGCGTGCAATCTTTCGATTTCCGCCAGCAGCGCGTCAAAATCCTTCAGCTTGTGGAGCGATTCCGGACTCATCCAGCTTTCGGCCGGGGTGCCGCCCCAGCAATCCTCGATCAGGCCGATGGGCATATGGAGTTCGTCCTGCAGTTTCCGTCCAAAAAAGTAGGCAACCGCCGAAAAGCCCCCGCCTTCAGCGACGGTTTGCGGTGAACAAATTTTCCATGAACCTTGCGGAACTGCCGTGGGGGAATACGAAACATGTTGCTGAACCATGAAGAGCCGGATTTCCGGATGATTCGCCGATTTGATTTCATCGTCACCGTTTCGTGTTCGGCTCAGGCCCAGCTCCATGTTTGACTGGCCGCCGCACAGCCAAACATCCCCCACCAATACTTCATGCAACACCACGCCTTGCTCCGGCCCGGTAATTTTAACCGTGTAAGGACCGCCCGGCGCCGGGACCTTGACCTCCGCCTGCCAGCGGCCATCCGGTCCCGCCGTCGCCGTCGCCGTCTGACCGGCCATTTCCACCCGAATCGCCTGCCCGGGCTTCGCCCATCCCCAAAACCGGTTTGCCTTGCCACGTTGGAGAACCATGTTGTCGCCAAACATCGGGCTGACGAAAGGCAAAGAGACATTATTGGTCGCAGCCGACGCAGGCGCGAGCCGGTCGTTGGTCGCGACAAGCAACGCCATGCAGGCAAAAACGAAAATGCAGGAGTATTTGGATCGCATGAGTCAATTGGTGAATTATTGCGTCAGCTGACGCAACTTTTCAGGAGAATTGTCCATGTAAATTATACGATTGTCCATTCCGCGGCAAATGAGTATGCAGGTATACAGTTTAGTAAATGCTTTGGAAGCGCGACGGGACGGAAAGTGAGTGAATGACATGACCCATCTTCAAATTGCCAGGAACCGGCTGATGAAACAGCCGCTCGCCATAAAAACCGGCATCGTATTGTTCGTTGCGCTCACCGGCTCAGTTCTTTTCGCCGGGCCACCACAGCTTTCGCCGAACCATCCCAAGGGGCAATACGCCACGGGTGCCTTCACCACCGGCCAATACCGCAATTTGTTCGTCGAAACCGGACATCTGCCCGGGGAAGTGACCAATAAAATCAATGCCGCCTTCCAGCAATTGTTCCACGGCGACCCGGGGACGCAGACAGTTTATTATCCTGCGGGGACGAACGCGAATGGTCCGCTCGCCTATGTCACGGACATCGCCCACAACGACGTGCGCACCGAAGGCATGTCTTACGGCATGATGATCGCCGTGCAACTGGACAAAAAGGCCGAGTTCGATGCGATTTGGAACTGGTCCAAGACGTATCTGTATCAGGACTCGCCCGCGCACCCGTCGTACGGTTTTTTTTCGTGGCAGGCGCGGACGAACGGCACGGTCATGAGTGAATTCGTGGCGCCGGATGGCGAGTCTTATTATGTCATGGCGCTTTACTTTGCCGCGAACCGCTGGGGCAGCGGCACGGGAATTTACAATTACAAGGCCGAGGCCGACCGGTTGCTGACCAACCTGCGGCATCGCGTGCTAATCAAAGGCCGGATTTTCTCGTCCCGGCGCGGGACCAATAATGTTACCACTGTGACCGCCGGGCCACTGTTCGATGCGGGACATAAAATGGTCGTTTTCTCACCGACTTCCGAGCATCCGCAGTTCACCGATCCCTCCTATCATCTGCCGGCATTTTATGAATTGTGGGCGCGATGGGGTCCGGCGGCAGACCGGGATTTCTGGATGGGGGCCGCCGCGGCCAGCCGCGATTTCTTTTCGCGCACGGCCCATCCGGTCACGGGGCTGACTCCGGACTATGCGAATTTTGACGGAACGGTGGTCAGCAACACCTGGAACCGGGGCGTGGTCAATTTCCGGTTCGACGCGTTTCGCACGGCGGGGAACTGGTCGGTGGATTGGTCCTGGTGGGGCAAGGATGTCCGGGAACGGGAATTAAGCGACCGGTTGCAGGCGTTTTTCGAATCAAAGGGGATGGCGGATTACGGATGCCAGTTCACCCTCGACGGCCGGCAACTTGATGCTCGGCATGCGCAGGGGTTGGTGGCGGTGAACGCGGTGGCGAGTCTCGCGGCGACGAATCCGCGCTCGAAGGAATTCGTCGAGGCGTTGTGGAACATGCCGGTTCCGGACGGCATCGAGCGCTATTACGAAGGCTTGCTGTATATGATGGCCCTGCTTCATTGCGGCGGTGAATTCCGCATCTGGTCTCCGCCATGAGCATTACCCCGGGAACATAGCATCGTCCATTCCCTGATAAAGTAATATTGGCGCTGTGACGTGGAACCCATGAAGGCCGTATAACGCAACTAAAATAAACTTGCATGAAATTCATTGACCATGCCCGCGTGAATTGCCGACCGGCAAGTCTTAAAGCCGGTTCACACCGCAAAAGCTGGCATGTGTTGGTCCCGGCGTTGTTTCAGAATGTATTTTCAGTCAACGACACCGGCTTTCGTCCAATCAGCCCGTGAGACAATATGACGAAGTGAAGTTTCACCAACCCATTTGCGCAACCCGTTCAACATTGTAAAATCATCAAGGTGAATATGATCAAAACCCGCAGGCTTGTTGTGGCGCTGTTCACCCTGGCGGGACTTGTGTCGACCGGCCATTCCGCTGAACCCGTCAAAACCTTTCAAAACCCCATCCTCTCCGGCTTTTATCCGGATCCGAGCATTTGCCGCGTCGGGGATGATTATTATCTCGTCAACAGCTCGTTCGAGTATTTTCCCGGCGTCCCCATTTTTCACAGCAAAGATTTGGTTCACTGGCAGCCGATCGGCTACTGCCTGACGCGCAAAAGCCAGTTGAATCTCGACCACGCCCACGCTTCCGGCGGCATCTACGCGCCGACGTTGCGTTATCACAACGGCGTGTTTTACATGATCACGACGCTTGTGGATCAAGGCGGCAATTTTTTTGTGACCGCCGCCAATCCCGCCGGCCCGTGGTCCGAACCAGTCTGGGTGGACCGCCCCGGCATGGATCCGTCGCTTTTTTTTGATGACGACGGCAAAGTGTATTACACCCGGCACGAAGGCCAGGGCGACGGATACATCGCCCAGGCGCGGATTGATATTAAAACCGGCAAACTCACTGAGCCGGTGAAGAAAATATGGGGCGGCGCCGGCGGTGCGTGGGTCGAGGGGCCGCATTTGTATAAAATCAACGGCAAATATTATCTGATGGTTGCTGAAGGCGGGACCAGCTATGACCACCGGGTGACCGTTGCCCGCAGCGATTCGCCTTGGGGGCCATTCGTGTCTGATCCGAGCAATCCCATCCTGACGCATCGCTTGCTTGCAAATAATCCCATTCAAGCCACCGGCCATGCCGATTTGGTTGATACGCCCGACGGGTGGTGGCTGGTTTGTCTGGGAGTTCGGCCGCAGGGCGGCAGGTTTCATCATATCGGCCGGGAGACATTCCTTGCGCCGGTTGCTTTCAACCAGGAAGGCTGGCCGGTGGTCAACGGAAACAAGTCAATCGAATTGACCATGCCTGCGCCGAAATTGCCGCAGCACGACTGGCCGAAACTGTCTGCAAGAGATGACTTCAACAGCAATACACTCACCTGGCAGTGGAACTATCTCAGGAATCCTGTGGCCAGCGAATACTCCTTGACCGAACGCCCGGGTTTTTTGCGTCTTTATGGTTCGGAAGCAAATATGAGCAGCCAGGATTCGCCGGCTTTTGTTGGACGAAGGCAGATGGATTTCGATTGTGTTGCCTCGACGCAGGTTGAATTTAAACCCAATAGCGAGAATGAGGAGGCCGGGCTGGTCGTCCGCGGAAATGACCGGCATCATTACGATATCGCAGTCACCCTGAAGAATGGCAAACGGCAGGTCTTGTTCAGGAAAGTTTTCAAGGGCCAATTGGTTGAGCCGGTTAAATACACTGAAATTCAGAATGAACCGGTGGTTTTGACGGTAAAGGCGGCACCCTTGGCTTATGAATTTTTCTGTCAATTGAAAGGCGGCAAACCCGTGAGCCTCGGCACCGCCCCGACCAGGGATTTGTCCGTTGAAGCAATAGGGTTCGACTACGGGATGTGCTTCACCGGCGTGTATTTTGGCATGTATGCCACCGGCAACGGCGCAAAATGCACCGGGCCTGCGGACTTCGACTGGTTTGAATATGAAGCCAAATAATCATTACCTCAAGAATATGCCGGCGTTCGGTTGGTATCTGGCATTTTCAATCCTTGCCGCCGTGACGGCGGATGCGGCCACCAATGCGCCGCCGCCGCCGGTCCGGTCTATACGCTGCTAGGCAAAGAAGATTTGGGCACGACGAATTTTCCGCCGATGGGAACCGGCTTGATGGACGGCGACATCGCTTTTCGCCAGCACAACGGCGGACACACGGACGCTCTGAACTGGCCGGTATTCCTGGATTTTGCGGCCCGGTATTTTGAACCCGCTTCCGCGTCTCCAGTCAGGTGAGTTCCCGCCTGATTTAACTGGCTTGAGCGCCACGCTGGTGGTAATCAAGAGGCGAACGCGATAATCACGAACCTATATTGAATATATCGGAAGCCTGCCATGAAACGAATGTTTAAATCCTTGACTGGCGCGCTGCTGCTTTGTGCAGTAGCAGGTGCCACTTTGTTCCGCATCCACGCTGCCGGCACCGCCGAACGCCATAACCTGTTCGCCGAGGCCGGCCACAAACCGCAGGAAATTTCAGCCAAAATCAACGCCGCCTTCCAGCAGTTGTTTCACGGCCGGCCCGACACGCAGGCGGTTTATTTCCCGGCAGGCACGAACGCCAACGGAGCGCTCGCCTACATCTGGGACATGGGCAACGGGGACGTGCGTTCCGAGGGCATGTCTTACGGCATGATGATCGCGGTGCAACTGAACCGAAAAACCGAGTTCGACGCGCTTTGGAACTGGGCCAGAACTTTCATGTATCACTCGGCCACGAACCATCCCTCTTACGGTTACTTCTCCTGGGACCTGACAACCAACGGCGTGGCCATGGACGAAATGCCCGCGCCGGACGGCGAGGAGTATTTTGCGACGTCGCTTTATTTCGCCGCCGCGCGCTGGGGCAACGGCGCCGGCATCTATAATTACCGCGCCGAAGCCGACCGTTTGCTGGCGAATCTGCGCCATCGCCAGATCATCACCGGGCCTACCGTCAAGGGCGCCATCACCGCCGGGGCGCTCTTTGAGCCGAACCAAAAAATAATCCAGTTCACGTCGGATGTGAAAGGCTGGAACCACACCGACCCCTCCTACCATCTGCCGGCGTTTTATGAAGTATGGGCGCAATGCGGTCCCAAGCCAGACCGTGAATTCTGGGCGCAGGCGGCGGCGGCCAGCCGCGATTTTCTCTCGCGCACAGCCAATCCCGCCACCGGGCTCACGCCGGATTACGCCAATTTCGACGGCACGCCGTGGACCGTGTTATGGAACACGAACAGCGGCGACTTCGAATACGACGCGTGGCGGACGGCCATGAACTGGTCGGTGGACTGGTCCTGGTGGGGCAAGGACGCGCGGGAGCGGGAACTTAGCGACCGGCTGCAGGCGTTTTTTAAATCCAAAGGCATGACCAATTACAGCGACCGGTTGACGCTCGGCGGCACTCCGATCGGCACGGACCATTCGCAAGGCTTGGTGGCCATGAACGCCGTGGCCAGTCTGGCGGCCACCAAACCGCGCTCCAAGGAATTCGTCGAGGCATTGTGGAACTTGCCGGTCCCGGACGGCCAATGGCGTTATTACAACGGCATGTTGTATCTCATGGCCCTGCTGCACTGCAGCGGCGAGTTTCAAATCTGGATGCCCCAGTCAAACTGAATGTGTCTGTGAACGCACCGATTGTTTCAACGGGTAAAATTCTTGCGTTCGTTCTGGCTTCAGTTTTGGTTGTCCCACGCAACGGTTTCGCCCTCGGCCAGGAAAAATACCTCAAAGATGTTCCGAGCCGGGGCAGTTTTCCCATCGTCCAAGGCAATGCGATTGCGACAATCTATGTGGATTCCAGCGACCTCGCTGGCGTTGTTCGCGCGGCCAGCGATTTGCAAGCCGACGTTGCCCGCGTCACGAGTCATTCTCCGGCGATCTCTCACGAGGGAACCCCCCCGGGGAAAAATGTGATCCTCGTCGGCACCATCGGGAAGAGTCAAATCATTGACCGGCTGATTCGTGAAAAGAAAATTGACGTTTCGGGCATCGCCGGCCAATGGGAGTCGTTCCTGATTCAAGTCGTGCCCAAACCGCTGCCCGGCGTGGAGCGCGGGCTGGTCATCTGCGGCAGCGACAAGCGCGGGACGATTTACGGCATTTATGATTTGTCCGAACAGATAGGGGTGTCACCGTGGTATTACTGGGGCGACGTGCCGCCGACACATCACGACGCGCTGTTTGTGAAGGCCGGAAAATTTATGCATGGCCCGCCGTCGGTGAAATACCGCGGTATTTTTCTGAACGACGAAGCGCCGGATTTGAGCAATTGGATCACCAACCAATTCGGCCTGGTCCCAACGAATGCCCATCCTCCCATCCCGCCGGGCGCGGCCAATTACGGACGCGGATTTTACACGAATTTGTTTGAGCTGATTCTGCGGCTCAAGGGCAACTACCTCTGGCCGGCCATGTGGAACAACGCGTTCAATGAGGATGACCCGGAAAATCCCCGGCTCGCGGACGAATACGGCATCGTCATGGGCTCCTCGCACCAGGAACCAATGCTGCGGGCGCAAAAAGAATGGGACCGCGGCCTGGGCCGGCAGTTCGGCAACTGGAATTACAACAACACCAACCAGCGGCCGGTGCTGCAACAATTCTGGCGTGAGGGCATCCGCCGTAATCGGAATTACGAGAGCATCATCACGCTGGGCTTGCGCGCGGAAAATGACAGCGGTCTGCCCATTGGCAGGGATTTGACCGAACAGATTGTGAACGTGCAGCGGAAAATCCTGGCCGACGAGTTCAATCCCGACCTCGCCAACGTTCCGCAAATGTGGTGTCTCTACAAAGAAGTCCAGGACTTTTACAATGAAGGTCTGCGCGTGCCGGACGACGTGACGCTCCTGTGGGCCGAGGACAATTGGGGCAACGTCCGCCGCCTGCCGACCGCCGAGGAACGCAAGCGCAGCGGCGGAGCGGGAGTTTATTACCACTTCGATTACCACGGCGGGCCGCGCAGCTACCAGTGGATCAACACCAGTCCCATTCCCAAAATCTGGGAACAAATGTCGCTCGCCAAACAATACGGCGCCGACCGGATTTGGATTGTGAACGTGGGTCACTTCAAGGGTTACGAGTTTCCGCTCGAATACTTCATGAACCTGGCCTGGGACACGAGCCGCTGGACCAATGACAACCTCGATGAGTTCACCCGGCTGTGGGCCGAGCGGGAATTCGGACCGGATCACGCCAGCGACACCGCCGACATCGTCGCCAAATACACCAAATACAACGGCCGCCGCAAACCCGAGTTGCTTGAGCCAAACACCTACAGCCTGGTCAATTATCAGGAAGCGGAAAACGTGGTGGCGGACTTCAACGCCATCACCGCCAAAGCGGAGAAGATTTACCGCCAGTTGTCCGAAGCCAGACGGGATGCGTTCTGCGAATTGGTGCTGTTTCCAACCAAGGCCAGCGCGCTGGTGAACGAACTGTACCTCGCCGCGGCAAAGAACGCCTTGTACGCCCGGCAGGGTCGGGCCAGCGCCAACGACATGGCCGCAGAAACCCGGACCCTCTTCCAGACGGACACAAATTTGATGAATTATTTCAACCAAACGTTTGCCCATGGCAAATGGAACCACTTCATGGACCAGTCGCACCTCGGTTATACGACGTGGCGTGACCCGCCCCAAAACAGCCTCGACGCCATCAAGCTCATTGAGATTGAAGTGCCGGACAAAGCGGCCATGGGCGTCACCGTGGAAGGTTCCGAAGCCGTCTGGCCCGGTACGACGAACGGCGCGGTTCTGCCGGCGTTTGACGCGTTCAACCGGCAACGTCATTTCATCGAAGTTTTCAACAAAGGCAAAGCCCCGTTTGATTTCACGGTCACCGCCAGCGCCCCATGGATTGTGCCGGCTAAAACCAAAGGCACTTCCGACACAACGATGTGGATTGCTGTAGATTGGGCCCACGCCCCCAAAGGCAATGCCAGCGGAACGGTGACACTCACCGGGGCCGGCACCAACGTCACTGTAAGCGTGAATGCCTTCAATCCGACCGAGGTGACGCGCGATTCGTTAGCCGGTTTCGTGGAAGGTGAAGGTTTCGTTTCCATCGAGGCGGAACATTACACCCGGAAAACCGACGCCCGCGCCGATCGCTGGATCAAGATTGACGATTACGGCCGGACCTTGTCCGGCATGAGGGCCGAGGCGCCCGTGGACGCGCCCAGCGCCGTGCCCGGGGAAAATTCCCCCTGCCTCGAATACCGGATGTATTTGTTCAGCACGGGGAAGGTTGATGTTGCCGCCATCCTGGCCCCCACCTTGAATTTCGTTCCCAGCCGGGGACTTCAATATGCGGTGTCCTTTGACGATGAGGCGCCGCAGGTCGTCACGGTGATTCCGCAAAAATACAGCGCCCAGAACGGAAACCAGGACTGGGAGGAATCCGTCAAAGACAACGCCCGTTGCGGCCACACGTCACACACGTTGACGAAATCCGGTTATCACACGCTGAAATTCTGGATGGTTGATCCCGGCATCGTGTTGTCGAAACTGGTTGTGGACCTTGGCGGAGTGAAGCCCAGCTATCTCGGCCCGCCCGAAAGTTATTTCAACGGCAGGGCACAAAACCGTCCGGCGAAATCAACTGACCGGTTGTTTCGCTGAATGGCAGTTTGCACGACCCGAAGCCTCTGAATTGGAGGATCCTCCTGAAATACCGCGCCCCATTTCAGAGCACGTTGGAATTGCGTCCGGCCAGTTTTGTAAAACCACAACATGATGAAAAAGTCCGCCACCGGCCCGCTGATTTACAGGTAATCAGCGTTGCCCGCCGCCAAGCGGGGCCGCCATCAAACGGTTGATAGTTTTGCCTTGCCCTCGGCCCCGGCTTTCCGTAGAAGAAGGGCGCACATGAAAGCACCACCAGCAGCACGGCAGGATCATTTTGATCGATGCTCGAACCAGTCATCTTCCGACTGAAGTGCGAAGGGTCAAATTGGAGAACAATGATCAACCCACCAGACAAAACCGTTGCCGCAATCAACGCCGAACACGCCAGCCAGCCTGCTTTGAAAGATGTTTTCAAGGATGACTTTTATATCGGGGCCGCCCTCAGTCTGGATCAGATTTCCGGCAAGGAACCGGACGCCATGGCCCTGGTGGAAAAACACTTCAACAGCATCACGCCGGAAAATATTCTGAAGTGGGAAGAGGTCCATCCGGAACCGGACAAATATAATTTTGAAGCGGCGGACCGTTATGTGGCGTTTGGTGAAAAGCACAAAATGCACATCATTGGCCACACTTTGGTCTGGTTTCATCAGACGCCGGATTGGGTGTTTCAGGATGAATCGGGCAAACCCTTGGGCCGCGAGGCGTTGCTGGAACGAATGAGGGACCACATCTTCACCGTGATGGGGCGCTACAAGGGCCGCATCCATGGCTGGGACGTCGTCAACGAAGCCATCATGGCCGACGGCGGATTCAGAAAATGCAAATGGTTGGATATCATCGGCGAGGACTACGTGCTCAAGGCCTTTGAATACGCCCGCCAGGCCGACCCGGGCGCCCGGCTTAATTACAATGACTACGATTTTGAGATTAAACCCAAATGTGAAGGCATCATCCGGCTCATCAAGAATCTGCAGTCAAAAGGCGTCCGCTTGGACGGCGTTGGCATACAAGGACACTGGTTCCGGGACTATCCGTGTATTGAGGAGATCGAGTCATACGTCCTGGCTCTGTCCCAATTGGGCGTCAAGCTGATGATTACAGAGATGGACGTAAGCGCACTCCCTTTTTATCCCGTCGATGCCAAGGCGGTGGACATTTCCTCCTTTGATGCCGAAACGCAGAAGAAGCACAATCCTTATCCCGAGGCCCTGCCGGACTCCGTCCAGAAAGATCTGGCAAATCGCTACGCGGAATTATTTTCGCTCTTTCGCAAGCATCGGGACAAGTTCAGCCGGGTGACGTTTTGGGCCGTCCACGATGGCCAGTCGTGGCGCAATTACCTGCCCATCCGGGGCAGGACCGACTATCCCATGTTGTTCGACCGTCACTGCCAACCCAAGCCAGCCTTTGATGCCGTCGTCAAAATAGTTCAGGGCAAAAAGTAAAAAACATTGACGGACAAGTTGTGGCTTTGATAACTTGCCGGGAAAATTATCCTATGGAACCTAAAGTCGTGAATAAGAAAAATATTGAAATCGTAGCTGCCGGCCATACCTGCCTTGACTTGATCCCTGCCTTTACCATCGAGGGAAAAGTGGACAAGATGACAGACGTTCTTGTGCCGGGCAAAATGATAAATATGGGTGACTGCGTTGTCGTCGGAGGCGGCCCGGTCACCAACGCCGGGGTATCCATCCGGCGGCTGGGCGTAAAAACCGAACTCATCGGTAAAATCGGCGATGATGACTTTGGCAAACAGATTCTTCGCTGGTATGAGGAGCACGAAGGCCATTTCAAAGGCATCCACATGGTCAAAGGGGAATCGACGTCCTATACCGTCGCGATATGCATCCCCGGCATAGACCGCTTTTATCTGCATCATTGCGGGGCCAACGACACCTTTGGTTATGACGACATGGATTTCGACCTGGTTGGCAGGTCAAAACTGATGCTCTTCGGGTATCCACCGTGGATGAAAAAGATTTATGACAACACGGGCGCCGAGCTGACAAAAATCCTAAAAAAAACCAAGGAACTGGGGACCACCACCGCGCTGGACATGTCACTTCCCGATGTAAACAGTCCCGCCGGCAAGGTTGACTGGAAGGCGATTCTCAAGGCGTGGGTCCCGTTGTCGGACATCATGGTGCCCAGCGCGGAAGAAGTGTTTTATTTCCTATACAAGGAAAAATTCCTTGAGAAAAAGGCAAAGCTCGGTCCCAAAGAGAGCGTGCTTGACCATATGACGGTCAAGGAGATTTCCACCCTCGGAAATGACTTGATCAAGTTGGGAACGGCGATAGCAATGGTCAAATGCGGCCACCGGGGGTTGTATATCCGGACGGCTGATAAAGACCGGTTGACGAAGCTGGGGGCGGCCAGATGCTCCGATCTTGACAATTGGGCCAATCGCGAACTCTGGTTCCCGGTTTATCAGGAGGAAAAATTTGTGGGCGCGTTGGGGTCGGGCGATTCGGCGATTGCCGGGTTCCTCTCGGCGTTTGTCCGGGGACTTACCATCGAGTCCTGCCTGAGGTACGCGAATGCCGCCGGGAGCATGAATGTTACTGTTCCCGATGGGCTTAGCTGGAACAAGGGCTTCGATGATTTGACGAGACGGATCAAAGCCGGGTGGAAGACAAAAGATTTGAAAATTGACGAACCGGGGTGGAAGAAAGAACGCGAATTCTGGGCAGGGCCGGATAACCGCGGCAAATGGGAATCATAAACAACCAGCGTAACAAAACAGGAGAAAAAAATGTCAAAGAACAGCGATGCAAAAAGAGACGCTTTTGTCAGTAAAACAATAGCGAAGATGAGTTTGGAGGAGAAGGTCGGCCAGCTTTTAACCTTTACCCGGCGCGGCGCGATGCTCACGCCCAGCGGCATTGAACAAATCACCCGGTTGCAGTGCGGCGGCCTCTGTCTGGAACCCTACGCGGTCGAAACCTGCAAAAACCTCTACTGGGGCAATTCCCAGATAGACAAGACTTTCAAACCGCCTAAAGATTACTTCAAAATAGCGAATACTTATTTTGCCGGCAAAAACTTCGGCATCAGCATAACGCCGGGCGATTATACCAAGGACCTGAACAAGTTGCAGAAAATCGCGATGGCAAGACCTTCAGGTATTCCTCTGCATATGACCATTGATTTCGAGGGCGATTTCAAAAACGATTATATGTCCGGCGGCATAAGGCAGTTCCCGCCCCCAATGGGCATGGCCGCCATCGGCGACCCCAAAATGACCTACAAAATCAATAATACCATCGCAAAGCAGTTGAGCAAAATCGGCGTAACGCAGATGTATTCGCCGGTTTGCGATGTGAATATCAATCCCAAGAACCCGGAAATCGGCGTCCGCTCATTCGGCGACGACCCTGAGGTTTGCGCAAAACACGCCGTTGCATTTATAAAAGGTTTGCAGGACGGCGGCATTGCGGCAACCGCCAAACATTTCCCCGGCCGAGGCGATTCAGGCACTGACGCCCACGACGTTTTGGATGTAATCAGGGCCGACAAAAAACGCATGCAGGAAGTGGAGCTGGTTCCTTTCAAAGCGGCAATCGCGGCGGGTGTAAAAGCCATCATGACGGGACATTCTCTCTACCCGGCTTACGACGACAAATACCCGACGACCTTGTCGGTAAAACTGCTCACCGGGCTTTTAAGAGAAGAGTTGGGCTTTGACGGTGTGATTGTTTCCGACGCGATTGGTATGGCTGCCATCTTGAAACAATGGCCCCTTCCCATTGCCTGCGCGATGGCGATCAAGGCGGGGTGCGATACGATACTGCTGAAGGCCGACGACGAGTCGAGGTCGCAGTGTTTCTTCGGAATCAAGCAGGCCGTGGAAAACGGCGCCATTCCCGAAGAACGGCTCAATGAGGCCGTTACGCATCTTTTGAGAATGAAGTATGATCAGGGCCTGTTTGAAACCGCGGGCAAGATGGACCCGAAGAAGGCCCAAGACTACGCTATGAGCAAACCGGTCGTTGATTTCTCGTGGGACGTGGCGAAAAAAGCCCTGATGGTAATGCGGGACGACAAGAAATTGCTGCCGTTGAATCCCAAGCGGAAAATGTTGGTCATCGAGCAGCGTATTCCTTATGAATTTTGCGGAAAAGACCCCTATATGCACCAGCATATGTTCTGCGAGGACATGGTGGAACATACGCAAAACATGATTCTGGTGGATACGGATTTTGCCGCCAATGAGGAAGAGGTTAAGGAGTGTCTGGAGCTTGCCAAACAGGTGGACCTTGTCGTTATGACCAATTATTACGCCCGAATTGTCAAGACGGGCAACAACCGCCTGCTGGTCAAGAAACTCAAAGAGGCGGGCAAAAAAGTGGTCGTCGTGACCAATTTCCCGTACGTGGAAGGCACGACCAAAGAAGCCGACGCCGTGGTCTGCAATTTCAGCGGCACGCCGGACTCGCTCAGGGCTGCGACCGATTTGCTTTTTGGGAAAATCAAGCAATGTCCCAAGACCAAATTGCCCATTAAGTTGGGTGTTCAGCGGGAAGCTCCGGTTAAGGAGCCGGCGTCACCGAAGAAACAGCCTCTCGTTTTATCCTATTGTTAGGAGTAATGCATAAAATCCAGGGGGGGGGCTTTACATAATCGTTTTCCTGGCTGGTTGCACCAGCCAGGAAAATGTTAGTTAACAGAGGAGATATTAAATGCAAAGATCACATGGTTTAAAAATTAGTGATGTTTTTACAATCTCGGGAAAACAAATATCAACCATTTATGTTGATAACAAAATGGGGGTTCATTTTCAGGGAATGTCAAAAACCCTTCAATTCCCCCACACCATTGCCCTCCAAGGGGCTCCTACCTGTTCAATAGGCATATCTCCCGATGGTTTATATAACAGGCTTAATAATGCCGGCAGGCTGATCCTGTTAAATCAGAACGCGATTCAACTGGCTTCTGCGCCTTTCATCCGCATCGGAGATGAGGAGTGTGTCATGCTCACCACAAAGAATCCAGCGGTGGTGGAAGGGCCTGATGATGTGCCGGCTTTGAAGAACTATTATCATCCTCCAATAGCTGAAAAGCAGACATCAGTTTCCATAGCCACTCCTTTGCTGGAACTGGCTTTTAAAACCGGGAAAGTCAGCGTGATCAGAAGGTTGATTTCTCCATTCCTGTCGGGAAACGCCGAATCTCAGACACCCGTCGGCGTGGAGGAGTATGAAATAAGGAACAATTCCAACAAGGGCCAGGCAGTCACCCTGGTCATACCCCGACCATCCCTCGTCAATCTCCAAGAAAAAGAATTGAAGCCAACGGATCAGGACACGGTGTATGTCTGTTCGACGCCGGTGAAGGGTCAGGTGCATGAAGTGTTTAATTCTGCGGGCATCCGGGGAGTCGTCATGAGCAGCGGGGAATGTGCGGATCGGATGGTGATTGCCGTGCCGGAGATGCGGGGCGTAAAAATTGACACGCAGCCTTATTTCTGCCTGAACCGATTGAAACAGGATTTGTTGTTGAATGATGATGGCAGTTTTTACGAAAAGAGAAAGCCTTTGGTTAATCAGGATTATGGCGCGGCCATCAGTGTGGCTTTCAAATTGGCGCCGAAGGCGACCATAAAAATTCCGTTCGCCATCGCTTTGGACTTCCCGCAACAGCGGTTTATTGACGGGAAAACTTTCGAGCGCAAGTATGTCAAAAGTTTCAAGAACCAGGGAACCCGGGCGGTGGATATGGCCAAAATGGCCTTGCAACGTTATCCGGCATGGCTGGACCGGACACTGACCATTCAGAACCGGATATTTGATCAGATACGCAAAAGCCCGTCCTATGCGGGTGACAAGAATGGCGCTTTGAGACTCACCCGGTTGATATTAAATGAGTTTAGTTTCCCCTTGTCCAATGCCGCCGTCTGGGTTGAAGACAAGCATGGAAATGAAGCCGCCCGTTTCCTGGAATGTTTTGATTACGCCTACATAGACCCTTCAGACGTTGATTGGTATTCGATGGTGTTGCTGGTGCTCTTTCCCAACGTCGAACGGGAACTCTGCCAGCGGTTCATTGATTCGATTTTGGCGGAGGATCCCAAACTGCGGTTTTATCACATCCACGCGTCGTTTGTGGAAGCCAGAAAGCATTTTCTGGAGCACCCGGAAGAATACAAAGGCAGGTCGCTGACCCAGATTAGAGATGCTTTCAAGATCAAGGGCAGCGTGGCGCATGATCTGGGCGCTTTGCCGAAAGGTCATGCCTTGCGTAATGTCAGTGATTATGCCTGGTACAATAATAACTATTGGGTGGATCTTTTCCCCAAACTGGTGTTGCGCGTGCTGCGCAATGTTAAATTCCTTGGGGATGCGGATTTTTTAAGGAAAAATTGGCGGACTCTCAAGTTTGGATTTGAATTTTCACTAAAACTTGACATAGACGGTGACGGCATTCCCGAAGGCTATCCCAATGAAGTTAAAAATACCTTTGATAATCTGACCCTTTTTGGCGCGGATGCCTACGATACGACCACTTTTCTGGCTGGTTGTCAGGCCATGATTCGCATGGCAGAGATGATGAAAGACAATCAAGCCAAAAAACGATACGCGGAGTGCTTTGAAAAAGCCGCCGCTGTTTTTGAAAGATTATGGAAGGACAAGAAAAACCGCAAAGGCCATAGATTACAGTATTATGTCACTTGCTACGACCCGGTGACGGGAAAAACCAACACCGATGTCTGGACCAATCAGCTCGATTCCTTGTGGTATTTGCTCGCGATCGGTGAGGAGTCGTTTATCCCCGCTGAGAAGGTAAAACAAATCCTCCGGACCATTTATGACAATAACCGGACAACCATGGGCTGGGCCATGGCGCGGACCGAGGACGGCGAACCGGTGGAATCGGACCAGGGAAAGGATGTTTATACGACGTCCAATTACGTTTTTGCCCAACTGCTTGACTATTATGGCTTGGTCAAAGAGAGCAAGGAAGTCTATAAAGTCATGGACCAAGTTGTCTTCCACCATGCCAATTCCTTGATCACCCCGGACAACCTCAGGGCTGAATACGAAAAGGAAGCGGGAGAATCGAAACCGGGACCGCATTATATCGTGGCCGGTTATCCCCGGCCGGGCGCAGTGTTAACACAATTGGTGATGCAGTTCGTCAAAGAATTTCAAAAGCGAACGGGTGCCGCGAAAATTGATTCTCAGCCGTTGAATTCTTTTATAACTGATTTGTTTATGAAATCTCATCAGAAGAATTAAAGGGAATTTGCGAATTCTCCCTGACCTTGGCCGGGGGAAAACGGTTTCGCTTGACATCACACCGGAGCCATTCGCATTCTACGACATCAATATGAAAAATGTGGCCGCACCGGGTGGATTTGACGTTGTGTTTGGCAATTCCCCACGAACCTGCGATAGGCAGAAGGTGACTTTGACGGTGGCGCACTAACCCCAACCCACGAAAAATATGGCCGAACAACATTTCCAACAGAAACTTTCGTTCTTCGAAAAAGCGGGCTACAGCGCCGGCGATGGGGCCGCGAATTTCGTCTTCATGTCAATGATCCTTTTCCAGACGAATTTTTATACAGACGTGTTTGGCCTGACCGCTGCCGCCGCTGCAGCCATCCTGCTCTGGCCGCGGTTGTGGGACGCCTGTTTCGATCCGATCATGGGCGTTCTTGCCGACCGGACCAGCACGCGCTGGGGCAAGTTCCGTCCTTGGGTTCTCTGGACCGCGATCCCCTGGGCGGTTGTGATGATTCTGGCCTACACCACGCCGCACGGCTGGAGCATGGGCGCGATGATTGCCTACGCCGCAATCACCAACACGATGCTCATGACCCTCTATTCGATGAACAACATGCCTTACTCGGCTCTGGGCGGTGTCATGACCGGCGACCTGAACGAGCGTACCAAACTCAACTCCTTCCGATTCGTCTCCGCCAACGTGGCCCAGTTCATTGTTGGCGGCTTTACGCTGACTCTGGTGGCCAAGTTCGCCCAAGGCCACGACCGTGCCCACGGCTGGCAAATGACCATGTCCATCTGGGCCGCTCTTTGCCTCGTTCTTTTCCTGATCACCTTCTTCTCCGCCAAAGAACGCATCCAGCCCATGATCAAGGAGAAAACCTCGCCGCTGCAAGACTTCAAGGACCTGATCAAGAACAACCCCTGGAGAATCATGTGGATCATGACGATGATTCATTTCGGCATCCTTTCTCTGCGAGGCGGAGCGAATTACTACTACTATCATCAATACGCCGACAAGGCGGCGATGTTCGATTTCGTCGAAAAGCTCGGTCTCACCGCGCCGGCGCTCGCGCCGGGCGTCCCCGCACCCGGTGGCATCCTCGAATGGCTGGGCTGCATCGTCCACGGCTCCCGGGACAACATGGCCACCTCCAATGTCGCCGATGTCTTCAACAGCGTCATCAACATGATCGGCACGGCCACCACCATTATCGTCATCTTCCTCTCGGTTTCTTTCGCCCGGAAATTCGGGAAAAAAGCTGTTGCCATCACTGGCTTCGCTCTCTCCGCCGTCAACGCCTTCGCTACCTATTTGCTCAAGCCCACTGATGTTTACGGTATGGCTGCCCTGACCGTGGTCGGTTCGATCGTCTATGCCCCGACCATCCCGCTGATCTGGGCCATCTTCGCCGACTGCGCGGACTATTCGGAATGGAAAACCGGCCGCCGCTTCACCGGCATGGTTTTTGCCACGATCGGCTTCGCTCTGAAAGCCGGGTTGGCCCTGGGCTCGGCTGGATTGCTCTGGATTCTTGCCGGCTTTTTCCATTACGACACACAATTCCCCACCGCGCCGGAAGCCGTTCACGGCTACCGCGTTTGTGTCGGCATCGTCGTCGGCCTCATGTTCTCCGTCTGCGCAATTCTGTTGCTCGTTTATCCACTCAACAAACGGGTGACCATACAAATGGCCGATGAACTGGCCGAACGCCGGAAGAAATTCGCAGCGGAGAACCCAGCCTCCGCCTGAAACATTGTGAAAATCCATTTCCCCCTGACCAGGGTAATTCCAATCATTTTGACGGCAGGCGTTTTCGCCGGTTGTGCCACCAAGCCAACCCTCAAGGAAGCCTATAAAAATGATTTCCTGATTGGTGTCGCCATCAACCAAAAACAGTTCTCCGGCGAAGACCAGCGCGGGGATCCCATCATCAAGTCCCAGTTCAATTCCATCAGTCCGGAAAACACCTTGAAATGGGCCTCGGTCCACCCGTACCCCGGCGTCTATGATTTCACCAATGCCGACCGCTTTGTGGCATTTGGCGAAAGCAATCACATGGTCATCATTGGTCACACCCTCGTGTGGCAATACCAGACGCCAAGCTGGGTGTTTCAGGACACGAACGGCAATCCGGCCACCCGTGAAGTCCTGCTCGAGCGGATGCGCGACCACATCCAGACCGTCGTTGGCCGTTATAAGGGCCGAATCAAAGGCTGGGACGTTGTCAACGAAGCCCTGGCCGAAGATGGCACGCTGCGCCGGTCCAATTGGGAAAAAATCATCGGTGACGATTACATCGAAAAGGCATTTCAATACGCGCACGAAGCCGACCCCCATGCCGAGTTGTTTTACAATGACTTTTCATTGGAGGACGAAGCCAAGCGCAAAGGCGCAATCGAACTGATCAAAAAGCTCAAGGCCGATGGCGTATCCATCACGGGCGTCGGGTTGCAAGACCATGTCAAAATGGATTGGCCGACGGTGGAACAGGAGGACGCCACCCTTTCCGATTTCGCCAAACTCGGCGTGAAAATCATGATTACCGAACTGGACGTGGACGTGGTGCGCGCCACGCAGAAAAACAGGACGGCGGACATTGAAGCCAACGCGCAACGGCTGGCGGGCGCAAATATCTATCGCCACGGATTGCCGGCCGAAGTCCAACAAGCACTGGCAAAACGTTACGCCGATATTTTTGCCGTGTTTCTCAAACATCGCGATATCATCGAGCGGGTCACTTTTTGGGGCGTGACGGACGGCGATTCCTGGTTGAACACGCCGGGACGTGTGAATTATCCATTGCTGTTCGACCGCAATGGCCAGCCCAAACCAGCATTCACCGCGGTCATTCGGGTCGCGGCAAAATAAAATTAAAATTTGTCGTGCGCCGTCCGTCTTGGGTAATTTTGAAGCCATGCACCGGCTGATTCTTTTGGCATTGGCGGTTCTCACCGTCTGGCTTTCACCCTGCGTCGCGTTTGGTGGCGAGGAAGTTTGCGTCGCCTGCGACAAAAATGTCCGCATCAACGGCGAGTTCAATCACCGTCGGGCGCGGGGAGTGACCACAATTGAAGGAGCAACATGGCGGGGTGAAGAAGCATTCCGCGAGGGAATTTACGGGACAAATTTTACGTTGTCCGTATCCGGTCTTCCGGCGGGCCAATACGCTGTTCTACTCGGTTTTACGGAAGTTGATTTCACCAACGCCGGACAACGCGTGTTCGACATTGTTTGCGGCAAGCAGGTACTCGCGAGCAACCTCGATATTTTCGCCGCCGCCGGTGGCGCGGGAAAGGTATATTTCGTTACCGGCCAGGTTGAACATGCGGACGATACATTGGGTGGACCGCTCACATTCATGTTTATTGGTCGGACCAACGCGGCAAAATTGAATTCGTTTGAACTCGACGACGTATCCGGGTGGCCTTTTATTTTCGTGCGCGCGGCGGATTTGCTTGATGTCGAGGACACCGCCTTGCTGAAACAACCTATTGTTGCAGGGCCGGAAATTTGGAAAAATCCTTCGCAATCACTTGATGCCCGCGTCCATGACCTCGTGAGCCGGATGTCACTCGCGGAAAAAGTGCAACAGATGCGCAACGCCGCGCCGGCGATTCCGCGGCTTGGCGTTCCCGCTTACAATTATTGGAATGAATGTCTTCACGGTGTCGCCCGCGCTGGCGTCGCCACCGTTTTTCCACAAGCCATCGGCATGGCAGCAACTTGGGACGCACCGTTGTTGCAGGAAGTGGCGGACACCATCGCCACCGAGGCGCGCGCCAAGCACAACGATTATGTCAGCAAACACAATGGTGACAGCGCGCAATATTATGGCCTCACATTTTGGACGCCCAATATCAATATCTTCCGAGATCCACGCTGGGGCCGCGGCCAGGAAACTTATGGGGAAGACCCGTTTCTCACCGCGCAATTTGGCGTGGCGTTCATTCGCGGTTTGCAGGGTGACGACCCGAAATACGTCAAGGCGATGGCCTGCGCGAAACATTTTGCCGTTCACAGCGGGCTGGAATCGGAGCGGCATCATTTCGACGCCGAACCGCCCGAACGTGATTTTTACGAAACGTATCTGCCGCAATTCGAGGCCGCCGTGCGTAAAGGCCGCGTTGGTGCGGTGATGGGCGCTTACAATTCCGTTTATGGCAAACCCGCCTGCGCGAATCCACTTCTGCTCACGGACATTTTGCGCAAGCAATGGGGTTTCGACGGCCATGTGGTTTCGGATTGCGGCGCGATTTATGACATATACGGCAACCACAAATTCACCGGCACTCCGGAAGAAGCCTCGGCGCTCGCGGTCAAAGCCGGTGACGACCTTTGCTGCGGCACGGATTACAACTCGCTGGCGCGTGCGGTCAAAGAGGGGTTGATCTCGGAAAAAGAAATTGACACCGCGCTTGGTCGCGTGCTCGAGGCGCGGTTCCGCCTGGGATTATTTGATCCGCCGGCCATGGAGCCTTACGCCCGAATTCCGATGGCACAAAACAACAGCCCCGAACACGCAGCACTGGCGCTTCAAGTGGCTCGCGAGTCCATCGTTCTTTTGAAAAACAACGGACTGCTGCCGCTGGACCGCGCAAAGATCAAGCGGATTGCCGTCATTGGCGCAAATGCCAACTCCGTGCCCATGTTACTTGGCAACTACAACGGCACGCCTTCAAAACCTGTAACCATCCTCGACGGCATCAAGAGCGTCGCGGGTACAAACATTCGGGTAATTTACGAACCGGGCTGCCCGCTGGCGTTGCTGAAAGACAGCACGGACAAACCCGGTGTCGAAATGTTGGCCAACGCCGTTGCCATTGCGCGCTCGGCGGACGTCGTCATCTATGTTGGCGGTATTAACGCACGACTTGAAGGTGAGGAAATGTTCGTAGATTACGACGGTTTCAATGGCGGCGACCGCACGCACATCGAACTGCCGTCCGTGCAAACGGATTTGCTGAAAGCGTTGCAAACGACCGGGAAGCCGGTCGTTTTTGTCAATTGTAGCGGCAGTGCCATCGCCATGCCGTGGGCAGCAGAAAATCTGCCCGCGATTTTGCAGGCGTGGTATCCGGGTGGGCAGGGCGGACGGGCGGTGGCCGATGTTTTATTTGGCGATGCGAATCCCGCCGGGCGGCTACCGGTCACGTTCTATCGTTCCACGGATGATCTGCCGCCGTTTGAAGATTATTCGATGAGCAACCGCACCTACCGCTACTTCAACGGCCAGCCACTGTTCGCCTTCGGACGCGGCTTGAGTTACACGAGGTTTGATTACCGTAACGCCGCGCTGGCCGCAACAAACGTAACTGCGGACAGCACTTTAAAAGTCACGTTCCAGATCTCGAACACCGGTTCGCGCGATGGTGATGAAGTGGCGCAGGTTTATTTTCGGCACACAAAATCCGCCTTGCCGCAGGCGAAACTCGCGCTTTGCGCTTTTGCCCGGATTCATATCCCGAAAGGAAAAACAGCCCAAGTCGCCCTGGAAATTCCGGCGGAACGTTTTCGCTATTGGGACACGCTCAAAAAACAATACACGGTGGAACCGGGTGGGTATGAGCTGATGTTGGGTGCCGCCTCGGACGACATCCGCCTGCGTCTGCCGTTAAGCGTGACCATTAAATAAACCGCCTCGCTCATGCCGGTATGGCCGGCCTGCGCGAGGCGCTCTTTCAAACAATCTCAAAACCGAATCCGTTTAAATGAATTCGTTGATGAGATTCTCCAGAAATTCCTGGCGGCCGCTGACGTTAGGCGAGATCTCGCCCTTCTGAAGCATGTAAGCTTCGAGTTCGGTAAAGTTCATTTTGCCGGACTCGATTTTTGCGCCGATTCCGGTATTCCATGAACCGTAACGCTCTTTCACAAATTCGGCCAGCCGGCCGTCCTTGCGGATGGCGGAGGCGATCTTCAGTCCGCGGGCAAAGGCGTCCATGCCACCGACGTGCGCGTGGAACAAATCCACCGGCTCGAAACTCTCGCGACGCACCTTGGCGTCAAAATTCAGGCCGCCGGTGGTGAAACCGCCGTACTTGAGAACCGTGAGCATGACCTGCGTGGTCAGGTAAACACTGGTGGGAAATTGATCGGTGTCCCAGCCGATCAGTTCGTCGCCGGTGTTGGCGTCAATCGAGCCAAGTGCACCCGCCGCTCCGACAACCTCAAGTTCGTGATGCATGGTGTGACCGGCAAGCGTGGCGTGGTTGGTCTCGATGTTCAACTTGAGATCCCCGAGCAGATTGTACTCGCGCAGGAAGTTCAGACACGCGGCGGCGTCGGAATCATATTGATGCTTGGTCGGCTCTTTGGGCTTTGGCTCGATGTAGAACTGGCCTTTGAAACCAATTTTCTTTTTGTAATCCACGGCCATGTGCAGGAATTTGGCGAGGTGATCCAGCTCCCGCTTCATGTCCGTATTCAGTAACGTCGAGTAACCTTCGCGTCCGCCCCAGAAAACATAGCCGGCGCCGCCGAGTTCCTGTGTGATTTCCAGCGCTTTCTTCACCTGCGCGCCAGCAAAGGCAAATACATCCGCATTGCAACTGGTGGATGCGCCGTGGACGAAACGCGGATTGGAAAACAAGTTGGCAGTGCCCCAAAGCAGTTTAATGCCGGTGCGCTGCTGTTCTTCCTTAAGAACCTTTACGACAGCATCGAGATTTTTGTTCGTTTCGGCGAGCGTTTTTCCCTCGGGTGCGATGTCGCGATCATGAAAGGCGTAGAATGGCGCGCCCAGCTTTTCGATGAATTCAAAGGCTACCCGCGCGCGGTTTTGCGCGTTTTCGACTGAATCGCTGCCGTCATCCCACGGGCGGACGGCCGTGCCGACGCCGAACTGATCGGAGAGCGCGTTGCGAAACGTGTGCCAATAAACGACGGAGAAACGCAAATGTTCCTTCATCGTTTTGCCGTCAACGGACTCGTCGGGATTGTAATGCTTGAAAGCCAGTGGGTTTTTGGACTTAAGCCCTTCGTATCGTATCTTTGTAATGTTTTTAAAAGCAGTTGTCATATTCGTTAAAACTAGCGAATTGCACGTGCACGGTCAACTTCTAAAAGTAAAAAAATAAAATATTCTGCAGCACAGGTCTTGTTTCTTGGAATTTACGCCTTGAAACACGATTGGGACACATGTATTGGCGCGGGGACTTTGTTGATCGCCAAAGTGATAAGAATTGTCACGGACCATAAAATCCCGTCCTTGACAGCAACACCGATCTCGGTTCTACTGAACCTTTATGGCAAAATTATTTCTTGGCTTGGATTCAAGCACTCAAAGTTTGAGCGCGCTGGTGATTGATTACGAACGTCGCAAAGTCGTGTATGACAAATCACTGAACTTCGACCGCGCGCTGCCGCATTATAAAACTCAAAATGGTGTGCTGCCCAATCCCAACCCGCTCATTAAACACAGTTCGCCGCTGATGTGGGCCGGGGCGCTCGACTTGATTTTTGCCGAAATGAAGAAGGACGGCGTGGCGCTGGGCGAAATTCTGGCCGTCAGCGGCAGCGGACAGCAACATGGATCAGTCTATTTAAACAACCACGCCGCCGCCGCGTTGGCAAATCTGAATCCGCAAAAAACTTTGGTCGAAAACCTGCGCGGCGTCTTTTCGCGTCCGACTTCCCCGATTTGGATGGATTCCTCGACCGCCGCGGAATGCGCGGAGATCCGGGAAAAACTTGGCGGCGTCAAAGCCACGGCCCAAAAGACCGGTTCCGACGCTTTCGAACGGTTTACCGGCCCGCAAATCCGCAGGTTTTACAAAACGGAACCGGAAGCCTACGCGCAGACGACGGGCATCGCGCTGGTCAGTTCGTTTATGGCCTCGTTGTTGGCGGGCAAAATCGCGCCGATAGATCACGGTGACGGCGCGGGCATGAACCTGATGGACATTCAGAGAAAAACCTGGCAGGCGGACGCACTGAAAGCCACCGCGCCCGATTTGAAGGAAAAACTGCCGCCGCTCGCCGAATCGTGGAAAGTCGTCGGTACCGTCAGTCCCTACTTCGTAAAAAAATTCGGCCTGAATCCCAACGCGCAGACGCTTGTCTGGTCGGGTGACAATCCGTGCAGCGTCGTCGGCCTGGGCCTGATTCGCGAAGGCATGGTCGCCATCAGCCTGGGCACGAGCGACACTTACTTTGGCTCGATGACAAAATGCCGCACCGACGAGCACGGCGAAGGTCACGTGTTTGGTTCGCCGGCAGGCGGTTACATGACGTTGATCTGTTTTAAAAACGGCTCGCTCGCCCGCGAAAGGATCCGCGGCCTTTATGGCATTGAAAATTGGGAAAAGTTTGGTGAATTGATGGCCACCAAACCGCCGGGCAATAATGGCGGCATTTTGTTGCCCTGGTTTGAGGCGGAAATCGTCCCGCGCGTCCACCAGCCCGGCATTCACCGTTTCGACCTCGACGAAAAAGACGCCGCTGCGAATTGCCGGGCCATCATCGAAGCGCAAATGATGTCCATGCGGCTGCATTCGCGATGGATGAAGGTTGCGCCCGACTGTATTTATGCCACCGGCGGCGCGTCGAACGATTTGGCGCTGTTGCATGTCATGGCCGACGTGATGAATTGCCACGTCTTGCGGATTGAAGTTTCCAAGAGTGCCGCGCTGGGAGCCGCTTTGCGCGCCGCCCACGGCTGGCTGGTTCACAGCGGAGAAAAACCGAAGTGGGAGGAAATTGTCACCGGTTTCACCGAGCCGGTTCCGGGCAGTGAAATCCGCCCCAATCCAGCCGCCGCGCGCGTTTATGACAAGCTTGTCGAAAAATATGCGGCTTGCGAACGCAAGGCGTTGCAGCTTAATGCTTGATCTGGGCGGTTTTCAAATTGCCCTGTCAGGCATATTGGCATGGGCAGAATGAACAAACGCATGACCATCCCGATGGCCGACGAACTGGCCGAGCGCCGGAAAAATTTATCCCGGTTCCAAACGCAGGACTCACCCCATGAAAACCCGTCAGAAAATCATTCCAACCCTGTGGATTCCATTGACCGGCATTTTGACGGTCAACCTGCTGCTGAATGCCTGCGCCCAAACCACCCTCAAGGACGCCTTCAAAAATGATTTTCTCATCGGCGTGGCGCTTAACGGGGCGCAATTCTCCGATCAGAACCCTGCCAGTGCCGCACTCGTCCGGGCGCAGTTCAACGCCATCAGTCCTGAAAACGCCTTGAAATGGGGGTCCATCCATCCCCAGCCGGACCGATACGATTTCCCCGCAGCGGATCGTTATGTGGAATTCGGCCAAAAGAATGGAATGTTCATCGTCGGGCACACGTTGGTGTGGCACAGCCAGACGCCGAAATGGGTCTTTCAGGATGACAAAGGTAATCCGGTGGACCGCGACACGCTGCTGACACGGATGCACGACCATATATTCACGGTCGTTGGACGGTTCAAGGGAAAAGTCGGCGGTTGGGACGTTGTGACCGAGGCATTGAATGAGGACGGCACGCTCCGTGACTCACCATGGAAAAAAATCATCGGCGAGGACTACCTGCTCAAGGCCTATCAGTTCGCGCACGAAGCTGATCCACAAGCCGAATTATATTACAACGACTATTCGTTGGAAAACGCGCCCAAGCGAAACGGCGCAATTGCGTTGATCAAAAAACTTCAAGCCCAAGGGGTTCACATCGCTGGCGTCGGTTTGCAAGGCCATTACAAAATGGACTGGCCGGAGCCGCAACAGTTGGACGAAACCATCGAAGCTCTCTCCAAACTCGGCGTCAAAGTAATGATTACCGAACTGGACCTGGACGTATTGCCGCCCGCAACCCAGTCTCAGGCCGCGGAAGTCTCGATGAATTTCGCGTTGCGGGCCGAGTTGAATCCCTACACCAACGGCCTGCCGGACGCCGTGCAGCAGCAACTGGCAAAACGGTACGCCGATCTGTTCGCGGTATTCGTCAAACATCATGACACCGTCAGCCGCGTGACATTTTGGGGCGTGACCGACGGCAATTCCTGGCTCAACAACTGGCCGGTGAAAGGCCGCACCGCGTATCCCCTGTTATTTGACCGCAACTGCCAGCCCAAACCGGCATTTAATGCCGTTATCCAAACATCCAAGTTGCCTCAGGCCCCTCAAAAACCCATGTGAGTCAGGCCTTGGTTGATGATGACAATTCAACCGCCCGCCCCAAAAGTAATTTTATTGGGCGGCAGCCATGTGATGCAAACCGGCTGGAAAAGGATGTCCAAACTCCCCCGCCGTCCATGACCGGGCTATGCACAACCAACAGATTCATGCTCGGACTCAAAGGCGTTCCGGATTATAATTATGTATCGAAGCATCTACCAACTTGTTCAATTGGGTTTCGCTCGTGACCAATAACATTCAGTTCACGGATATTGACAGGGTGGGCTTCCGCCAGCGTTATTATCGCGGCAGGCTTTTCTGATGAAACCAGGAGTACTCTGCCCGGGGCTGCATTGGCACTTCTCTTTTCAGTCATTTTCCTGACGCCCGTCTCCTGTCACTTGGTCCCCTAACTTTGAACATTTCTATTTCCGCTTCGAGCAATCTGGCACGGGCAGGTCGCATTGCCGCCAAATCACTTCACATTCAACTCGCGCTGGATGCCGAATTTTTCAATGCGTTTGCGGAGCGTCGCGCGGGTGATGCCGAGCAGTTTCGCGGCGTGAACCTGGTTGTTGTTCGTTTCCTTGAGCGCCTGGATGACCAGTTCGCGCTCGACGGTGGAAATGACTTTCAATTGGGGATCGCGCCTGGCCCATTGGAACAGTTGTCGCGCGAACGCGGCGGCGTCCGTGGCCGTTGCTTCGCCGGCAGCCGCCGGAGGCGGCGTGGCGCCGCTGCCACCCTGACCGGAGATTTCCGGCGGCAGATCGCTTTGCAGAATCGTGTCGCTCTTGGCCATGACGTGCGCACGGCGGATGGCGTTCTCCAATTCGCGCACGTTGCCCGGCCAATGATATTTTCCCAGCGCCTTGATGACATTGGCGGCAATGGATTTCGGCTTCCGCTGCTGTTCGCGCGCAATTTTTTCCAGAAAATAGTTCACCAGCAGTGGAACGTCGTCGAGCCGTTCGCGCAGCGGTGGAATGTGGATGCGCACGACGTTGAGCCGGTAAAACAAATCCGCGCGGAATTGTTTCGCGGCCACGGCGGCTTCGAGCGGCTTGTTCGTCGCGGCGATGACGCGCACGTCCACCTGGATCGGCTGGTTGCCGCCGACCCGCTCGAAGGTGCCGCTTTGCAGCACGCGCAGGATTTTCGTCTGCGTCGCCGGCGTCATGTCGCCGATTTCATCGAGAAAAATCGTGCCTTTGTTGCATTGTTCGAATTTGCCGATGCGTTGTATTGTGGCGCCGGTGAACGCGCCGCGTTCATGGCCGAAGAGTTCGCTTTCGAGCAATTGTTCGGGAATCGCGGCGCAATTGACCGTGAGAAACGGCTGCTGGCTGCGGTTGCTGTGATGATAAATCGCGCGGGCGACGATTTCCTTGCCGGTGCCGCTTTCGCCGGTGATGAGCGCGGTGGCGTCGCTGACGGCCACCTGGCCGATGAGCTTGAAAACATGTTGCATCGGCTCGCTGCGGCCGATGATGCCGAGTTCATAATCCTCGGATTCGAGCAACGGCTGATACGACACGACTTGCCTCATGTCGTGCGCGGCCTTGAGCGCGTTGGCGACGATTTCCTTGAGCTTGGGCGCGTCGAACGGCTTGAGCAGATAATCGTAGGCGCCGAGCTTCATCGCCTCAATGGCCGTCTGGGTCGTGCCATAGGCGGTCATCAAAATGACGAGGAGCTTGGGGTTGGCGGCGCGGATGCGGCGGAGCGTTTCAAGTCCGTTCATGCCGCCCATGCGCACGTCCATGAGCACGAGGTCGGGCTTGAATTTGGGAATGACCCGCAACCCCTCCTCGCCGGATGATGCCGTGGCCAGTTCGACTTCCGGCAAATCAAAAATCCGCTGGAACGAATACCGCACGTCCTCTTCGTCATCAATCAGCAGCAGCTTGCTCATGGTTACCAGCATGAACATATCGGATTCGGACAAAAGCAATAGCGAATTTTCACCGGTGATTTTGGGGTTGAATTGGCGGGGCTGCGGGTACAATGTTCTGGCCGTCCCCAATTTCAATCCAATTCAACCAAAATCATCATGAAAAAAAATCTTTTGTTCGGCACGATGGCTTTGCTGGCCAGCTCGCTCCTGGCGGCGGACTCCAGCCCGAAGGATGACGTCAAAAAGGCGGCGGCGGCGCTGGGCAGTCAGACCAATTACACTTGGCAGGCGACGGTGGAAGTTCCCGCCGATTCACCGTTCAAGCCCGGCCCGACGGACGGGAAAACGGAGAAGGGCGGCTATACGACGCTGTCCTTCAACTTCGGCGACAACACGACCGAGGCCGTGACCAGGGGGACGAACGGCGCGATCAAAACCGAGGACGGCTGGAAGACGCTGGCCGAGACGATGAAAGACAGCGGCGACGACGGATTCAATCCAACGGTCTTCATGGCGCGCGTGGTGCAGAATTACAGGCTCCCTGCGGTCGAAGCCGCGAGCCTGGCCGACGACGCGAAGGAATTGAAGCAAGACACCAATTCGATTTCCGGCGACCTGACCGAGGCTGGCGCGAAGGAATTCTTGACCTTCCGGCGGCGTGGAAACGCCGATGCCGGCCCGACCATCACCAAGCCCAAGGGCTCGGTGAAATTCTGGGTCAAGGACGGCAAGCTGGTGAAATATCAATATCACGTCCAGGGCACGGTCAATTTCAACGACGAGGACCACGATATTGACCGCACGACCACGGTGGAAATCAAAGACGTCAACACGACGAAAATTGTCTTGGCTGACGACGTGAAGAAGAAATTGAAATAATTTTGTGAACCCCGCCGGGCGGACTTTACCCGAGCCGCCCGGCTTTTTCGTTCCGGCAGGCCGGTGGAAGTTGAGTGGTTTGCTTCGCTGAAATACCCATATTCGTTGTTTGACCTGATTGCGGGCCTGACCTAGAATGGCGCTCCTTTTTCAATATGAAAATTGTCATTTGTGATCCGGTTTCGCCAAAAGGCATCGCGCTGTTGCAACAGCGGCCTGAATTTCAAGTCGTCGTGCTGCCAAAGCGCTTGTCCGAAGCGGAATTGCTGCCCGTCGTCGCCGACGCGGTGGCGCTGGTCGTACGTTCTGAAACCAAGGTCACGCGCAAAGTCATCGAAGCCGCGCCGAAATTGCGCGTGGTTGGCCGCGCCGGTGTCGGCGTGGACAACGTGGACATCAAAGCCGCCACGCAACATGGCACCGTGGTGATGAACACCCCCGGTGGCAACACCGTGACCACCGCCGAATTGAGCTTTGCCATGCTGCTCTCGCTCGCACGCAAAGTGCCACAGGCACACGCCTCCATGATCGCGGGCAAATGGGACCGCAAGCTTTTCCAGGGCGCCGAACTCATGGGCAAGACCCTCGGCGTGCTCGGCATGGGCCGCATCGGCACCGAAGTCGCCAAACGCGCCATCGCCTTCGGCATGCGTGTCATCGCCTACGACCCGTACCTCACCGAGGACCGCGCCAAGGCCATCGGCGCGGAATTTGCCGACAGCGTGGATGAAGTTTATCGCGTGGCGGATTTCATCACCGTGCACATGCCGGTGACGCCGGAAACCAAGCATATGCTCAACGCCGCCGCATTCGCCAAAATGAAGCCCGGCGTGAAAATCGTGAATTGCGCCCGCGGCGAAATCATCGTTGAGGCGGATTTGATTGCGGCGCTGGAATCAAACAAGGTCGCCAGCGCGGCGCTGGATGTCTACGCCGTTGAACCGCTGCCCGCCGACCATCCGTATCGCAAGCAGGCGAACCTGATTTTGACGCCGCACCTCGGCGCGAGCACGGAGGAGGCGCAGGAAAAATGCGGTATCGAAGTCGCCGAAGTCATCGCGGGTTATCTGCTCACGGGCGAGGTCCGCAACGCGGTAAACCTGCCGTACCTAGACGCGAAGACCTACGAACAGGTGAAGCCGTACCTGCCGCTGGGCGAAGCGCTCGGGAAACTGCTGGCGCAGCTTGCGCCGCCGGGCGCCGACCGCGTTTACATCACCTACGGCGGCCACGCGCGGCAGTTGCCGAACATTGACCCGGTGACGCGTTCGATTTTGCTTGGTTTTTTGAAAAGCAGCGCGGTCAAGGATGTGAACAACGTCAACGTTCGCAGCGTCGCCGCCAGCATCGGCCTCACCGTCGAGGAGAAAAAATCAGATGAGCCGGTCACCTTCAACGAATGGCTGCACGTGCAGATTTTCAGCAACGGGAAAAAGCTGGTGTCGGCGGGCGGGACGTTTTTCGGCTCGCCGAACAATCCCCGCATCGTGCGGCTGTTCAGCACGCCGGTGGAAATTCCCATCAGCGGCACGTTGCTGCTGTTGAACAACAAGGACCGGCCCGGCATCGTCGGCCACCTCGGCACGCTGCTCGGCAAACACAAGGTCAATATTGCCAACATGAGCCTGACGCGCGACACCGCCGGCGGGCTGGCGTTGACGGTATTGAATCTCGACAGCGCGCCGCCGCCGGCGGTGCTCGAAGAACTCCAGAAAGACCCTGACATCAGTAATGTGAAAGTGGTAAAATTGTAAACGCCGTTATTTCGAAAGAAGACAAAAAAATGAAAAAACAAATAAAATTGATTTTCCCTGCCGCGTTCGCCGTGGCCTTGTTCGCGCTGCCGCGCGTTAATGCTGCTTCCGCCAATGCCACCACCAACGCGCCGGCGCCCGCCGCGACCAACGGCAACTCCCAAGCCGCGATGACCGCGTTGTTTGGCGACCCGGTTATTGCCAGGGGCAAGGGTTTTGAAATCAAACGCAGTGAATTGGATGAGGTGATGATGGGGATTAAATCCACCTCTGCCGCGCGCGGCCAGACCATTCCACCCGGGCAGTTGACCCA
Organism: Verrucomicrobiota bacterium; assembly: GCA_049511835.1. Classification (GTDB taxonomy): domain Bacteria; phylum Verrucomicrobiota; class Verrucomicrobiia; order Limisphaerales; family UBA11358; genus UBA11358. The sequence continues at coordinate 8,299 of JBEKXN010000034.1, read as the reverse complement.
GATCGAAAGCCAGTTGCTCGACCGCCTTATCCAGGATCAGCTTTTGTTGCAAAAAGCCACGGATGCGGACAGAACCAATGGTGTCCAAAAGGCCAGTTTGCAAATGAACGCGCTGCTTGAACGCTTCGGTTCGCAGGAAGTACTCGAACGGCAAATGAAAGCCATCGGCTTGACGGTTGCCGAACTGCGCTCCAAGATCACCCAGGAAAACACCGCGCAGGCTGTAAAGATACGGGAGTTGAATGTCACCGTTACGGATGCTGAGGCGAAGCAATTTTACGACGACACTAATCATCTGGCGGACTTTGAGCAGCCGGAAATGGTTCATGTCCGCCACCTTTTGTCGTTGACGATGGACCCGGTCACGCACGCGCCGTTGTCGGCGGATCAGCAACAGGCCAAGCGCAAACAGATTGACGACCTCCTCAAGCGCATCCGCGGTGGCGCGGATTTTGCGGCGCTGGCCAAACAATACTCCGAAGACCCCGGCTCGAAGGACAATGGCGGTGAATTGCCGGCGTTTCCGCGCGGCCAGATGGCGCCGGAATTTGAGGCGGCGGCGTTTTCACTGACCAACAATCAGGTCAGCGACGTCATCACGACCGCTTACGGCTACCATATCATCAAATTGCTCGACAAAACTCCGGCCAAAAAACTGGCGCTGACTGACAAAGTGCCGTCGAGTGACGCAACTATCGCCGCCAGAATCAAGGATTTCCTGACGCAACAAAAAACCGAAAAACTTGCCCCGGCTTATTTGGAAAAGTTGAGGAAAGCCGCAGATGTGCAAATTCTGGATGCGGATTTGAAAGCGGCGGCAGCGGCAGCGGCGGCGGCAGCCGCCGCCAACGCGCCTGATGCAACGCCCGAAAAGTAGCGCGGCATTGAGGGGCACCCGCCAGGTTTGTTCCGCCAAGCCATTTGGGAAAGCGTTATGAAGACAAAACTTGGAATTGTCATTCTTGCCGTGGTCTGTGGCGGGCTGGCAATTGTTTTGTTTGCGACGAAAAATGCGGCGGACGAACGGCTCAAAAAAGATGCCGACGCGATTCTCGACTTTTCCAACCAATTGGTCGCCGCCACCGCCAATCTCGACGAACTCCGCCAGGTCAATCTGATGCTGACCAATGACCTTGCCAGCAGCCGCCAGGAAGCGCTCACCTTCAGCAACCAATTCACTGAAACCTCCGACACGCTGGCCAGCACCAAGGCCTCGCTCCAAAGCGCCCAGGACCAAGTCGCCAGTCTCAACAGCCGTATTGCCGGTTTGGAAACGCGAAATCAGATGCTTGACCAGCGCGCCGCCGCGCTCACCAACGCCATTGCCAGCCTGAACGCGCAAATCGCCGACACACAACAAAAACTCGCCGGCTCTGAAACCAACAACGCCTTTCTCGAAAAGGAATTACAGCGGCAAACGGCCGCCAAAGCCGAGTTGGAAAGCAAGTTCAACAACCTGTCAACGGTGCGCGCCCAGGTCAAAAAATTGAAGGACGATCTGCTCATCGCCCGCCACTTGCAATGGCTGCGCGAAGGCTCCGAACCCGGTTCACAGCAAAAAGGCGCGCAATTGCTGATGCAGCGCACGGCGTCCGCCCCCGCGCAACCGCCGCACTACGATTTGAACGTCGAGGTCAGCTCCGATGGCTCCATCCACGTCATTCCATTGCCGGCCAACGCGCCCGCAACGGCGACAAATTTGCCGGCGCAGTGACGCGCGCTGTTGAAATTTTCAATTTAATTTGCAGCCGGAGCGGGCCGTTCGCGAAACATCATGCCGACTTACGAATACATTTGCGAAAAATGCGGGCATGAATTTGAAGCCTTTCAATCCATCTCCGCCGGGCCGTTGCGGATTTGCCCGAAGGAACTTTGCGGCCGGAAAAAATGGGGCCGCGGGCGTGTGAAACGCAAAATCAGCGCGGGCGCCGGGCTGCTCTTCAAGGGCAGCGGCTTTTACACCACCGATTACCGCAGCGAAGGCTACAAACAGGCCGCGAAAAAAGATGTTGCTACGTCAAATTCGTCCGGTGGCAAAAGCAAACCGGGAAAAAGCGAAACCAAATCCGCTCCGGTGAAAACACCGGACCAGGCGGCTGGAAAATGATCCGGAAGTTACATGATTGCATCGGTGCGCCGTTGCGTCGGTTTGATGACTCGCCGGTTCAGCGGTTCAACGGTTTAACAACTCAAAACCTTTTGGTTTTTTGCGCGGTGGTTTTCCCGTGGTTCGCCCGCGCGCAAACTTCATTTCCGGACACGAGTTCGGCGCGCAGCGTTTCCGGTCAGTTCATCGTCACCGGTGCGCCGTCCCGCCTGGCGGGATCACGGCTGGCGGCCATGCCGGGAATCGCCACCAATACCGATTTTGTCCGGCTGGAACCCGCGCTGCTGGCCGTCTCCGCCGAGCGCATCAAGGAATCACTGGGGCGCGAACTCAACCCCGAACTCCGGAGGCTGGATTTCCCCACGCCGCCGCCCGGGGAAATTTTTCTCGCGCTGCACCCGGCGCAGTCAACGAATGAAGGCGTCACCATCGTCTCCCAGCGTTCCCCGGATGGTTGGGACTATCAAGTCCGGCTGCCCGACGTTTTGTCGCGCACCCGTTACCTGCGGGCGATGACCGGCGTGCTGCTGCTGGAATTCGCCAACCACGATGCCCGCGCGCGTTCCGCGGAGATTCCCGCCTGGCTCACGGATGGTTTGTCACAGGAATTGCTCGCGACCACCTGGCAGGAAATCATCCTGTCATCGCCGGACAAAGTGGTGAACGGCCTGCCGGTCAGCCGCACTGTCAAAACCGCCCGCGGCCTGGATTCGCTTGCCGGCGCGCGGCGCGTGTTGCGCGATCACGCCGTGCTGACGTTTGAACAATTGAGCTGGCCAACCGACGCGCAATTGGCCGGCGACGACGACGGTGTCTATCGTGCCAGCGCGCAATTGTTCGTCAACGAATTGCTGGCATTGAAAAACGGCCCGGCGCATTTGCGCGCGCTGCTCGAAACCCTGCCGAAATTTTACAACTGGCAGGTGGCGTTCCAAACCGCGTTCCGTGAAAATTTTCCACGGCCGCTCGATGTGGAAAAATGGTGGGCGGTGCAGGTCGTGAGCTTCGTTGCGCGCGATCCGGGACCGGCCTGGACGCCCGCGGTCAGCCGCGACAAGCTTGACGAAATTCTCAGTGTGCCGGTGGAAATGCGCACGGCCTCGAACGCCCTGCCCGCGCACGCGGAAATTTCGCTCCAGGCCGTCCTCCGCAACTTCAACCGGTCGCGGCAGTTTGCGATTCTTCAAACCAAATTGCGCGACCTTGAAATCTCGCAACTGCGCATGGCCCCGCCGTTCGTGGTTTTGACCGACGAATATCGCCGTGCCCTGGCGGATTATCTCGAACCGGCTAAACGCACCCCCCCCGTGCTGCGCCTCGGCAAACATCCGCCGGTAATATCGTCCGGGCCGGCCATGACCGATACGCTGAAGAAATTGGACGCGCTCGATGCGCAACGGCGGGCCATCGAATCAGCCATCAAACCGGGCGGTGTGTCCCCCTGATTTTCAACCGCGCTTGAACGCGACGGACGCGAAAGCGGTCAACTTGACAGGCCGCAATTCCAACTTATAGTTCGTTACTGAAAAAATGATGAAGGATGACAATTCACCGGCGAATGGCGGGGAGCCGCCAGCGGACCACCGACTCCAATCCTTGAAGGAATTTCACTCCGCCGGCCGCGGCTTTTGGCGCGATGTTCCCGACGCTGATTGGAACAATTGGCGTTGGCAGCTCAAACATCGCATCACCACGCCGGAGCAACTGCAGCGCTTCATGCCCACGCTCACGCCGGAGGAATTCGCCGGCGCGAAACTGGCGAACCACAAGCTGGCGCTGGCCATCACGCCGTATTTTTTCAATCTCATTGACCCGCTGGACGAGCATTGCCCCATCCGCCAGCAGGTCATCCCGCGCATTGAGGAAACCCACACCGCAGCGTGGGAAATGAGCGACCCGTGCGGCGAAGATTCCCACTCGCCCGTGCCCGGCCTCGTGCATCGTTATCCCGACCGCGTGCTGTTCCTCGTCACCGACCGTTGTGCCGCGTACTGCCGTTATTGCACGCGCTCGCGGCTCGTCAGCAACGCGACCGGTTACGATTTTCATCCCGAATTTGACAAGCAAATCGCCTACATCGCGCAACATCCGGAGGTCCGCGATGTCCTGTTGAGCGGCGGCGACCCCTTGCTCCTCAGCGACGAAAAGCTCGAACTACTTTTGGGCCGGTTGCGGGCGATTAAACATGTTGAATTCCTGCGGATCGGCTCGCGCATCCCGACGTTCCTGCCGCAGCGCATCACGACCGAACTCTGTGCGATGCTGAAAAAATTTCACCCGCTGTTCATGAGCATTCACTCGAACCATCCGCGCGAACTCACGACCGAAGTCCGCGACGCGCTGGGTCGCCTCGCCGATGCCGGCATTCCGCTCGGCAACCAGTCTGTGTTGCTCAAGCACGTCAACGATGAGGTAACGGTGATGAAGGCGCATATCCAGAAGCTGCTCATGTGCCGGGTGAAGCCGTATTACCTTTACCAGTGCGATTTGATTTCCGGCTCGGCACATTTGCGCGCCAGCGTCCGCCAGGGCCTGGACATCATGATGCAGTTGCGCGGCCACACGACCGGTTACGCCGTGCCGCAATACGTCATTGACGCCCCCGGCGGCGGCGGCAAGGTGCCCATCAATCCGGACTACGTTTTGAGCCACAACGCCGACCGCGTGGTGCTGCGCAACTATGAAGGCAAAATCTTCGAGTATCCCGAAGCCCCCGATGGCACGCCGCTTTCCCCGCCGCCAAAGGAAATCGAGGAGCCGGAGTTGGTTTAATGCGGCATAATTTCCCAAATGGGTTCGTTGGAAAATTGCCACGAAAAGCTACGGGAAGTCCCCGGCAATGATATTGAACCCATTGAAGTTTTGCGAAACGTGGATGAACACCGCCGTCAATAAGCTCCAACTTCTTGATGGATTGAAGCAAAATGGAATATGGCTAATTGATGGTTCTCTGGCAGCTCTTTATTTGCCCGGACGAAATAAGCCGCCATCAGAGGTTTTGGCGCTGGCATTGCAGACAAGTTGGGATTTTTACGCCAGTGAACAAATTGTTGAGGCAAGACCAGAACAAGTAATTTGCATCGGGAGCGGGGTCTGGCGGAGTTTAGGCTCGCGCCTCAAAGGTGTTTGTTTGCACCCAACAACAGTAAAACAACCAAACTCTCGAATGAGTGCCCAAGAAAGATTTCAAACATTCAAAACCTATTTCGAGATTTGCGGCGGGTCGCGGTAACAAAATTTGTTATGCCTCGCGAAACAGTTAAAGCCAAACCCGCGCGCCTGAAAAAATCATCGCCGCGCTTCAGTGAACCTGTCACATCGCCGGTTTCCCAAGCGCAAAGTTTTCTTGGTATCTCTGCGCCTTCGTGATTAACCTTCCCGCAAATTCGGACATCCGACCAATATGAATCATCAATGGAAATTTTTCCGCGCCGGCGGCTTCAACCAGGTCGTTCTCAACTCGGGAGCGGACCTCCTCAACCTCGACCAGCTCGACCAGAAACTCTGGGTCGCACTGGCCTGTCCCACCACGGGCGTCGAGTTTGACAAAACCACGCTCGCGCTCATTGATACGGACAAGGACGGTCGCGTCCGCGCACCGGAACTGATTGCCGCAGTCAAATGGGCTGGTGGCCTGCTCAAAAACCCGGATGACCTGCTCAAAGGCAACCCGACGCTGCGTCCGGCGGCGATCAACGACACCAATCCGGAGGGTAAACTGATTGCCAGTTTTGCCCGGCAGGTTCTGGGCAAGACGGACAGCGCGGAAATCACCATTGACGAAGCTGCCGCCGCCGCGCAGACCTTCGCCGCCAAACCGTTCAACGGCGACGGCATCGTGCCCGCCGATTCCGCCAGTGACGACGTCACCAAGGCGGTCATCGCCGATATCATCACCTGCCTGGGCGCGGATACCGATGCCAGTGGCAAGCCCGGCGTCAGCCAGGCCAAGGTGGATCGGTTTTTCTCCGATGCCGCGGCTTACTCCGATTGGTGGAAAAAGGCCGAAGGCGACGCCGCCGTGTTGCCGCTGGGCTTGAACACCGAAGCCGCCTCAGGTGCCGTCAAGGCCGTCAAAGCCAAGGTGGACGACTATTTTGCGCGCGGCCGGCTTGCCGCCTTCGATCCGCGCTCCATCAACGCGCTGAACCGCGATGAGAAGGAATACGCGGTCTTGAGTGCCAAAGAACTGACCAACACGCATGCCGACATCGCCAGCCTGCCGCTGGCGCAGGTCGGAGCCACCACGCCGCTGCCGCTGACGCAAGGCATCAACCCGGCGTGGGCCAACGCCATCGCCTCGTTGCAAACCAATGCCATCGTGCCGCTGCTCGGCGCCCGGACCGTGCTGACCGAGGCGGATTGGAGCGCGCTGGTCGGCAAACTCGCCGCTTTCGATGCCTGGAACGCGGGCAAGACCGGCGGTGCGGTCGAAAAAATCGGGTTGAAACGCACGCGGGAAATTCTTGCCACCAAAGCCAGGGACACCCTGACCGCGCTCATTGGCAAGGACAAGGCCGAGGAAGGCCATGCCCAGGCCGTGATCGGCCTGCACCGCCTGATTCACTACCACCGCGATCTGGCCAGACTTTGTCGCAACTTTGTCAACTTTGCCGATTTTTATGGCCGGAAGGACAAAGCCATTTTCCAGGCGGGCACGCTTTATCTCGACCAGCGCAGTTGCGACCTGTGCCTCACCGTGGATGACGCCGGCAAGCACGCCGCCATGGCGGGCATGGCTGGCACCTATCTCGCCTACTGCGATTGCGTGCGCAAAGGCAGTGGAGAAAAATTGTCCATCGTCGCCGCGTTCACCGGCGGCGATTCCGACAACCTCATCGTCGGCCGCAACGGAATTTTTTACGACCGCAAAGGCCGTGACTGGGATGCCACCATCACCAAGATCGTGGACAACCCGATCAGCATTCGGCAGGCGTTCTGGTCGCCTTACAAAAAGCTCGTGCGCCTGATTGAGGAACACGCCGCCAAAAAGGCCGCCGCTGAGGAGGCTGATGCCAATGCGCAATTGGCTACCGTTGCAAATACGCCAGCCACTCCGGCTTCCCCGGCAGCTCCGGCTAAACCCGCATTTGATCCCAGTGTCATCGCCTTGCTCAGTTTGGCCTTGGGCACTTTGGCGGCGGCATTTGCGGGTCTCTTGGGTTTCCTTGGCAAATTTGAGGCGTGGCAGGTTCCGTTGGTTGTCATTGGCATCATGCTGGTGATATCCGCGCCATCCATGGCCATCGCCTGGTTGAAATTGCGCAAGCGGAATCTCGGCCCGATCCTCGACGCCAACGGCTGGGCGGTGAACGCCAAGGCAAAAATGAATGTACCGTTCGGCGGCGCGCTGACGGGGGTGGCGGCTCTGCCGCCGGGATCCACCTTCAGCGCGGCGGATGCGTATGCCGAGAAACCCTCCCTCTGGCCTAAACTGCTCCTCTTCGCGTTTGTGGTCTGGTTCGTCTGGGCGTTTCTCAATGACAGCGAAGGCCGGCTCTACCGTTGGACGGATGGCAAATACGGCAAGCCTTCCGTGGAAGTCCAAAAGCTGCTCGACCTGCAAAAAGCGCAGAGCAAAGCAGACAAGAAGACGGCTGCCGACCAGGTGGCCGCGAATACAGCCACCGCAACTACTACTGCACCGTCCACGGTTTCCACAGCGACCAACGCCGTCCCGGCAAAATAGTTTTCGCCAAATATTCACCGCCCGGAACCAACGCGCCGCCCGGCGAAGCGCCCAAACCGTAAAAATAATCATCGTTCGCCACCACTGCCCGGAATCCGTGCCCGGCGGGAACGCCGGGTGTGCGCTGTTGCACAATTACGAAGGCAAAATCTTCGAGTATCCCGAAGCAGAGGATGGCATGCTGCTCGCCGTTTGCAAACTCGAACCGCAACAGGGTGAGGAAAAATTGTTCGACCGTGTCCTTGGTGGACGCCCCGTGCTCGAACACCGGCGTGATGCGCCGCCGCGTGGATTTGCGCTGGCGGATCCAGCTGAAGGAAATTGGGCGTTTGCACAACACGCAGCTTGATTTGCTCAAACGAGCCGCGCCATGGGTAAACCCCGACGGGGTTCTGGTTTACAGCACGTGCAGCCTTGAGCCGGAGGAAAACAGCGGGGTCGTGGAACAATTTTTAAGCGAACGCGCCGGTTTCAAATTGGATTACGAACGCGAATTATTGCCG
>JBEKXN010000033.1:0-43355 GCA_049511835.1 Verrucomicrobiota bacterium | reverse complement strand
GGAGGATGTCGTGACCACGCGCGCCGACGGCCATGCGGATGCCGATCTCGCGCGTCCGCTCGGTGACGCTGACCAGCATGATGTTCATGATGCCGATGCCGCCGACGATCAGCGAAATGGTGGCCACGCCGGCCAGCAGCGCGGTCATGGTATCGGTGGCGGCGTTTTGGGCCTCGAAAAACTCCTGCGGATTGCGGATGATGAAATCATCGTCGCGACCGGCCTGGATGCGATGCCGTTGACGAAGCAACTGGGTCATGCCGTCGATGACATCCGCAACGCGGTCGGAGCTGACCGCCGACACATTGATGGTGCGAAGCACGGTGACGCCAGCAAAACGTTTCATGCCAGTGGTATAGGGCACGATCACCGTGTCATCCTGATCCTGGCCCATCATGGAAACACCTTTTGGCTTGAGCACGCCCAGGACTTTGACGGGAACATTTTTGATGCGGATGATCTGGCCCACTGCCCCGCCATCCGGGAAGAGCTTGTCGGCCGTGGTTTTGCCGAGCACGCAGACCTTGGCGGCGGAACGAACATCCGCTTCGGTGAATATTTCGCCTTCCGCGAAGTCCCATTGGCGAATGACGGGAAGATAATCAACGCTTTCGCCCATGATCGAGGTGCTCCAGTTGTTTTCACCCGCCATGATTTGCGCGCTGCTGCGGACCTCCGGACTGACCGCGGCAATATTGGGGACCTCATTTTGAATTGCCAGCGCGTCTTCGACGGTCAGTGTGCCCGCGCCGCCGAAACCGGTGAAAACGCCATTCTTATTGACACTGCCGGAAAAAACCACGACGACATTCTGGCCGAGGGCGGCGATGCGCGCCTGGATTTGCACCTTGGCGGCCCGTCCGAGCGCCACCATGGCGATGACCGCGCCCACACCGATGATGATGCCGAGCATGGTCAGAATCGTGCGCATTTTGTTCCGACGCAATGCGCGAAAGGCGATTTTGATGATGGCCCAATATCTCATAATTCAACCGGCCAACTGGGCGGCCTGCTGTTCCTGTTGCACCTTGCGCAATTCGTCCTCGGCATTCAAACGCCTGGCCACCGGCGTGTCACTGACCACCCGGCCATCGCGCATGACGATCATTCGCTTCGTATATTGTGCCACATCCAGCTCATGGGTGACCATGACGATGGTGATGCCCTGTTCATTGAGCTTTTGGAACACGCCCATGATTTCAACGCTGGTGCGCGTATCGAGGTTGCCCGTGGGTTCGTCGGCGAGCAGGAGGGCCGGGCGGTTGGCGAGGGCACGGGCGATGGCCACGCGCTGCTGCTGGCCGCCGGAAAGCTGGTTGGGCGTATGGTCGGCGCGATCCCCCAGGCCGACGGTTTCCAGCGCCTGCGTCGCCCGCTCTCGCAGGCTTGCACCATTCAGACGCTGGCGCGTATAAAGCATCGGGAGTTCGACATTTTCCAGCGCGGACGTGCGTGAGAGCAGGTTGAATCCCTGAAAGACAAAGCCGATTTTTTGGTTACGGATGTCCGCGAGCGCGTCGCGATCGAGCGTGGAAACGTCAATGCCGTCGAGCCAATAATGCCCACCCGTCGGATGGTCGAGACAGCCGATGATGTTCATCATGGTGGATTTGCCGGAGCCGCTGGCGCCCATCAGCGCGACGAATTCCCCCTGATGAATTTCCAGTGACACGCCACGTACGGCCCTCACCTCGACCTCACCGGTCTGGTAGGTCTTGTGAATGTCCTCCAGCTTGATGATGGGCTTCATGCGAACATTTACCCGGTTAGAACCGCCGTGCGCCACCGCCGAAAGGGTTCGCTCCGCCGGTGGCAGCGCCGGAGTTCTGGGACTGCAACTTCATGCCGGTGATGACCGCGTCGCCTTCTTTCAGGCCATCGCTGACTTCCGTGAAGGCGCCGTCGCTGACGCCGGTTTTGACGCGCACGGGCTGCAGTGCGGGGGCGGTGCCGGAGGACGCTCCGGGCACGAGCAGGTAAACGGTGCGCATCACGGGTTGCGAACTGGTGTTTGCCCGGAAGCCGGCGTTGCCGCCTCCACCCGGTCCGCCGCCGCCGGGCATTTGCAGCGTGCCATTTTGAAATAATTCGCGGATTTTCGCACGGATTTCCGGAGGCACTTCTTCGCCGCGCTCGCGCATGTCACGGACGCGCCGGAACAACTCCTGCGGCGGTTCATTGCCCGTGAGTGGTGCCTCGCTATTCGCGGTAACACCGGGCTGGTTAGTCTCGCCGGCTTTCGCGGTTGGGACGGCATTGGTGGCGGCGGGTTTTGTTTGCCCACCCAAACCGATTTTCGCCAGCCATTGCGCGGCAAACGTCTGGTTGGTGAAAGGCTCCGGCGGCCGGAAACGAAGGGCGGCGTTGGGAATTTTCAACACACCGGAACGCTGGGCGGTGATGATGGACGCATTTGCCGTCATGCCCGGTCTCAATTTCAAATCGGGATTGGCGACGGTAATGACGGTGTCGTAGGTGATGACGTTTTGCACGTTGGTGGGGGAATTGCGGATTTGCACGACTTGACCGCTGAAGGTGCGGTTCGGAAAAGCGTCCACCGTGAAGGTGACGTTTTGTTTTTCCTCGACCGTGCCGATGTCGGCCTCGGAGACATTGGCGTCAATCTGCATTTTCGTCAGGTCGTTCGCGATTTGAAAAAGCGTTGGCGTGTTGAAACTGGACGCCACCGTCTGGCCGAGGTCTATCGCGCGCAAAATCACTATGCCATCCACCGGCGAACGGATTTTGCAATAACCCAGATTTGCGTTCGCGTTGTCCAGCGAGGCTTGTTTGATTTGCACCGTGGCTTCGGCCTCGTGCAACGTGGCGATGGCGGTGTCGTAATCGGAACTGGAAATCAACTTGTTCGTGAACAGTTCGCTGCTGCGCTCCGCCTCGGCCTGCTGCAATTCCAAATTCGCCTTCGCATTAATCAGATCGGCTGTGGCTTGCTCGACCGCCGCGTGATAAGTCGAAGGATCAATTTCCGCGATGACCTCGTTGGACTTCACCATGGAATTGTAATCCACGTTGAGTTTATTGATGATGCCCGAAACCTGGCTGCCCACCGTCACGTTCACCACCGGATTGAGCGTGCCCGTCGCCGTCACCACCTGCGTCAAATCTCCCCGGGTGACCGTGACGGTCTGGTAATCCGGCGCGTCGGTGTGGCCGCGTTGGAAATACCAAACGCCGCCGGCAACGACCGCGCCGGCGGCCACCATAACGATAGTCCACTTCATCCAATGATTGCTCCGGTTTTCTGCCATAAGATTGTAATTCGTCCGCTGTCGCCGTTTTAGACAGCGTCAGCGCCCGATAAGTTACTTGATTTTGCGCAACTGTCCACGCTTTCATCCGCGCGCACTTTCGGTTTGAGCCGGGCGCGCCAGGGCTTAGAATTGTCCCATGCTTGAGAAGTTCATTCCACAACTTGCTGCTGCGCGTTCGCTCGCGGACGAACAAGTCCGCCTGGCGGTTGAACAATTGACTGATGAAAAAGTTCCGGCCGCCGACAAAGCCGATTTCCTGAGCGCGCTGGCGCAAAAAGGCGAAACCCCCGGAGAAATCGCCGCGTTCGCCCGCGCCCTGCGTGACAAATCAATTCAACCGTCGCTCGATGCCGAAACCCGCGCGCGGGAAATCCTCGACGTCGTCGGCACCGGCGGCGATCGCCTGAGCACCTTTAATATCTCCACGACCGTCGCGCTCGTGGCGGCGGCGGGGGGGGTGCTGGTCGCCAAGCATGGCAACCGCGCCAGCACTTCACCCATCGGCAGCGCGGATGTCATGGAAGCGCTGGGGATTCCTTTTGATCTGGGGCCAGAGGACGCCGTCCGTTCGCTTCACCGGCACAATTTTGCTTATTTCTTCGCGCCCAAATATCATCCGGCATTTCGGCACATCATTCCGGCGCGCAAGCTCTGCGCCGAACGCGGCCAGCCCACCATCTTCAACTTCCTCGGCCCGCTGCTGAATCCGGCCCGGCCAACCGCGATGCTGGTGGGAGTGCCGCGCCCGGATCTTTGCGAACCTCTCGCCCAAGTCCTCCAATCTCTCGGGGTCCGCCGCGCCATGGTGGTTTGCGGCGCGGTGCGGGATGAAGCCGGGTCCCTTCGGTATCTCGATGAACTTTCGCCGCTGGGGCCGACCACGATTGCCGAGTTTTATCAGGAACAGGCGGTGGTTTGTTCAACATTGTCACCCGAACTGTTTCCCCTGCAACCGGCCACGCTGGCCGATCTTCGGGGCGGAGACCGCGAAGTGAACGCCGCCATCATCCGCCGCATCCTGCGGGGTGAGGAACGCGGACCAAAGCGCGACGCGGTTTTGCTCAACGCCGCCGCCGCGTTGTTTGTTGCGGACAAAACGAAGTCGCTGGCGGCAGGCTGGGAATTGGCGGTGGAAATAATTGATTCCAGCAAGGCGGCCGGAAAACTCGCGGAACTCGCGCGCTGATTTTTATTGCGGCGATTCCTCGGCCGCCCCGGCGCCCTCAGTGATTTCGGTGACTTCCTGCGCGGCGTAGTGCAACCCGAGGTTGTGCTGGGCGGTTTTGTCGCCTTGCCGCGCGGCACGGATGAACCACTTCACGGCCTCCTGCTGATTTTGCTCCACGCCGCGTCCGGTTTGGTAACAAAGGCCGAGATTGCACTGCGCGGGCGCGCATTCCTGTTCGGCGGCGTCGCGATACCATTTTACGGCCAGTTTGAAATTTTGCGGCACGACCTGGCCCGTCTCGTAAAAAACTCCCAGATTGAATTGCGCCGCCGGGTAGCCGCGCTCCGCTGATTCGCGATACCATTTCACCGCTTCGGCGTAATTCTGCGTCACACCCTGGCCGGTTTCATAGAGCATGCCGAGGTTAAATTGCGCGGCGGGGTCATTTTGTTCCGCCGCTTCGCGCAACCACTTGGCCGCCTCGCCGAATTCCTGCGGCACCCCGGCGCCGTTCAAATAACACACGCCGAGGTAACACTGCGCGACGGGATCGCCCTGTTCGGCCGCACGACGGAACCATTTCACCGCCTCGTGATAATCCTGGGTCACGCCCTGGCCGTTTTGAAAACAGACGCCAAGATAACACTGCGCCTGCGCGTCGCCCTCTTCGGCGGCGAGCTTCATCGCTTCAAACGTGTCCCATGTGCGACGGTTGCCTGACATTGCGTAAAAACTGAAAATTCAACAGACTTTTTGTGCCGGACTTAAAATAGATTGAGTTTGCGCAAATTCAAGCCGCGAATTTACCGGCGCGTTTTCGCTTTCGCTGGGCAATATGGCCTGCTACACAATTTCCATGGCAAACAAACTCACCATCGGCTTTCTCGGCGCGGGCAAAATGGCCACGGCGCTCGCGCGTGGCTTCATTCGCGCGGAAATTGTTTTCCCAAAGGAAATCCTCGCCAGCGATTTATCTGAGGCGGCGCGCGACGCTTTCACTAAGAAAACCGGCGCCCAAACCACCGCATCCAGTGCCGACGTTTTGAAATTCGCCAACGTCCTGATTCTGGCCGTGAAACCCGACCAGGTCGCCGTGGTTCTGGCCGAACAGCGCGGCAATTTCACCAATGAACATCTGCTGATTTCCATCGCCGCCGGGGTGACGCTCGCCAAAATGGAAGCGGCGCTGCCCGCCGGCACGCGGGTCATTCGCGTGATGCCCAACACGCCCGCGCTCGTGGGCGAAGCGGCGGCGGCGTTTGCGCTTGGCAAGTCCGCGACGGCGGCGGACGGCGAACTGGCGAAGAAACTTCTTTCCGCCGTCGGCATCGCGTTTCAAGTGAAGGAATCGTTGCTTGATGCCGTGACGGGCTTGAGCGGCAGCGGCCCGGCGTATGTTTATCAATTCATCGAGGCGCTGAGTGATGGCGGGGTGGCAGCCGGTTTGCCGCGCGACATTGCGACGAAGCTGGCGGCGCAGACGATTTTGGGCGCGGCCAAGATGGTCCTGGAAACCGGCCAGCATCCCGGTGCACTCAAGGACCAGGTCACCAGCCCCGGCGGCACGACGATTGAAGGTTTGCATGAACTGGAAAAAGGCAAACTGCGCGCCACCGTGATGAGCGCCGTCCGCGCCGCGACGGAAAAATCGAAGAAGCTGGGACAGGGTTGACAATATAAATGGGAATTGAACCACCGCGGACAGATTTCAAATCTGAAATTTCAAATTTGAAATAAAAGTGGAAGGATCAAATCATGACCTATCAGCGTTTTGAAGACCTGCCGGTGTGGCAGGAGGCGGCCAGGCTATATGAGCAAACTGATGATTTTCTCGAAAATGCGCCGCCTCGCATGAGGCTTTCCTTCCGCGACCAGCTTGAGCGCGCAGCCTTGTCCGTCTCCAACAACATCGCCGAGGGTTTCGAGCGTGGGACGACGAACGAACTGCTCGCGTTCATCTACATCGCTCGCGGCTCGGCGGGCGAAGTCCGCTCCATGCTTTGCCTGCTCTTGCGTCGGGACTGGGCGAAACATTTGAAATCTGAAATTTCAAATTTGAAATCCACAGCCGAAAACTGTTCGCGCCAGTTGCGCGGCTGGGCCGACTCGCTCCAAAATTCAGAGATCAAAGGCCAGCGTCATCTCAATGAGCGGGTTCGCAAGGAACAGGATCAAAAACAGCGCGCCACGGCTTTTCAAAAACGACTGCTGGGAAATCTGCCCGCCAACCATCCACTGCGCCGGCAAGCGGAGGAGAAGGAACAGGAATAATCTGAAATCTGAAATTCCAAATCTCAAATTTGAAATCGCGACCCATGAACCCACCGCTGCCGCTACAAAGCCAATACTGGACAATTACTTAAACCCGGAATAATGTCGGCTCCATGAAACCGGACAGCTGTCCCGCAATTGCGCAACTCGCTATCCATTAACTGTTAGGCCACCGTGAAAGCTCCTAGGAACATCGCAGCCATGGCTTGTTTACTTTTGGTCTTCTCAATGGTTCAGAGTCTTATGTGGCACTGGAGGCCCGAGCCGGGTTGGCATCCATATTGGTGGCAGTCACACACATGGGCAGAGACATGGGCAGAGATTGGTTTCTTGCTTTCCATGCCACCTCTTTTACCGATGGTCGTTCTACAGAGTTTTGGTATTACCAACGCTATCCTTCAATTTGTTCTTGGATGTTTGGCTCTCGTCGTTGGGTTTGGGGCATATTTTATATTTGTCTACACTTTGGTCTATTTTTCGACAAAATGTTTATTGAAGCTTTTACCCCGGATACGAAAAGATGAACCTGTGGCCTAATGTGAGGATAGGCCGCAAACCAAACAGTCTTCAACGCTTGGCGATCAGTTCACGCACATCCACGGCTTCCATGCCCGCGGCGCGGATGGCTTGCAGGCCGAGGTCGGTGTCCTCGTAGGCACGGCAGAATTTTGGCTCCACGCCAATGCGCCGTGCCGCTTCGAGGAAAATGTCTGGTGCGGGTTTTTGGTTTTTCACCATTTCACCCGTCACAATGGCATCGAAGAGATGCCGGATATTCAGACGTTCCAGCACCAGGATGACGATTTTTTCCGTGCCGCCGGATGCGACCGCCATCGGAATTTTGCCGTGATGCGCCTTCGCAATTTCCACAATGGCGTGGATGGGTTCGACTTGCGAAAGCGTCGTCAGGTAGGCTTCTTCTTTTTCGTGCGCGACGGCGATATGGTCGAGCGACCGGCCCTGTTCGTGCGCGAGCAGCTTGAGAATGTCGCGCGCCGGAACTCCGCCGAGCGAATAAAAGCGGTCTTCGGGAAAATGGAGTCCGTACCGCTGCGTGATCATGTGCCAGGCGCGCCAGTGCAACGGCATCGTGTCGGCCAGCGTGCCGTCACAGTCAAATATTAATCCTTTAATCATGGGTCAGATGTCGGGTAACAGCAGCGGGAGATGGCAAATCTTGTCACTTGCCTGCCATGCCGAAGCGTGGCGAAGGCTGGTCACCCGTCACTTGTCACGCTCTTAACGCCGCCAATTTTTCCTCCAAATCATGTATCATCAGCGGCTCGAGTATCGGATCGAGTTCGCCTTCAACGAAATTCGCCAGGTTGTATAGCGTCAGTTCAACGCGGTGGTCGGTGACGCGGTTTTGTGGGAAATTGTAGGTGCGGATTTTTTCGCTGCGTTCGCCACTGCCAATCTGGTCTTTGCGCTGCGCGGCATATTTCGCGTTTTCCTCGGTGACTTTGCGTTCCAGCAGGCGCGAGCGCAGGACTTTTAACGCTTTCACCCGGTTCTTTTGCTGCGAACGTTCATCGGCGCAACGAACAATAAGGCCGCTGGGCTTGTGGATGATCTGCACGGCCGAGTCGGTGGTGTTGACGCCCTGACCGCCCTTGCCGGACGCACGGCAGACGTTGATTTCCAATTCTTCCGGGTTGATTTCGATGTCCACTTCCTGGGCTTCGGGCAAAACGGCGACGGTGCAGGTGCTCGTGTGGATGCGGCCCTGCGCCTCGGTGGCGGGCACGCGCTGGACCCGGTGAACGCCGCTCTCGTATTTCAGCCGCTTGAAAACATCCGTGCCGGTGATGCCGAAAATGATTTCCTTGAAACCGCCGAGATCGGAGGGGTTGGAATCCATGGTTTCCACCTCCCAGCCGCGCGCCTCGGCATAGCGCGTGTACATCCGGTAAAGATCGGCGGCGAACAGCGCGGATTCCTGGCCGCCGGCGCCAGCTCGAATTTCGATGATGGTATTGCGCGAATCGGTCGGATTGGGCGGCAGAATGCCGAACTGGATTTGCTGCGCGAGACGTTTTTCCTCGATTTCCAGCCGGGCCGCCTCGTCTTTGGCGAGTTGGGCCAGTTCGGAATCCGGCGGTTCGCTTTTCAACAGCGCGCGATTTTCGTCCAGATGGGCTAGGGTTTTCAAATAGCTTCTGCCGTATGCAACCAGCTCCTTGAGCCGGGCGTATTCCCGGGACAATTCCTGCGCGCGTTGCGGGTTGTCGAAAACCTTGGGGTCGCTTAACGCGGCCTCGACCTCGGCAAAACGCCGGGAGAATTTTTCAATGTGCGGTCGCAGATCCATTTTTGAAATGACGAATGACTAAATCCTAATGACGAAAGAATACCCAATGTCTGAATGACAAATCATCGTGCTTGTTTGGATTCGGATTTCGTCATTCTTTAGTCATTCGCGCTTCGTTATTGGTCATTTTTGCCAGTCACAAAAACAATGCCGCCCGCGGAATTAAAGAACTCCTGCGGGCGGTTTTTTTGCAAAAAGCTACTTCTTTTTCTTCTTGGTGGCGGCGAACGCTTCCTGGGCGGCTTGCGTCTTGGCGGCACGTTGCTGGAATTTGTCCACGCGGCCGGCGGTGTCCACGAACTTCTGCTGGCCGGTGTAGAACGGGTGGCACACGTTGCAAATGCCCACGATGATCAAGGGCTTGGTGGAGCGGGTCTTGATCTCGTTGCCGCAGGCGCAACGGATTTCCGCGTCCACATATTTCGGATGAATGTCCGTCTTCATAAAAAGGGGCACAAATTTACCATGAACGAGATGGATAACAAGCGGGAATTTGCGGGAATTATACCCCGCCAATCCACTTGCGGTCCTCCCAAACGGCCTTGAGGGAAGTCAGGTTGCGCGAATCGAATATGTTTTTTGCCGCCGAAAGCAGTTTGCCCTTTTTCAAATTGTTGAAGGCGTCGCTGGCGCTGATGGCGGCGAATTGCAGCACGCTCGGGTCGCGGTAACAGTCAATCATGCAGCGGGTGCAGCCGTCGCGAATGAGTTTTGCGTCATCCCACTCGTACACTTTGCACATGGGCTTCTCCCAGAAATGACAGCGGTAAAGGTCCAGTTTCCAGTCGAGATAAAAATACTTGTGCCCGCCGAGGCAGCCGAACTTCTCCTTTTCGCCACGCAGATGCCGCTGCATTTCGGTCAGCGATTCCGCCGGATTGACAACCGGGAACCCGCTGCGCTGTTTCATCCGTTTGATTTTCTCAAACACCTCAATCAATTCATCCTTCGAGTAATTGACCAGACCGCTGTCGCTGAAGCTGAGATAGCTGCTGGCCAGCGAAGTCAGCGGATAACTGAACGTGCAGCTTTTGAAGCCCAGGGATTCGAGAAATTCCGGGAGCCGGTCATAATCGTCAATCAACCGGCTTGCCGTGATGCTGGCGGTGGTCTGGATGCCGGCCGAGTGGAAGAATTCGTTGGCGCGTTTGATTTTACTGCAGACATCCGGCAGGCCGCGGTTCTTCTCGTGTTTGGAAACATCGTGCGCGTCAATGGACATGATCACGCTGCTCAGGCCGTCGCTGGCGAAGCCGCGCATGTTTTCCTCAGTCCAAAGCCCCCCGTTGGTGCAAATCATCGGATGAATCCCGCGCTCCGCCGCGTAGCGTGTCATGGCACGCAAATCGCGATGCACCATCGGTTCGCCGCCAACGAACAACAGATAGCCGATGTGATTTTTTACGGCGATGTCAATGACGTCGCGCGTTTTCTGCAACGTCACGCTGTGCCGGGCTTTGGGATCAAACTTGGAGCGGGCAAAACCGCAGAAATCGCAGTCCGCATTGCAAATGTTCGTGATGGCGAATTGCAGGTAACCCGGCCCACCGTGATTAAGCACTCCGGCGGCAAGCTTGAGTACGCTTTTCTTTGGCCGCATGACCGGCTTGGAAAAGTCGGATGCCGACACAGCCGGAGGAACGGCGGCGACAACGCGCGGAGTTGTTTCAATTGAAACGTTGTTCATTACGAATTGCGACATTTTGCGGGCAGGAAATGTTGCGGGCAAACCTTCTTTCTTTGCAAAAATTGTTATTAATGATTTTCCCTTTGCGCGAATGGCGCGTAAAGTTTAATGTTTTTCTGGCTTGTCCGATGGTGTAATGGTAACACAGCGCCCTTTGGAGGCGTTATTCATGGTTCGAATCCATGTCGGACAGCCAAATATTCACTTTACTTTAGCCTTCGAGTTCTGATTCCAAATCGCTGCAAGTTTCGTCATCGGTTGACAAATCGTTTCGTTTGCCAGCCCCGCCACAACGCTTTAACCAAACCATGAGGATGCTAATGTCCGCGGGCGACACCCCGGAAATTCGGGCCGCCTGACCGATGGTGGTGGGACGAATTTTTGAAAGCTTTTGTCGGGCTTCCAGACGCAAGCCTGGCACCGACGAAAATTCAAAAGAGTCGGGAATCTGCTTGTCCTCCAAGTTCTTGAATTTCTCAACCTCCGCCTCCTGCCGTTCGATATAACCTGCATACTTGATGGCAATTTCAACTTGCTGGATTATTTCCTCGGACAGAGCGTCATTGCGATTCGGCAAATCTTTGTAACCAACTTCGGGTCTGGAGAGTATTTTCGCCAAACAATTGCATGCATAATGTGTTGAATATAAACGTGTTAGTTCTTCTAATATGGTCTTCTGTTTGGAGTAAAAGATAGAATACTTGCGCTCGGGCAAAAGCCCGATTTCATGCCCAATGTCTGAAAGCCGCATGTCGGCATTGTCTTGACGGAGTAAAAGCCGATATTCAGCGCGCGATGTGAACATACGGTAAGGTTCAGTCGTGCCCTTGGTAACCAAATCATCAATCAGGACTCCGATATACGCTTGGTCGCGACGAAGGATGATCGAACCGAGGGAATTGACTCTTCTGGCTGCATTAATCCCAGCGACGATTCCCTGACCGCCAGCCTCTTCATATCCGGAGGTTCCGTTGATTTGTCCAGCTAAAAACAGATTCTTGCAAGTTTTTGTTTCCAAGGACGGCAGTAATTGTGTTGGGTAGGCGAAATCATATTCTACGGCATAGGCTGGACGCATGATTTCAGCGTTTTCGCAGCCTATGATTGTCCTGACCAATTCCACCTGGACTTCAAACGGCAGACTTGTTGAAAAGCCGTTGACATAAAATTCATCAGTTTCAATCCCCTCCGGCTCAAGAAAAATTTGATGCCGCTCCTTTTCTGGAAACTTTACAATTTTATCTTCAATAGACGGGCAATATCTTGGCCCTATTCCTTCAATAGTGCCTGAATACAAAGGAGATTTGTGTAGGTTTGAGCGGACTATTTCTGCGGTCTTTTGTGATGTAAATGTTATAAAACAACTCAATTGGCCATTGATTTTATCTAGAATTGATCCTGGCGGATATTTCCCTGCGGAACGGTAGCTGTCAAACACAGTTTTGGCCGATTGTTCCACGTGGAACAGATCATCCTTCCAAAATGTGAAATAGGGAACCGGCTCGTCTCCCGATTGAGCTTCTATTTTGGAGAAGTCAATTGATCGTCTTAAAAGTCGTGGAGGGGTCCCGGTTTTTAGCCGGCCAAGCTCGATACCGATTTCTTTGAGTGACGACGACAGGCCTAATGCGGCCAAATCACCAGCTCGTCCGCCAGGCTGCTGGTTCGATCCAACATGCATCAATCCACGAAGAAATGTTCCCGTGGTTATGACTATTGTCTTTCCGAGGTACTGGACTTCAAGGGTGGTTTCGACTCCAAAGGCTGCCCCGTCCTTGTGAAGAATTCTTGACGTTTGTCCCTGCTTCAAATCTAAATTGGGTTCCGATTCACAGACCCATTTAAGCCGAAATTGATAAGCCTTTTTGTCACACTGAGCTCTTGGCGCCCAAACAGCCGGACCTTTTTTTGTGTTCAACATCCTGAATTGCAATCCGGTTTTATCTGTGGCCTTGCCCATCTCTCCCCCTAAAGCATCAATTTCGCGTGCCAGATGCCCTTTGGCGAGTCCGCCGATAGCAGGGTTGCAAGACATCTGTCCGATGGTATCCACGTTCATGGTGAGCAGCAAAGTTTGACAGCCCATTCTGGCAGCAGCCAATGCAGCTTCAATCCCGGCATGACCGGCACCGACAACAATCACGTCGTATTGTTTTGGATAAACGAACATTAGAAACTAGATTATAGCATATTTCCGTTTTAACATGCTCGTATCAAATAAGTTACAAATAATTATTCCCCGATTCGTAGATAGATGTTCGCATACTTTGAAGATGTGTTCAATGTCATCTTCTGCGCCAATTCCCTTGGAGATTTCTTCAACGCTGAACCCCGCGCCGGGTTGTTTGGAGAGAAAATCCAGCACCTTGCGCTGTGTTTCAATCACCTTGCCGGCAGCTTTCTTGCCAGCCTCGACGCCCGGTTGGTTATAGGCATTGATGTTGATTAATGATGCATAAAGGCCGACAGCCCGTTCAAACAAGGCGATCAGCATTCCAACCACAAAGGGAGAAACTTCTTTGACTGTGATGGTGACGGATTCCCTGTCCTTTTCGGCGAGTGCCTGGCGGGTTCCCAGATAAGATCCGTGAAGATAATCCCCCGATGTCACTTTGGGTTCAACCTCCAGATTTTGGTTATTCCCATCCTTCAGAACCTCAATAAAGACGACAAAGAAATTGTTTAGTCCATCCCTAAGCTGTTGAACATATGAGTGCTGATCCGTTGCCCCTTTATTTCCGAAAACTATAATTCCCTGATTGACAATAGTCCGATTTAAATTTTGCTCTTTCCCGAGAGATTCCATCACGAGTTGCTGGAGATATCTTGAAAACAGCTCTAAACGGTCTTTATAGGGCAAAACGACCATACTTTTGGTTCCTTTACCGTTACCCGCCTCGTACCAAGCCAGTGCAAGCTGGGCTGCTGGATTTACTTTAACGTTATACAGCCGTGTTGATTTGTCGCATTCACAAGCTCCTAAAATTAAATTAGTTATGTCAATTCCTTGCAGAGCGGCTGGTAATAGCCCGACCGCTGACAACTCGCTGGTTCGACCACCGACCCAATCCCACATTGGAAATCGCGTTAACCATTTGTTCTTCATGGCGTGCTTATCAAGTTCGCTGCCGTAAGTGGTAATGGCGACGGCGTGTTGTCCGAAATGAAGGCCTGCGTGCTTGAAAGCGTTTTCCGCTACCAGCATTCCATTGCGTGTCTCCTTGGTGTCGCCTGACTTGGAAATGATAATGCAAAGGGTTTTGTCCAGATCGGATCCAATTGTAGCAAGAACCCTGTCCATACCGTCCGGGTCGGTGTTATCAAAGAAAAAGGGTTTGAGTTCGTCGGTACGTGGATCACCCAAAGCGTGGGCGACGAATTGCGGTCCCAGTGCTGACCCGCCAATACCAATCAAAAGGTAATTTTTGAACGCCCCGCCAGTGCCGTGAATTTTACCCGCGTGAATTTTAGCAGCGAAATCTTTGATTCGGGCGACGGTGCCTTCAATTTCCTTGCGAATTTCCGGCGTTGGCGCGAGCGACGGGTTCCGCAGCCAATAATGTCCCACCATCCGATTTTCATCCGGATTGGCAATAGCCCCGGATTCGAGCGCTGCCATGCTGGCAAACGCCTTTTGCATTGGCGGTTCCATCGCCGCGAAGAATGTGTCATCCACATTCATCCGGCTCAAATCAACGGCCAGCCCAAGCTTGGGAAACTCAGTGTAATACTTCTGAAATCGTTCCCACCATCCCAGCTTTGAGTAATTCATAAAATTGGAAACGCCGTCGAATAAACTCGACGGCAACGTCTGGCAAGAAAATAACGTGTCTGGCCGAATTCGCAATGAGCGGAGTTTGGAAAATCAGGAGGCTGAATTACATTCGAAGTTTCAGGCAACCAACAGGAAGTCAGTCAGCCTCGCAACTCGCTTATTTCACCGGCAAAGTGATGCGAATGGTCGTGCCTGAGCCAATTTGTGACTTGATCCGGACATTCCCGTGATGGGTTTCAATAATGCGGCCAACGATGGCCAAACCCAATCCTGTTCCTTTGGCCTTCGTTGTGCTCAAAACTGCGGTGAAGGCGCGTTTTTGAACTTCCTTGCTCATGCCACCGCCAGTGTCCTTGAATTCCACCGTGACGTGTGTTGCCCGCAGATTGCTCCGCGGCAAATGAATGGCTTTGGACTCGACCGTGAGTGTCCCGCCGCCTGGCATGGCCCCGGCGGCGTTGAGGATCAAATTCAGAAACACCTGTTCCAGTTGCGGCGCGTCACCCATCACGACCGGCAAATCCGGCTGCAATTGGCGGACCAGCCGGATGTTTTGATTCGCCAGCTTGTGCCGCACAAGTAATCCAAGCTCGTCCACTAATTCGTTCAAATTCACCGGCACAAGCTTGGGCTCGGTTGTGCGCGCAAACGCGAGAATCTGCTCGACGATCTTGTTCAGGTGCTCGATTTTCGCGTCAATGATCCGGGCGTCCTTTGCGCGCGGGTCGCCAGCCGGAAACTTCAAATCCAGCGAATGATACAGCAGCTTCATCACTGTCAGCGGATTGCGGATTTCGTGTGCGACCTCGGCGGCCAGAAGGCCGAGCGCGGAGAGTTTTTCGTTTTGCCGCAACTGTTCCTCGACGTCCACGACGCGTTCATAGAGCCGCGCCTTTTCAATCGCAATCGCCGACAACTCGGCCAGCGCGCTCAAAATGCTGATTTCCTCGTTGGAAAAACTATACGGACGGCCTGTGTAAATGCTCAACGTCCCGATCGCCTGGCCGGCAAAGATCAGCGGCACGCTCAACAGCGAAACCAATCCT
This sequence comes from Verrucomicrobiota bacterium, assembly GCA_049511835.1. Classification (GTDB taxonomy): domain Bacteria; phylum Verrucomicrobiota; class Verrucomicrobiia; order Limisphaerales; family UBA11358; genus UBA11358. The sequence continues at coordinate 27,825 of JBEKXN010000033.1, read as the reverse complement.
TCGCATCGCGCGACTTCGACATGCTGATAACGGCTCGACTCCTGGACATTGGCGACCTGTATCGGTTTTTTGCGGCGCACGACAACGCCGAGCAGGCTGTCGTCCACGGGCAGCCGGGGTTTGTTGAGGTAAGCTTGGCCCGCGCCGTAACTGGCGCGCAAATCGAGCCATTCGCGGCTTTCGTCCAGCATCATCAGCGAGCACATCCGCGCGTGCATCAACATGCCCGCTTCGCGTGTGATGGCCTGTAACGCTTCGTCGAGATTCAACGTGGAATTGATCGTCCGGCTCACACTGGCAAGGGATTCGAACAAATGCGCCTTCAGCCGCAATTGCTCATAGAGCCAGGTGTTTTGAATCACCTTGGCCGCTTGCACCGCCAGTTCCTGGAGCAATTCCTGATCCTCCGTGGTGAAGGCGTCCGCGCGATCCGAATCCATGTTGAGCACGCCGCGCGTTTCACCGTTCACTTCCAGCGGCACGGCCAGTTCCGACCGCACACTACGACGCGCCATTACGTAGCGCGGGTCCCGCGTCACGTCGCCGACGCGTGCGGGTTTGCCGGTGCGCGCAACCCAGCCGGTGATGCCTTCACCCACGCGCAATTTGAGCCGTGTGGCCGCCGACGGCAGGTTCTGCGATGCGTGGATTTCCAAAAGGCCCGACGTGGGATTGATCAAGACCACCGAGCCGCTCGACGCGTGCATCAGCCGCACCGCTTCGCTTACGATCAATTGCAGCGCTTCCTGGGGTTCAAGCGTGGAATGAATGACATTGCTCACTTGATAGAGCAATTGCAGCCGCTCGTAACGCGACATCCGTCTGGAATGCTCGTCACTCACAATCGAAACTCAAATTCATCGCACCCGCGTCGTCAACACCAAGCCCGTCGTCCCAAAAATCATATTGGGCAGCCAGGCCGCCAGCCATGCGGGTAGATGGCCGGCGGAGCCCAGCGCAAGGCTCACTTGCTGGATTATAAAATAGACGAAGCAAATGAAAATGCTGCCGGCCACGCCGACGAAAAGATTTCGACGCCCCGAAGCTGCGCCAAACGGAATGGCAATGAGCACCACAACCAGACACGTCCAAGGCTCGGCCAGGCGTCCGTGCAATTTCGTGAGCAGCCAACTTGCATCCGCCCGCGGCAAATTCGGATTTAGCCGCAAATGATGATAAATGACCCTAAGCGGAATGTCCGCCCGGCGGGAATTGCGGAGGCCTTGATAGCTGCCGATTTTGATCTCGTCCTCAATTTCCGCCGGTTTTTCGGTGAATTCCGGCATCGCCAGCACATTTGTCTGAAATGACGGCAACAGCGGCGCGCTGGCGTCCGTCTGCGAGTATCCCGCCGCGTTAAAAAAAGTCCAGACACCGTTGATGCGAATCGCGCGGTCGGCATATAAGCGGTGGCTCGAACCGTTGGGCAACGTCCAGTTCACCTGCGGCTTCAGCATTTCGGCGGTTTTTACGCGATATTCAGCAACAAACCATGTGCGATGATCGCGCGCATTGGTGAAGCCGAAGTTGCGGAATTCGTTTTGCGTTCCAGCATCGCCCGGCTTTTGCACATAGCGGTCCAATATTCGTTCCGCCCAATCCGCACTGCGCGGTACGCACCATTCATTCAGCCAGAACAAAACCACGCTCGCCGCCAAACCCACGACCAGATAGGGCACGCACAAGCGCCACAAACTCACGCCCGCCGCGCGCATGGCGGTGATTTCATTGTGGCGCGTGTGATTCGTGAGCGTGTAAAGCAACGCGAGCAGCAGCACGACCGGCAGGATCGTCACCAAAAATTCCGGCGTCATCGCAACGGAATACTCGATGACATCAAGCAAATGCAGTTTGCGTTCCTGCATTTCCTGCAACTCGGTGAACAGGTCGTAGGAAATCCAGAAAATCAGAAAACCGCCGAGGCAATACGCCAGCGGCGTGAGCAGTTCGCGGAACAGATATCGGTCAAGCAACCGCATTGTGTGGTCAGAGTAAACGGGGCGAGTCGTATGGAGCAAGTTTTGTCGTCAGCGCAAAACTGATCCGCCGGACGAAGCTCAAAGCGTATCGCTGGTTTTCGCCCGCCTGCGCGCTTCGCGCCACGGTGCGGCAGCAATAGCCCTGTACTTTCGAAGGCTGGCTTGCCGAGCCGTAGCCCGCTGGCAGTGTGTTGGCCAGCCCGCCTTCACTGCGTTACGGCGCGGCAGCCTTCGTCTTCGCTACGCTGCGGGCGAAGGCTGGTGGGTTGGCAGGGACTCGAACCCTGGACCAATGCCTTAAAAGGGCACTGCTCTACCAACTGAGCTACCAACCCGCCAAGGTGCCAAAGATTATTATCCTAAAACAGTCGCCATGCCACGCAAGGTTTTTCGGGATGAATTGAGGCCGAAAAGGCTGCCGGCCGCATCCTGACTTGCAGACCATTCATTTTTTGCGATTTGTCTTTTTGACCGCACGGGTTAAAGTGATTTCATCAAAACTGCCACTTGCGTAAAATTCTGGGGCGTGCGCGGTTCGATCCCGACGCCGGGACCGACGACCGTGCGCTATGGCGGCAACACGTCGTGTGTCGAAGTGCGCGCCGACGGAGAAATCATCCTCCTCGACGCTGGCACGGGACTGCGGGCGCTGGGCCGTTCGTTGCTGGCGGAATTCAAGGACCGGCCGCTGAATCTGACCCTGCTGCTGACCCACACGCATTGGGACCACATTCAAGGCCTGCCGTTTTTTGGCCCGATATATAATCCACGCTGCCGGCTGCGGATTTTGGGCTGCGAAGGCACGCGCAAAGGCCTGGTCAATGCGCTGACCGGGCAGATGGAAAGCACTTACTTTCCCGTGCCGTTCAACAAACTGCCGAGCAACATCGAAATCGAGGAGCTCAAAGACTTCAATTTCAACATCGGCCCGGTGTGCGGGCGGGCGATGCGCGCCAATCATCCGGGCCTTTGCGTCGGCTACCGGTTGTTCTCGCCCGACAGCCTGATCGCCTTTTTCCCCGACACCGAGCCGCGCACGGGCGGCAGGGACCGGGAAATGATTGAATTCCTGCGCGACGTGGATTTGTTGATCCTCGATTCGCAATACGATGCCAGGGAGTACCGGGAACACGTCGGCTGGGGGCACGGTTGCGTGGACGATTCGGTAGCGCTTGCCCTGCAAGCCGGGGTCAAACAACTTTCCCTGTTCCACCACGACCCGGACCACGACGACAAGCGGATTGACAGGATGGTCCAGCACGCGCGCCGGCTCGTGGCGAAACAGAAGGGGAAATTGAAAGTGGACGCCGCGCGTGAAGGCATGATGATTAATCTGCCGCTCAAATCGGTTTCTCGCCGTAGTTAATGGCCATCGCGCCACCCAGCAGATTGATGACGCGCACATTCACCAGCTCCAGTTCACGCATTTTTTTCGCCACGGCCAGTTGGGCCGGGTAATGATCGAGCGATTCGAGGATGTAGGCGTAGGCATCCGCGTTGCCGCAAAACAGCCGGCCGATGAGCGGCACGGTGCGGCGCAAGTGGCCGAAATAAATTGCGCGCCAGAGGGCGTTCGCCGGTTTGCCAAAATCAAGCACAACGAGCCGGGCGCCGGGTTTGGCCACGCGGCGCATTTCTTCCAGACCTTTCTCCCAGCTCGTCAAATTTCGCAAACCGTAACCGACGGTGACCGCGTCGAATGTTCCATCGGGAAATGGAATCTGCTGTGCATCATCCTGGATGAAGGTCGGATTTCGTGCCCCGGATTTTGGGTCCGGGATTGTGTTTCGGGACTCGGCGACGTCGAGCATCGCGGAGCTGAAATCGAGGCCGGTGACTGCCGCGCCGCGCCGGGCGAGGGCGAAGGCGATGTCGCCGGTGCCGCAGCACAAATCAAGCGCGCGATTGCCGGATTGAACGGCGGCGAGTTCGACGACGCGGCGTTTCCAGCGCCGGTGCAGCCCGAAGCTTTGCAGGTCGTTGAGCAAATCATAACGCCGTGCGATGGCGGCGAAAAGGTCATTTACCTTCGCTGCGCGTTGTTCGCCGGAAGTATAGAAAACGTTGCTCACGCGTCAGTTTAGCACATTGGCAGGCGCAAAAGTCAAAGTGCATAAAATTGCTTTGCGTCAACAGAAGTGTCTGGTAGGTTGGCATAAAATTGGCTGTTATAAGCGAATTGTTGTTTAATCGTGGAATTATGAACGCCGAATCTGTCCCCGCGAGCCAGAAGAAAATCTTGGTGGTTGATGACAACGAAGTCATCCTCAAGACAATTTCCCTGAAATTGCAAGGCTGTGGTTATCAAGTCATCACGGCATTGGACGGCTCCGAGGCCGTTGCCGCCGCGCGCAAGGAAACTCCCGATTTGATTTTGCTGGACATCAATTTCCCGCCGGAAGTGGACGGCGTGCCATGGGACGGTTTTCGCATCATGGACTGGTTTCAACGGCTGGATCCGGCTAAAAAAATCCCCATCATCATTATCACCGGTACGGAAGACGAGAAGCTCAAGCAGCGCGCGGCGAGCTGCGGCGCCGTGGCGTTTTTCCACAAGCCCATCAACCACGATGACCTGCTCAAGGTGATTCAAACGACGTTGACCGGTGCAGACAAGCCGGCCTGAAATGGGGCTTGTAAATTCGGGCGATTGGTCTATCCTGTTTCCTCCTTTCTGGAAGCGAGCGTAGCTCAGCCTGGTAGAGCATCACGTTGCCAACGTGAGTGTCGAGGGTTCGAATCCCTTCGCTCGCTCCAATTCAACCTCTGCGACTAGCGGTGCCAAACCGAGACAAACCCCGACATTTACAAGCGTCTTATCGCTTTGAGTCCCTTCACTCGCTGCGACAGGTTGTGCCACGTTTTGACCCTTTGGGCCTAAAATCTGTGCGCGTATTTGTGTATACTCCCCAAATCGTGGAAGATCCTTGATCGCATCGTAAATCGGCAACTGGGTTTCATCCGTGTAAACCTTCGCCGTGAGTTTTATGTCATTCAGTTTGGGCGGCTGAGATTGGCAACTGCGACGTCAGGATGAAGACCGAACATGTCAAAATTGCAGGGGAACGACGGAAACCACGGAGGCGGTGTCTTCGCATCCTGGAGAAAATGGGCGTTGGCAGCCAAAAAAGGCATCGAAACAGCCCTGTGCCAGAGAATAACCGGAACGGACTGGAAAAAAGTCTTGTAAAACGGTGGAACAGGAAGATATTCGCGAAAAAGGCCCACGCGAGTCGTGGGCAAGAAACCATATGGAAATCCCAGATTAGAGCATTCCTATAAAAGATGTAGCTGTATTTTCCAAAAACTCGTGCGTTTCCCGGCCTTTTCTTGAGCAAAAACGCTACATGATTATTGGGAATGCTCTAAACTTTACAAACTGATGTATTGACTATAATGGAGCCGCCTAAATAAAGGCTGTCATCTATGTTGCGGCAACAAAAGAAGTCTATTGCAAAAATGCGGGGAAAAGGCGTTTTTGCGTGCGCTTCAGTCCTATGGTTTTCAGCAATCTGCTGCTCATTAACCGTCTCCGTCTGTTTCGCGCAGGATTGCGCGCTGCCCACGAACTTCGTATGGACGTCAACAGGCCCGCTCGCCCAGCCGCAGAACGGGTGGGTCGCGCTCAAGGACTTCAGCTGTGTCAACTACAATGGTACGTACATTGTCAACATGTCAACGGTCAACAGCTCGGGGAACTACGGCGGGGGCATGATGGTCTTCACCAATTGGTCTAAGATGGCCACCGCCACTCAGTACGTGATGCCTGTGGGGACCGTTGCGCCAGAGTTGACTTATTTCGCCCCGAAGAATATCTGGGTTCTCGTGTACGAGTGGGGTCCGTGGAGTTTCAGTTACCTGACCTCAATCAATCCCACCAGCCCAACTGGCTGGTCGGGCCCATTCAAACTCTACCAGGGAAGCTCAATTGACGAAACGGTAATCTGCGACAGCACAAACGCCTATCTCTTTTTCGCGAATGACAACGGCAACATCTACCGGGCAACGATGCCCATCACCAACTTCCCGGGCGCCTTCAGCAACGCGGTAACCATCTTGACCGATTCCCAGTTCAAGCTGTTCGAGGCCGTGGAGGTCTATACGGTGCAGGCGGCGACTCCGCAGTACCTCATGATCGTTGAGGCGATCGGTGCCACCGGACATCGGTATTTCCGGTCCTTTACCGCGACCAATCTCATGGGTTCGTGGACTCCGCTGGCAGCGACCGAGAGCAGTCCCTTCGCCGGCGCGGCCAACGTCACCTTCACCAACGGCAACGCTTGGACGGCCGACATCAGCCACGGTGATATCGTTCGCAATGATCCCGACCAGACGAAGACTATCGACCCGTGCAATTTGCAATTTCTCTACCAGGGGGACGCCCCGTCGTCAGGTCTTCCCTATAACCTGATCCCCTGGAGACCGGGGTTGCTCACGTTGATCAACGCTGTAACCAACGGGCCGGTGAATTATACGTTAAACATTGTGCCCATCGGCTCGGGCGCATTCACCGTCTCTTGGCCGTCAGAGGCGACCAATTTTGTGTTCCAAACCAATGCAGATTTGACCACCACGAATTGGGGACTTGCCAACTACCTCATTTCCACCAACGGCCCGACCGAAAGTGTCACCGTCAATCCATTGCCGTCGGGGAATTTATTCTTCCGGCTCATTTCGCAATAGCGTGGGTAGGGACGGCGTGCAACGCCAGCCGTCATGTGCTTTTCACAAATAAAGTGAAGTTGAGAAATAAAGTTAGGTACTTATCCAGAATGTTACCCTAAACGGGTCTTTTACCCAAAGATGGCGTCGAAGTGCTCCCCGTTGGATTTCCCCCTGCCGTGTTCTGTCCAGCCTTGAATCCAGCTTGACAGACCATGCTTGGACGGTCACAGAATTGCTTGAAAAGGTTAGCACAATCTAAGGCACCACTACCCAGTTCTGGCACGAAACCCGCTGATTATCAGCCAAACACGAACAATTATACAACATGGCCCAGCCCACCAAACCCGTTACCCTGAGCATGGAGCAAATCGGCGAGTTGAACCAAAAACTCTCCGCGTTGCGACACGACATGAACAACAGTCTTTCGCTGATCGCCGCCACGGTGGCATTGATTCGCCACCGGCCGGCAATCACCGAACAAATGTGGAACACCCTGGCCGAACAACCCCGCAAAATCGGCGAATCTTTTTCACAATTCTCCCGCGACCTGGAGGCAACGCTCCATATCTCGCGGTCTTGACCACCCGGATTCAAAACGGCTTTTGACTTTGGCCGGGCCCGTTTTTTTGGCAGACTCGTGCGCGATGGAACCAACCGAAGCGGATCTGATTGCCGCAGTGTTGCGAGGCAATGCCGCCAGTTTCGAACCACTGGTGCAAAGGTATTCACCGCGCGTCTTTGCCACCGCCCGCCGTTATGCGCGCCGCGAAAGCGAAGTCGAAGACATTTCGCAGGAAGTCTGGCTCAAGGCGTTTGAAAAACTTAAAAGTTTCCGCGGGGAGGCTCCGTTTGAACACTGGCTCATGCGATTGACGGTGCGGACGTGCTACGATTTTTTGCGCGGCCATCAGCGCAACCGCGAGTCGCCGTTTTCGGATTTGACCGAGCCGGAAAACGACTGGCTGGAGCGGTCCGTGGCGCAGCCGGAAACCGCTTCCGAAAATGCGGATGCGGCAAAGTTGCTCGTCGAACGCATTCTGGAACGGCTTTCGCCCCAGGCGCGGCTGGTCATCACGTTGCTCGAAATCGAAGACCGTTCGGTCAAGGAAATCGCCCAACTCACCGGCTGGTCGGTGCCGCTGGTGAAAGTGCGCGCATTTCGGGCGCGGGCCGAAATGCGAAGGATCCTCGCCAAGATGGCAAAGGACAAGTATCTGTAACCCGGCATGGCATGTCGCCGTCTAAATAGTCGGGGTTGTATGAACATCGCTGAACTGCAAAAGAAATTGCTCGCCGCCGCCCGTGCCAACCCGCCGGGCGACCGCGTGCCGTATGCGTTTGAAAAGCGCGTGATGGCCCTGCTCACGGCTCGCGCCGCAACCGATCCTTTGGCGTTGTGGATACGCGGGCTTTGGCGGGCCGCCGTGTCGTGCGTGGCAATCGCCTTGCTGCTCGGTGCGTGGGCATTTTTCAATCCGACGGCTTCGACCAATACCGACGATCTATCCCAGAATTTTGAAAATACGCTGTTGGCGTCCGTGGACCAAAGCGATCTGGCACAATGAATTCGTGGAAAATCATTCTGGCCGCCCTGGTAATCTTTGGCGCAGGGGTGATCACCGGCGGGCTGCTGGTCAATAACGTGGAGCCACCGCGTCCCAAAGATGTTCAGCATCCGCCGGGCGAATTGAACCCTCATCCGCAAGCGAATAATCGCGACCACGATCAGCCGGAGCCGCCGGATTTGCCCAAACCGCGTCCGCCGGAAATGCTCAGCAAGCAATTTGTGCAACGTCTTGACAAGACGCTTCATTTCACGCCGGAACAACGCACCGCGATTGCCAAAATCGTCGCCGACGGCCAGGAACGCAACCGCGAGATTTGGACCAATGTCGCGCCGCAGTTTCACAAGGTGCTGCAGGATGTCCGGCAGCAAATTCGCGAGCAACTCACGCCGGAACAGCAAAAACAGTTTGAAGAATTAATGAAACGGTTTCGGCCGGCAGGACATCACCCGCAAACACCGGCAAATTCGCCGTCATCCACCAACATACCGCCGACGATTGCGCCGACCAACCCGCCACCGGACGTTTGATTTTTATTTTCCGTTCAGCAACGCTCCGATTTTTTTGCGCAATTCCCCGGTAACCGAATCCATGGAGCGATTGGCGTCCACGATGTTGAAGTTGTAGGTTTTTTGCAAACGCCGGAACACGGCCTGAATCGCCGTCTGATATTTCACAAAGCTGTCGAACATGTCGCGCGACAGGCCGAGATCCATGCCGCTTTCCCAATAATCCAGCGCCGCGCTTTTGGCGAGATTGCGCTGAACGAGCTCTTCCGGTTCGACGGAAAGATAAAACACCGCGTCGGGTTCGAGCGCGATGCCATAAAGATTTTTCAGCCACGCCTCATCCATGCCGCGCGCCATGTCGCGCGCCATGAGCGTGTAAATGTAGCGGTCGGCCAGCACGATGAAACCCGCCTTGAGCGCCGGCAAAATGATGTTTTCCAACTGGTCGGCGAAATCCGTCGCGTAAAACAAACTCAGCGTCGTCCGGCTTAAAATATTTCCTTCCTGCGCCCCTTCGAGTTCGGCACTCACGAGCGTGGAGCGTTTCAACCCGACCTGCACCGTGGCGTGGCCCCCGGTTTCGAGGCTGTCCACCAACCGCGCAATTTGCGTGGAGCGGCCCGACCCGTCCGCGCCTTCGACCACGATCAATTTGCCCGTGAGGTCTTCAAGTCGAACGCCGGGAATGCCGTGCCCGTAAAATCGGCGGCTTTTGTTTGTGGATTTGGGATTGGTTTTCATGCGGCCGAATCCTCTTCCATCTCCGTCGCCTTGCCGCCGCGCGGAACCGATGGCGGCAGCGGCAACGGGCTGCGGCGTTTGAACTTTTTCAAATCAATGCGTTCACCCACCAATTTGCGCACGAGCGCCTGCTGTTTTTCCACGTGCAGGTTGGCGTCCATCACGACGAAATTGAATTCGCCGCTGATGGCCATGTACTGCTCCAAAATGCGGCCCTGAAAAATGCGGAAGCTTTCGTAGGGATCGTTCGACAGCCTCAAATCCATGCCCGCCTCGAAAAATTTCAGCTTCGGACGGCCTTCGAGAATGCGGTTGAGCGACACTTCCAGATCCGCCTTGAAGAAAATCGTGAGGTCGGGCTGGGCCGCGAAATTGTAAATGCCCCGCACCCAGTCGGACGGGCAGCCGCGCGTCACGTCGCGCGCGAACGCGGTGAAAATGTAACGGTCGCACAAGACCACGTAGCCCGCGCGCAACAGCGGCAGCAAATGACGTTCGTAGCGGTCGGCGAAGTCCGTGGCGTGAATGAGACTGAAGGTCGTGGGCGTGAGCAATTCGCGCTTTTTGCCCTTGCTCGTGGCCGACTTCACCAGTTCCGACGAGTTCCACTCGCTGAAATAGACCTTGATGCCCTCGGCTTCCAGCCAGCGTTTAAGCAGATAAATCTGCGTGGACTTGCCCGACCCGTCGAGGCCCTCAACGGCGATCAGTCGTCCCGGAAAATTCAGTTCGGCAAAGGTTTTCATCATTCAAGCCGGCCGCATTTTTTGATTCTATGCAATCCGGCGCGGCTCACAAGTGCAAGTTGATAACAGAATCGTCGCAATGAACATTGTTAAATTTGTGTGAAAGTCTGGGAAACGATTCACAATTTAACTTGTTTCAATTGTAACCGCTGTTTATGTTAGCTTGCGCGCCCCCTTTTTTGGGGCGCGTGTTTATGCCAACACGGAGTGAAATCGGCTACGATTCTAAAATTGAAGGCGACGTCATTGTCACGCGCATTGATGCGGCCTTGAATTGGTTTCGCAAAAACTCCCTTTGGCCGATGCCGATGGGCCTGGCCTGTTGCGCCATTGAATTGATGGCTGCCGGCGCGAGCCGGTTCGATATTTCGCGCTTCGGTTCGGAGGTCATGCGTTTCTCGCCGCGGCAATCCGACGTGATGATCGTCGCCGGAACGGTCACCTACAAAATGGCGATGGCGGTCAGGCGCATTTACGATCAGATGGCCGAGCCGAAATGGGTCATCGCCATGGGCGCCTGTGCGTCGACCGGCGGCATGTATCGCAGCTACTCCGTGCTGCAAGGGGTGGATAACATCATTCCCGTGGACGTTTACGTGGCCGGCTGTCCGCCCCGGCCCGAAGCCTTGCTCGATGCGCTGATAAAGCTGCAAAACCAGGTGCAACACGAGCCGTTGCTGGCCACTTTGAAAAAATCCGGCCCGTCGCCGGCCGAGGCCTGATTCTCTCGAAGATGAATTTTGCCACGCAAACTCGTAGCGCAGACTTCCAAGTCTGCTGTATCGCGGGTTTCCGAACCCGCCGATGGCTCGCGACTGGACGCCCTGCCGATTTTGAAATCGGCGACACAGCAGGTTTGGAAACCTGCGCCACAACATGACTGCCCTTGAATCCGCCAGTCAAATTAAGGCCCACTTCGGCGATTTGATTTCCGAACCGGCGGAGTTTCGCGGCGAAATCACCATCCAGCTCGCCGACGCGGAACGCATTGCGGACGTCTGCGCGGCGGCCAAAAAGGATTTGGGCTTCGACTTTCTCGTGGACATCAGCAGCCTCGACAATTACGGCGAAGACCCGCGCTGGACGCTCGTTTATCATCTGCGCCGCCTCGCGGACAGTTGCGAATTGCGGATTAAAACCAACGTGAGCGAGGAAAAATCCGAATTGCCGACCGTCATTAGCGTGTGGCTCACGGCGAACTGGCACGAGCGCGAAATCTACGACATGATGGGCATCCGGTTTCGCGGTCATCCGGATTTGCGCCGCATTTTGATGTGGGAAGGCTACCCGTATTTTCCGTTGCGCAAGGATTTTCCGCTCGCCGGCAAGCCGAGTGAAGTGCCGGATGTGGCGTTCACCAAACCCGCGCCGCTGGAAGGTGGCCCGTTCGTCACCGCGCCCGGCGGCAAGGACGCCATTGAACGCGAACCGCGTGTGCGGACACCGGAAAACTGATTTATGCCTGAAGTTCACGACATCCAGTTCAAAGAACCGGCCGCACAAGCTGCATCGGCCGTCGAGGAACTTCAGGACATGCAGGGCGAGAAAATGGTGCTGAACATGGGGCCGTCGCATCCGGCCACCCACGGCGTGCTCCGAATCGTGCTCGAACTCGATGGCGAAATCATCACCAAGGCCAGCCCGGATGTGGGTTATTTGCATCGCGGCGACGAAAAAATCGCCGAGAACATGACTTACACCCAGTTCATCCCTTACACGGACCGGCTGGATTATCTCGCGCCACTGGCCAACAACGTCGCCTACGCGCTTGCCGTCGAAAAACTTCTCGGCATTGAAAAGAATTTGCCGCCACGCTGCCAATACATCCGTGTGATGTGCTGCGAACTGGCGCGCATTTCGTCGCATCTGCTGGGGCTGGGCGCGTTTGGATTGGACCTCGGTGCGGTCACGGTTTTTCTGCTTACGTTCACGGAGCGCGAAAAAATTTACAATCTCGCCGAAGCGCTGTCCGGCGCGCGATTCACGACCAGTTACACGCGCATTGGCGGCGTGTCCCGTGACACCCCGCCCGGCTGGTGCGCCGCCGTCCGCAAATTTCTCAACGAAGTCGTCGTCAACATTTCCGAAATGGAAACGCTGCTCACGCGCAACAAAATCTGGATGGACCGCACCCGGGACGTGGGCGTTATTTCGAAGGCTGACGCGATTGACTACGGCCTGAGCGGGCCGAACTTGCGCGGCAGCGGCATGGATTACGATCTCCGCAAGGTGCAACCGTATCTGTGCTACCGCGATTTGCAATTCGACGTGCCGGTCGGCTCGGTGGGCGATTGTTACGACCGTTACCTCGTGCGCATGGAGGAAATGCGCCAGAGCGTGCGCATTTTGCATCAATGTCTGGACAAAATCCCCGGCGGCTTCGACAACCAAACCAGGGAGCCGGTCAACGTGGCCGACGGCAAAATCGTTTTGCCGCCGAAGGACAAAGTCATGTCGGGCATGGAGGAGTTGATTCACCAGTTCATGCTCGTGACGCAGGGCATGAACGTGCCGCCCGGTGAAATTTATTTCGGCCACGAGAACCCGAAGGGTGAGCTTGGTTTTTATATCAACAGCCGCGGCGGCGGCACGCCGTACCGGATGAAGATTCGCTCGCCCTCGTTTGTGAACCTGAGCATTTTGTCGCACCTGTTGCCGGGCCACATGATGAGCGACATAACCGCGATTCTCGGCTCGCTCGATTTCGTGATGGGGGAGTGTGACCGATGAACACTCGGGCACTATCGTATGCTGTGTGTAGCACCCGCCTCCGGCGGGTTCAATTCGGCGTCCCGCCGAATTGTGTAAGCGCACGCATGATTGCCATTGGTCGAATGAAGAACAGGATGCTGCCGCCACGAATGGTTTCGGGCGCGACGCCCGAAACGACCCGCGAGACGCAGGTGCTACAGACATTTTCGGACGTTCTTCCACATATCTGTGACGAATTGAATTTCGAATGAGTCAGCTCGCTACAACTCCCATCCCGAACTCGCTCCGGCAACAAACCGGCTTTGCGGTTCCGCCGGAGTTGCAGGCGGAGATTGACGAGCTAATCGCACATTACCCGGTCAAGCGCGCGGCGTCGCTCATGGTCCTGCACGCGCTCCAGGAACATTTCGGCTGGATTTCGCAGGAAGCGGTCGAGTGGACGGCGAAGAAACTCGAATTGCAGCCCATCAACGTCTATGAACTCGTGACGTTTTATCCCATGCTCCGGCAGGAGCCGATGGGCAAATACCAGATCAAGATCTGCCGGACGCTGAGTTGCGCGCTGGGCGGCGCGTATGAACTGCACAAACATTTTTGCGAGAAGTTGGGTCTGGACGCGCACAAACCCGGCCCGCAAACGACGAAGGACGGAAAGTTCACGGTCGAATTCGTCGAATGCCTCGCCAGTTGCGGCACCGCGCCGGTGATGATGGTCAACGACGAGTTCCATCAAGCCGTCAGCCACGCAAAGGCGGACGAGATTGTGGCGAAGTGCAAATAGCGATGAAGGTTGAAAAAAAATCAAAAGTGGAACACTGCTTTATTTGCGGCTGCTCCTTAAATCGTAATGGAAATTACGATGGTAAAACTCCGCAAGGCAGGTCGCACGCTACCGAGCATCATCTTGTAGCAGAAAGATTTTTTGGCAGGAGTAAGACCCGAAAGGGCGAAATCCGTGCGGCAATTTTTCAAAAGTGTCCATGGGATTTGGAAAGGAAGAAAGAAGTCTTTTGCTACGACTGCCATGAAGTTCTCTTGCACAATCCAGTATTTACCAAGGATGACCTGCGTTCATTTGCCGAATTGGTTAAGCAGAAGAATTTGAGTGAGGGCAAAAAGACTGCCAGCTATGAAAAATTAGCTGGACGCATTCGGCTTTTACAGGAAGTGGTTCAACGTGGAATTCAAAGTTTGAAAGCCGATGCAAATCGTAAATCGTAAATCTGAAATCGCAAATGGCGAGTGGCTGCCCGACATGGATTTGAACCATGACAAACAGATCCAGAGTCTGCTGTGCTACCGTTACACCATCGGGCAAGCCGGAGCGTCGGACAGGCTAAAGGGTTTCTCCGGCCAGTCAAGCCGGCAACGTGGCACAGGCTTCCAGCCTGTGTATCAGTCAACATTTTCATCACAGGCCAGAGGCCTGTGCCACATTTGATATGCCCTCGGAATACCGCCTCATTCTTAAGCATGCCGATGAACCAGGTTACACGCCGGACATCGAATGCTATTTGCGTCACGACGGCTACGACGCACTTAAGAAGGCACTCGCCCTTCAAACGAAGGATTTGCCAGATGGCAAAAAACTTTCCGGCCCAGAACAAATCCGCCGGGAAGTCATGACCTCCGGCCTGCGCGGCCGCGGCGGCGCGGGGTTTTCGAGCGGCCTCAAATGGTCATTCGTGGACCGCAAGAGCGGCAAGCCGATTTACCTGATTTGCAATGCTGATGAATCCGAGCCGGGCACTTTCAAGGACCGCCAGATCATTTACAAGGACCCGCACCAACTCATCGAGGGTATGGTCATCTCGTGCTTTGCGAACGACGTGCATCTGGCCTACATCTACATCCGTGGCGAAATGCTCGACGGTGCGAAGCTCCTCAACAAGTGTCTGCAAGAAGCCCGCGCGAAAAATTTCCTCGGCAAGAACATCCTCGGCAGCGGCTACGACCTGGAGATTTACGTTCATCGCGGCGCGGGCGCCTACATTTGCGGTGAGGAAACCGGCCTCATCGAATCCCTCGAAGGCAAACGGCCGTATCCGCGCATCAAGCCGCCGTATTTTCCGGCGGTCTTCGGCCTGTGGATGTGCCCGACCATCGTCAACAACGTCGAGACGCTCTGCAACGTGAAACACATCGTTGCCATGGGCGGCGCGGAGTTCGCCAAGCTCGGCACGCCCAACAACACCGGCACCCGCATTGTCAGCCTCAGCGGCCACGTGAAGCGGCCGGGGTATTACGAAATTGAAACCGGCAAAGTCACCATCGGGCAATTGATTTTTGATGAGAACTTCGGGGGTGGTCTCCGGAATGGAAGAAAATTAAAAGCCGTCATTCCCGGCGGCTCGTCGGCCAAGGTGTTCAAGGCGGGCGAGAAATTCAACACCAAGGGCAAGGAAGTGGACCTGCTCGATTTGCCCTATGATTTTGACACGCTGATCCAGGCCGGCTCGATGAGCGGTTCCAGCGCCATCATTGTCATGGACGACGCGACCGACATTGTCAAGGCGCTGGCGAACATCGCCGAATTTTACGCGCACGAAAGCTGCGGCCAGTGCACGCCCTGCCGCGAGGGTTCGCTCTGGCTGAGCAAGGCATTGCACCGCCTGACGCACGGAGAAGGCCGGGCACAGGACGCGGATTATCTGGTCAAGATTGCCGACAATATCCCCGGCGGCCGCACGATTTGCGCCTTCGGCGAGGCCTGCGCCTGGCCGGTGCAAAGTTTCGTGGCGAAGTTCAAGGACGAATTCGTGGCCAAAGGTGCCGCCGATGAAGATCGCCGTGCGAAGGAAGGCAAATTATGAACCGCAGAGACGCAGAGACGCGGAGTTGCGGTGTAGCGCAGGTTTCCAAACCTGCTGTATCGCCGATTTCCAAATCGGCAAGGCTGTCGATGTTGCGTAATTTACCGGTTTGGAAACCGGCACTACGACGGAGCACTCCAAGCGCTGCTCCAACGCCAGTTCTCCGGTCGGGTGCAGAGGCCGGCTATCACGGGATTGTTCCTGATGTAGCTGGAAATTCGCGCCTTCTCATCATCATTCCGAATCCAGTGATCGTAGGATTCCGGTTGCCAGAACGGCTTTTCGCCCATGCCCAAAATCTTCTTGGCGCGGCGCGAGGTGAATTGTTTCCAAGATTTCAGAATGTTGCTCAACAAATAGTTCGGCATCGGCCAGATGATGGCGTGGACGTGGTTGGGCATTACAACCCATTCATGCAGCAGATACCTGCTCTCATGAAAGTGTCTCATCGCGTCAGCGACAAGGCCAGCGATGTCGGCCCGGCGCAAGTGACAAGCGCCTGTGCCTTGATCAAGATAGCGTTCCATCTTGCGGCCAAAGTCGCGCGCAATTTCTTCTTCGGAATCGTTAATGGTTTCGTCTCGCTTTGCGAAATCGTTCAGTCGCCGCAAACGTTCTGCCTTTTCGTGTTCAAATTCCAACAACACCTCCTTGGGCAACGAGTCAGCCAGACGAAACGTAACAAAATAGCAAGCTCCCTCGCGCTTCACATGCGGCAGGTACCCGCGTGTGTGAATGCCCGTGCGAAGCGAACTGGCAGCTTTATCCCTCGCACCGCTGGCGCGGAGTTGATGACGCGTCCGCTCCAAGCCGGGATTCGGCTCGTGCGCTGTGTGAGACTGCATGGCAAAACCGTAATAGATTGGATTGCCGAAGGCGAGCGGGTTTGGAAACCCGCGACACAGCAGACTTGGAAGTCTGCGCTACTTGCTTTGCGTTAAATAAAATGTCAGCAGCACCCACAACCGAAATGAAGCCCGCACCGCCGGTGATTGAAAAAATCAAGGTGAAGGTGGACGGACGCGAAATCGAGGTGCCGCGCCTCACGGCGGACTGGTCGGGCAAGCTCGTGTCCACGACCATGATCCAGGCGTGCGAATTGGCCAAAGTGGACGTGCCGCATTATTGCTATCATCCAAAGCTGCCGGTTGCGGGCAATTGCCGCATGTGCCTCGTCGAGTTCGGTACGCCGGCGCTCGGCCCGGATCGTAAACCGATTTTGAATCCCGACGGCATGCCGAAAATCGTCAAATCGCCGCGCCCGGCCATTGCTTGCGCCACGCCGATTTCGCCCGGCATGGAGATTTACACCGACACGCCCGGCGTGAAACAAATGCGCGAAGGCGTGCTGGAATTCCTGCTCATCAACCACCCGCTCGACTGTCCGATTTGCGACCAGGCGGGTGAATGCAAGCTGCAGGAATACTCGGTGGACTACGGCCAGTTGGCCAGCCGGTTTGTCGAACCCAAGGTTCACAAACCCAAGGCGGTTGACCTCGGCCCGCGCATCGTGCTCGACGACGAGCGCTGCATCCTCTGCACCCGCTGCATCCGGTTTACAAGGGACATCGTGGGCGACGACGCGCTCGGCATTGCCAATCGCGGCAGTTACAACACGCTCATGGCTTATCCGGGCAAAGCTTTCGACAACAACTACACGCTGAACACGGTGGACATCTGCCCGGTGGGTGCGCTCACGTCCAAGGATTTCCGCTTCCAGATGCGCGTGTGGTTTTTGAAGGAAACCAAGAGCGTCTGCACCAGTTGCGCCACCGGCTGTAACATCCTCATCGGGTCGCGTGAGGAAAAGATTTATCGTTATGTGCCGCGTGAAAACGGCGCCGTCAATGGTCCATGGATGTGCGATTACGGCCGGTTGAATTACAAGTGGATTGGGCGGGAAGACCGACTGACAAAAGTCCAAAGTTCAAAGCCCAAAGTCCAAGGGCAATCCGCCTCTTGGTCGTCGGCGTTAGCGGAAATTGCTGAATTATTGAAGGGATCTCCGGCGGGTTCGACCGCCATTATTGCTTCCGCGCGCCAGACCAATGAGGAATTGTGGCTGATTTCAAAATTGAAGGCAAAACTCGGCGCCGTCAGCGATTCCGTTCCCCGCACCGGTGAAGGTGACAGATTGCTTGTGAACACGGACAAAAATCCGAACGCGAATGGCGCGCAATTGACCGGTGTCGCCGCGAATCCGATGGGTTCAAGCCTGGCGAAAATTGCCGACGGCATCCGTGCCGGAAAAATCAAGACACTCATTGTCTTTGGCGAGGATGTCATGAAGTGCGGCATCGGCGCGGGTTTGCTGGGCAAGCTCGAAACCCTCGTCGTGAGCGACATTTTGCCGAATGCGACGACGAAACTGGCGCATTATTTGTTGCCCGGTTGCGCGCACGCCGAAAAGCGCGGCACGTTCACGAACACGAAAGGCCGCGTCCAGAAATTCATGAAGGCGGTCGAGCCGCCCGGCGAGGCGCGGCCCGAATGGGAATTTTTGCGCGACCTGGTTGGCAACGTCACCGGCCAGAGCGGTTTTCTGACCATCGAAGGCTTGTTCAACGAAATGGCGAAGGAGGTTCCCGCGTTCAACGGTCTGACGTGGGCCAACCTCGGCGAAACGGGCGTGACCGTAAAAATATAGCCGCGAAAGAGCGCGAAGGCTTTACGATGAAGATGAGATTGTTAAAAGCTGTTGGTAGCACCCGCCTCCGGCGGGTTCAATTCGGCGTCCCGCCGAATTGCGCCGGCGCGCGTGCGATGGGCGTTGACCGAACGAAGAGTGGAGCCTTGCTCCTACGAAAGGTTTCGGGCGCGACGCCCGAAACAACCCGCGGGACGCGGGTGCTACACAAGCTTATTCTCGCGCTCCGCTGATTAAAGCACAATGACCGATTGGCTGAACAACTTGAGCGACGCACAGCAATTCGCGCTCTTCACGGGCGTGAAGGTCCTGGCCGCGTTTGCCATTCTGATGACGATGGTGGCGTATGTCGTGCTGGTTGAGCGGCGCGTGTGCGCGTTCATCCAGGACCGGCTGGGGCCAAATCGCGTCGGTCCGTTCGGTTTGTTGCAGCCGGTGGCGGACGGGCTAAAGGCCTTTCTCAAGGAGGAATTTACGCCGGCGCACGTGCGCAAAATTTATTTTGTCTTGGCACCGGCCATCGCGTTGATGCCCGCCATCCTCAACCTCGCCGTCGTCCCATTTGGCTCGAAGATTGGCAATCAACCGATGGTGCTGGCCAACTTGAACGTCGGCATTCTCTACACGTTCGGCATCGTGTCGCTCGGCGTTTATAGCATCGTGCTGGCTGGCTACGCGGCGAATTCGAAATACCCGTTCCTCGGCGGCATCCGCTCCAGCGCCCAAATGATTTCCTATGAAATCTCCATGGGCCTGTCGGTCATCCCGGTTTTTTTGCTCGTCGGCAGTTTGAATCTCAATGACGTGATCAGCTACCAGGCTGGCGCTTGGTGGCACTGGCTGGTGTTCAAGCAACCGCTGGCGTTTGCCATCTTCCTCGGTGCGGCTTTTGCCGAAACCAACCGCACGCCGTTCGACCTGCCGGAAGCCGAGCAGGAGCTGGCCGGCGGTTACAATGTCGAATACAGCTCCATCAAATTTGCGCTGTTTTTCATGGGCGAATACGCGAACATGATTCTCGCGTCGGCGATGATGGTGACGCTGTTCTTCGGCGGCTGGACGCTGCCGTGGTTCGGACTGGACCAGCCGGCGGCGGATTTGCTGCACGGCATTGCCAACGTCGCGGTCTTTCTGGCAAAAGTATCCGTGTTCCTAGTGCTATTCATCTGGGTGCGCTGGATGTGGCCGCGCTTCCGCTATGACCAGTTGATGGACCTGGGCTGGCGCCGTTTTTTTCCGCTGGCGCTGGCGAACATCGTGGTGACGGCAGTTTGGTTGTGGATGAAAAGTTGAACCACAACAGCAAAATGATAACTATCAACAAATCAACTTGCGCTTCTCTCATTAACACCCCGCTTCAGCGGGGTGAGAGAGTGCGGGTGCGTGAACAAAACCGTTTTAACGGTTTTTTCTTCGAACGGTGAAGGGAAAAGCTATGTCGCTGCACTCCTATTCGAAAGTTTGGGTTCACTTGATTTGGGCAACGCTGGAGCGCGAGCCGATGCTCTCGAAGCCAGCGGCCGCAAAAGCATCCGCCTGGCTGATTGACTACTCGAAAGAAAAGAAAATTCATCTCAAGATCAATTATTTCAACCCCGACCATGTCCACGCCCTGATTGACTTGCCGATTAACCTTTGCATTGAAGAAGTGGTGCAGTTGTTCAAGGGTGGCTCGTCGCATTGGATCAACGAACAGAAGATGGTTCCCGGCAGGTTTTCATGGGGCCGTGGTTATGGAGCGTTCTCGGTTTCGGAGTCGGCGGTGGCGGAAGTTGCTGCTTACATTGCGAATCAAGAGGAGCATCATCGCAAACGGAATTTTACGGATGAATTGAAGCTTTTTGTAGAACGATACGGTTTGGAATGGCGTAATGCGGAAACCGTTGAAACAGTTCCCGCCACAGTCCGGGCCGGGCAACACCCAGCTAAAGCAGGGTGTTAATGAGAATCGAATGATCGTCAAACGCAAACCCTTGAATCTTTGGGAACGGCTTTATCTGCCGGCGATTGCCGGCGGGTTCAAGGTCACGCTCCGCCACTTCTTCAAAAAGAAGGTGACGATGCAGTATCCCGAGGAAAAGTGGGTTGTGCCCGAAGGTTATCGCGGGGCGCCCTATCTCGTGCGCGATCAGGACGGCAATACCAAGTGTGTCTCCTGCCAGCTTTGCGAATTCGTCTGCCCGCCCAAGGCCATCAAAATCATTCCGCCCGGCCCGGTTGGTCCGCCGGCCGATCGTCCGAACGCGGAAAAAATACCGCTTGAATTCGAGATCAACATGCTCCGCTGCATTTTCTGCGGCTTTTGCCAGGAAGTCTGCCCGGAGGAGGCCATCTTCCTGCAAAAGGATTATTCGCTTACCGGCGCGAGCCGCGCGGAAATGATTTACAACAAGGAAAAACTCCTGGCGTTGGGCGGCACGCACGGCGGCATCCAAAAATGGAAACACAAACTGGAGGAAGCCCGGGAGCAGGAGAATTTTCCGGTGAAAATCTGATCCATGCCAGCATTGCCCGACATTTTATTTTATGTGTTCGCGGCGCTGACGCTGCTGTGCGGCGTGCTGGTCATCGCGAATCCGTTCAGCCGCAACCCGGTCACGAGCGCGATGTTTCTCGTGCTGACCATCATCTCCCTGGCCGGGCTGTTCGTGCTGCTGCACGCGTTCTTCCTCGCGGCGGTGCAAATCCTCGTCTATGCGGGCGCGGTCATGGTGTTGTTTCTGTTCGTCATCATGCTGCTCGATTTGAAGGAGGAGGAGCGCAGCAAAATCAAGAAGTTCAGCCTGATCAGCGGATTGGTTTCCGTCGGCGCCATCGTAACCATTTTTTTGAAGGTGCTGCTGTCGGCCAAACCCGGCGCCGATGCCTCCGCGTCCGCGCCGGACGGTGATCCTGCCGCGCTCGGCAAGCTGTTGTTCACGCAATATCTGCTGCCGTTTGAAGTCGTCTCCGTGCTGCTGCTGGTGGCGATGGTCGGCGTGATTCTGTTGAGCAAGAAAGACCTGAAGTGAAAGGTAACTCGTTAAACAGGTTAAATGAGTCGAGTGAGTTGAAAGCTCGCGCTGCCAGCGCGTATTTAACTCATTTAACCAATCACTCATTCAACTATCCAACATGACCGTCGGACTTGGACATCATCTGGTCGTCAGCGCCCTGCTGTTTTGCCTGGGGTTGCTCGGCGTGGTCACGCGGCGCAACCTGCTGGTGATGTACATGTCGCTGGAGCTGATGCTCAACGCCGCCAACCTGGCGCTGGTCGCCTTTTCGCGGTTCAACAACAACCTCAACGGCCAGGTGCTGGTCTTCTTCATCATCACCGTGGCCGCGGCGGAGGTGTCCGTCGGCCTGGCGCTCATTGTCGCGCTCTACCGCAAACGCCAGTCGGCGCACGTCGAGGACCTGACCACGATGAAACTTTGATCGAACCACGAATGCGCACGAGTAAACATGAATCAGAAAAACCGTTGACGCGAATTTCGCCAATTGACGCGAATTCAATCAGTGAAAATTCGCGCAATTCGCGTCACGTCTTCATCCGTGTTCATCCTTGTTCATCCGTGGTTAAACAGTAATGAAATACGAAGCGTTACCTTGGTTGATTTTATTTCTGCCGCTGCTGGCAGCGGCGGTGATAACGCTTTTCGCCCTGCGTTGCCGCACCACCAGCGCGCTCCTGTCCATCGGCGCCATCGTCATCGGTTTCATCCTCACGATTGTTTTCATTGCGGCCAATGGCTGGACACCGACGCCTTCCGAGTTGACGACCAACTGGCTGGCTGTCGGCAATTTGAACGTGGACTTCGGGCTGAAGCTCGACGCGTTGAGCCTGATGATGATGCTCATTGTCACCGGCGTCGGCGGCGCGATTCACATCTACTCCTTCGGTTACATGAGCGAAGACCGCGGGTTCTCGCGCTTCTTCGCGTGCATGAGCCTGTTCACTTTTTCGATGCTCGGCATCGTGCTGGCGAACAATTTCATCGAGCTGTTCATTTTCTGGGAACTCGTCGGCGTCTCCAGCTACCTGCTCATCGGGTTCTGGTTTGAAAAACCCAGCGCGGCGGATGCAGCGAAAAAGGCGTTCATCACCAATCGCCTGGGTGACTTTGGTTTCCTGCTCGGGATTTTGGTCGTATGGACCGCGCTCCGTTCGCTGAATTTCAGCACACTTCAGCAAATCCTCGCGGCCAATCCCGCGGCGCTCGGAACCAGCACCAGCATTGCCGGACTTTTGATTTTTTGCGGTGCGGTCGGCAAGTCCGCCCAATTTCCGCTGCATGTCTGGCTGCCGGACGCGATGGAAGGTCCGACGCCCGTCAGCGCACTCATCCACGCCGCGACGATGGTGGCTGCTGGCGTTTACATGCTTTGCCGGATTATTTTTCTGCTCGACCCAACGGCTCTGCACGTCATTGCTTATATTGGCGGCTTTACCGCCTTGCTCGCGGCGTTGATTGCTGTCCAGCAGAACGACATCAAGCGCATCCTCGCCTATTCGACGGTATCACAGCTTGGCTACATGGTGATGGCCGTGGGCCTGGCCGGACCGACGCCCGCGATGTTCCACCTGACCACGCACGCCTTTTTCAAGGCGCTGCTGTTCCTGGGTGCCGGCTCGGTCATCATCGCATTACACCACGAGCAAGACATCTGGAAGATGGGCGGTCTGTGCAAAAAGATGGGCATCACGTTCTGGACTTTTTTGGTCGGCACGCTGGCGTTGTGCGGCGTGCCGCCGTTCAGCGGTTTTTATTCCAAAGATTCAATCCTGGCGCAAGCGCTGGAACAGAAAAATTATCCACTCTTCGTGCTCGGTGCGGTGGTGGCCGGATTGACGACCTTTTACATGTTCCGGCTTTTCTATGTCGCGTTCGTCGGCAAACCCCGGACGGAAGCTGCCGGGCATGCGCACGAATCGCCCGCCGTGATGACCGGGCCGTTGATTGTGCTCGCGGGGTTCGCGGTCATCGGCGGAATCATTCCCATCAGCGAAATTTACCGGTCGCAGTTTGGGCCGGAAAAAACCGCCATTCCGCTGGCGCAAAGAATCATTGAACCGTTTGCCCAGTCGCCCGGTGGAGCATTGACGGGCATTGCCTTTGTGGTTGTCGGCTGGCTGGCCGCTTGGGCGCTGTATCGCAACGCGGCGACCGATCCGCTGCCGGCCAGGCTCGGCGTGCTGGCGACGGCAATGAAGAACCGGTTTTACTTCGATGAAATTTACGAGGCCACCTTTATCCGCGCACATGATTCCATCGCGGCGGTGATGGATTGGATTGACCGCTGGGTGGTGGAGTGGGGCGGCATCGGTCTGGTTCGCGGCGGCACTGATTTCACCGGCCGGGCGCTGCGGCTAATGCAAACCGGCAATCTCCAGACCTACGCCTTCCTGTTCGCGCTGGGCGTGGCCGTGGTGCTGTGGTTCGTGCTTGGAAAATGAGAACCAAATTTCAACGCAAAGGCGCAAAGGCGCAAAGGCGCAAAGATGGAAACACCTGTGTTTCCCTGGCGTCTTGGCGTCTTGGCGTCTTGGCGTTTAAGAAAGGTGGTCTGGCATGACCGAGAACGAGATAGCCAGGATAATCGTGGACGCCGCGATTGAGGTGCATCGTGAACAGGGCGGGCCGGGCTTGTTTGAAGACGTTTATGAGGAGGCCTTGGCTGAAGAGTTGAGACTGCGCGGCTTGAAGGTGGAGCGTCAGCTTCCCGTTCGGATTACCTACAAAGGCCGCGTCCTCAGCAAACCGCTTCGGCTCGATATGAAGGTTGAAGGCCTGGTGCTTGTGGACAACAAGGCTGTTACCGAGTGGAATCCAATCTTCGAAGCCCAAATGCTGACGTATCTGCGACTGACGGGCTTGAAATTGGGACTGGTCATCAACTTCGGCGAGCAATTTGTGAAGAACGGAGTTCACCGGGTTGTGAATGGATTGCAGGATGATGTTGATTTTAAACCACAGCTAAAGTGAAAGAACCAGAAAGACGGCCAAAATTGAAAACCGTTTTGATTAAACGCCAAGACGCCAAGACGCCAAGACGCAGAGAACGGAAAGTATTTCCTTTGCGTCTTTGCGTCTTTGCGTCTTTGCGTTAAAAAAAGAAATGTCACCTCTGACTTATATTTTCGGTTGGCCGTTGCTGGCGGTGCTGGTGCTGATGTTCGTGCCGCGCAATTACCGCGTCATCATCCGTGCCGTCGCCCTTCTCGCCACGTTCATTTCGATGCTGCTGGCGGTGAAAATGTTCTGCCAGTTTATCTCCGGCCAGGCGGGCTATCAGTTCGAGCAGCAAATCCCGTGGGTGCCGTCGCTCGGCATCAGCTATCACGTCGGGGTGGACGGCATCAACGTGGGGCTGATTCTGATGGGCGCCACTGTCGCATTCGCGGCGGCGTGTTGCTCGTTCGAAATCCAGTCGCGCGAGAAGGAGTTTTATATTTTGCTGCTCGTGATGACCGGCGGCATCCTCGGCGCGTTCGCATCGCTGGACCTGTTCTTCTTTTATTTCCTGCATGAACTCGCACTGGTGCCCACGTTCATCATGATTGGCGTCTGGGGCCGCGGCGAGCGGAAGAACTATGCCACGTTCCAGATCACGCTTTACCTCAGCATCGGTGCGCTGATTGCGCTCATCGGCCTCATCGCACTTTACCTGCAATCGGGCGCGAACACGTTCGACATCCCGAAACTCACCGAATTCATCCAGTCGCATCCGCTGGCTGCGCGCTCGCAGAACTTCATCTTCCCGCTGCTGTTGTTCGGTTTCGGCATTTTGGTTTCGCTCTGGCCGTTTCACACCTGGGCGCCGCTGGGTTATGCTTCCGCGCCGACGCCGACGGCCATGTTGCACGCCGGTGTGCTGAAAAAATTCGGGCTTTACGGTTTGATTCGCATTGCGCTGCCGTTGCTGCCGCAGGCGGCGCAACACTGGATGCAAATTCTCGCCTGGCTCTGTCTCGGCAACATTCTTTATGTCGGCTGGGTGGCAATGCGGCAACATAATCTGAACCTGCTCATCGGCAATTCGAGCGTGGCGCATATGGGCTTCGCTTTCCTCGGCATTGCGAGCCTGAACCTCATCGGAGTGACCGGCGCGGTGGTCATCATGATCGCGCACGGATTCCTCGCCGCGCTGATGTTCGGCTTGAGCGGCTACATTTACCAGCAAACCG
Source organism: Verrucomicrobiota bacterium (assembly GCA_049511835.1). Classification (GTDB taxonomy): domain Bacteria; phylum Verrucomicrobiota; class Verrucomicrobiia; order Limisphaerales; family UBA11358; genus UBA11358. The sequence continues at coordinate 2,277 of JBEKXN010000033.1, read as the reverse complement.
GCACGCTGGAGATGGGCCAACTCGGCGGGTTGTGCCGCAAACTGCCGTTCATCGGCACGGCATTGTTAATGGCGGCGCTGGCGGGCTGCGGCCTGCCGGGATTCGCGAATTTCGTCGGTGAAGTCACGGTGTTCTTCGGTGCCTGGAAGGTCTTTCCGCTCGTGACCGGCCTCGCGATTTGGGGCGCATTGATGATTGGCGCACTCTACCTGCTGCGCGCGATGCGAAACGTTTTGCACGGTCCGCTGCCGGAAAAATGGTCGGGCATTTCCGACGCGTCGAATGTCTGGCGCAAACTGCCTTATGCGCTGTTGCTGGCCAGCCTGCTGGTGTTTGGCTGTTTTCCGCGTTTGCTCACGGAAAAAATCACGCCGGATGTGGAGAAGATTGTGAAAATGGTATGCGGTGAAACGGTTGCTGTAGGTAGCACCCGCGTCTCGCGGGTTCAATTTCCCGATGCATCGGGACCGAATTGTGTTGGCATACGCACGATTTTTTTTGATCAGACGAAAGACGGCAAACTGAGTTCGCAAACAGTTTCGGGCGTGGCGCCCGAAACAACCCGCGAGACGCGGGTGCTACACAATATATCCCTCCACGTCGCAGTGATGAACGGAGGTTTGAATTGATGAACTTTTCTTTGATAAGCCTGGAAATCTGGGTGGTCGGCCTCGGCCTCGTGCTGATGCTCGCGGATTTTTGGATGCCCGCCGAACGCCGGCGATTTCTCGCCTATGGGGCCATTGCGGTACTGGGCGCGTTGCTGGTGATGAACTGGGGCAGCAGCGCCACCGGCATGGCTTTCAACGGCATGTTTGTGGAAGACGGGCTGGCGGTTTTTTTCAAACGGTTCTTTCTCGTTGCCGCCATCCTTGTCCTGTTCATGGCGGCGGAATTTTCCGACCCAGGCTCCGCCGAGGCGAGCCGCATCACCACCGGCATTTCGGAATATTACTCGCTCATCGTCTTTGCCTTGTCGGGAATGTTGTTTGCCGCGTCGGCGAACAACTTCGCGATGCTGTTCGTCTCGATTGAGCTGATCACCGTCACGTTTTACGTGCTCACGGGCTTTCAACGCAACCGGCTCGTGTCGCTGGAGGCGGGTGTGAAATACCTGATTCTCGGCGCGTTGTCGTCGGCGTTCATGGTTTATGGCATCGCGCTGGTGTGGGGGACGACCGGCAAGCTCAACTTCAACGACCTGGCCTTGGTCGCAGGCCAGTTTGCGGACAACAAAATCTTCCTGATGGGCGTGGTGCTGGTGCTGGCCGGCCTTGGATTCAAAATCGCCGCGGTTCCGTTTCAGATCTGGGCGCCGGATGTTTACCAGGGCGCACCGACCCCGACGACGGCCTTTCTGGCCGTTGGTTCCAAGGCCGCCGGGTTCGTTTTATTGTTGCGTGTTTTGTTCACGGCGATTCCGGACGTGACGGCCCACTGGGCGAATGCGTTGATCATCATTTCCGGCATCACGATTCTATATGGCAACTTGTGCGCGATTCCCCAGCGCAACCTGAAGCGGCTGCTGGGCTATTCGAGCATCGCGCACGCCGGTTATCTGCTGCTGGGTGTGGCGGCCATGGCGGGAAATATTCACAACTTGTCGGCTGGCGGTTCGGCCATTCTGTATTACCTCGCTGGTTACCTGTTTACGGTATTGGGGGCGTTCACCGTCATCGCGTTGGTGATGCGGCATCTCGACAGCGAAGACATTTCAGGACTGGCGGGACTGAACCAACGTTCGCCGCTGCTGGCGTCAACGCTGACGCTGGCGATGGTATCGCTGGCAGGCATTCCGCCCATGGCCGGATTTTTCGGGAAGTTTTTGTTGCTGAAAGCCGTCCTGGAACAAGGCGCGACGAATCCGGGTTACTATGGCCTCGCGTTCACGGCGCTGGCGGGCGTGGTGATCTCGCTTTACTACTATTTCGGTGTCATCCGCGCGATTTACTGGAGCAAGGACACGTCGGGTTTGTCGCCGATCACGCTTTCCGGCCCGGCCAAATTCACCCTGGCCATTTGCATCGCCGGAATGTTCTGGATCGGTTTGTTCCCGAACACGATGGTCAACCTTGCAACCGAAGCGGTAAAGGCGTTGAAGATGTAGTTGATCACAAAAAAACTGAAATGGACTTGCCATTGTCCGGGATGGCCGCCATATTGCATTTCAAATTCAAGACTGATTTTATGGCTGACGCTGCAAATCGCTATCCCGAAAACGTCCCGGGCAAATACTACGTGGACAACCAGTGCATTGACTGCGACCTGTGTCGCGAG
>JBEKXN010000032.1:0-45185 GCA_049511835.1 Verrucomicrobiota bacterium | reverse complement strand
GCCCATATCGGCCAGCAATTTTTTGCGACCCACCAAAACGGCACGCCCTGCAAGTAGCCGAGAAACAACGGCGGATCACCGATGGGCGTCAGACAGCCGCCGACGTTGGCCACGATGAAGATGAAGAAGGCAAGGTGATGCGCCGTGACGCGATATCGGTTCATTCGAATCCACGGGCGAATCAGCAGCATGGCCGCGCCGGTTGTGCTCAAGAAATTGGCGGCCAGCGCGCCGATGAACAAAAAAATGACGTTGGCCAGCGGCGTGGCTTGGCCTTTGACGTTGATGTGAATGCCACCGGAAACGACAAAGAGCGAACCGATGAGCGCGATGAAACTGATGTAATCGTGCGTGGTGTGCCACACGCGCGCGGATGCCTGCAAACCCAGGAAATAATAGCCGAGCGTGATCGCGCCAAGGCCGACCGACACTTTTGCATAATGCTGCGACCACCAGTTGGCCGCCAGCAACGGCGCGAGCGCCATCGCACCCAGCAACAGCGCAAACGGCAAAATCATCCACGGATTTGGCGCGATGACTTCGTGGCTCATGCGCTGAAAGACTGCTTGGGCGCACCAAGGCGGGTCAAATAGAAACGATCCGGATTTGCGTTGAAGTTGTGTCCCGGTTTGATAACAATCCGCTTATTCCCCAGGACACAGGGCTTCACCTGAACTGGGGGAATGATTAATTGTTGAATTTGCGTTTGTGAAAACACCCGTTTTAAAATTCGTCCGTTTGATGGCGTGGGCTGTCGGCGCGTCCTTGCCGCTGGCGTTGATACAAAATTTGTCGGCGACGGAAGACGTCCCGCACGCACCATTTGCGGAATGGGCGGATGTGCCCGCGCCCGGGCAGTTGATCATCGGTTTTCTTTACGATGAATCGGAGGCGTATCACATTTGGGCGAATGGCGGACAGCGCTACAACATTGATTCTCCCAGTGGCGGCGAACATTACGGGATTGACATCAATCAAGGCTATTTCGCGTTTCAATACGGCATCAACCAAAGTTGGGCGGCGGATTTCAACGTCGGAGCGACGACGACCGGCTGGCGTGAGTTCAATTATCAAGGCCACACCGCGCCCACCATCCGCTCGACGACGGGTTTGATGGATTGTGCCTTTGGTGTGCGCTACCAGATTTTCAACGAAGCCACCGACACCAATTCAGCGTGGATTCCAACGCTGACGTTCCGTGCCGGCGCGGTGCTGCCGGGCACTTACCGCCAGAATTTTCCGTTTGCGCCGGGCATGCGCGCGGCGGCAATTGAGCCGGAATTTCTGGCAAAAAAACATTTTGGCTGGCAGGGATTTGGCTCCTATGGCGATGTGTTGTATCGCTGGAATCGCACGACGGCCAACGACCAGGTCATCACTGCGGTCGGCTTCTCCCAACAAATCAAAGGTTGGGAGTTGGACGCGGGCTACCGCCACTTGCAGACGATTGGCGGCGTGGATTTGGTCTATAATCCAACCACCGGCCAAATTTCAACCACCGGTTCCGATCCCAATTCTTTTGCCGAGTTGCGCGAAATCAACGATTCCATTGAGGCTGGTTTCAATTACACGACCCCCAAACGGCACATCAAGTATTCGTTCTACACGCGCACCGTTTTCAATGGCAACAACAGCGACCAGAAATTCTGGATTGGCGGCGGCATCGCAATGCCCTTCCAGCTTTTCAAGCGTGATTGAACCCCGTTCGCCGGCGCAACGGATGCGAGTCAAATTTCCTTGTTCCCCGCCGGCTGATTTGTTCCATTGCCGCCCATGACACAACCCTCTGTCGCGCTGCTGTCTGTCCGGCCCCGGCTTTTTCAGCGGCACAGGACCTGATGGTTCATGGTGGCGGTGCTGGTGGTGGTGGCAACGATCATGGCCCGGAGCGATATCTGGTTCGTGAAGACACCCGTGCAAATTGCGCGCACCATGTATGGCGCCGATCCTTTGCCGGAATCGGAGGTCATTGCCCAATCCATCTACAATAATTCGGGGCCGGACGCGCGCGTAGTCGTGCTTGGCTCGGAGCCGGAAGTTTATTTTCTCGCGCACCGCCATTCCGCGACCGGCTGCATTTACACCTGTGCGCAAACGGAACCGCAGCCGTTCGCCTTGAAAATGCAACACGAAATGATCAGCGACATCGAAACGCGCAAACCAGAATTCGTCGTCTTTGCCGACAACATCATGTCCTGGAACCGCCGGCCTGATTCAGACCCGGAAATTTTCAATTGGTGGGATTCTTATCAAACCCACTATACACTGGTCGGGATGGCTGATATCATTTCGCCAACGCAAACCATTTACGCCTTGGGTGTAAAATGGGTTGCGCGCTATGGCAAGGACATTCAGGGGAGCGGCTTGGAAGTTTATCAACGCAAAACCGCCGTGAACAATCCTTGAAACAATCATGACCGCCCCCCAAAAAACATTATTGCGCCGGTCGGAATGGATTATGGCTGGTTTAGTCACTGTGGCTGCACGCGTCTTTTTGATTCCTGCCGGCGACTGGCAGGTTTCCAGCCCGACAAACTCTTCGGCGGCGGTCAATCCACCGTAAAACTATGGACAAAACCAACAATAATTCCAAGCCCGGCAGGCTGTTCTTTGCGGTGCTTGTCGCCGGAGTCGTAGCCAGGCTGTTGGTGGCAACTTGCGGCCACGATTACGACATGGATTCCTGGCAGATTGTGGCGAACCTGGTTGATCGCGGAGACAATGTTTACGCCAGCACAGACCGATATAACTTTGCGCCGGGTTGGTTCAATGTCCTGCACGCCTTGAACCTGCTGGCCGGACGCAACCCGACCGCCTTTCGCTACTTCGTGGCTGGCTTTCTAAGCCTGGGTGACGTGGGAATTTTTTTCATCTTGTGGCGCCGGTTTGGCAAGGTGGCGGGCTGCTGGTTCTTTCTCAACCCCATCTCGGTCATCATCACCGGCTACCAATGCAATTTTGACAACCTGGCGGTTTTGTTGGGCCTGCTGGCGGTTTTGTTGATGGGAGACGAATTTGACCAACCCATTAACCGGCGAAAGTTCTGGGGATTGTTTGTTCTGGGACTGTCGCTGGTGATGAAACACGTGTTTTTTGCCTTTCCTTTTTGGCTGGCAGTCAAGCAAAAGGGGATGCTGCAAAAGCTGGTGGTGATTTTAATACCCGTTTCCATTTTCGCTTTGAGTTTTGTTCCCTACTGGCATGCTGGCAGCCAGGGAATCATTCAAAATGTGTTCAGGTATCGATCCTTCACCACCGAATTCTTCTACCGCATGTTTGTGCCGATGTTCGTGCAGTTTATGATTAGCAGCCAGACGGTATGGTTCTTCCTGCTGGTCATCTTTGCCTTTATTTGCAGGCAAAAGCGCACTGTTGAATTCCTGCTTTTCTACACCTGCGTGCTGGTGGCAGCATCTCCGGCAAATATCAATGAATACCTGGCTATTCCCGTCCCATTTGTGGCAACGCACCTAAACCCGTTCACCATCCTGTATACGGCCGCCGGCACTTTGCATCTGCTCGCGGACGTCAATGGCCTTCATCTGACCGGCTGGTCCCGGACAATTTGTATTGATATTGCCATTTACCTGTTGTGCCTCGGGCTGGTCTGGGCAACCTGGCGCCAGAACATCATGCCCTTGCTTAAACGGCTGCTGGAATGGTGTATCTCGGAGATGAAAAACCAATTGGGTCTCAAAAAATAAGAATTGGCCGCCTTTCCTTCATTCCGTCCGGGTGTGACTTGACGGGGCCGCTTTTCACTGCAAACTTCCCTTTGCTTGGCGCAAAACGCGGCAGCGTCGGCGACAAGCAGCTTGTTCGCTGACATCTCGCAAGCTCCCGCTGTGCAATCCCTGGCCCGGCGACTGGAGAATGGCGGAGTGTTGACTTGCGCGGGTGTCAGCCAGGCGGCGCAGCCGTTTTTTGCGGCCCTGCTCCGGAATATTTTTCCGTGCCGCCTGATGGTCGTCGTGACCGACAACCTCAAGACGCAGGAAAGTTTTCAACAGGACCTGGAGACGTGGCTCTCGTCTGGTCGAGCGTCGAGCGTCGAGGGTCGAGAGCAAAACGGTCCCGGCCCCCGGCCCTCGACCTTCGACCTTCGACCGTTTTTCTACCCGGCTTGGGACGTGCTGCCGCACGAAGGCAAACTCCCGCATGCCGACACCATCAGCGACCGGCTCCAGACGCTCGTCGCCCTGAATCAAAATTTTTCGGAGGGTGGAGCTCCGCGACGCCCAAATTTTCAGGGGCTCGTGGAACTCGCCCCTCCGAAAGTTCCGATCGTCGTGACGAGTGTCACGGCATTACTGCAAAAGACCTTCGCGCCGGATGACTTGAAAAACAACACCCGCACGCTTGCCCGCGGGGATAAAATTAATCCCCTCGACTTGATCGAATGGCTCGAAGAGCAAGGCTGCGAACCGGAAGCCCAGGTCACGCAAAAGGGTGAAATTGCCCTGCGCGGCGGCATTCTCGATGTGTGGCCGCTCACGAGCCCCTGGCCGGTGCGGCTTGAATTTTTCGGCGACGAACTTGAATCCCTGCGCCACTTCGATCCGCTCACGCAAATTTCGCGCGAAGAGATTTTGAGCGTCACCCTGCCACCCGGCGGTGAGCTGGGAGTTTTGAAACAACACTTTCAATCGGAGGGGCGAGTTACACGAGCCCCCAATTCTGAAGATGAAACAGGGACTCGTGTAACTCGTCCCTCCGAAACGACGGCCTCACCCGCCACTTTGGTGGATTATCTGCCACCGGAGACAATTTTTTTCCTCTGCGAGCCGGAGCAACTCGCCACCCGCGCCGACGAATACGCGCAGCTAATCCCTGAAAACGATCCATTTTTCGTTCCGTGGCCCGATTTACTCGCCCAACTCGACCGGAAAGCCATGACACGGCTCGAAGTGACCGATGCTGATGTTGGAGTTCAAGCTTTAGCTTGTTCCCCGGGCAAGCTGAAGCTTGAACTCCAACCCGTCGAATTGGGATCCAGCGTTCCAGCCTTTTCCTCACTCGACGCCTTTCGTCCGCTCGGCGAACGCGCGCCGGATCCACAAATCGCCGAGGCGCAACGCCGTGAATTCTTCAACCAGCTTCACCGCTGGCTCCGCCAGGACCATGCCGTTCATGTCTTCTGCAACAACGACGGCGAACGGCAACGATTTGAGGAGATCTGGGTGGAACTCGTAGGACAGGCTGCCAGCCTGTCTCCATCTGAAAAAGATCCTGGAAAAGAAATTAGAGACAGGCGGGACGCCTGTCCTACGCTTCACCTCGGCACGCTCTCCCGCGGGTTCCTGTGCGAAGCGGCAAAACTCGTCGTCGTCACCGACGCGGAAATTTTTGGCCGCTACAAAATTCAGCAGCCACGCCGGTTGAAATCCCCGCACGCGCTGGCCACCCATTCCGCCCTCGACATTGATTTCACCGAACTGGAAGAAGGCGATCTGGTCGTCCATCTCCAATACGGCATCGGAAAATTTCTTGGTCTGAAAAACCTGCCGGCGGGCAACAGCCGTCATCCCTCAACTTTCAACCCTCAACTCTCAACCAGCACGGAGTGCCTCGTCATCGAATACGCACCCCACCATCCCGGCGACGAGCCGCCAAAACTTTATGTGCCCGTCACCGAGGCGCATCTCGTCGGCAAATACGTCGGCGCCGGCAAGGTGCGTCCGCCGTTGAACACGCTCGGCGGCACGCGCTGGAACAAGGCGAAGGAGCAGGCCGGGCGCGCCGTCCGCGATGTCGCCGCCGAACTGTTGCAAATCCAGGCCGTGCGCGAATCGCAGGCCGGCCACTCGTTTCCACCGGACGTGCCGTGGCAGCGCGAATTCGAGGGCGCGTTTGTTTTTGAAGAAACACCGGACCAGCTTCGCGCCATCAGCGAAACGAAATACGACATGGAACGCCCCAAGCCGATGGACCGCTTGATTTGCGGCGACGTCGGTTTTGGCAAAACCGAAATCGCCATTCGCGCCGCATTCAAAGCCGTGATGGGCGGGAAACAGGTTGCCGTGCTCGTGCCGACGACGGTGCTGGCGCAACAGCATTTCAACACCTTTTGCGAGCGCATGGCTGATTACCCGGTGCGCATCGAACTGCTTTCGCGCTATCGCACGCATCGCGAACAACAGCGCGTCGTCAGGGATTTGGCGACAGGCGCGGTGGACATCGTCATCGGCACGCACCGGCTGATCCAAGGCGATATCGTGTTCAAAGAACTCGGGTTGGTGGTGATTGACGAGGAGCAACGCTTCGGCGTGCTGCACAAGGAAAAATTCAAGCGGCTGCGCACGCTCGTGGATGTGCTGACGCTCAGCGCCACGCCCATCCCGCGCACGCTTTATCTCGCCCTCACCGGCGCGCGCGACATGAGCACCATCCAGACGCCGCCGCACGACCGCCTGCCGGTCGAAACCATCGTTGTGCAATACGACGAACGTGTCATCCGCGACGCCATCCAACGCGAGCTGAATCGCGGCGGGCAGGTTTTCTTTCTGCACAATCGCGTGATGACCATCGAAACCATGCGGTCGAAATTACAGGCGCTGGTGCCGCACGCGCGCATCATCGTCGGCCACGGCCAGATGGAATCGGACGAACTCGAGGAAGTGATGACGAAGTTCGTCAACGGCGAAGCGGACGTTTTGCTTTCCACGACCATCATCGAGAGCGGACTCGATATTCCGAATGCGAACACCATCATCATTGACCGCGCGGACCGTTTTGGTCTGAGCGATCTTTACCAGTTGCGCGGGCGGGTCGGGCGTTACAAACACCAGGCCTATGCCTACCTGCTGTTGCCGCGCCACGTGAGCCTGCTGACCGACGTGCGTAAACGCATCAGCGCCATCCGGCAATACTCCACGCTCGGCAGCGGATTCAAAATCGCCATGCGCGACCTCGAAATCCGCGGCGCGGGCAACCTGCTCGGCTCGGAACAAAGCGGCCACATCACCGCCGTCGGCTTTGAACTTTACTGCCAGTTGCTCAAGCAAAGCGTCAGCGCGCTCAAAGGCGAAAAAATCAGGCCGCGCGTGGCGGTCAGTGTGAAATTGGATTTCTTGGAGATGAATGCGGCAACGGGTGAACAAACTTCGGAGGGGCGAGTTCCACGAGCCCCAAATTGTTCTTCAGATGGGGCGTCGTGGAACTCCGCCCTCCGAAACTCGGCTTCACTGCCCCACAACTACGTCACCGAACCGCAGCACCGCATCGAAATTTACCGCAAACTGGCGCAAGCCAATGAAAAATCCGCGCTGGAAAATTTGCAGAAGGAACTGCGCGACCGCTTCGGCCCGCTGCCACCGGCGGTGGAGTTGCTGCTGCAAGTGGCCGAACTCAAGATTCTCGCCGGCGAAAAGGCCGTGACGATCATCGAGGTCAAGGACGACAAGCTGATGCTCACGCGCCACGGCGATTTCATCACGCTCGGCGGAAAATTCCCGCGCCTGACAAAGAAACCAGCCGGTGCGCGATTGAAGGAAATCAAAAGGCTTTTGCTGGCGATTTGAGACAGAGCATTCTTACCTCAAAGAGAATGCCTGTACCGCGGATTATCGCGCGTAGGCACGATGCACACTTTATGTCATGTAAAAACCGCTCACTTTCGAGGGCAGTTCTTGATCTGGCATGAAGATTGATCAATGCGCTGCCGGCGTGGAAGCCGGCGTGGGAGCGGGCGGGGCGCTTACATATTCAACGACGTCGGCCTCCACTGTCACCTTGGGCACTGAAAACAAGATGAGGTAGACCGTGGATTTGGCATAGGTGGTGTTCGCCAATGCGGCCGATTTACCCTCCAGGGATTTGCCAAGATTTTGGTAGAGATCGGCCCGGGCTTGTGTTTCGTTGGCTTCGGCAAAAGGAATAATCCCCAAAAGCCGAAAACCATGGCTGGTGCCAATGGCACCGGCCTTGATGATCCGGAAGTTGTTTTGACTCAGACTGACAGCCGTCTGAGTGGACGGGGAATTCAATTCAGTCGTGTTCGAAGCACATCCTGTGAAGAGAACCGCGGCGCATGCTATGCCCGCGACCATGAGCAATTTCATCATCTTCATTTTTTCAATATCTGTAACGGTTGTTGGAAGCCAATATACCGATGGATAAAATTTTACGTTTCATCTGAATGTCTGTTTGTTTTTTGGGTTGTTTGCTGTTGCCGACTTCCAAAACTTGCCGTTCACATTGCGAGGTTGAGCCTAGCGGGTTTGGGGAAAATGTCAATTCAACTATTTCACGACTTAAGTTCAGCATTGCCTTTCGCGTCGCGGGTGGGCAGTTATTTTCTTTGATGTCGGCGGCGTAGCGTAGCCTGCCTAGCTCACTTGTCTCGAGTGCTTCGACTGACCTGTTGTGCGTATAAAAAGCAGGAATCTATGGCGGAACCGATCATTGCGACAAAGATGTCCCTGATAAATTTGGACAAGGGACAGCATCATGCCCACCCTTGCCTCAAGCCTTGGATTTCAGCTACATTTTGCCTTTGATCAATTGAATTATGCCACTGACTTCGCTTGAAAAAATCATCCCGATGCTCCAGGTCGCCATCGGTCCGGTCATCCTCATTTCCGGCATCGGCCTGCTGCTGCTCACGATGACCAACCGGTTGGGCCGGGCCATTGACCGCGCCCGGTTGCTGAAAGCGGAACTGTCGAAGCGCACGGACGAGGAACACGCGCAAGTGCTGGCACAAGTGGCCATCCTTTACCGTCGCGCGCGGATGATTCGTTTGAGCATCACGCTCGCCGCGCTCAGCGCGTTGCTGGCGTCGGCGCTCATCATCACGCTGTTTGTGACCGCGCTGCTCCAATGGGAAGCCGGCCTGCCCGCCAGCCTCATTTTCATCGCCTGCATGAGTTCGCTGTTCGCGTCACTCGTTGCGTTCATCTGCGACATCAATCTGTCGCTGCACGCGCTCAAGCTGGAATTGAAAAGCATCAAACCCGACCTTGACTGAACGCGGGCATTAGCCGACAATCGAAACGCCGGCCTCCGGCCCGGCGGGTTTTGAATTTAACACTACTCCCTGCCGTGCCTGAGGCCGGGGTTCCGTCTGCAAGGCGGTTCGAGCGGTCATACGGGTGCGACTGCCGGTGGTGGTTCAATTTGACTTGCCCGCACGCCGCCGGGCGCGTATTAGAATGGCCGCCGAATCGTTTGTGCCCACGTGGCGGAATTGGCAGACGCGCTAGATTCAGGTTCTAGTGGGTAACACCGTACAGGTTCAAGTCCTGTCGTGGGCACCAACCTTCGCTTTTCACTGCGTTCAAAGCGAAGGTTGCCGCGCCGAAGCATGCAATGCGTAGGCGGGCTTAATCATGGTTTTCAATAACGCTTCGAGCTTCGACTCGGCGAGCCAGTTCCATTCGCCACTCTCCTTTAAAGATAATCGCCATGATTGGCAATGGGTTAACGGGATTCGGTCATTTCCCGAAGGGGCGGGGGTACTGCCGCCGAACCTGATTTCGCTCATTTTTGGCCCGTTTTCCGTGAAAAAAACAATTAGAAGCCACTTTTGTCTTTACTCCGATTTTAGAAAGCTGTTTTTTCCCAGAGCGATTCGGAAATCCATGAAGCCTGGCCATATCTTTATTTTGGTGTTGAATCTCCTGATTACTCTCGCGCTGGTGTGCTTCATCGTCCGCCTGTTCGTGAACTTGCAGGAAAAAGACCGGATCATCCAGGAACTTCAGGCCCAGAAACAAGTGGACGGACAAAAAGCCCTCAAAGCGCAGAAGGAAGAAGAGGCGCAGAAACAATTTGAGGAGCAAATCAAACTCGAAGCGCAAAAGGAGCTTGAGGCAAAGAACCTACACAAGATAAACGACGACTTGGACAAAATCGACGCGCGTTTGAAAAGGGTCCTGGATCAGCCGTCAGGCTTTGCGGATGAAACCAAGGCGCAAAGGGACACGCAGGAAGAGCTGTTGCGGCAGCTCGCCAATTGTGCGAAGACGGAAATTGGGGTGCTGGCGGTGGAAATGCAAAGCCTGGGATTTACCAATGATGCGGCGCTCCAGGAAAACCTGGATGCTTTTTTCCGAAACCATGAAGACAAGATTCACGAAGAACGTTTAAGCTACGATTACATTGACCTGGGGTTGAGAGACAGCGATCACAAAAAGGAAAAGGATGCCGAGTCCGCAAAAGCATCGCAGGCGGCTTTTGCCGCCAGGCGGGCCATTCACAACCTCAAACAAAATCCCAAATGACCGGCGGGAACAATTCAAAATTCCAGGCCTTTTGTCTTTAAGACATCATCCCCTTTGTTCCCGCAACCTGGGGATTGACGCGTCCAGAAGTTGGGAACCCGAAATTTCTTATCACCAGTTCACCGGCACGGTCATCTTTTTCCCGAAGCGATTGTGGTAATGCACCTGCCGCCGTTGCTGGCCGTATTCGTGGACCAATTTTGTGATTTTCACGTCGTAACAGCAGTATTCGGCGATTTCCGCCAGCTTGCCTTCCTTGAACCAGTGGATGGCCTGGAGGCCTTCCGCCGTCTTTTCCACGCCGAACGTTGCCGTCGCAATCGAATCCAGCGACAACCGGTGTTGCAATTTGTTCTGCAAATCCACCATCAGATCCAGCGTCGGCAGCTGGCTTAAATCAAATGTCGTGTAACCGTGCAACACTTCGTAATCGAACCGCAAAATATTGAAACCGACGATGAGTTCGGCGCGCTGCAAATCCTTGAGGAGATCGTCCACCTGTTTCTCGCCGTAGATTTTGTAATCGCCGCGCCCGGTGCTGAACGTCACGCCGATGCTCATGCCCATGCGGGCGATGTTGTTCCAGCCGCCCACTTCATCGGCGGACTTTTGCGTTTCCAAATCGAAATAAACGATGTTTTTCACGTGTTCGCGCCAATGAAAGCCTCACGCGCGCCGGGAAACAAACTTAAACTTCGATACTTGCGAAATTCCGCGTGCCGTTCCAAATTCCCCACATGTCACTGACCCCTTCCACCATGCTGCCGCTCGGCACGACAGCGCCCGATTTTCGGTTGCCGGACACCAGCGGGAAAACCGTCTCGCTCGCGGATTTCAAGGACAAGCCCGCGTTGCTTGTCATTTTCATGTGCAACCATTGTCCTTACGTGCAGCATATCCGCGCCGGACTTGCGCAACTGGCGCACGATTACCTGCCGCGCGGCGCGGCCATCGTCGGCATCAATTCCAACGACGTGGCGAATTATCCCGACGACAGCCCGGCCAAAATGGCCGCCGAAGTCAAGGCCGCCGGTTATTTGTTCCCATATCTTTACGATGAATCGCAGGCCGTCGCCAAAGCCTATCACGCCGCCTGCACGCCGGACATCTTCCTTTTCGACCGGGGCCGGCGGTTGGTTTATCGCGGCCAATTCGATGCCAGCCGGCCCGGAAACGGAATTCCCGTCACCGGCAAAGATGTGCGCGCGGCGCTCGACGCCGTGCTCGCCGGGAAAACCACTTCCGGATTTCAAGCACCCAGCATGGGCTGCAACATCAAATGGAAGGCCGGAAACGAACCAGGGCATTCTTGAAGACAGTGAGCGCCCTTGACATCGCCACGGATGTGCTCTGGAAGCGGGTCGGTCAAATTTGACTCATAACAAATCCAATGTGGCCTTGTCCAAACGATTGGAACACCCTTTTGAAAGGCCATGAAGGTTGAGGAAAATCAAAACGGCGCGGCGCCGAAAATTCTGGAGCAACTGGTCCATCAGGCCGAACGCGCCGGAGCGAGCGACATCCACCTTCAAATGCGCGACCGGACGGCGGAGGTCAACTTCCGACTCGACGGCATCATTGCTCCCGGCACGGAACTTCCCGCCGACGTGGCCGACCGTGTCTTTGGCCGGATCAAATTCCTGGCACGGCTGAAGACGTATCAGGATTCGCTGCCGCAGGATGGCCGCATTTCGCGCGATGACCTCGACAGCAAAAACGACATCCGCGTGGCCACTTATCCGACCGTGACCGGCGAAAAAATCGTCCTGCGGCTTTTCAATTCATCCCCGGCCATATCGCTCCGCGAATTGTCCCTGCCCGCCGCCGCGAGCGCCGAGCTGGAACGGTTTCTCCATCAAACCACCGGCCTGCTGCTGCTCACCGGCCCGGCCGGCAGCGGCAAAACGACGACGATTTACGCCTGCCTGCGTTACCTGACCGAATTGGGCGGACGCCAGATCATCACGGTCGAGGACCCGGTGGAACAGATTGTTCCCGATACGATGCAAACCGAGGTCAACGAAGCCATCGGTCTCGATTTCGCCCGGGCCGCGCGGCACCTGCTGCGGCAGGATCCGCAGGTGCTCATCATCGGCGAGATTCGCGATGAAGCCACCGCGCAGCTCGCCATCCGCGCCGGCCTCACCGGCCATCTCGTGATTTCCACGTTGCACGCCGGTTCGTGCCGGGGCGTATTCGAGCGGCTGCTCGTGATGTGCGCCGACCATTCCGCCGTGGCCAGCGCCGTCGAACTGGTTTTAAATCAGCGGCTGATCCGCAAATTGTGTTCCGCGTGCGGCGGCGCCGGCTGCGATGCCTGTTTGCGCACCGGCTATCAGGGCCGCATGCCGCTGGTGGAATGGTTGCGGGTGGACGAGGCGATGCGCGCGAAAATCCGGCAACGGGAATTGACGGCATTGGTTCCGGCGCGGCCCCTGGAAGAATCGGTGCGTGAGCTTTTGCAGCAAGGTTTGTCCAACCAAGCAGAATACCAAAGAGTATTCGGCCTATGAAACTGGACGAATTTGCCTTCTTCAACCAACAACTGGCCGCGATGCTGCGCGACGGCATCCCGCTCGAGGGCGCGCTACAGCGGCTCTGCCAGGAAATGCATGCCGGGTCGCTCCGCACCGAGTTGCAGACGCTCGAAGCCGACCTCGCCAAAGGCACGCCGATGGCCGACGCGTTGAAAGGCCGCCAGCTTCCCGAACTTTACAAACGGATGATCCTGGTCGGCGTCAAAAGCGGCGACCTGCCCGGTGCGCTGACGATGCTCGCGGATTATTTCCAACGGCAGCACTTGATCTGGATCCGGCTGAAGGGATTGATGGTGTACCCTTTAATTGTTCTGACTGGCGCGTTTTTGCTGTCGTGCTTTATTGCCGCCATATTGAGTTCGTTCATCTGGCCCAACCTGATATTTCTGGCGGGAAATCCTTCGACACCGGTAATTGCCGCCGGCGTGTGGATGTCCCCGGTTCTTCTGGCCATCGCGCTGGTGATTGCGGTGATCACCATTGCGCTATCACCCGCGCGCCGCGCCTTGCGCTGGCGGCTGCCGGCGTTCAAGGAATCCAGCCTCGCGCAAGTGGCATCGGCGATATGGCTGATGTTAAAAAATGGCGTGCCGCTCGACGACGCGCTGGCGCTAACGGAACAAATGGAGGAAGGTACCTGCGCCGCGGCGGAACTCGCCCAATGGCGACAACGGCTCGCATCAGGCAGGGGTAAATTCTCTGAAATGGCCGTACCGGGCAGCGCATTTCCACCATTATTTGTCTGGATGATTGCCAATTCCGGCGAAGATTTAGCGGATGGGTTCCGGCGCGCGTCGGAAATTTACCAGGCGCGCGCTTTGTATCGGATTGAATTACTGCTCTATTCGGCGCTGCCTTGTTCGGTTCTGGCGCTTGGAATCATGATTTTTTCCCAAATTCAGCCTGTCTTTTTAGCACTTACCACCTTCTTAAAAACGCTCGCAGATATGGGATCGTGATGCCAATAAACAACATAGTTATTTTTTCACCGTTGCTAGGCCAAATTTTCAACTCCGACACTTTGGGACCTGTCTTCGGTATTTTGTTCAGGCTTGTCTGGGCGGCGCTTTGGCTCACCGTTTGGCTGGGCGGCATTGGCGCCATCGTTTATCTCATTCATTTCCTGTTCACCCTGCCGATGCGGCGGGCAGAACGCGGACGGCTGTTTCTCGATCTCATCGAAACCGCGCTGAAGTGGGGACGGCCAATCGAAGAAACGATTATCTCCATTGCCCGGAGTTGCGACCGCACCGTCAGCGTCCGTTTTCACCTCTTAGCCGCACACCTCGAAGGGGGTCTGCGTCTGGGCGTGGCGCTGGAGAAGGAACCGCGCTTTCTGCCGCCGCAAATTGCCACCATGCTCCGGGTTGGTGAAAAGCTCGGCGACCTCCGGCGTGTGCTGCCCGCCTGCCGCGAAATTCTGCGCGACCGGCCCGCGGCGGTTCGCAGCGCCATGCATTACATGATCTTGGTCGTTCTGCTCTTCTCGCCGGTTTTTATTTTCATGGTGATGATGACGGCAGTCATGGTTATTCCAAGATTCAAGGAAGTCGCCGCTGGAATGGGCATCGAGTTGTGGCCCGTGACAATGTTCGTCTTTGAACACACAAACTGGTTGATCGGCATTGAAATAATTATTTCCCTGCTGCTGGTTGCTGCCGTGCTGATTTACATCGGCGGGCCGCAGCTTGTGCGCTGGTTTCAGTTTCGCGGGTTGCCGTTTGTGGACTGGATTGCGTGGCGCATACCGTGGAAGCAAAAGCGGCTGCAACGGACGTTTTCCGCCATGCTCGCCGTGCTGCTGGACGGCGGCGTGCCGGAAGGCGAAGCCGTCCGGCTGGCGGGCGATTGCACTGCCAACGAAATCTGCCGCCACCGCTCGCAACGTGTGATTGGCGCGCTGCAACAAGGAATCAAACTCGATGACGCCGTCCGCGACTTCGACAGCAGCGGTGAATTTCACTGGCGGCTGACCAACGCGACGCGCGCGCGCGGCGGATTTTTGAATGCGCTGCGCGGCTGGCACGAGGCACTCGACGCCAAAGCTTTTCAACAGGAGGAGGCCTCCGCCCACGCCGTCACCAGTGGCCTGGTGATTTTGAACGGCGTGCTGGTCGCGCTGATTGCGACCGGCATGTTTGGCATCCTGATTGCATGTATAAACGCTGCGTTATTATGGTGATCGCTCGTTCACAAAATTCTTCCCTTGACCGGTCGCGAACGCGCGAGCGCGGCATTCTCATGGTGGATTTGATTGTCGGCATGGCGATTCTCACGCTGGCCATCATCCCGCTGGCGTTTCCGTTTGCGCATGAAAGGCAACTGCTCCGCGCCGAATATTTTCGCGGCGTCGCCCTGGAAATTGTGGACGGGGAAATGGAGATTCTGGCCGCCGGCGAATGGCGGGATTTCCCGGACGGCCCGCAGGTTTACACGGTTCATGCCAAGGCCGCCGCCCGTCTGCCGTCCGGCCATTTTCAATTGACCAAGACCGGCCAGCATCTACGCCTCGAATGGACTTCGGATCAACGGCGGGGCATCGGCCCGGTCATTCGCGAGGTCACGATCAAATGAAACCGCGCTTGTCCATTCCACGCGTTGGCGCTTCGGCCGGGTATCTCTTGATCGAATGCCTGGTTTATATCGGCGTGTTCGCTGTCCTGCTCGGCATTGGATACGGGGCGTTTTACGTCTGCTGGGATTACTCGAAGGCGCTGCATTATGCGACGGATGACATCACCGCCGCCTTGCACGCCGGTGAACGCTGGCGGGCAGACATTCGCAACGCCACGGGAAAAATCACCGTCGAAACCACTGCCGCCGGTGAGCGGTTGCGGATTCCCTGCGGGACCAACGAAGTCCTTTACCGTTTCAATGCCGGTGAAATCCGCCGCCAGGTGGCGTCATTGGATTTTTCGGAGTTGTTGCTGCCGACGGTCAAGGCATCGCAAATGGTAAGGGACGCGCGCGGGCCGGTCAGCGCGTGGCGCTGGGAGCTGGAATTGAAATCGCGCCGCAAGGAAGCCCGCCTGCCTTTATTATTCACCTTTGAAGCAGCGGCCAAACCGATGCCATGAAAATTTCCCGATTCAACCGTTCCCGGCCTCACCGTCAAAGCGGTTCCGCCGTGTTGATTTTTATCACCCTGTTGGCGATCATGCTGATGCTGATTACCGCCAACAGCAGTGCCTTGTTTCATTTGCATCGTGAATTGAAATTGTTGGACCAGCGACAGATCAAACGGCTGAATGCCTCGCAGACCAACATTACCGCGACCGCCATTTCACCGGGGCAACCGGGATCAAAATGAACGCCGACACCGAAGCCAAAATCCGGATGCTCAAAAGCTCACTGCGCTGCTTTGTGTGCGGGCTGCTCGGGCTGCTGCCGGTGATCGGCCTGCCGTTCGCCATCGCGGCGCTCTGGATTTCAGGCCGGGTTCGCGCCAGGGAAAAACTTTTTTGGAATGCGGCGCAGCCTTATCGGGTCTGGGGCGTGGTCTGCGCCGCCGGCGGGACCATTTTTTGGAGTTTCATCCTGACCATCATCATTTATCAGGCGGTCAACGACAGCGGTTCCCACTGAAACGCCAGTTTCTCAGGCTTTCGGCAGTTTTTCCTCGACGGTTTCACACAGCGCGTGGAAGAGCAGTTTGTGACCTTCCTGAATCCGCGCGGTGTTGTCGCCGGCCACCAGCAAATCCAGCGTGGCCAGGCCCTTGGTGAACCCGCCATCGCGGCCGAGGAAACAAATGCTTTCGATGCCTTTGCGTTTCGCCTCTTCCAGCGCGCGCCGGATGTTTTTCGACTTGCCGCTGGTGGTGAAGGCGATGACCAGGTCGCCCTTTTCGCCCAAGGCCCAGACCTGCCGCGCAAAAATTTCGTCGGCCTGGTAATCGTTGCAGATGGCAGTCATAAGCTCGCCGTTGGCCGTGAGCGAAATGGCCGGATACGGCCGCCGGTCGTCCTGATAGCGGCAGAGGAATTCCGTGGCCAGGTGCGTGGCATCAGACGCGCTGCCGCCGTTGCCGCAGATGAGCAGTTTGTGGCCGGAGGTCAGGCAGGCCAGGATCATTTTCGTTGCGCGATTCAGCGGCTCTTCCAAACCCGTCAATCCGCGAAGCGTCGCGACCGATTCCTCAATCGCCCGTAGTAATTGTGTCATGCGGGAAGACTAGTTGTTGGCCGTTGAAAGAAAAGGCGAATCCGGCACTGCTTGTCGCTTGAGATTTTTGCTCCACCGGTTATTTTCCCTTCATGCCGATTTACGAGTTTCATTGCGAAAAGTGTGCGCGCGACAGCGAAATCCTCGTGCGTTCCAGCGACTGGAAGGGAACCGCGTGTCCACGTTGCGGTTCAAAGAAATTGTCCAAGAAATTGTCCACCTTTGCCTCGGCTGGCGCCGGCGAAAGTCATTCCAGCGGCCATGGCGGCGGTGGACATTGTTGCGGCGGGGGTTGTCACTGCCATTAAAATCTGTGGTAGCACCCGCCTCCGGCGGGTTCAATTCGGCGTCCCGCCGAATTGCGATGGCGCGCACGCATTCGAAACACGGCCAGCAGGCATATCTACGGATCATTTCCGTTACCAGTTTCGGGCGCGACGCCCGAAACCACCCGCGGGACGCGGGTGCTACCGCATACAAATTTCGCGCACTGTCACCCACGTCAAATCTTCCACCGCCCAATCGGGTGAGTGTTTTTTCAATTCCTCCAGTTTTGCGCCGCCGGTGGCCACGGCCAGCACTTTCGCGCCGATGAATTTTCCGCAGCGGATGTCAAATGGAGTGTCGCCGACTACGACGATTTCCTCGGGCCGCAAATTTCCCCCCAGCACCCGGCGTCCACGTTCGAGGGCGGCGGCGGCGATGTGATTACGGTCTTCGTGGTCATCGGCGAATCCGCCGGTTTCAAAAAAATGCCAGAGTCCGTAGCGGCGCAGCTTGATTTCCGCGCCGAGCCGGATGTTGCCGGTGAGCAGGCCGAGCATCGGCGGATGGGGCAGCGCGCGCAACTCGTCAAGGAATTCCGGCACCCCGCGGCACGGTCCGCCGTTGCCTTGTGCCACCATCTGGTCGAGCCAGAAAACAAAGCGGTCGAAAAACCGCTGAAAATTTTCCGGCGTGGCCGGAATGTTGTGGTAGCTGAAAAATTCGCGGACGAGACTTATGTCGGTGCGCCCGGGGAAATTGATCTTTTCGATGCCATCGCGCGCGTTGAACTCGGTGGCGAAGGTCTTGGCGAAAGCCTGCGAACCGGCCCGCCCCGTGTGAACGAGCGTGCCGTCAATATCAAACAAAACGAGTCGCACCATCCGGACAGACTGCCGGAACGGGAGGTTTTCCGCGAGATTTTTCCGGATCGAACCGGGTTGCAGATCCCGGGAGCGCCGGCGTCCCGCCGGCCCGTTCCTTGCGGCGGTTTGTTTCACTCGCCGGCGAGACGCCAGCGCTCCCAGGATTAAAAGTCGCAGGCGGACGCAAGCTTTCGATCGGGCGAGCATTCCCGTGAGTCGGCTCGTCAGCAGCCTCACCCCACCAAATTGGACAACGAACATTAAACCTTTCGGATTGCGCGTTTCGCTGCGGGCGCGATAATCCTCCCGTAATTCATGAACGATTGGAACATTCAATCCCGTGCCCACGCCTGCGAGGCGTGCGGCCAGCCGTTTGCCGACCGGCAGGTCTATCACACGTTGTTGTTCGATGAGCCGCCGGAATTGCGACGTTCGGACATCTGCGAGCCGTGCTCGCAAAAGCAAAATGCCGGGGACACGCGCAAGCGCGCCGGGTTTATCTCGCATTGGCAGGGGATTTACGAAGCGCCGACGCCACCCGCCGATCCAATTCACAAGGACACCGCCGAAACGCTGCTGCGGAAGCTGATTGAACAAAACGACCCGCGTTACGCGCCCGCCGGCTATATCCTCGCCGTCATGCTCGAACGCAAGCGCGTGCTCAAGGTGAAGGAACAGGTCGTCAGCGACGGCAAGCGCGTGTTCATTTACGAACAGCCCGGGACCGGCGACGTGTTCACGATTGCCGATCCGGACCTGCGCCTGGACCAGTTGGAAGCGGTCCAGCGTGACGTGGCCGCGTTGCTCGAACACGGCTTGAATCCGCCTGCCCCCGCAGCTCCGGCCGAAACTGTGGCCGCACCACCAGCCACCAGCCCAGTCGAAATGCCCGCGCAGAGCTAATTTATGATTGATGATTTTTCCGCGCCGGCAAGACTGATGAATGATGAGCCCGATTGAACTCAAGGAAAGAACGATGCAGTTTGCTGTTCGCATTTTGAAGTTTGCGGATGCGCTGCCCAATAAAATCTCTGGCCGAACAATTGCAAATCAAGTCGCACGCAGCGGCTGTTCGGTGGCATCCAACTACCGCGCCGCGCTGCGCGGAAAATCGGGAGCAGATTTCATCAACAAGATTACAATTGTGCTGGAAGAGGCGGACGAAACGTCATTTTGGATCGAATTGACAGGACGAGCCGGCCTGTTGCCACCAAAGCGGTTGGTCAAGCTGCGCGCCGACGCCGAGGAATTGACGAAAATTTTCAATGCAACTCGAACGACTGCCCGCAATCGTAAATCATAAATCATAAATCATAGATGCTTCTTGCCGAATTCCAAACCCGCCTCGGCTACACGTTCCGCGATGAGGGCCTGCTGCGGCTGGCGCTCACGCATCCGTCGGTCGCCCATGAGCAGGGCGAAACCGCGCCGGGCGGGGACGAAGCGCAGCGCAGGCCCGCGCACAATCAGCGGCTGGAATTTCTCGGTGACGCCGTGTTGCAACTCGTCCTGACGCAGCAGCTCTACGAGAAATTTCCCGCGTCCGACGAAGGTCCGTTGACCAAAGCGCGCGCGAAACTCGTCAACCGCCGCACGCTGGCTGAACACGCCCACGCCCTCGGCCTCGGCGCGCATTTGATTTTGAGCCGCGGCGAGGAAATGCACGGCGGACGCGAACGCGCGTCCGCGCTGGCGGACACGTTTGAAGCGCTGCTCGGCGCGATCTTTTTGGACGGTGGATTTGAGGCCGCGCGCGAATTTATCTTGCGCGAATTTGGCGCGGCCGTCGGCAAACTGGACACGCTGCCGATCATCGAAAATCCGAAGGGCGAGTTGCAGGAGTTGTTGCAGGAGCGCTCGCCCGAAGCACCGGAATATCACGTTGTCTCCGCCACCGGGCCGGATCACGACCGGGTGTTTGAATGCACGGTGCAGCACGGAGGGGTCGAACTGGCGCGCGGCAGCGGCAAAAGCAAAAAGGCCGCCGAGAGCGACGCGGCCCTGGCGGCGTTGAAAAAACTGCGTGCGGAATCGGCAATCAAGCCCGGCTCTTGAGCCGATCACGAACTTCGGGGAGAAGTTGTTCCGTCGGCGTGGGTAATGCGGGTGCAGCTTCCGCCTTTTTGATGGTCATGTTCATGCCTTGCTGCTAGTACCGCGGCACGTTGGAATCAATTTCGTCCGACCAGGCGGTGATGCCACCCTTGACGCTCTTCAAGAATTTGAAACCCTGCTCGCGCAGGAAGCCCAGCGCCTTGAGCGAACGCACGCCAGCCTTGCAGTGGAGGTAATAATGCTGGTTCGGGTCGAGTTCGGTGAACCGTTGCTGGATCTGGCTCAACGGCAGCAGCGGCACGCCTTTGACGTGGGCGATTTCGTATTCGTCCGGTTCGCGCACATCAATGACCTTGATGCCAAGCTTCGGGTCATCAAGCGCCTTCTTCATGTCCTGGACGGTGACTTCGTCGGGATTCACGGCGGGATTGGCCGGCGCGGGCTGGATGCCGCAGAACATTTCATAATCAATCAATTCCTTGATGGTCGGATGCTCGCCACAGATGGGACATTGCGGATCACGACGCAATTTCAACTCGCGGAACTTCATATCGAGCGCGTTGAACAGCAGCAATCGTCCGACGAGCGAATTGCCCTTGCCGATGGCGAGCTTCAAAATTTCCGTCGCTTGGATGCAGCCGACGATGCCGGGCAACACGCCGAGCACGCCACCTTCCGCGCAGCTTGGCACCATGCCGGGCGGCGGCGGTTCGGGATAAAGACAGCGATAGCATGGCCCGCCGAGGTGCGGCGCGAACACGCTGGCCTGGCCTTCGAAACGGAAAATCGAGCCGTAAACATTCGGCTTCTTGAGCAGCACGCAGGCATCGTTGGTGAGGTAACGCGTCGGGAAATTGTCCGTGCCATCCACTACGATGTCGTAAGGCCGGATGAGGTCGAGGGCGTTTTCGGACGTGATGCGGGTGTTGTAGATGACGACCTCGCAATTCGGATTGATGCCCGCGATGGTTTCCTTGGCCGACTGCGCCTTGGGCCGGCCCACGTCGGCGTCCGTGTGCAAAATCTGGCGTTGGAGATTGGAATAATCCACGGTGTCGAAATCCACGATGCCAATTTTGCCGATGCCGGCGGCGGCGAGGTACATGGCGATGGGCGAGCCGAGGCCGCCCGCGCCGATGCACAGGACGCTGGTGGCCTTGATTTTCTTTTGGCCTGCCAGACCGACTTCGGGCAGAATCAGGTGCCGCGAGTAACGGCGGATTTCGTCATTGTTCAATTCCATAAATCGAGCGAGCTAAAGTATTGCAAAAGGTGAATAAATCAAGCTGCGCCGGCTGGTTGAAATTTACGGCCAATCGTCGCCGTGTTGAAATTGCGCCAAATTACTCGTGCGGAAAGCTGAAATAAAATCCGTCACAAATTCATCCTGCGGTTTTTGCTTCAACGTCACGCGCAGCAATTTGAATTTCGCGGGCGGTTTTCCCTGGCGAACATTGTTGGTGAAACCAAAGTCGCGGGTGAAACAGACATCGAAGTTTTGGATCGCAAATTGGTAAAGCCTGCCGTTGTCCAATCCCTGCATCCGCAATGTGATGACCGACTCGACTTCGTGGCCTTCCGCGCGCAACGCCGCGACGAGCTTTCGCGGAAGGTTCTCGTCCAGCAGGATTTTCACGCTGGTTGCAATTCTTTTTGGTGTGCCAGTTCAGCCAGCGCGCCGCGCACTGATTTCTCGGTCAGGCTCGGATAAGCGTCCACAATTTCGGCGACCGACAGGCCGGCGGCGAGCGACTCCAGGATGAGCGCCACGGAAATGCGCGTGCCGCGCACACGCGGGCTTCCACCCAGGTGCTCCGCGTCAGCGACAATCCATTTCTTCATACCAATCAATTTAACCGATTTGACCGGATGCTCAAGTCAGGATTTACTGTTGGGTGACCGAGACAGCCTATGACGCAATCAGCGGCAGACCGACAAAGATGAAGGGAACCAATGTGACAACAATGGATCCCGTAATTCTGGATTTCATCAAGACCTCGCAGTGGTGCTTTGCGAAGACAATGCCGCAGTGTCCACACGAATACGTCATTCGCAAGTGGCGACCAGATAAAGAACCGGTTTTTGAACGGTTCGTCATGATCATTCGCAACTGGGGTTACGATGCCCGGTTTATGGATGCGACTTATCGGTATTTGGAGATTGACGGTTGGAAATACTGGACTATGGGAGCGGCGCTCAACGAAACTATCATCATCAATCGGGCGGAGGTTGAGGCAAAAACTGGCAATGCCGGGAACGGCGTTTGAATTTGCCGTGCTAGCTGCAGACGTGACGATTCAATACGCGTTGAGAAATGCGGTTCATTAATTCTTGCGTAGCCACTGACGAAAATTTAGCGTGATTCAAGCCGGAAAATAAAACGTCAAATGGGACGTCCTTAAGAGGAGAATATGAGCAAAAAGTTTACCAGCTATCATGTAGGAGTGGCCGCAGAGGCCATCGCCGCAGCGCAATTTGCGCGGTGCGGTTATGATGTGTCGGTTCAGTATGGTGCGAACCAACCGGGATATGATCTGATCGTTGTAAAAGGTAAACGACTTCTCAAGGTATCCGTAAAAGGCAGTCAGAAAAAAGCGTGGGGATTGTGTCAGAGCCATCTTAATGACGAAAACAGAACCTATCATGCCGCAATCAATCACTGGAAGAAATGCCACGATTTAGGCATGGCATTTTGTTTTGTTCAATTCGAAGGGATCGGCATCGACGGAATGCCGCGGGTTTATTTAGCAACTCCCGGTGAGGTAGCAAAACGACTACACCAGACAAAAAATGGCGAGGGAGATACAGTTCTTTACGAAAAAAAGGTGTGGACCAAAAGAGCAATTGCAAGTGGAACAATTGATGCGATTCCAGACTCTTGGAAGTTCTCCGAGAAGAGAATCGAGGAACTATTCAAAACGGCCTAATCCAGCGCGATCCCGTGATGCTGTATAATTTTTGCGCCCGCGCCGGTGCTAATTTTCTTTTGGCCTGCCAGTTGGCTTAGGGCAAAATCAAGCGATGAAACCAACCAACCCCCAAACCGCCACCGTGCGGCTGAAAAAACTTTCGCGGTTGCGGCCGACGCTGGCCATCGTGCTGGGCAGCGGATTTCACCACGTTCTGACCGAACTGCGCGTGGAGAAGAAAATTTCCTACGCCAAAATCCCGGGCTTTCCGGTTCCGGGCGTGAGCGGCCACGCGGGTGAATTGTATTTCGGTCATCTGGGTAAAACGCCGGTGCTGGTTTTGAGCGGTCGCGCGCATTTTTACGAAGGCCATCCGATGGAACGCGTCACGTTTGCCGTGCGGGTGCTAGCGGCGTTCGGCATCCGGGATTTGCTGTTGACGAACGCGGCGGGCGGAATCAATCGAAGTTTTCGCGCGGGCGATTTCATGGTGTTGACCGACCACATCAATTTGATGGGCGTCAATCCGTTGCGCGGCCCGGCGGTCCCCGATCGGCCGCGATTTGTGGACCTGACGAAGGTTTACGACACGAAATTGCGCGCGCTGTTGTTCCGCGCCGGGAAAAGTTGCAACTTGAGGCTGCAACGCGGCGTCTATCTGGCGGTGAGCGGGCCGAGTTACGAAACGCCGGCGGAAATCCGCGCGTTTACACGACTGGGCGCGGATGCAGTGGGCATGAGCACGGTGCCGGAGGCGATGGTGGCGCGGCAATGCGGGTTGAACGTGGCGGCGGTTTCCTGTATTACCAACCTGGCGGCGGGCATCAGCAAGGAGAAATTGTCGCACGCCGAGGTGTTGGAAACCGCTGAACGGGTGAAGACTTTGGCAGCTAAATTGCTGAAACATTTCGTCGGGTTATATGGACAAAGTTGATAAACAGCAGCTGGTGCGGGCGGCGGCAAGGGCGCGGGAACGTGCGGTGGCGCCCTATTCCAAATTCAAGGTCGGTGCGGCATTGCTCGCACAAAATGGTGAAATCATTTCCGGGGCGAATGTGGAAAGCGCGAGTTACGGTTTGACGTGTTGCGCCGAGCGCGTGGCCCTGTTCAACGCGCTGACGAGCGGAAAGAAAAATTTTGTCGCGGTGGCGGTTGTGGCGCGCGCGCCCGGCGGTCCGATGCCGTGCGGCGCGTGCCGGCAATTGCTGGCGGAATACGCGCCGGAAGCAAAAGTATGGGTGGCGGACAGCCGCGCGTTGACCAAAATCAGGGAATTCCCGGTGCGGGAACTGCTGCCCTCGGCGTTTGTCATTCCTTGAAATTTCTCAAAAGAACGGTAGGCTACGATGCCTTGGTTGATTTGAATGAAGCCTGAAGTTGTATTCGGTTTGGAGAGTGCGGCATGGCCGGCGTTGCTGTTGAACGCGGGCGGCGCGGTGTTGCGCTCGAACACGGCGGCAACGAACACGTTTGGCGTGGCATTGGCCGGCGAAACCCCGCAGTTGTCGGCAATTTGGTCGCCGGAAAACGGACAAAAGCCGGAGGAATTTTTCGCTCATTGGGAGAAATCACCGACCGTGACGGCGGATTTGAAATTTCGCGTCGCGAACGGTGCAACGATGAAATTCACAGCGGCGATCTGCACTTTCAATTCGGAGGGCCGCAAATGGTTCGTTTTGCAATTATTGCCCGCGGTTGTGCCGGGGCCGGCAACCACCCCGGAGGGTTCAGCCATTGCGCACGCCCCGGGCGAAACCAAAACTGCGCCGGACGCGGGTGGTGTGATGCTCAAGCAAAAACTGGAATGCGCGTTGCAACTGGCGCGGTCGGTGTCGCTGGATTTCAACAATGCGCTGACGAGCATTCTCGGTCATACCTCGTTGCTGTTGAGCAAGGCTGAGGCCGGGCATCCGTGGCGGCATTCGCTGATGGAGGTGGAAAAATCGGCGGCACGCGCGGCGGAGATCGCCAACGAACTCACCGTGTTCAGCCGTCAGGAAAAGGAAGCGCAGCGCGCACCGCCGGGAAATTTGAACCTGGTGGTGAGCCGCTGCGTGGATTTTTTCCGCGGTGAGCATGGTGCAAAAATCACGTGGAAGACGCAATTGGAGCGGGAATTGTTCTCGGCGCGATTTGACGAGGCAAAAGTGCAGCAGGCGCTGACGAAGGTTTTGGAGAACGCGGTGGAAGCCGTCGGCAAGGGAGATGGTCAAATCTTCGTGCAAACGCGCAACGTGGAGCTGACCGAGCCGACGCAGGATCGCAACGTGCATCTGGCCGCCGGGGCTTACGTGTGCATTGAGATTGGCGACAGCGGTCCGGGCATTGAGGCGGACGTGTTGCCGCGAATTTTTGAGCCGTTTTTTACGACGAAGGACGCCAGCCATCGTGGATTGGGACTCGCCCTGGTTTATGGCATCGTGACGAATCACGGCGGTGGCGTGGCGGTGTCCAGCCAGCCGGGCGCGGGCACGTCGGTGCGCGTTTATTTACAGGCGGAAAAGCAATTCATCTCGGAAAGCTCCGGCACGAATGAAAATTTGCACGGCACGGAAACCATTCTCGTCGTGGACGACGAAAGTCTGATGCTGACCATGGCCGAAACGATTTTGACCGAATACGGTTATTGCGTGCTGACGGCGAACAGCGGCCAGAAGGCGCTGGCGATACTTTCACGCGACAACGTGCAAGTTGACCTGATCATCACGGATTTGGTCATGCCGACGATGGGGGGGCGCGAATTCATCGAGCGCGCCCGGCAACTCGTGCCCAGCACGCGGATTATGAGCACCAGCGGCTACGTGATGCCGGCGGACAAGCAAACCGGCACACCCTATCTGCAGAAACCGTTCACGAGCTACGAATTACTGGCAAAAGTGAAACAAGTGCTCATGCAAACACCTGCTGTTGACTAAGAGGCGGGGTTATGTTTAACTTTGCTTATTATGCAAATTGAAAGCCTAAAAGTATTCTGTGATTTGGCTGAAACGGAAAGCTTCACCAAAGCCGCACAAATCAACGGCGTCACGCAATCAGCCGTGAGCCAGCAAATCAGTTCGCTGGAACGCCTGTTCAAGTCGCTGCTCATCGAGCGCAGCAAGAAAAAATTCCGCCTCACGCGCGAAGGCCAGATGCTCTACGATTTCAGCAAACAAATCATCCAGACCTATGAATCGCTGCACAGCAAATTGCAGGAATTGAAGGACATTATTTCCGGCACGATTCGCGTGGCGACCATTTACAGCATCGGCCTGCACGATTTGCCGCCGTATATCAAAAAATTTCTGAAGAGCTACCCCACCGTCAACGTCCATGTCGAATACCGCCGCGCCAACCAGGTTTATGATGACGTGCTCAGCAACGTCGTGGACATGGGGCTGATCGCGTATCCGGCCAAAGACTCCAAGCTCGAAATCGTCGCGCTGCACAAGGACCCCCTGGTGTTGATCTGCCATCCGCAGCATCCGTTTGCCCGGCAGAAATCCATCCGGTTCAAGTCGCTCACCGGGCAGAAATTCATCGGTTTCGAGCCGGACATTCCCACGCGCAAGGCGCTGGACAAAATTTTGAAGGAGCATGGCGTGGACCCGAAATACGCCATGGAATTCGACAACATCGAAACGGTGAAGCGCGCGGTGGAGATCGACGCGGGCATTTCGATTGTGCCGCAGGGCACGGTCATACAGGATGTCGCCAAGCAAACGCTCGCCGCCGTGCCGATTGAGGACGGCAGCTTTTACCGTCCGATCGCCGCGATTTACAAAAAGAACAAGGTGCTTTCGCCGGCGATGAAACAATTTCTGATGCTGCTCAAAGACACGGCGTAGAAAATTATTTCAAATTCGCCGGATTCAGCGGCTTCAAATCCTTCGGCACGAACAATCCGTTTTTGCGGATCAGTTCCCCGTCGAACCACACTTCCCCGCCGCCCCATCCGGGACGCTGGATCAGCACCATGTCCCAATGCACCGCCGAGCGGTTGCCGTTGTCGCATTCCTCGTAAGCCTGGCCGGGCGTGAAGTGCAGCGAACCAGCGATTTTCTCGTCGAACAGAATGTCGCACATCGGGTCCAGGATGTAGGGATTGAACCCGAGTGAAAATTCGCCCACGTAACGCGCGCCGGCGTCGGTATCCAAAATTTCATTCAGCCGTTTGGTGTTGTTCGCCGCCGCGTTGACCGCTTTGCCATCCTTGAATTCGAGCCGGACGTTTTCAAATTTCGTGCCGGCGTAAAGCGTCGGCGTGTTGAATTGAATCACGCCGTTCACAGAATTTTTCACCGGACAGGAAAACACTTCGCCGTCGGGAATGTTGCGGTCGCCCCGGCACATTTTCGCGCCGATGCCCTTGATGCTGAAGGTGAGGTCGGTGCCGGGACTTTTGAGATGGACGCGATCGGCGCGTTTCATCCGGCGTTCGAGCGGAACCATCGCGCGCGCCATTTTCGCGTAATTCATCGTGCACACGTCGAAATACAGGTTTTCAAACGCCTCGGTGCTCATGCCGGCCGCCTGCGCCATGCTCGGCGTCGGCCAGCGCAGCACGCACCAGCGCGTCCGGTTCACGCGATAATCGAGCACGGGCCGTGTGATGCGCGAGTAAAGCGACATGCGCTCGGACGGCACGTCGGAATTTTCACTGGCGTTCTCACTGCCGCGAATGGCGATGTAAACCTGCATTTTCTTCATGCGGCACAGCTCAAGATCGCGTGCCAGCGCGGCCTGCCGGCCGGTCATTTTGAGCAGGAGCTCGCGCGTAACGCGCGTGTGGCGGACTTCGACGAACGGCGTGCCGCCGGCGGCGCGGACGGCGCGCATGAGTTCAATGGAAAATTCGTCGGGCACATCAATCAGGTCCAGCAGCGCGCGGTCGCCCTTTTTGACCTGGGTGGAATAATTCACGAGCAGCTTCGCCAGTTTCTGGTAACGCAAATCGGTCATAATCCTTCAAGGCTAACCGGACAAACGGCTTTGTCCAGCGGAGTCATTGCAACTTGTTGAAATACGCGGTTATGATAAACTCATGCAC
This sequence comes from Verrucomicrobiota bacterium, assembly GCA_049511835.1. Lineage (GTDB taxonomy): Bacteria > Verrucomicrobiota > Verrucomicrobiia > Limisphaerales > UBA11358 > UBA11358. The sequence continues at coordinate 17,138 of JBEKXN010000032.1, read as the reverse complement.
ATGAAGTTCAAATTGTACCCCGTGGCGGCGTTTTTGTTCCTGGCGCTGGCCGCACGGGCGCAGACAACGGCGTTCACCTATCAAGGTCTGTTGAACAGCGGCAACGCGCCCGCCACCGGGTCTTACGATTTCCGATTTCAAATTTACAATGCGAGCAGTGTCGTGGTCGCCGGGCCGCTGACGAACGCGCCGGTGGGCGTCACGAACGGCTTGTTCACCGTGACGTTGGATTTTGGCGCCGGCGTTTTTGACGGCAGCACACGCTCGCTGGAAATCGGGGTCCGCAGCTATGGCAACACCAATGCCTATACCGTGCTTTCGCCGCGCCAAACATTAACTTCCGTTCCCTATGCGATTCAGGCGATTCAGGCGATCAACGCTTCAAACGCGGTGATATTGACCGCGCCGTTGCAGGCGACGAACATGACCGGAACCATTCCCAACACGCTGCTTTCGCCCAATGTCGCGGTTCTCACCAACAACGTGATTTTTTCCGGCGGTGTGACCGCGACCAATTTCACCGGCAATGGTTACGGATTGTCGAATGTGCCGGCCACCAGCCTCAGCGGCATCATTCCCAACGCGCTGCTTTCGCCCAATGTCGCGGTTCTCACCAACAACGTGATTTTTTCCGGCGGCGTGACCGCGACCAATTTCACCGGCGCCGGTCATGGACTTACCAACGTGCCGGGCGCGTTCTTCTGGGTGACGGTTACGAATACGAGCGCACAAATCCAGCCCAACATCGGTTACATCGTCACCAACAACACGACGCCGGTGACCTTGACCCTGCCTTTGTCGCCGAGCGTCGGGGATGTTTACAAAGCGGCCGCCGTGGGCGCGGGAGGGTGGATCATCGCGCAGAACACCAATCAAACGATTCTGAGCGGAAATCTTTCCGGCAGCATCGGGCAAAACTGGAATGCCGGTGGTTCCAGCCCCGCCAAATGGTCAGCCGTCGCGTCGTCGGCGGACGGAACGAAACTGGCCGCGGCGGTCAACTATGGCTACATCTACACGTCAACCAATTCCGGCGCGAGTTGGACGCCACGAGCGGCGAATGTCGGCAATATGTATTGGTCTTCCATCGCCTCTTCCGCTGATGGAACCAGACTTGTGGCGACGGTTGGCTATACCATTTACAATGTGGGCCAGTCTGGGCTTATTTACAGTTCCTCCGATTCCGGTGTGACGTGGGCGCAGGCGGGCAACAGCAGCAGCCTGCATTGGTCTTGTGTGGCTTCTTCCGCCGACGGCACCAAACTCGTGGCGGCCGACCAGTCCAGCGGCTACATTTGGGTTTCATCCAATTCAGGCACCAATTGGAGTAAGCCGAGCAATCCTGTGGCCGCCTTATGGTCTTCTGTCGCGTCCTCTGCCGACGGCACCAAATTAGTGGCGGTGGAGGGTAACGGCCAGATTTACACTTCAACCAACTCCGGCTCGACTTTTCAGCAACGGGTGGGTCTTGTCAGCACAAATTGGACTGCCGTCGCGTCTTCAAGCGATGGAACCAGACTGGTCGCGACAGGTAAAGCCGGCCAGATTTGTACTTCCGCAGATTCAGGTGTTACTTGGATTCCGAATTCAACCGTATCGGGCCAACCGACTTCTGTGGCCTCTTCCGCCGACGGCTCGCGGCTGGCGGTCACCACTGGCGGAAACACAACGGGAGCGTCAGGCAACATTTTTATTTCCTCCGATTCCGGTGCAACCTGGACGCAACTGGCCGGAGCGCCCACCGCTTCGTGGGCCGATATCGCGTCCTCCGCCGATGGCAGCCTGCTCGTGGCGGCGGTTTATGGCGGCAATATTTACGTTTCCTCCCAAAGCAGCACGACGACCGGCACGGCGGGTTATTTGATCGGCCCGCAGCACAGCGCCATTGAATTGATTTACGCCGGCAATAATTTGTTTCTACCATTGAGTCACGAAGGAACCATTCGCGCATATTAAAAATCGGATGAACCGGGAAACATTGGATCACTGGTGCGAGCGGGGCATTTTGGGTTTGGTGCTCGGCATTCTGGTTTTTGGCCCGCTGGCAATGGGCGCGGTGGACACGCCGGAATTTCTCGTCATTCAAGCATTGACGGTGGCCGTAATGCTCGTGTGGGCGATGCGATTGTGGATCAGCCCGAAACCCAAGTTGCTCTGGCCGCCGCTGGGTTGGGTGATGCTGGCGTTCGCGGCCCTGGCCATTGGGCGTTATCTCACGGCAGACATCGAATACGTCGCGCGGCTGGAAATAATTCAGGTGTTGATGTATGCGTTCCTGTTCTTCGCCATCGTCAATAATTTATACCGGCAGGAATCGGTGCAAATCATCAGCTTCACGCTGATTTTTCTGGCGATGGGGATTTCCTGCTTTGCCGTCTACCAATTTTTGACGCACTCGAATCGGGTCTGGGATTATGTATCGCCTTATCCAGGGCGGGCCTCGGGCACTTACATTTCACCGAACAATCTCGCGGGCTTTCTGGAAATGCTGCTGCCGCTGGCGACGGCTTGCGTTTTGGTGGGGCGAATGAAGCCGGTCGTCCGGATTTTGCTCGGTTACTCCGCTCTGGTCATGCTGGCGGGGATGGCCGTGACCTTTTCGCGCGGCGGCTGGGTGGCGGTCGCCGTGGCGTTGCTGGTGCTTTTGGGAACATTGATTTTTCATCGCAACCACCGGTTGCCGGCTTTTTTGCTTTTGGTCGTTTTGGCCGGGGGCGGAACGGTTTTTGTCACCAATTATTTGTCGAAGACGCTCAGTTACATTCAGCGCGTGGAAACAGATCTTCAGGACAAGCCGGAGAATGTCCTTGACCTCCGCCGTGGCATGTGGACGGCGGCGGCGCAAATGTGGCGGGATCATTTTTGGTGGGGTGTCGGGCCGGCGCATTACGACTATTGTTTTCGGGAATATCGCCCGGAAAGTGTCCAAGCGAGTCCAGACCGCGCCCACAATGATTTTTTGAACCTGCTGGCCGATTGGGGTGCGGTGGGCGGAATCATCGTGCTCATCGGCGTGGTGACATTTGGTGCGGGATTGCGGAAAACGTGGAAATATGTCCGCCCGTCGGAAAATGATTTTGGCCGCGGCATGAGCAATCGTTTCGCTTTTTCCCTCGGCGCATCCGCCGGATTGTTCGCGCTGGCGGTGCATTCGGTGGTGGATTTCAATCTGCACATTCCGGCCAACGCAATTCTCGGCGTGACGTTGCTGGCCCTGTTGAGCAGCAACCTGCGGTTTGCCACGGAGCGCCACTGGCTGGGCGCGCGCCTGCCCGTCAAAATGCTCGCCACTTTGGTGCTGGTTGCAGGTGTTGCCTATTTGAGCCGTCAGGGCTGGCGTCGCGGGCATGAAGCCGTCTGGCTGGCACGGGCGGAACAGTCGCCGGTTTATTCACCAGCCCAGGCCGCAAATTTTAAAAAAGCATTTGACGTCGAGTTGATGAATTTTGAAACGGCCTACAACATTGGCGAAGCCTATCGGATCCAAAGCTTTGACGGCGGACAAAATTATGAAGACCTGGCAAAAACGGCGATGCAATGGTATACGCGCGGCATGAAGCTCAATCCGCATGATGGCTACAATTATTTGCGTTACGGCATGTGTCTTGACTGGCTGGAAAAGCACGATGAGGCCGGGCCGTATTTCAACCGCGCTGACGCGCTCGACCCCAACAGTTATTACACGGCGGCAAACATTGGGTGGCATTATGTTCAGGCTGGAAATTACGCCGCCGCCCGGCCGTGGCTGGAACGGTCATTGCGGCTGGACGGGCGCGGGAACGACATGGCCCGCTTCTACCTGGACACCGTTGAGCGCAAACTCGTCGAAAATGCCTCCGGCCAGAACATTTTGCCCGCCGGTTTTTGAGCGCAAAATGGCAAGGAATTCCAAGTTGACATTTGACGGTTTATCCTTATACTGGTAACAAGTAGAAAAAAATTGGAAGACAATTATGAAACACGTTCAGACTTTGGTCTTTGCGGCGATTTGGGGGTTTGTCTTGATGCTGGGTGCTGGCGCCGGTGCGCAATCAATCCAACCGGGCGTGGTCACCGTGGTTCGCATTGTGGGCGAGGCCAGATACTCATTGGGAGATGGCATATGGCATCCGCTGGTGGCGGGCAAAATTCTCGCGCCAGGCGCTGTCCTCCAGACCGGGCATGATGCAACAGTGGACATTATTTTGGGCAAGAAAATACTAATGCCTCAGGCGGAGCCGCTACCGGATCGAATCTCTCTGGCGACGGATTCAGACGTGCGCGGCTTCGTCTCATACAAACCTTCAGCGGAACAAAATGCCATTCGCCTGATGAGCGACACCATGCTGGCCGTTGATAAGCTGACCGTTTCAGACACGGGAGTGGACACTGTTAGCGACACGGAACTGGATTTGCGCCAGGGTCGCATCTACTGCAGCGTCAAAAAACTTTCTGGCGCGTCCCAATACCTTATTAAAATCCCCAACGGCATCGCTGGTGTTCGTGGCACGCTGTTCGTTATTGACGCCAGCGGTTACGTGGGCGTGCTTAAAAATTCCGTGGTGCTTTCCATCATCGGTTCGGATGGCAAACCCACCACTGTGGTTGTGGGTGAAGGTACTCGGTTTAATCCCCAAACTGGCCAGATCAGCCCGTTGCCACCTGACATGATTAACGAGTTGGATCAAATCATCACGGCGCTCCGCACGCTGTATTGGGGGGACGTAAACTTTACATTTGACAGAACCCAATGCCACATTTCGCCGACCCAAGGACATCACGGGGGTTCCCACGGCGGGTGGTGGGGGTGGTAGCCTCGTCTGACACCTGTTACTGCCATACCTTGATTTTTAATTAGCGACACCAGAGCAGCCTTGAGTTGCTCTGGTTTTTTGTTTAATTGGGCGCGGTGAAGTTCAAACCTTTCAAACGCGTCCCGGTCATTCTGACCGTTTTGGTCCTCGCGCTCGTTTGCGGCGTCCGGCTCCTGCGGCTTGATTTTTTTGAGCGGCTGGAGCGCATGACCTACGACTTGCGCGCGCGGGCGGCCTTGAATTTTCCCGCGCCCGCCGCCACGAATCTTGCTTTCATCTCAGTCGAGGAATCCAGCATTGCCGCGGTCAAAAGCGGCAAGCTCGGATATCGCTACGGCCTCTACTGGCCGCGTCAGGTCTACGGACGGCTCGTCGAAGAATTGTCCGCTCAAGGCGCCAAGGCCACCGCGTTCGACGTGCTGTTCGGCGAATTGCGCCGCGACCATCCGCCCGTGCAAATGGCCGATGGCAGTTTAATGGAATCCGACGATTTCTTTGCGTTGCAAATGCACCGCGCCGGAAACGTACTCCTCGCCGTCGAGCCCGACCTCATGCCGCCCGACTTGTTTCTGACCAACGCGCTCGCGCCCGGCGATATTTCGACGGAAAGGGATTCCGATGGCGTCCTGCGCCGGGCCCGGGCCTTTGACAACCAGGGCGTCTGGGACATGGGCATCGTGCTCGCGGCGCTGGAATTAAACCTCGACCTCGCCCACCCCGATTTGGATCTGGCGCGCGGCCGGATCACACTGCGCGGCGCGAAGGGTATTGAACGCGTGATTCCCGTGGACCGCGGTGGCTATTTTTACATTGATTGGCGGCTGAAAGTGGATGATCCGCGCCTCTTGCGCGCGCCGGTTGAAAGCCTGCTCCGGCAGGACAAACAACGATTGCTCGGTCGAACGAATGAACTTCGCGATGACTTTCGCAGCAAACTCGTCATTGTCGGTTCGGCGGCGCAGGGCAATGATTTGACCGACCGCGGTGCGACGCCGCTGGAAAAGGACACGTTGCTCGTCGGCAAACATTGGAACGTCGCCAACTCCGTCATCACCGGCCAATTCATCCGCCGCGCGTCACTGCCAATGGAATTCGCGCTGATTGTTTTTCTCGGCGCGTTGACGGCCTTTCTCACCTGGCAATTGCGCGCATTTGCGGCTTCGGCGGCGGTTTTGCTGCTGCTTTTGGCCTATGTTGCTGCCGGGTTTTATGCCTTCGTGGAATTTCGTTACTGGCTGCCGTTGTTGTTCCCCATCGCGGGCGCAATGCTGGTCGAGCACTTGAGCCTCGTCACGTATCGCGTGGTTTTTGAGGAGCGGGAACAGCGCCGCGTCAGATCCGTTTTCTCCAAAATCGTTTCACCGGATGTGATGAATGAATTGCTCGGCGCGGAAAAGCTTTCCCTCGGCGGCGCGCGGCGTGAAGTGACCATATTTTTTGCGGATGTGCGCGGGTTTACCATATTGACTGATGAAATGCAGCAAGGCGTGGCGGATTTCATCCGGGAGCACCAGCTCGCGGCGGACGTGGCGGAAACGTGCATTGAAGAATCCGCGCAGGAAACGCTCGAAACGGTAAATCTCTATCTGGCCACCGTCGCCGACGCGGTAAAAAAACACGGTGGCACGCTCGACAAATACATCGGCGACTGCGTCATGGCGTTCTGGGGCGCACCCACGCCGAACGAGAGGCATGCCTCGGGTTGCGTGTGGGCTGCGATTGACGCGCAGCGCGCCATTCGTGATTTAAATGAAAAACGATCGGCGCAGGACGCCGTGCGCGAAATCGAAAACCGCGCGCGCCTTTCCGCCGGGCTGCCGCCCAAGCCACCATTGCGAGCGTTGCAGCTTGGCACCGGCATCAATACCGGCCTGGCGACCGTCGGACTGATGGGCTCGGACGCGCACATTTTGAATTACACCGTTTTCGGGCGTGAAGTGAACCTCGCCAGCCGGCTCGAAAGTGTTTCCGGCAGTGGCCGCATCATCATCAGCGACACGACCTACAACCATTTGCTGCGCGATGATCCGGCGCTGGCTTCAACCTGCATCGAAATGTTCCCGGTCACGATCAAGGGCATTCGCGATGCCGTGCGGATTTACGAAGTGCCGTGGCAAACGCCGCCGGCAAAATGACTTTGGGGCATCGTTTTCTTCCTCGTCAAATTCGCCGTAAATGCTAAAGTGATTTTGATGCGCACGGCAATTTATCCCGGCAGTTTTGATCCGTTGACCAACGGCCACCTGGACGTGATTCAGCGCGCGGTCAAATTATTCGACCGCGTTGTCGTGGCCGTTGCGAAAAACGATGGCAAACAGCCGCTGTTCACGCTCGATGAACGGTTCACGCTCGTGAAAAAGGCCGTGAAGCATTTGCCGAACGTTGAAGCGGACGCCTTCGACGGCCTGCTCGTCGAATATGTCGTGAGCCGAAAAGCGCAGGCAATTGTGCGCGGACTGCGCGCGGTGTCGGATTTTGAATTTGAGTTTCAACTCGCGTTGATGAACCGCAAGCTGAACGAAAACATCGAAACGATTTTTATGATGCCCAAGGACACTTACACGTTTCTCAGCTCGCGCCTCGTGAAGGAGATCGCGCGGCTGGGCGGCGACGTGGGCGCGTTTGTGCCCGCGCACGTGCAGAACGCCCTGGCGAAAAAATTCGCCGGGACAAAAAGGAGTTGAACCATGCCGCTCATCGTCAATCTGCGTCATCTGGAGGAGAACGACGTGGTTTTGCGCGGCGAATTGCCGGTGGACGAACTGGATCTGGACACGCGCGACGAGATGATTGGTGTCACGCGGCCGTTGCGGCATGAGTTGGAGGTTCAATTGCTGGATCGCAGCCTGTTGATTCGCGGCTCGTTGCGGCTCACGCTGGAGTGCCGGTGCGTCCGCTGTTTGAAGCCGTTCAAACGCGAGTTGGAGTTGAATCCGTGGGTGCGCCATTTGCCGCTCGAAGGCGAAGAACAAGTGCCCGTTGTCAACGATTGCGCGGACTTGACGCCGTATGTGCGTGAAGATATGCTGCTCGAGTTTCCGTGGCATCCATTGTGCAAACCGGACTGTCGCGGATTGGAAAAAATAAAAACCGGCAAGGCCAAAAACACCGGCGGCAAAGATGAATTGATCCCGTCCGCGTGGGCTGAATTAGACAAGTTAAAATTGTAAATTTGAATTTATGGGTGTTCCAAAACGCAAACCGTCCCACAGCCGGCAGCGCATGCGCCGCGCTTACAACAGTGTGCTGCAGTTGCCGCAACTCGGCACGTGCCCGCAATGCGCCGCGCCGTATGTGCCACACCGGGTATGCCCGGCGTGCGGCTATTACAAAGGCCGTCAGGTGTTGACCATCACGGCGGGCACTTGATTTTGCGCCGGGCCGCGGAAAATTTCGCGTTATTTCATCTATGCGAATAGCGGTGGATGTCATGGGTGGCGACCACGGTTGTGCGGTTGTCGTCGAGGGCGTCCGGCGCGCGCTGGAGGCCGACCAAAAAATCTCCACACTTTTTCTCGTTGGCGATCAGGCGGAGATCGAGTCCGCGCTGGGCGCGACGGGTTGTCATGATCTGCGCGTTCAAATCGTTCATGCCAGTGAAGTTGTGACGATGGACGACAGGCCCGTCACCGCGCTTCGCAAAAAGCGCGATAGTTCCATTGGCCGCGGCGCCGAACTGGTTCACGACGGCCAGGCCGATGCGGTTGTTTCGCTCGGCAACACCGGCGGCATTTTCGCGGCGGCCACGCTTAAACTGGGCCGGATCTCCGGTGTGGAACGCGGCTGCATTGCCACGATCATTCCGCGGCAGGAAAATGAATTTGTCCTGCTTGACGCCGGCGCGAACATCGAATGCAAACCGCTGCACCTCGCCCAATTTGCCGTGATGGGCAATGTTTATTCGCGTGAGGTGCTGGGACGCAAGAAACCACGCGTGGGCATTCTCAGCATCGGCACGGAAGACTCCAAGGGCAACGAACTGACACTCGAAGCCTTCAAACTTTGCCGGCGGCTCGACTTGAATTTCATTGGCAACATCGAAGGGCATGATTTGTTCAAGGACCACGTGGACGTGGTTGTGTGCGACGGCTTTGTGGGCAACATCGTTTTGAAGACATGTGAAAGCCTGGCCGTGGCGATGTTTTCGATGCTCAAACGCGAATTGGTGCGCAATCCCAAACGGCAAATCGGCGCCTATCTCGTGAAAAACGCCTTTCAAGCCATCCGCCGGCGCATGGACCCGGAGGTCTATGGCGGCGCGCCGCTGCTCGGTTTCAACGGCATGGTGTTCAAGGCGCATGGTTCGGCGCGCGAACGCGCCATCGCCAGCGCACTGCGGGTGACGGCGGATGCCGTTCAGCATCACGTCAACGAAATCATCGCCCGTGAAATTGTGAGTGCCAATGAAAAGCTGGCCACCGCGGAAATTTCCGTTCCCGCTTCCGCATGATCTCCAAATTTAAAAACCCGCGCGCCCAGTTTAATTTTCAAGGCCGCACCTGTTCCATCACCGGCGTCGGCTCGTATGTGCCGGTGAAAATTCTGACCAATGCCCACCTGGAAAAAATGGTGGACACATCGGACGAATGGATCACCACGCGCACCGGCATCAAATCGCGGCGGCAGGCGGCCAGGGACGAATTCACTTCGGACATGGCGGCGCACGCGGCGCAACGGGCGATGAAAAAGGCCGGGGTCACCGCCGACCAGATTGACCTCATCATTGTCGCCACCATCACGCCGGACATGCCGTTTCCGGCGACGGCGTGCATCGTCCAGCAAAAAATCGGCGCGCGCCGGGCGGCGGCGTTTGATCTGGAGGCGGCGTGTTCCGGGTTCATTTACGGTTTGGAAATCGGGCAGCAGTTCATCATGTCGCGCACCTATGACACCGTGCTGGTCATTGGCGCGGAAAAACTTTCTTCGATTGTGGATTGGACGGACCGCAACACCTGTGTGCTGTTTGGTGACGGCGCGGGGGCGGCGGTTCTGCAAAGTCGTCCGAATTCGCACGGACTTTTGACCGCGGTGATGGGCGCAGACGGGTCGAAAGGCAGTTTGCTTCACATGCCCGGCGGAGGCAGCCGTTGTCCGGCCTCCGCAGATTCAGTCGCGGCGAAGCTTCACTATTTGCGAATGGACGGCCGCGAGACTTTCAAAAACGCCGTCCCGGCGATGTACCACGCGGCTCAGGAGGCGTTGCGTCGTTGCGAACTCCACATTTCGAAAATCAAATGCGTCATTCCGCACCAGGCGAACCGCCGGATCATTGACGCGGTGGGCAAACGCCTTGGCGCCACGCCGGAACAATTGTTCATCAATTTGGACCGCTACGGCAACACGTCGGCGGCATCGGTGGCCATTGCGTTGGACGAGGCCGTTTCGTCGGGAAAAATCCAGCGGGGCGATTTGATTTTGATGATGGTTTTTGGCGCTGGCCTGACTTGGGGCGCGGCTGTCATAGAATGGTAAAAAGTTATTCATTAAATTGTAAACACTAATTTGACGACAGGTTTTGCCGTGTTAGTTTAGAGTGGTCCTATGAGTGCCAAAAAATTTGAGAGTGTTGATTCGTTCCAGCAACGAATCACCGTGGAAGGCCGGCAGTCCCGTTTGGAGCTTTCCGCCGAATCGGTCGTCATTCACAAAAGTGGCATCGAATTCCGAAGCCCCACGCCGTTCAATCCGTGGACGGAAATGACGGTCGCGCTGCAATCACCGCGCGATGACGGTCGCATTCAATGCAGCGGCGTGGTCATTGCCTGTTCCGGCAGCAAACACACCGGCTACCATGTTTCGCTTGTTTTCACGGGCCTGTCCAAGCAGGCGCAATCGCGCTTGAACCTGATGGCGCACTCCGCTTTGGGCGCGGGTTAGAACGCCGGTTTTCCAAGCCAGCAGTTTTTTGAAACGTTCGCGAATTCAATTCGCGGCTTTCCTGTCCGGTTGAATTCGTGTTTATTCGTGTCCATTCGCGGTTTTCAAACAGCCTGACAAAATTATGCCAATTCAATTGCGGGACCAGGCCCGGTGCCAATACGACATGATTGCGCTCGGCGAAATCATGCTGCGGCTGGATCCGGGCGAAGGTCGCATCCGCTGCGCCCGTGAATTCAAGGTTTGGGAAGGTGGCGGCGAATACAACGTCGCCCGCGGCCTGCGCCGGTGCTTTGGCCTGAAAACCGCCGTTTGCACCGCCTTTGCCGACAACGACGTGGGACATCTGCTGGAAGATTTCATTTTGCAGGGCGGTGTAAACACGGAATTCATCAAGTGGTTGCCGTTCGACGGTGTCGGTCGTGTCACCCGCAACGGTTTGAATTTCACCGAACGCGGTTTTGGCGTGCGCGGGGCGGTTGGTGTTTCCGACCGCGGCCACACGGCAGCGAGTCAACTCAAGGCCGGCGACTTTGATTGGGACCACATATTCGGCAAACTCGGCGTGCGCTGGCTGCACACCGGCGGCATCTTCGCCGCGCTCAGTGATACCACGCCACAGCTGGTCATCGAAGCCGTTAAAAAGGCCAGGCAATACGGCACGATGGTCAGCTACGACCTCAATTACCGCCCGTCGCTATGGAAATCCATCGGCGGCCAGAAACGCGCGCAGGAGGTGAACCGGGCAATCGCCAAATACGTGGACGTGATGATCGGCAACGAGGAGGATTTCACCGCCTGCCTCGGCTTCCCCGTCGAAGGCGCGGATGGAAATCTGCTGCACATCGACGTCACCGCTTTCAAAAAAATGATCGAAACAGCGGTGAAAATTTTCCCGGACTTCAAGGCAATCGCCACGACGCTCCGCACCGCTAAAACCGCGTCGGTCAACGACTGGGCGGCCATCGCATGGATGGATGGCAGGTTTTACGAGAGCCGGAAATATCCTGATTTGGAAATTCTTGACCGTGTTGGTGGTGGCGACAGCTTTGCTTCCGGTTTCATCTACGGGTTGATGACCACTGGCGACCCGCAAAAGGCGGTGGACTACGGCGCGGCGCACGGCGCGCTGGCCATGACCACGCCCGGCGACACTTCGATGGTGTCAAAAGACGAAGTTGAAAAATTGACGAAGGGTGGCGGCGCGCGGGTACAGAGATAAGAAGCAGACTCAGTTTATTGTGATGCGGGTTGGTGGGTGTTTATCCCAAACCTCCGACTCTGCCGAGGAGGAGGTGTTTGTTTCACTATTCTTCGAATTGATGGCGTCAGCGTTTCCTGTTTTTAGCGCAAGTCGCTTCGAACCAGCAACTTGGATGCTATTTAATTTTCTATAAAACATTTGAAAGAACTGCCGTTGTAGTTACGAGTTACTCTTAGAAGTGCATACCAAGCAGTCATCTTTAGTTCAGGAAGAGGGACGGTGAATATGCCTGCTGCCGCTCGATATGTCCGGAACCAACGCCTTCTATCGCTTGTGGTTTCCCGGCCCTTAAACCTGCTGTTGGAAATGGGCAAAATGAGTAAAATACAGGATTTAACCGCTCGGATGGTTCATTAAGACAATTAGTTTTTCTGTTGATCAAGTGATGATAAACGAATTTTTTCTTGATTTTTGACGGGGATTTTCATATAAGTAAAATACCCTCGCCCTTAAACTGGGTATGAAAGGAACCTTTGGATAAAAAGCTTGGCTGAATCAGCCTAAATACGGAAGAGGCATCTCCATGAAACTTCGACTTTCTGTCACCGTCTGTTTATTCATCTGTTCATTGTTCCTGTTAATAATGCCTGCTGTCGCAGCCCCCCGGCAGGTGATGCGCGGTCATGTGCCGGCTGCGGCGGCCGGCTTGAAACCGACGGGCATTTTTGCGGGCACGAATCGTTTGAATCCAGCCATCGGGTTGCCTTTGCGCAATCAGGAGGCTCTGACCAATTAAAACCATGAAAACCTCCCTCTATTCAACCTCCTCTTGGAAACGTCAAGGCGTCGCCCTGCTGGGGATGGCCGCCCTGCTAACGCTGTGCGGACCATCGCTGGTTTACGCGCAGCTCTCGGCGTCGGATATCGCCGCCATGAAGCAGGAGATAGCGAAACAAAAATACACGTTCACCGTGGATGAAAACCCGGCCACCAAAATTCCCCTTTCACAATTGTGTGGCACCATCCCCTCCTTGGCGCCGAAAAGCGCCAACTCCCTCAGTTCTCAACCAATGGTGGCCGAGACGGCCCTTCCCTCGTACTGGGATTGGCGGCAGCATAATGGCGTGACCCCCGTGAAAAATCAGGGTGCCTGCGGCAGTTGCTGGGCGTTTTCGACGGTGGGCACCATGGAAGCGATGATTCTGATCGCCAGCGGAACCACCACCGACCTTTCCGAGCAGCAATTGGTATCCTGCAATCCCTACGGCTGGGGTTGTGGTGGCGGAAATTATGCCTTCGATATGGAGATAAGCCCGGGGGCCATGTTGGAGAGCTGTTTCCCGTATCAAGCGGCGGATGTGGCTTGTAAATCCGGCTGCCCGTACGTCTATCAACTGAGTAGCTGGGGTTATGTGGGCAACTCGTACAGCGTGCCCTCGACGACCGCCATTAAAAACGCCATTTACACCTACGGTCCCATATCCGTGAGCGTTGCGGTGGACGGCTATTTCCAAGCCTATTCCGGCGGTGTGTACAATGACAACTCCTGCTCAGACATCGACCACGCCGTCGTGCTGGTGGGCTGGGATGATTCGAATGGCTGCTGGATCATGAAAAATTCGTGGGGTACCTGGTGGGGAGAAAGCGGGTACATGAGAATCGCCTACGGCTGCGATCTAATTGGCTATGCGGCGGCGTATGCGGTATGGGTGCCGCCGGAGCCGCTGAGGATCACGCCGGCAACGGGCTTCACTTCCACTGGTGGCGTTGGCGGGCCATTCACCGTGACTTCTGAGAGTTTGTCATTGACCAACGCGGGGACAAATTCACTGACTTGGACGCTCGCAAATACTTCACTCTGGCTCAACGCCTCACCCAGTAGCGGCACGCTGCCAGCGCATGCACCAGCGACTCTCGTGACCGTGAGCCTGAACTCGGCAGCCAGCAACCTGGTGGTGGGGACTTATAGTGCAACGGTGTGGTTCACCAATTTGAACGACAATGTTGGGCAAAGCCGCCAGTTCAGTTTGTCGGTGATCAGCCTGCCAACAATTACCACCCAGCCGGCCAATCAAGCGGTATTGGAGGGGGCGACGGCAACGTTCACGGTGGGTGCCACTGGCGGTTTGCCATTGTATTACCAATGGCAGGATGACGGAACCAACCTGACCGATGGAGGCAATATCTCCGGCTCCACGACCACCAACCTCGTCATCAGCAACGTGTCCGCAGCCAACGTCGGAACTTACACGGTCGTCGTGACCAATCTCGCCGGCGCGGCAACCAGTTCCAACGCGCTGCTGACCATTACCCCGTCCCTGCCGGTGATTATCACGCAGCCGGCGAACCAGCCGGCGATAGTGGGTGGAACGGCGGCATTCACGGTAGCCGCCATCGGCAGCACCCCATTTTTCTACCAGTGGAATTTCGATGGGACGAACATTGATAATGCGACCAACGCGACCCTAACGCTTGCGAATGTGCAACTGAGCCAGGCGGGAACTTATGCGGTGGTGGTAAGCAACGCGCTGGGTTCGGCAACCAGTTCAAATGCCATATTGACCGTTTATACCGTGCCGGTCATCACCTCATTCAGTCCGCCATCCGGAGCGGCGGGGACGGTGGTGAATATAAGCGGGTTAAATTTTGATCCAACTCCAGGCAACAACATTGTATATTTTGGAAGTGTTAAGGCGGCGGTGACGGGGGCGAGCGTGACGAACCTGGTGGTGACGGTGCCGGCGGGGGCGATCTATGCGCCGATCACGGAGACCGTCAACGGGTTGACGGCCTATGCCAACAGTCCCTTCCTGCCGACCTTCCCCAGTGGCGGGGTGTTCACCAATTCTTCGCTGGGACTGCAGGTGAATTTGAGTGCGGGTGAAGGGCCGGCGCGCGTGGTCATTGCCGATCTGGACGGGGACGGGAAACCGGATGTGATCGTGGCCAATGTTTATGATGGGACAGTTTACATCTATCGCAACATCAGCACCAACGGGACCCTGGCGGCGGCTTCATTTGCGCCTCCGGTGATTTTCACAATTGGAGGCGGGACTGACAGTTTGTGGGGGCTTGCGGTGGCGGATTTGACCGGGGACGGACGGCTGGACATCGTGGTGGCCAACCGGAACTTTAACATGGTTTCGATTTTCCAGAATTTTTGTACTCCTGGTAATATCTCCACCAATTCTTTTGGAACCCGCGTTGATTTGCCGGTTGCCGGCGTACCCTTTAGTGTTGCGATGGCGGATTTGGATGGCGACGGCAAGCCGGATATCATTACAGCCGGTCAAGCCAGCAATGTGGTATCCGTTTTAAAGAACATTGGAACCAGCGGAACTATTACCACGAATTCTTTTGGCGCGCCCATTAATTTTGCCGTGGGTCCCAGCCCGGCTTTCATGGCTGTCGCCGATTTGGACGGGGACGGTAAACCTGACGTAGTAACAGCAAACAGCGGCGACAACAACAATGGGGTGTCGGTATTACGCAATATCAGCACCGTTGGAAACATCGCTTTTGCTCCGACAGTTGATTTTCCGGGTCTTCCCAACAGTCATGAAATAGCCATTGGTGATTTGGACGGAGATGGCAAACTGGATTTGGCTGTTTCTTCATTCGACAACGGGCAGGTGTCGATCTATCGGAACACGAGCACGCCCGACAGCATCACGACCAACTCGTTTGCGCCCCATGTGGATTTTGCCGTGGGGGGATGGGCTAACACCGTGGTGATTGGCGATCTGGATGGGGATGGCAAACCGGATGTGATCGTGTCAACACAATTGCCTGATCAACTTGTTGTTTTCCGGAACACGAGCACGCCCGGCAGCTTTACCAACAGTTCGTTGGCATCTCCGATTGTTTTCTCCGCGGGGTATAATCCCAACGGCATTGCGATTGGTGATTTGGATGGCGATGGCCGGCCGGACATTGTATTTGGCAATTCTTATGACAACACCATCTCAATCTATCAAAACGAAATTCCATTCGGAGGCTCGCCTTTGATCACCTCCCAGCCGACGAACCAGACCGTGGCGGCGGGTGGGACTGCAAACTTCAGCGTTACGGCCGGTGGTGCGACACCTTTGAGCTACCAGTGGAACTTCAACGGGACGAACATTCTTGGGGCGACCAACACGACGCTGACGTTGACCAATGTGCAGTTCAACCAGGCAGGCAATTACGCGGTGTTGGTGACCAACAGCTATGGCTCGGTCCTCAGTTCCAATGCGATGCTGACAGTGACGCTGGATCATTTCGCCTGGAACCCCATCCCGTCACCGCGGTTCCTCAATACACCTTTTGCCGTTGTCATTCAGGCGCGGGACATGACCAATGGCCTGTTCACCAACTTCACTGGCACTGCCATTTTGGGTTCCACCAACGGCGTCGCCGTCACCCCACCGGTTTCTGGCAACTTTGTGCAAGGGGTATGGACCGGGTCGATGGTGATTTCGCAGACGGGTTCGAATCTGGTGTTGCGGGCCAACGACGGCCTTGGACACTTCGGTCTCGCCAATCCCGTCAATGTCATCCGTCTGCCGAATCTGGAGATGTTGCGTTCGGGTAACATTGCCTTGTATATGTGGCCGGTCAACGGATACTCGGGATTCGTGCTGGAAACTTCGGGCAATCTGTCGCCGGCTACGTGGGTAGTGGTGCCATATTCTCCCATCCAGATTGGTGATCAATACCTGCTGCCGCTCGAAATGATCGGGACCAATGGCTTCTATCGCTTGTGGTTCCCCGGCCCTTAAACATACGGTCGGAAATCAAGGAATTGATGAATCGAGACAATCCGTCAGCGTTGACCGGAGGAAGTTGCTTTCCCGCGAGCGCAACAGTCCTGATGCCATTCAACTTGCCTTCAACTGGGCAATGAGCGTTTGCAACGAGGCTTTGGCGTCACCGAAGAGCATCCGGGTGTTGTCCTTGTAGAAAAGAAGATTCTCAATGCCGGCAAAGCCCGCGGCCATCGAGCGTTTCATGACGATGACCGTTTTCGCGCGGTCGGCATCAATGATCGGCATGCCGTAGATCGGGCTGTTTTTGTCCTCACGCGCGGCGGGATTGACAACGTCGTTGGCACCGATGACGAGGCACACATCCACGCGATCCATCGTGGGGTTAATGGCTTCCATTTCGCAAAGCTGGTCGTAAGGGACGTTGGCTTCGGCCAGCAGAACGTTCATGTGGCCGGGCATGCGGCCGGCGACGGGATGGATGGCAAAGCGGACTTCCACACCGCGCTTGCCGAGTTC
>JBEKXN010000031.1:0-45341 GCA_049511835.1 Verrucomicrobiota bacterium | reverse complement strand
CGTTCCGAGGAAATTCGCGAAGCGTTGCAAGAACCGCTGTCGAGCATTTTGGAGTCCGTCCGCCTCACGCTGGAACGCTGTCCGCCCGAACTCGCCGCCGACCTTGTGGATCGCGGCCTGGTCATGGCCGGCGGCGGCTCGCTGTTGCGCGGCATAGACCGGCTGGTGGCCGAGGAAACCGGCTTGCCGGTCCACCTCGCGGACGACCCCATGAGCGCCGTTGCCGAAGGCACCGGCCGCGTCTTGCAGGAAATCGAATTCCTCAAGCGCGTCGCGACCAACGCCAAATATTGATTTCCCGCCTTGGCGCGGCCGAAACCCCGCCGGGCGGGGCGAAGGCCCGCGCGTTCACCTGCGCGCCCCGATACGTTTGTCGGGAGTAGCAGGATGTTTAGGAAAAAAAATTATCTCGCGCTTGGCGCGGTGACGCTGCTGGCATTGCTGATTCTCAGCCTGCCGCCGCGCGTGACCGCCCATCTCAAGCTCACCATCGGCAGTTTGTTTTTGCCGCTGTTCGGGCTGGCCAACACCACCCAACAACTCCCGGCCGATTTGGCCGACAGCGTCCTGCCCCGGCGCGAATTGTTCCGACAAATTGACCGGCTGCGGCGGGAAAATGATCAGTACAAAGCCGTGGCCGTGCAGAACGCCGCCATCGCGCGCGAAAACGACCAGCTCCGTTCGCTGTTCGGCTGGCAGCAGCAGGCGCCGTGGAAACTCAAACTCGCCAACGTCGTCATGCGGGACCCGGCCAATTGGTGGCGCACCGTGCAGATTGACCTCGGCAGCCGCGACGGGCTCCGGGAAAATTTGCCCGTGCTCAGCGCCGAAGGTCTGGTCGGCCGCGTCTCATCCGTCGGTCTCACGCGCGCGCAAGTGGTTTTGATCGGCGACCCGAATTGTCACGTCTCCGCGCTCGTTGAAAATCCGGCGCACGACACGGGCATCGTCAGCGCGAGCGGCCCGCTGGATATTTCGCTCGTGGATTTGACCTATCTTTCCGGCAGCGCCAGTTTGAAACCCGGCCAGAACGTCTTTACCAGCGGCCTCGGCGGCGTTTTTCCCAAAGGCATTCCGGTCGGCCAGGTGGTGGATTCGCGCCCGGTTGAATTCGGCCTTTACACCGAGGCGCGCGTGAAACTTTCGGCGAATCTCGGCGCGCTCGAACAAGTCTGGGTGCTGTTTCCATGAAAAATCAATCGAGAGTCGAACGTCGAGAGTCGAGAGCCAAAACGCTCTTGCGTCCCCGACTTTCGTCTCTCGACCCTCGACCCAATTGATGAACGTGTTTCGGACCATTCTGATTCTGGCGGCCGCGTTTCTGGCGGTGTTTGGCGAAGCAACGCTTCCCGTCCTGCACCACTGGCTTGGCGCGCAGGTGGATTTGCTGCCGGTGCTGATGTTGTATGCCGCATTGAACGCGGACATCGCAACGGTTTCATTGCTCGCCGTGCTGGGCGGTTTATGGTTCGACGCGCTGTCGGCCAATCCGCTTGGCATCAGCATCCTGCCGCTCTTTGCCGTCGGATTCGTGATTTATCTGCGGCGCGACCTGATTTTGCGCGAGCTGTCGTTCGCGCAACTCGTCCTTGGCACCCTGGCCAGCGCCATCGTGCCGGTGCTGTCCATTTTGCTTTTGTTGACCGCCGGGAAACAACCCCTGCTGGGCTGGGGTTCGATCTGGCAATGGCTGGTGATGACCGCGGGCGGCGCGGCGGCGACGCCGTTTGTTTTCGCGCTGTTCAATTGGTGCAACCGCTCGCTCGGCTATCAGCCGAGGATTGAACCCAGTTTCCGTCCCGACCGGGAAATCCGTCGGGGAAGAATATGAGTCCACCGTTTCCAGTCCACAGTCCACAGTCCGGCAGTTGCCATCGCCGCGGCGTTCTGATTGTGGACTGTGGGCTGTGGACTACGGACTACGTGCCATGCTGATTTTTGACGAACTGAAAAAGAACGATCCGCAACTCCGCCTCCTGGCGGTGGCGCTGGCGGGCGGCCTGTTTGTTTTACTGGCCGGCCTGTGGTGGGTGCAGGTCGTTTCCGCGCGCAAATATGAAAGCCATTTGGAGACGCAGTCGTATCGCACTGTCCGCATTCCCGCCGTGCGCGGAAAAATTCTCGACCGCGATGGCCGGGTGCTGGCTGAAAATCGTCCGCGCTACAGCCTCAGCCTTTACCTTGATGATTTACGCTGGCAATTCGACACCGCTTACGGTGCGGCCATCGCGCAGGCGCGTGCCGGCCAGAAACAGCGCATCGCCGCGCAGGAGGAAAAACTTGGCCGGTCGCTGACCAAGGCCGAGCGAAAGCAATTCTCGCTCGCGACCGATCAATTGAAACAGCTTCGCGAACAATCGCGTTTCCGCGTGGCGGACAGCGTGGTGGAACAGGTCGGCCAGCGGCTCGGCCAGCCGCTGGTGCTTGATCCGGCGACGTTCAAACGCCACTACGATACGCGGCTCGCGCTGCCGTATCCGTTGCTGCCCAATCTCAACGAGACGCAAATCGCGCGTTTTGAGGAGCAATACCCCGGCGGCATGGGCGTGGATTTGGACTTGCAGCCCGTTCGCTCCTATCCCTTCGGCACGACGGCGGCGCATTTGCTCGGTTATGTGCAGCGCGATGACAGTTCATCGGAGGGCGAGGACGCATTTTTCTCGTACCGGCTGCCGGATTATCGCGGCGCGGCCGGTGTGGAGGCCGGGTTCGACGCGCAATTGCGCGGACGCGCGGGCGCGGCGGCCGTGCTCGTCAACAATCTCGGCTACCGCCAGACCGAAAACGTGTGGAGCCGGCCGGAACCGGGCCACAACGTCGTGCTGACAATGGACCTCGACATTCAGCAGGCGGCGGAACGCTCGCTGGCGGCGCATCAAGGCGCGAATGCGCACGCGGCGGTCGTCGTGATGGACGTGCGCACGGGCGACGTGCTGGCCATGGCTTCGTCGCCGGCCATCAACCCGGATTACGCCGCCAATGACCCGGCGCGTCTGGGCGACCCGAAATTACGCCCCCAAATCAACCGCGCCACGCAGGAAAATTACGCCCCCGGCTCGATTTTTAAAACGGTGGTCGGCCTGGCCGCGCTGGAAAACGGCCTCGATCCCAATGCGGTCATTTACAACCCGGAGAATCCCCAAGATCCGGGGCACGGATACTACAAATTCTCGGCGTCGTTTTCAAAACGCGACACCGCGCCACCGGGCGATTACAATTTCCAACGTGCCATCGAGCGTTCCTGCAACACCTATTTCATCACCATCGGCCTCCGCACCCGGATAGAAAACATTGTCCGGCTCGCCGAAAAATTTCATTTCGGCGAACGCATGAGGTTGCCGACCCGCCAGGAAACCCGGGGAAATTTCCCGACTTTGGAACAGGTGAGCCGGCGGGATTGGCGCGACGGCAATACCGCGGACGTGTGCATCGGCCAGGAGATTGACGTGACGCCGATGCAAATGGCCGTCGCCTATTCGGCCATTGCCAACGGCGGAAAAGTTTTGCAGCCGCGGCTCGTCGAGCGCATCGAGCCGCAGGACCCGGCCGGCGGCGAAGCGCCAGCCGTCTTCCCTTCCGGCGTCGTGCGCGACGAATTGGGCGTGCATCCGCGCAGTTTGAAAATTGTGCGCGATGCGATGCTGTCGGAAACGGAGGACGCGGAAGGCACGGGCCGCGCGGCGGTCGTGCCCGGCCTGCGCATTTGCGGGAAAACCGGCACGGCCCAGGTCAAGAACGAGCAAGGCCAGTTGACCGGCTGGAATTATTGGTTCGCCTCGTTTGCGCCCTATGAAAATCCGCGTTACGCCGTCGTGGTCATGGTCCAATCGGAAAACCGCGGCTCCGGCGGCGTCACCTGTGCGCCAATTGCGCATGACATTTACGAAGAGATTTTGAAAAGCGAAAAGTCAAACGAGCCTGCTTTGGCCGCGCTGCGGCGCGGGGAGCCGGCAAATTAAAATGATCAACGCTTCCTTCAACGAACCGCACGCAAAGATTGACCGGCTGCAACTGGCCGTGCTGGCCGGGTTGATGTTGATTGGCACGGCGTTCGTTTACAGCGCCACGATGGCGAATGCAACGGCGGCGACGCTGCCGTGGTATGACCAAAGCTGGGTGCGGCAGATCGTCTGGTATGCGCTCGGCATCGGCGCGGGCGCGGCGTTATGTCTGGTGGACTATCACACGCTGTCGCGCTGGTCGTTTGTGGCGTATTGGGCGACGATTTTTTGCCTGGTCGCCGTGATGATTCCGCACATCGGCTCGATGCGCTTTGGCGCGCGGCGGTGGATTGATCTGGGATTTTTTCAATTTCAACCGAGTGAATTCGCCAAGCTTGCGTTCATTCTGGCGATGGCGCATTTCTTGAGCCGGCCGGAGGATGAATTGCGGTATCCGTCAATTTTCTGGAAAGGCATCGGGCTTTTGTTGCTGCCGTTCGCGCTGATTTTGAAGGAACCGGATTTGGGTTCGGCGCTCGTATTATTGCCAACGGGTTTGGTGATGATGTTCGTTGCCGGCACGCCCAAGGAATATCTGCTGCAACTGGTCGGCGCGGTTGGCTTGCTGGCCGTCCTGTTTTTGCTGGATGTGCTGTTCATGCCGCCGGGCCGGTGGCAGATTTCGATGCAGCCGTATCAGCGCGACCGGCTGCTGGTTTATTTTGGACGGGATTACACCCATTTTGCCCCGCCGAATTCCACCCCGGCGGAGTTGCAACGCCTGCGGCAACAACAACTGGATGATGAATATAATGTCCGGCAGGCGCTGATTTCCGTCGGCTCCGGTGGGCTGGCGGGCAAAGGCTGGCGGCAGGGCACCCAGAACGCCCTCGGTTATCTGCCGCGAGCCGTGGCTCATAACGACTTCATTTTCTCCGTGATTGCCGAGGAGGAAGGATTCGTCGGCAGCGTGATGGTGATCGCGCTGTATGCGGTGATTCTCTTCACAGGATTGAGAATCGCCGGCCAGGCGCGCGACCGCCTGGGCAAACTCGTGGCGGTGGGTGTCGTGACGCTCATCTTCAGCCACGTCTTCATCAATATCGGCATGAACATTCGCATCATGCCCGTGACGGGTGTCCCACTGCCGCTGCTTTCCTACGGCGGGTCTTCAGTGTTGTGCTCGTTGATCGCACTGGGCTTGATGCAAAACATATACATCCATCGAAAAGGATACTGACTATGAGTAATAACAATTTTTCACGGCGGCGCCGTGGAATGCGTTTCCGCCCCAAAGGCGGCTTCGGCCCGACCCAGCAAAAACCCGACCGCGAGGCCGTCCAGGCCCGCGCCGACGTGGTGACGGAGCAGGGCGGTGCGGAGCACGTGTTCGAAAAACGGCACACGAACGAAATTGAGCGCGCCGAGAACATCGCCGCCGGCCTGCCCCCGCGGGGAGCGCCGGAAAACAAAACGCCGGATTCCGGCCCGGACAAAAAGGAATTCCGCGAGTCAAAGATTGAAACTTCGGCCCCCGTGGAGGAGGAAAAACCCTTTGTGCCGGTGCCCGTGCCGGAACAGCCCAAAGGCATTTTGGACACCATCAAATTCGCCGCGAACACCCTCGTGAAGAAGGTTCAGCGGCTCATCCGGCCGGAGAAGAAAACTCACAAGGAAGTCGTCATCAATGCCGAGACGCTCGAAACGCGCGTCGCCGTGCTCGAAGATGGACGGTTGGAGGAATTCAACATCGAGCGCACCACGGAGGAACGCCTCGTCGGCAGCATTTTCAAGGGCAAGGTGCGCAACCTCGAAGACGGCCTCAAAGCCGCATTTGTGGACATCGGCTTCGAGAAAAATGCGTTTCTGCATTATTGGGACATCGTGCCGAACCAGTTCGACAGCGGTGTGGAAATCGTCGAACGTCCCGCCGGGCGGGACCGCCGGCCGGCCCGGCCCAAGATCACGCAAAAGGACATCCCACGGCTTTACCCGCCGGGCAGTGAAATCATCGTGCAAGTCACGAAAGGTCCGATCAGCACGAAAGGCCCGCGCATCACGACCAACCTGGTTTTGCCGGGACGTTATCTGGTGCTGCTGCCGAATGCGGATCAAAGCGGCATTTCGCGCAAGATTGAAAACCAGGAGGAACGCAAGCGGCTGAAAAAAATCCTGCGCGAACTGGCAATTCCCGACGGCATGGGCGTCATCATGCGCACCGCCGGCGAGGGCCAGCAGAAACGTTATTTCGTCCGCGACCTCGCGTTGCTGCTCGAAGAGTGGCACGGCGTGCAGGAGCGCATGAAGAACCAGCCGCCGGCGACGTGCGTTTTCCAGGAACCGGATTTGATTGAGCGCACCGTGCGCGACTTTTTGACCGAAGACGTCGAACGCATTGTCGTGGACAATCAAAAAGCCCAGGACCGGATGCGGGAGATGGTCGCCCGGATTTCGCGGCGCTCGGCCGACAAAGTAAAGCTCTACACCGATGCCCAGCCGATTTTTGACCGGTTCAACATCAGCAAGCAATTGGAGAACGCCTTCTCGCGCCAGGTGCATTTGAAGAGCGGCGGCTACATCGTCATTGACGAAACGGAGGCGCTGGTGGCGATTGATGTGAACACGGGCCGGCACAAGGGCAGCCGCGACCAGGAAGCCACGATCCTGAAGGTGAACCTCGAAGCCGCCGAGGAAATTTGCCGCCAGCTCCGGCTGCGCAACATGGGCGGACTCATCGTGCTCGATTTTATTGACATGAAGTCGCGCCGCGACCAGCAGTCCGTATATCAGCGCGTCAAGGAAGGGCTGCGCCGCGACAAGGCCAAGACCCACATCCTGCCCATTTCGCAGCTCGGCTTGATGGAAATGACGCGCCAGCGCCACACCGAAAGCGTGCGTTCGGCGGTGTATGATGATTGCCCGTATTGCAAAGGCCGCGGCAAGGTGAAAAGCGCGCTGACGATGAGCGTGGAAATCCAGCGCAAGCTGCAGGAGATTTTGAAAAAGCGCGAGCGCGACGAATCGGATTTCCAATTGCGCATCGTGGTGAACCCGACCGTGCTCGACCGGCTCCGCACCGAGGACGAAAAACTTCTCATCGAGATGGAAAAACGTTACTTCGGCAAGCTGTCCTTCCGGGCCGACACCGGCATGCACGCCGAACAGTTCAAGATTGTGAACGTGGAAAACAACGAGGAACTGGCCAGCGTCGGTTCGTGAAATTCCGTTAAACAAAATGCGCCTCGTGAACAATCACGGGGCGTTTTTTTATTGCCGACATTTATGGATGGTGTCATGACCTCCCTCATCCCGGCCTTCTCCCCAAGGAGAAGGAGAATCGTTCGCCGTCTCAGTGAAAGGCATGCGACGGGATTGGCCGGACAATCATCTGCAAAACCAGAATCGACCGACGGCTTTTTCCTCTCCCGGGGGAGAGGAAAAAAGGTGAGGGCGGGCGTAAAAACCATTCCACTCTCGCGGGAAACTGCGGGGCGGTTTTATTTCGCGCGAAGGCTTGGAAATTTCGCAGCCTATCCTCGTATTAAGGCCGCTTCATCTCACATCTCTTCGTATTTCTCAATTTCGCTCTCACTCAACCAATTTCCTGTGGGGCCATGTGTCCACTTGATCTCATCTTTGACCGTCCACACGCGCGTTTCTTCAGTGCCGTAGCGGTTAAGGGCCACGAGAACGGTGTAGTAACCACGCGTGTCATAAAGGTCGTGACTGAACATCTGAATGATGTCGAGCTTGGTCTCACTCAACTTGTTTGTGTCCTCAATCTCGTAAATGAACAACGTGTCGCCGACAACCTCTGTGGCATCAGGCACGAAGCCAAACGAGCCTCCCATAAGCATCTCGTAAGCCCCAATCTCTCGGAGACATGCTCGCAGGCCATTCTTGCGAACATTCGGGTGCCGTTTCTTCAGGTTATCGAACGCGAACTTCTCTAAACTCATAAAGTAATACGAATGCGCGGAGCGGCCTAAAAGATAAGGGATGGCCAGTTGTGCAGCCTATCCGCTTTCATCAAACGACCACATTTTGGGCTGAAATTGCCGTCCAGCATATTATATTATGCCGTTTTTGATCTCACCATCCGTTCCGCAAAGGCTGCAAATCAAAGTTTCCCCTTGGTGCTCGGCAATTTGCCGGCGATGCGCGGATCGCGCCGGCATGCCGCGTCCGTGGCGCGCGCAAACGCCTTGAACAGCGCCTCGACGATGTGGTGCGGCTCGTCGCCGTAAAGCAGTTCCAGGTGCAGGTTGCAGCGGGCTTCGCTGGCGAAGCCCTGGAAAAATTCGCGCGCCAGGCCAAACCGAAATGCGCTCGATGCGTCCTGGAATTTTTCGGATTTGGCAACGCGCTTTTGGGAAAATTCGTTCAGCCCGCGCCAGACGAGGTGCGGCCGTCCGCCAAAATCAATGATGCAACGAGCCAGACATTCATCCATGGGCACATAGGCCTCGCCAGTGAACGGGTTTTTGGGATGAAACCCCGCGCCGTAACGGCGGATGCCCCGTTTGTCGCCGAGCGCGAGCGAGAACGCCTGGCCGAGCGCGATGCCGCAATCCTCGACCGTGTGGTGCGCGTCCACTTCCAAATCGCCGCGGCAACGCAATTGCAAATCCACGGTCGCGTGCTTCGCGAAGAGCGTGAGCATGTGGTCGAAGAACGGGATTCCGGTTTTGACCGAGGATTTTCCCCGGCCGTCGAGGTTGAGGCTGACGGCGATGCGGGTTTCCTTGGTGTTGCGCGAGATTTTTGCCTGCCGGGCTTTCATGGCGGCGATTAAACCAGAGCGGCGCTGGAAAAACAAAGCGCAATCTCGCAGTCAGCGGGTTTCAATTTGATTGATGGATGTCCCGCTGCTCCGGCATTTGGCCGCACTGCAGGCCGCCGGGATTTTGGAATGACTAAACCATAATGACGAATTCCTAAAGAATGACCAAGCCCGAAATGCCAATCGCGTCTATTTTGTCATTGAACACTTGAACATTCTTTAGTCATTCGGATTTAGAAATTAGACATTTTCCAGGTACAGGTCGTTGCCACCCAACCAAGACATCCCATTGCACGGTTAGTGAGGGGCAGCCGCCGGAGCATTTGGTTGCGCCGCCATTTTCTTTTTGATTTCGTCAATCCGCTGTTGCAGCGCGTTCGGGTTCGGCGAAACTTTTTGGGCGGCTTGGAACCAATTGATGGCCTGCTGCCAGTTGCCGGCTTCCCGTTCGAGCTGGGCGAGGTGATCGGTGATTTCCTCAAAGGCGAGTTTGTCGTCTTTTACGGCTTCAGGATTTTTGGCCCATTTATGCAAAGCCAGCTGCCAGACGCCCCGCGCACGGCCGGTGTCGTGGTCATTTTCGTCGTAAAGCCGGCCCAACTCGAGCAAGATCTCGTAGCTGTTGGGGTTGTTGCGCAATCCTTCCCGCAAAAACGTTTCGGCTTCCCGCGGCTGGTTGAGGCGCGTGCGCATAAAGTAGGAACCGACGGTGTAGGTTTCAATCTTTTGCGGGTCCATGTCCGCCGCCAGCCGCAACCAGGGCAGGATTTCCCGTTCGTTGCCATGTTCCAGATGGGTGTGTTCGGTGATGCGGAAATGGCGGCCAAACCGGTCAATCCAATCCTTCGGTTTGCCAAGAAAGTCCTCCTTTATTTCGTCCTCCGGGCTGTCGGTATGGCCGTGGCTTTCGGCAACGATTTCCTTTTGGTCTTCCTCGCGCAGGTCAAAAACGGATGGGTAATAGCCGCTGTGAAAATAAACGTCCGCCATGGTGAAGAATTGGTTCGCGAACAGCCGTCGCCCGTCGCCAAACAGCAGGCTGAAAACATTGTTTGATTTGGCACGGTCGCTCCACATGCTGGCGCGCGGTTCAATGCCGGTCGCCAGTGCGAAGCAAACCGCCAGCACAAGGGCCAGAACCAGATACGGGGACGCCTTCATCACGTGTTCAAACTTTTGCGCCGGAAACCAAGCCAGGTGAGCAGCAAAAACAGTCCGGTGTAAGCCGCTGCGTAAAACGTCGCCAGCGCGCAATCCAGCCAGTTCAACCGACCCCAGTCATAAACGACCCGGTCGCGGATATCGAACCATTCCAGGTGCGGAATCAGAAAATAAATCGTGTAAAAGATGGTTTGCAGCGGCTGCGATTGGTGGAGCGCCACCGTGTTCAAATGGCCTCCAACCAGCAATATGCCGGCGACGGCGATGAAACAAATCGTCGTGGTGGACGAAGGCGCGGCGGCAAAAATCGAGCCGCACAGCGACAGGGCGATGACCACGGCGAGCATGGCCCATTGCAGCCAGATGGCCTGCAAATAAGTCAGCCACGGCCATTGCTGTTCGCGCGAACCGGTGATGATGGCAAAGAAACTGTAGAAGACGACCAACGCGATGCCGGTGGCCAGCCAGCAGCCGAGAAATTTCCCGAGAATGAATTGCCAGCGCGTGACCGGCTTGGCCAGCAGCGGGAAGATGGTGCGGCTTTCGCACTCAGCGGGAATCTGCCGTGCCGTGGTCACGATGGCGATAAGCAACGTCGAAACCCAGATCAGCAACATGCAAATGTCTTTGACGTAGCGCACGATTTTCGGGTCGTTAAAGAAATTGACCATGCCGGCGGCGATGGTGATGAGCGCCGTGAGGACAAACAGGACGTAAAAGTCCTTGCGGCGATACAGCTCTTTGATGACGACGCCGGCCAATGCCCAAATCGTGTTCATGACGCGGATTGTGTTTGATAGCCGATAATGTCCAGAAAAGCTTTTTCCAAATTGGCATGGTGTTGGGCGACAAGATCGCTGACGCGCCCCGACGCCTTGAGTTCGCCCTGGTTGATGATGGCCACGCGGTCGCAAACGGTTTCCACTTCGCCCAACTCGTGCGACGAAAAGAACACCGTCTTGCCCTCATTTTTCAGGCGTTGAATGATTTCGCGGACTTGCATGCGGCCCAGCGGGTCGAGGCCGCTGGTCGGTTCGTCGAGAATCAATAAATCGGGATTGTTGATGAGCGCCTGCGCGAGGCCAACGCGCTGCTGCATTCCTTTGGAATAGGATTTGATGGGACGTTTGCGCGCCGGTTCCAGTTCAACGAGCTTGAGCAGTCGGTCAATGCGCTGGTCCGCTTCCGTTCGCCGCAGGCCAAAGATGCGCGCATAAAACCGGAGCAACTCCTCGGCGGTGAGAAACTTGTAGTAATACGTCATCTCCGGCAAATAGCCGATGCGCTGGCGCGCAATGGGCTGGCGCACGTCAATGCCAAAAAGATACGCCGCGCCACGGGTCGGCGGCACGAAGCCGAGCAGGACATTGATGGCCGTGGTTTTGCCCGCGCCATTCGGTCCGAGAAAGCCGAAGACTTCGCCGACATTCACCTCCAAATCGAGACTGTCCAGCGCAACCTTGGTTGTCTGGCGCAATTCACCGCTGGTGAACTCAACGCGCAATTTCTCCGTTTTTAGAATGATGTTCATACCCAGGTTGAATGACCGGTAAATTCCGGTCTTTCTCCTAATCCAAATGGTGCTCGAAGTCAACCGCCGCCGGATTAAAAATAAAAGGCACAAGGGATCCCTTGTGCCTTGAGCCAGCCGGGCAGTTGTTACTGCAGGACATGAGGGGGGTCAACCGTTGTGCCGAGTGAACAGAGAGCCTGCGGAATTGTGCCCACAGTCGCAACACTGTATTCGCCACCGGCAGGGCAGCCGGGAATTGACCCTTCGGAATTCAATTTGATGTAGGAAGTGACATCATCGGGATAATTGATCGTGTCCCCGACGTGCAATCCTTTTTCGATGGCAACCTGTTGGACTGCGGATTCAATCTGTCGCAGATTGTTGATGCAGGCGGTGGCTTGCGATCTGGCGCGGGCGTGCAAAAAGCTGGGAATGCCAATGGCTGCCAGGACGCCTATGATGGCCACGACAATCATGATTTCCACCAGCGTGAAGCCCGCCACGGGCGAAGCTTTGGAGGTTTTCATACTTCATTTTCTTTCGTTTATGCGGCGTGAACCACACAACGGGCGAGTTATAATGATTACGGTTACGTTCACTAATTGCCCATTGCGACCGCAATTTGATATTTAACTAGCAGTACCAATGCCAAAATCCAAGCAAAAAACTGGGGTTTCCTTGAGAATCAGCCTGCCTGGGTTCAAAAAAGCAAAAAGGCCCGAAGCCTTTCACTTCGAGCCTTTGAATCAAACCCACTATTAATTACGGCAGAATGTGGGGGTTGTCGGTGAGGGAACTCAGCGTGCAAGTCGGAGTATTGCCCACAGCACCGATATTGTAAGTGCCTTGCGCCGGACATATAGGAATGCTGCTGGCAGAGTTCATCTTGATGTAGGGCGTCAGGTCGTCCGGATAGGTGATGGCGTCACCGGTCTTTTTGCCTTTTTCCAGCGCGAACTGATTCGCGGCGGCGTCAATCTGGCGCAAGTTGTTGATGCAAGCATTCATCTGCGAGGTGGCGCGGGCCTTCACAAAGTTGGGAATGGCAATCGCCGCCAACAGGCCGATAATGGCCACGACAATCATGATTTCCACCAATGTGAAACCTGCCTTGCGGGGGGTTTTGGTATTTTTCATTTTTCTTTTTCTTTCCATTTAATGCGGCGTGAACAATACAACAGGCGGGTTACAATGATTACACTTTTGTTCACTGATTGCCTGTTGCAACCGCACCTTATTTGATAGGTTAAGCACTTGCAGTGCCAAATGCCAGGTAAACCAGACTGACAATTACCTCAAAAATGGCCATTTGTGTTAAATAATAAAAAAGGCCCGAAGCCTTTCGCTTCGAGCCTTTGAATCAAACCCAGTATTATTACGGCAGAATGTGAGGCGAAGTGGTGAGGGTACTCAGCGTGCAAGTCGGAGTATTGCCCACAGCACTGAGACCGTAAGTGCCTTGCGCCGGACACGGAGGAATGCTGCTGGAAGAGTTCAACTTGATGTAAGGCGTCAAGTCGGTGTTCAGAGTAATTGCATCACCGGTCTTTTTGCCTCTTTCCAGCGCGAATTCATTCGCGGCGGCGTCAATCTGGCGCAGGTTGTTGATGCAAGCATTCATCTGCGAGGTGGCGCGGGCCTTCACAAAGTTGGGAATGGCAATCGCCGCCAACAGGCCGATAATGGCCACGACAATCATGATTTCCACCAATGTGAAACCTGCCTTGCGGGGGGTTTTGGTATTTTTCATTTTTCTTTTTCTTTCCATTTAATGCGGCGTGAACAATACAACAGGCGGGTTACAATGATTACACTTTGTTCACTGATTGCCTGCTGCAACCGCATCTTATTGCTACGCTAGCACTCGCAGTGCCAAAGCCAAGGGAAAAAATGCGTCTGCCTTTGGCGTCCGTTGACCAATCCAGTGCATGGAATAAAACGAAATAAGGATTCAACGGCCAAGCATTGTGTAGTTTTCCTGTAAAAACGCCATGCGCGTTTTGTTATGATGTCTCAACTTGAAACCCTCTGTAGGATTTTTGGACATGGTGGAGGTAAATAACTTGCACCGTTTTAGGCGGCACAGCATCAGAGTCACCCCGCGGCCCGGGTTGCCCCAAATAAGGTAGTGGTACAGTTTTGTGGGGCGAGGCTGCTGACGAGCCGGCTCTGGCGCGTCAAAGCCAAGCGACGACGGCTCGCGGAGACGCTCGCCTCACCGAAAGCTGAAATTGTACTACGGCCCAAGTTGAGGGTTAATTGCCAATTTGAATCTGGGAAATTACGGTGAATCATGCCTGCTCCAAAATCTTTTCCCTGGCAATGGCTCTGCGCAGGACAGGAAATTTTCCCGGCCATGTTGGAGGCCATGGCGGCGGCGCGGAAATCCATCCGGCTGGAAACTTATATTTATTCCGATGGAAAGGTGGGACGGCAATTTTTGGAAACATTGCTGGCGGCGGCGCAGCGCGGCGTGCAGGTCCAAATCCTGGTGGATGCGCTCGGGTCGTGGCTGTTGCCGGATGTTTTTTTTGAGCCGTTCATTGCCGCCGGCGGGGAAGTGCGCCGCTTCAATCCCCTCCATCTCTGGCGGTTCGGGGTGCGCAATCACCGCAAGCTGTTGATTTGTGATGACGCCACGATATTCATTGGCGGATTTAACATTGCCGACGAATACGATGGCGACGGCGTGACGCGTGGCTGGTGCGATGTGGGCGTCCGGATTGAAAATCCCGCCCTGGCCGGGGAACTGGCGGCGTCCTTCGATGAACTGTTCGCGCTGTCGGATTTTCGCCGCAACCCGCTGATGCGATTGCGCGCCTTCAAACGCAAACGCAAACCACCCCAAATGCCGGCGGGGGAATTATTGCTGAGCCATCCCGGTCGCGGGGCGAGCCCGTTTCAAACCGCGTTGTATCAGGATCTGGCCGTGGCCCGCGAGGTGCGGATCGTGACCGCGTATTTTCTGCCAACCCGGCGGCTGCGGCGGGATTTGCTGCGCGTGGCGCGGCGCGGCGGACGCGTGCAATTGATTCTGCCCGGCCAATCCGATGTCCTGGTGTCACAACTGGCGGCCCGGAGTTTGTATCGCCGCCTGTTGAAAGCCGGCGTGGAGATTTACGAGTATCAACCGCAGATTCTGCATGCCAAACTGGTTCTCAGCAATGGGGCAATTTACGTTGGTTCTTCCAACCTCGACATTCGCAGCCTCAATCTGAATTACGAACTGACGCTGCGTCTCGAAGACGAGGCAGTTGCCGTTGAAGCGCGGGAAATTTTTGAGCGCCTGCTAAAACACTCTCAAAGAATCGAGCCCAACCAATGGCGGAAGTCACAGACCTTCTGGCAGCGTTGGGAAAATCACTGGGCGTATTTTTTACTGACCCGAATCGATCCCTTGGTCGCCTTGCACCAGTTTCGCACGATGAAAGGATGAATCGCTTTCTATGAAATCGCCGCGATTTGATAAAAGGGGGCATGAGTGGGTTGGTGCTGGCAGGTTGGCGCGAGCCTGTCCGAATGCCGGCGGGAACCCACCGCCCAACGGATGGGGCAGCGGCAAAAGGATTTTGGCTTGCAGGTCTTGATGGCCAAAGCGTAGGGTTCAACTCAATGAGACGATTTCTAAGCGCCATCTTCAATTACATCACTGGCCTGCGTTCTGGCCTGCTTCCGAGGCGCGCCGCCGCGCCGAAAGGCGGCGCCGTTCCTGGCAGATTTCTGGAATATAAAGCCAAAGCTGAGCAGGGAGATGCTGAGGCTCAATTCGATCTGGGCTTTTGTTACGATGATGGCCGGGGCGTGGCGAAGGATTATGGTGAGGCGGTGAAGTGGTATCACAAGGCCGCCGAGCAGAATTTCGCCCCGGCTCAATTCAATTTGGGCTACTGCTACGCCAATGGCCAGGGGGTGAGGAAGGATAAAGAGGAGGCGGTGAAGTGGTATCGCAAAGCCGCCGAACAGAATTACACCCCGGCTCAATCCAATCTGGGCTGGTGCTACGACAATGGCCAGGGCGTGGCGAAGGATTATGTTGAGGCGGTGAAGTGGTATCGCAAGGCCGCCGAGCAGGGTCACGCCGAGGCTCAATACAATCTGGGCTGCGGCTACGCCAATGGCCAGGGCGTGGTGAGGGATAAAGTGGAGGCGTATGCGTGGTTTAGCATGGCGGCCAAGGCAGATGCAGATGCCGCCGAGCGCCGCAATCTTCTGAGAAAGGAGTTGACTCCCAAACAATTCACCGACGCTCAAAAGCGGATAAAACAGTTGCGTTGGCAAATCGGGGCCAAGTCCAAACCTTCCCCTCCCTGAGCGCAGTGGTCGAGCCGTAAGTTTTGCGAAACGGGCAGGCGATTTCAGCGCGGCGTTGGAGAAGTAATTAATGTTAGTGGACCTTGCCGGCGGAATGCTCGAGCACGACATGGGAGAACACAGCCGTATCGGACTTGTCTGGCAGGTGCGAGCAGAAGCCAATGCCGACATAGAAGGGCCCGTCGATGTGCAGGTTGATGGGTGGGCCGAACTGGTGCATCGGTTCGCCTTCCAGGCTGACGAAGAGCGCGAAGGAGTCGCCGTGTTTTTCGATGCCAATGCGCCTGGCGATGACGCCGACGAGGCTGTCAGGGCTCTCACCGCCGGGACGGCCGCGGCCGCCGATGCGAAACTCCATGTCCTTGACACGGGCACCCTTCGCCGAACGCTGCGCCAACTGGACCATGCCGAGACCATGCACGGCGGCGAGGGCCTCCTTGGAGTCGTCTTCAAGATCCTGGCGAATGATGAGGACGGCCTTGCGGTCGCCGTAGCCGTTCGTGTCCGGGAACGTGATGTCGGCCGCGAGTGAAACGTCGCCGGACATCTTTTTCCAGAGATAACGGAACTCGTCGCGCATGTACCAGATGTTGTAGCCGGCGGAGTTGATGGTGTACTGCTTCGCGTTGGCGTCGTAACTGGCGCTGCCCGGCACCAACGCGCCGCCAATGTCAGACTGGCCCTCAAAGATGCCGATCGGCGTGGCAAAATTCACGGTGGGCCGGTGAAAGTCCGCCGGTGGCGCCACCTGGACATGCGTGGCGGAGCCCGGTTGCGCCCATGCCGGTACGACGGGCGCAGGTGCTGCTGGTGCGTTGGTTGCTTGCGCGCAGAGCAATTGCGGCGCGGTGCAGAGTATCAGCGCGAGCAGCGTGGGTCGGCAGGCGAGTTTCCTGGTGAGACGAACGACAGGCCGAGAGTAGCGCATGGGCGGTGATTAAACTTCGCAATAAGTGCGGCTGTAAAGGAAAATCCATTTATCGGACCACAACGTTTCTTCAATTGACCGGGCTCAATTTTCTGGTCCGCATCGCTCCCCTGGTCACCTTTGCGCCAGTTTCGCATGATGAAAACAGGTTGGATATTGCAGAAAGCTTTGCCGGCAGCGCCTTCGTCAACTGGCGGTGAAGGAATATGAATCAGTCGCACAAGATGCCACGGCTCTTGCAAATGTGAATAAGTTATTCTGGACAGGAAATGAGGTCGGCGTAGAGTACAGTCAATCAGATGGCCTTGGGTCAACTTTGGTTTGTCAGACGCCGCTACGCCCCAAAAGTCATTCGTGCACAAAGTCGTGCATGCTCCTTGGCGTACCAATGGTTTTCGGTGTCAGTCAAGGTTGGTTCAGGTTCAAAGCAATCGGA
This sequence comes from Verrucomicrobiota bacterium, assembly GCA_049511835.1. Lineage (GTDB taxonomy): Bacteria > Verrucomicrobiota > Verrucomicrobiia > Limisphaerales > UBA11358 > UBA11358. Next base: position 28,268 of record JBEKXN010000031.1, on the reverse strand, counting down.
GAATCAGAGAAAAAGGCAACGAATGAAAACTTATCGATAATACTATTGGCGTAAACGCAACTTTCGCACCGGGCAGATTGCCCGCACAGGTAAATCTCGTACAGGACATTTAGTGTCCAGTTTCCAGGGTGACGATGCTGGGAATCGTAACCTGCGCCTGCGCCAGCCACGCCCACTACGTTCCGGGAAGCTGCACCCGCAACCGGCATACGGACTTTTCAACGTCAGCCGTTGGAACAATTACAAAACAACCATGAAAACCAAACGAAACCTGATTCAAATCTGCTTGCTGGGGGCGCTGCTGCTGGCGCTGCCGGCTGCGGTGCAGGCGCAAGATTACACTTACACGACCAATGCCGACAATACTCTCACCATCACGCGCTACACCGGTTCCGGCGGTGATGTGACCATACCCGGCACGATCAACGGCCTGCCGGTCACCAGTATCGGAGAAGGGGCGTTCGATGGCTGCGGAAGCCTGACCAACGTCACGATCCCCAACAGCGTCACCAGCATCGGGGACGATGCGTTCGCATACTGCTTTAGACTGACCGGCGTCACGATTGGTAACAGCGTCACCAGCATCGGGGACGAGGTGTTCTCTTCCTGCGGCCTGACCAACGTCACAATTCCCAACAGCGTCACCAGCATCGGAGCAGGGGCGTTCAATGACTGTACCCACCTGACCAACGCCACGATTGGCAACAGCGTCACCAGCATCGGGGACGAGGTGTTCTCTTCCTGCGGCCTGACCAGCGTCACAATTCCCAACAGCGTCACCAGCATCGGAGCAGGGGCGTTTTCTGGCTGCAACAGCCTGACAGCGATAACGGTGGATACAAACAATCCCGCCTATAGCAGTGTAGCTGGGGTCTTGTTCGACAAGGGTCAGACGGCGCTCATTGCATACCCGGCAGGTGCCGGAACCTCCTATACGATTCCCGACAACATTACCAGCATCGGAGCAGGGGCGTTCCAATTTTACACCAACCTGACCGGCGTCACGATTCCCAACAGCGTCACCGACATCGGGGACGATGCGTTCAATTACTGTACCCACCTGACCAACGCCACAATTGGCAACAGCGTCACCAGCATCGGAGACGAGGCGTTCGAAGGTTGCTGGAGCCTGACCAGCGTTATGATTCCAGATAGCGTCACCAGCATCGGGGACTGGGTGTTCTCAGGCTGCTGGAGCCTGACCAGCGTTATAATTGGCAACAGCGTCACCAGCATTGAAAACTATGCGTTCAATGAATGCCATAACCTGGCCAGCGTCACGATTCCCAACAGTGTCACCAGCATCGAAGTTTATGCGTTCGATTACTGCGAGCTAACAGGAGTTTATTTCCAAGGTAACGCCCCCGGCGCTGGTAATGATTTAACTGTGTTTCTAGGGGACAACAATGCGACTGCCTATTATCTGGCTGGGAACACGGGCTGGGGCCCCACCTTTGACGGTATTCCGACGGTGGAGTTGGAACCGCCGGTGGCCGGCACGGTCTATTATGCGCGCCAGGCCAATGTGTCTTTGAAGATTGCGATCAGTGATCTGCTGACCAATGTAACGTTTACCGAGGGTGATTACATTACGCTGGTTGGCGTTGGAACGGATGGCCTCAATCTGCTCAGCACGAATGGCACGACCCTGTTTACCAACAGCACTTTCATTCTCTACACCAATAGCGTGACGCCCAATGTCAATGACAGTTTCAACTATATCGTCAGCGATGCACTGGGCCAGAAGAGCATCGGGACGGTGGTGCTCATCATGAGCAATATGACCACTAATATCGTCGGCCAGACCAGCCCGAATTTGGTTATTACCAGCACGAATGTCACCGCGACCTTTTTTGGCGTGCCCGGCTATCAATATACGGTGGAGCGTTCAACCAATCTGGTGCAGGGATTGGGCTGGGTGCCCGTCAGCACCAACACCGCCCCGGCCAATGGCGTGTTTCAGGTGATCGATAACTTCCAGGATTTGGGAATCCCGATTCCACCGGTGCCCTCATCCGCGTACTACCGTCTGCTCTATAACCCCTAAAACTGACACTCAAGAAAGCACCATAACTCATGAAAAAAACCTTATTTATCGGCGGCTTCATCATTTTCAAATTGGCGGGTCTGGCACCAGCAGCAATCGTGGTTGACGCTGATTGGACGGTGAACACGGCCATTCCGGATGGCAATCCGGTGGGAATTACCACCTCTCAGACCTTCCAAAATCTTGCCAGCAGTCCCATCACGAGCGTGGACGTGCAGTTGGACATCAGCGGCGGATACAATGGGGATTTATATGGATACCTGGTCTTGCAGGATGCGAACGGCAACACGGCCACGGAGATTCTGCTCAACCGGGTGGGGACATCTCCGTCGAATCCATTTGGTTCGTCCGGGTCGGGATTTGATGTCACTTTGAGCGACAGCGGGACCGTCAATGGCAGCATACACGGGGCGACCGGCATTCCGACGGGAACCTGGCTGCCGGATTCGGCTGATATCTTGGATGGGACGTTTGGCGGGATGACGGCGAACGGCACCTGGACGCTTTTTCTGGCAGACATGTCTGCTGGCGGCGGGACGAGCACGTTGGAGAGCTGGGGCTTGGACATCGGTGTGGCTGCGGTGCCCGAGCCGGGGGCAGGGTTGATTTTAGGCATCGGAGCGTTTCTGACCGTGGCTTGCGAAAGTTTGATCCGGCACAGACGCAAGCAGTTGCAAGGGAAGCAACCGATCTTAAAAAACCTCCTGGCCGTCTTTACGCGAGCGTGACGCCTTGGATGCCAAGCCGTTGGCAGCGTTGGAAAAATCACCGGGCGCATTTTCTGCTGGCCCGGATCGATCCTTTCGTCGCCTTGCGCCAGTTTCGCACGATGAAAGGATGAATCGGAAGTTATTTGTTACCCATCAGCAGGCTCAAATTCAGTTTGACATCCAAACACCATCCCGGCGGTTTGTCAGGGAAATCCACCGGCAGCAATTTTGGTTGCACGTTGCGGTGTGAATTTTCCACCCCTTCCTGTTCCCAATCATCCAGTGAAGGGATTCCCTTGAGTGGTTGAACGGGTTGCCGCGATTTGATAAAAGGGGGGCATGAGTGGGTTGATGCTGGCGGGTTGGCGCGAGCTGGTCCGAAAGCCGGCTGGAAACCGGCGTTCTGACCGGCAGTGGTGGCTTGTCGTTTCCACAGAGTTTTCCATCCCGGAAAATATCTTGGCACAAATCAAAGGATGTTTATGAACTTCATGTTAAACTTGTTTCTCATTGGGGCGGTGAGCGGTGAACCGGCGGGGCGCTTGTCCCGCGTCAAGCGGTCAAGGTGGTTTATCCTGGCGGGCCCAATCACGGCGGCAGCGTTGATGGCGGTGCTGTTGGCGCCGATGGAACAAAAAACGTTCGGCGCTGATGAACGCCTGGCACAACTCGAAACGACCAACGCCGCCGCAAAACAACTGGTGCGGGAGCCGGCCGTGGCGGGGCTGTTTTATCCGAAAGACCCCGTCGAATTGTCGCGCATGATTGACCGTCTGCTCGCCGCCGCGCCCGTCGAGCCGGTTGGGGACCTTAAAGCCATCGTTTGTCCCCATGCTGGCTATGAGTTTTCCGGCCCGACTGCGGCCTACTCCTTCAAGAATCTGGTTGGACGCCGATACGACACGGTCATCATTCTGGGTCCGAGCCATTACGCGCTTTTTGACGGGGCGTCGGTCCCGGCGGTGGATGCCTATCGCACGCCGCTCGGGCTGGTGCCAATCTCTCCCAAAGCCAAGGCGCTGGCAAAAATCAGTCCCTGCCTCAGCGAGCCTTGTTGTCCGGTTCAACGTCCTGCCTGGTGGCAGCAGTCATCCAAGCCGGCACCCGATCCGGGCAAGGACACGCCGGATACCTGGGAACATTCGGTTGAAGTCGAGATCCCGTTTTTGCAAAAGGTTTTGACAAACTTTTCCATTTTGCCGGTGGTGTTCGGCCAGGTAGATCCCGCACAGGTGGCAAAGGCGGTGGCGACACAGCTCGACGACAAAACCCTGCTCGTGGTGAGTTCGGATTTGAGCCACTACCATCCCTATGACGACGCCAAAGAACTGGATGGCCGTTGCGTCAAGGCGATGTGCAACCTGGATATCAAGGCCATGGAATCCCAGGAAGCTTGCGGCAAGGCGCCCATTTTGGCGTTGTTGCATCTGGCAAAACAAAATGGCTGGCAGGCGCGGTTGCTGGATTATCGCAACAGCGGCGACACCTCGGGCGACAAGAGCCACGGGGTGGTTGGCTACAGCGCCATTGCTTTCTTCGCGCCGGCGCAGGAAAATTACGCGGCACCGGAAAGAAAGTTGCTGCTGGACCTGGCCCGCCGGACCCTGACCTGTGTGGCGACCAACCCGGACTTGTCGGGATTTGAGATCAACGCCAAGGGCGTGCCGCCCAAATTATCGGAAACCAAGGCCTGTTTCGTGACGTTGACGGAAAATGGCGAGTTGCGAGGTTGCATCGGCCACATTTTGCCGCAGGAACCGCTTTACCAGGCCGTGGTGAACAACGCGCGGAACGCGGCCACCCGCGACCCGCGTTTCCTGCCGGTGCAGCCCGGTGAAACGGGCAAAATCAAAATCGAAATCAGCGTGTTGACCGAGCCGAAACCGTTGCCGTTCACTTCACCGGAAGATTTGCTGGCCAAATTGCAACCCGACAAGGATGGAGTGGTGCTCAAGCTTGACGGTCGGAGCGCGACATTTCTGCCCCAGGTCTGGGAGCAACTGCCGGACAAGGTTGAGTTCCTGAATCACCTTTCCGAAAAGGCGGGCTGCGCGCCCGGGGATTGGCGCGGCAAGGATGTCAGCGTTTCCATCTATCACGTCGAAGCGTTCAAGGAATCGGAAAAGTAAAAGGACCGTTTGATGGCCGCTGACACGCCGAATCTCCCACCTGCTGACAGCGGCAGATTGGCGGTACTATGGGCGCTTGCCGGGTTGGGAATGGCCTCGGTGATGACGCAGTTGGCGCTGATGCGCGAGTTGCTCTGCGCCTTTGCGGGCAATGAAATGGTGCTGGGCATCGCCCTCGGCCTCTGGCTGCTGCTCACGGGCCTGGGAACTTCGCTGGGCCGGACGGCGGACAAACTCCGCAATCCCCTGGCCGTCCTGTTCACCGCGCAAATCTTCATCGCCGTAATTCCATTGGCGCAGGTGTTTGCCGTCCGCGCCCTGCGCAACGTGGTCTTCGTGCGGGGCGCGGAAGTGGGAGTGACGGGAACCGTCCTGAGCGCCGCGGTTTTATTGCTGCCGTTTTGCCTTGTCGCCGGGTACACCCTGACGCTGGCGTGCTCGATTCTTAACGGGCGCATCTTGACACTGCCTCCATGCAACATCGCGGAAAGCGGAGCGCCGATCTCCGAATCGGCACAAACAGGCGATTCCCTGCGAACCTTGCCGAATCGGAGTTCGGCGCTCCGGGGGCAGTGTCAAGATGCGCCCATTCTCAACCGCCGCGGCGACGTGTCGGGCGCGGGCCGCGTCTATGTCGCCGACAGCCTGGGCAGCGTTGTGGGCGGCGCGCTGTTCAGCTTCGTGTTGGTGCGGTTTCTCGACCACATCGCGTTGCTCGCCGTGCCGGCCCTGTTGAACCTCGCCGCCGCGGCGTGGCTTGGCAGAGCTAGCTGGCGAAGCTTCCCCCCGGGTCCGATGGCAACAGTGGAGCGCCGATCTCCGGTCCGGCGCGTTTCTGAGAAAACTCAACACCTGCCGGGCCGGAGGCCGGCGCTCCGGGAGATTTTCATTTTGACACTGGCCGCGGGCATTTGTGCTTTCGTCTGGCTCGCCCACTCCGACGCGCTCTCGACCGCGCTCCAATTCCCCGGCCAGAATGTTTTGTTCCGCGCCAACTCACCTTACGGCCGGCTGGTGGTCACGGAATCGGGCGGCGAGACCAATTTCATCGAGAACGGCATCGCCGTGGTGTCCACGCCAAACGTCGAGCAGGTGGAGGAAGCCGCGCATTACGCCATGAGCCAGCGGCCCGACGCGCGGCGGGTGTTGCTGGTTTCCGGCGGCGTTGCCGGCGTGGCGAAGGAAATCCTCAAATACAACGTCGCCGGGGTGGACTGCGTGGAACTCGACCCGCTCGTCATCGAAACCGGCCGCCGCTTCCTGCCGGAGCACTTCGCCGATTCGCGCATCCGGGTGATCGCCACCGACGCGCGGCAATTCGTGCGGCAGACGACCAACCGCTACGACGTCGTCATCCTCGCGTTGCCCGACCCGTCCACGGCGCAACTTAACCGCTTCTTCACCGTCGAATTTTTCAGCGGCGTCAAACGGGTGCTGGCCGATGGCGGCGTGCTCTCGTTCGCGCTGGACCGTTACGAAAACTACGTCAGCCCGGAACTGGCGCGATTGCTGGCCTCGGCGGACCGGTCGTTGCGGCAATCGTTCGCCAACCTTCTGGAGTTGCCCGGAGGCCGGGTCTTCTTTCTCGCGTCTGACGGCCCGCTGCATGGCGACATTGCCGCGCGGGTCGAGGCGCAGGGCATTCCGACGAAGCTCATGAACCGGCATTATCTCGACGCCATGCTCACCGCCGACCGGATGGCGGACATCCAGCGGGCAGTGTCGCAACCCGCCGCGCTGAACCGGGATTTCAGTCCAATGCTTTACGTTTACCACCTGCGCCATTGGATGAGCCAGTTCACCTTGAGCTTCAGCGCGCTGCAAGTGGTGCTGCTGCTCTTGCTGCTCGTGTATCTCATTCGCTTGCGCGGACCGGCGCTCGTGCTCTTTGCGTCGGGCTTCGCGGGATCGGCGCTGGAGGTCGTGCTGCTGCTGGCCTTCCAGGTTTTGTGCGGCTCGGTCTATCATCAGGTCGGCGTGATTGTGACGGTCTTCATGGTTGGGCTGGCGGTTGGGGCGGCGTGGGCGAATCGTTCCTCTGTCAGTTCGTTCGGAGGGGCGAGCTCTGCGAGCCCCATAAATTTAGGGCCTCGTGTAACTCAGCCCTTCGAGACGGAAGCGGCGCGCTCGGAGAGCGTGCCCTGCCAAAGGCAGGCAAGATGCCTGCACTATCTTGCTTTTGCTCTTGCCGGTTACGCCATTCTGCTTCCGTTTTTGCTGCCACTGCTGAATCGAATGGGAGGCACGGCGGTGTCGCTCATGGCGATCAAAGCCGTCATCGCACTGCTGACTTTGATTCTGGCCGTGCTGGTCGGCGCGCAGTTTCCGCTGGCGAATCGCCTGCAATTCGACGGCACGGCGGCGGGCGCGTCACGGCTTTACACGGCGGATTTCGTGGGCGCATCCCTCGGCGCGCTGCTGGCGAGCACGCTGTTGATTCCACTGATTGGCGTGATGGGCGTTTGCCTGCTGACGGCGGCTTTGAATGCGCTGGCGGGCGGCGTCCTGTTTTGGAGAAAGGTTTCGAAATGAATAAACTCAACATTGTTTCCCTCAAAATCATCCGCTGGAGCGGCTGGCTGTTGCTGCCGGTGCTGGCGGGATTCCTGGTCACCGGCTATGCAATGACCAGCCAACACGGCTTCAACCGACTGCTGGACGAGAAATCCGCGCTGACATTTCATCGCATGTTGCACCTGCCGCTGATTGTGCTCGTGGTGGCACATGTCGTGCCGGCGGTGTATCTTGCCCTGCAGCGATGGGGCTGGATCAAACCACGTTCGTGAAATCCGAAATCCGAATGACGAATGCCGAAGAAAATACCAAGCCTGAAACCCGCCGTGCCGGAGGCCGGCGCTCCGCGTTGGTTTCTCGCCGCGCCGCCATCGGGCTGGGCGCGGCGGGTGTGGTGGGATTGGCCGGCGCGGCATCACTGTTCGATCTGTTCTCCGGATGGCGCGAATCCGAGGCGCCGGCGGACATCTTCAAAGGCGACGCACCGTCGGGAGAGCTTTGGGAACTGTGGCAAAAGCGCGGCTGGGTGAAGGAAGGCCGCCATTACCTCAAGCTCGGCCGCAATGTCCAGTGCAAGGTCTGTCCGAACAACTGCATTTTGGAACCCGGCGACCGGAGCCATTGCCGCAACAAGGTCAATCGCGACGGCACGCTTTACACGCTGGTTTATGGCAATCCCTGCACCTTCCACGTGGACCCGGTTGAGAAGAAACCACTTTACCATTTTCTGCCCGGCACGTTGAGCTTTTCCCTCGCCACGTCCGGTTGTGTCTTCCGCTGCCTCAACTGCCAAAACTGGGAGATTTCGCAGAAGAAACCGGAAGAAACCAAAGACCCGCGCGGCGAGGAGTTGCGTTTGCGCCCGCCGCTGCCTTCGAGCCTTTCGCTCGAACAAATGTCGCGGCTCAGCCTGTTCCCCGAAGACGTCGTTGCGGTGACCGAGGCGCTCGGTTGCCCGTCCATTTCCTACACCTACTCCGAGCCGACGGCGTTCTACGAATACACACAGGACTGCTGCAAGGCGGCGCGCGCGCGGAAGCTCAAAAACATCGTCGTCACCTGCGGCTCGATTGAAGAACGCCCGTTCCGCGACCTGGCCCAGCACGTGGACGCCGCGCACGTGGATTTGAAAGGCTTCGACGACGGCGTTTACAAAAAGCTCAATTCCGGCAAGCTCCAGCCCATCCTCAACATCCTCAAGACCTACAAGGACCTCGGCATCTGGTTCGAGATCATCAACCTCGTCGTGCCCACCTACACGGACGATCTCGACATGATTCGCCGGATGTGCGGTTGGATTGCGAAGGAGCTGGGGCCGGACCAGCCGCTGCACTTCTCGCGCTTCCAGCCGCAGCACAAGCTCACGCACCTGACGCCCACGCCAGTCGAGACGCTCGTGAAGGCCCGCGACGCCGCCCGCGCCGAGGGTTTGCACTACGTTTATATCGGCAATGTGCCCGGCCTCGAAGGCGCCGGGACGACCTGGTGCCCCAACTGCAAAAAAGCCGTCGTCGAGCGCGACATCTTTGCCGTCACCCGCATGGACCTCACGGACGGCAAATGCAATTTTTGCGGAACGAAGATTGCAGGGGTGTGGAAAACGTAAGGTTCCTGGTGGAATGTGAAGCTGATAGGACACCGACATCCGGCGTTCAAAGATTTCAAACTCGAATAAGAGAGGAGCAACATCAATTGCTGTAGCTGCTGGGGCACGATGGAATGATGGCGATAAAGATTGTGAATTTATGTCAACCGGACCCGTTGGATTCACGACAGCGGATTATGCGCAAAGGCAAAGTCATTGACGATTTTCCCGCCGATTAAATGTTCCTGGATGATGCGTTCCAGCACTTCCGGCGCGCAGGAGTGATACCAGACGCCTTCGGGATAAACGACCGCGATTGGCCCGCGCACGCAGACGCGCAGACAGTTGGCCTTGGTGCGATACACCAGCGGTTCGGGGCCGACGAGATTCAGTTCCTTGAGCCGCCGCTTCAAAAATTCCCAGGCGGCCAGCCCTTGTTCCTTCGCGCAACACTTCGGTTCCGTCGGGTCGGCGCAAAGAAAAATATGGCGCCGGAATTTTTCGATGCCGAGCGTTTCAACCGCCGCTGGTAACTCCGTTTTCATCCAAATTCGTCCTCCTTCCTGGTCCGCAATCGTTTTTCGAGGAGGAGAACGAGGACGAATGAAAATTTGTTTTCCCAAATGATTCAATGCCAAAATGTCAGGCCCAACACGCCCGCGACGGCGATGAGGCCGCCGGTGAGCGACCGCGCGGTGATTTTTTCACCCTCAAAAATGCGCGCCAGCGGCAGCATGACAATGGGGGTCATGGCGATGATGGCGGTGACGATGCCGGTGGGTGTGGTTTCGAGCGCCCATTGCATGCAGCTCACGCCGACTGTCTGGCCGGCCAGGCTGTTGACCAGGACCCACGGCCAGAGCTTTAATTTTTCACGCGCGGAAAAGGAATCCATCATTTGCGCATCATCGCCGTGCCGGCGGGCATGCCGCCATTTCACAATCAAAAAAATCAAACCGAGCGCGACGGCGCCACCGATGACGCGCTGGTAGCCGGTCGTACCGGGGTCGGGATGTTCGCCGGCCGCGTGCGCGACGAAGTAGGCTTTGCGGCTCAACACCGCGCCGAACGCGCCGCCGAGCGCGGCAATGGTGCTGGCCAGAATGCCAATCCACAACCGGCGCGGGGCGATTTTCAAGTGGTCGCCGGGCGCGAGCGCGGTTGCCACGCCGGCAAGAATCAAGGCCACGCAAAAAATTTCCGCGAGGTTCAGCCGGGTGCCGAGCCAGAGCCATTCGATCAGGGTGGCGAACACGGCGGTGAGGCATTGGGTGAGCAAAACGGTCCGGCGGCTTCCGATTCGCGGCAACGCTTGAAAATACGCGGTGTCGCCGAGGCCGATGCCGGCCAGTCCGCTCAGGACAAAAATGGGGAACGCCGCGCCGCGGGTGCCGGCGCCCAGCGTATTCGCCCAAATCGCCAGAAAAAACATCGCGCCGCAGATGCGCCAGAAATTCGCCTCCACGCCGCCCAGTCGCGTCGAGGTGCGGTGGCCGCAAATGGCGGAGATGGAAAACAACAGCGTGGTGAGCAGCGCGGCGAACATGTCGGGTGCGAACGGAAAATTTTTGGCGTGGCAAATCCGGTTTGGCGATGGCGCCGGGCGGATGAGCGGTCAGAGTTCCTCGTAATACTCGTCCGAGGCAATGTCACCGCCGGCTTCAACTTCCACGCCGCTTTCGTTGAGGATTTTGGCGATGTCCGGCGCAACCCAGCGCTTGTTTTTATCCTTTCGGGAAACCGGTTTGATGCGGTAGCGCCCCGCGGGGTCGTGTTCCAGAATCCCGCGTTCCTGCATCCGCATCAGAACCACTTTGGCCCAGTCGGGTTCTTCGAAAAATCTCCTTTTGTTGCCGGCCCGCCGGGCAATCTCCATTGCGCCCACAAACTCGGTCCCCCGGGTTTTGAGGAATTGAAAAATGTCGCGCTCGTCGCCATCCATGACACTAATCTGGCAAATAATGGCGCCCGAGTCGAGGAATTTAACATTGCGGTTGACGGGAAATCAATTTTTCAATTCCCGGCAGCTGATTCCCAATCCCTTTGACACCGCATCGGCGCGGCATAAAATGCACAGCAATTTTTTCATCATGCCCACCCATTATCTTGCTTGCGATCTCGGTGCGGACAGCGGACGCCTCATGCTGGGCACGCTCGATAACAAGAAAATCACTTTGGAGGAACTGCACCGTTTTCCCAACGGCCCGGTCAAGGCTTCCGGCGCGTTGCACTGGAACATTGACGGCTTGTTCAACGAGTTGAAGGCCGGTCTGAAAAAGGCCGCCGCGCGCCAGTTGCCCATCGCCAGCGTCAGCACCGATTCCTGGGGTGTGGATTACGTGCTTTACGACGAGCGCGGCCAAATCCTGCCGCCGGTGTGGCACTACCGCGATTCGCGCACCGCGGCCGGCGTGGCCAACGCCAAAGCGCGCGTGGACTGGCCGACGATTTACTCCGAAACCGGCATCCAGTTCATGGCGTTGAACACGATTTACCAGCTCGCCGCCGAGCCGCCCGCGCGCCTGGCCGGGGCGAAGCAGCTTCTCCTCATCGGCGATGCGTTCAATTACTTTTGCTCCGGCGTGGCGAGAAATGAGGTCTCGCTCGCCAGCACCACGCAGCTTTACAATCCGCAGACCAAAACATGGTCGAAGAAACTTTTTGCCGCCCTCGGTTTGCGCGAGGAACTGTTCGCGCCTCTCTGCCCGTCCGGCACGCGGCTGGGGCCGCTGAAAAAAAACCTCGCGGCCGGGACCGGCCTGCCGCAAATCGAAGTCATCGCGTCCTGTTCCCACGACACCGGTTCGGCGGTCGCCGCCGTTCCCGCGAGTGGAGACCATTGGGCCTGTCTCAGTTCCGGCACGTGGTCAGTCATGGGGGTTGAATGGCCGCATCCCGTCATCACCGAACCGGGCCGCGATCTCGGGTTCACCAACGAAATCGGTTTTGGCAACACCGTGCGCCTGCTCAAAAACACCGTCGGCCTCTGGCTGGTGCAGGAATGCCGCCGCCAGTGGATGAAAGAGGGGGGAAAATACGATTTTACCGCGCTCGAACAGCTTGCCGCCACCGCGCCGCCATTTGTCTCGCTCATCAATCCCAACGACCCGCGCTTTCTCAGCCCGGACGACATGCCGAAAAAGATTGCCGAATTTTGCCGGGAAACCGGACAGCCCGTGCCGGCCGATCACGGCGCGTTCATGCGCTGCATTTACGAAAGCCTCGCGCTGTCCTATCGCGTCGTCCTGCGGCGGTTGGAACGGCTCATCGGCAGGAAAATCGAGCGATTGCACATCGTCGGGGGCGGCAGCCAGGCCATGATGCTCAATCAATTTGCCGCCAATGCGTTGAAAATCCCCGTGCTGGCCGGCCCGACCGAGTGTGCCGCGCTGGGCAACATCCTGGTCCAGGCCATCACGCTCGGCCATCTGCCGTCGCACGCCGCGGCGCGTGAAGTCGTGCGCAATTCATTTGAACTTAAAACCATCACGCCGCGGGATGCTGCGCGGTGGGACGCCGCCGCCGCGCGGTTTGAAAAATTGCTGGACTGACGTTGGTGCTCCACACGCCCGTTTTTGCTTTCGCCTTTTTCCCTTCGCCTTCATCCTGACGGCGTGGAATTGTCCGCCGCAGAAATCCGCCAGGCCGTCCAAGCCGCCCTTGCCGAGGACATCGGCAGCGGCGACGCCACGACGCTGGCCACCGTGCCCGAAACCGCGACAGCCCGGGCTGTCATGCGCGCGCGGGAACCGCTCATCGTCGCCGGGCTCGATTTCGCCGAGGCCGCTTTCCACGAAGTTGTTGAATTCATCTATCGGAGGGGCGAGCTCTGCGAGCCCCAAAAATCTCAAAACGAATCAGGGCGTCATAGAACTCCGCCCTCTAAAGAAGAAATCAAGATTGAACGATTGGCCAAAGACGGCCAGCGCGTCAACGGCGGCGACATTTTGCTGAAAGTTTCCGGTTCGGCGCGCGGGATTTTGAGTGCCGAGCGCGTGGCGTTGAATTTTGTCCAGCGGCTTTCCGGCGTGGCGACACTCACGGCGCAATTCGTGGATGCCGTCAAAGGTACGCCGGCGCAAATTCTCGACACGCGCAAGACAACGCCCGGCTGGCGGCGGTTCGAGAAATACGCCGTCACCTGCGGCGGCGGACACAACCATCGCCTGGGACTGTTCGACATGGTGCTCATCAAGGACAACCATCTCGCCGCGCTGCGTGATGCCCAGCCGAACGCCATTGCCGCCGCCGTCCAGCGCGCGCGCGAAAAATTTCCGCAACTAAAAATCGAGGTCGAGGCCGACACGCTGGAGCAGGCCGAACAGGCCGCCGCCGCGGGCGCGGACATCATTCTGCTCGACAACATGAATCCCGTGCAGTTGCGGCTCGTGGCGCAAAAAGTCAAGGGCCGTGCGAAAACCGAGGCCAGCGGCGGGGTAAACCTGGCCGGCGTCCAGACGATTGCGAAAACCGGTGTGGATTTCATTTCCATCGGGGCGCTGACGCATTCGGCGCGCGCGGTGGATATCGGACTGGATTTTGAAAGCTAACCACGGATTGACACGGATGAACACGGATGTAACAAATCATTTGAAGGTAGGGCGCGTCACTCCGTGCGCGCCGTGGTTGGCGTTTCCGCGAGCGGCGGGCAGAGGACTGCCCGCCCTACCGTTCTCTGTTTTTTTTATCCGTGTTCATCTGGGTTCATCCGTGGTTAAAAACCCATGACCACGGACGCAAAAATTTTATCGGCGCTGCGCGAAAATCCTGCGGGCGTATCGGGCGCCGACCTGGCCGGGCAGTTGGGGGTCACGCGCGCGGCGATTTGGGGGCGCATCGAGCAGTTGCGCCAGCTCGGCTACGAAATCGAGGCCGGTCCGCATTTTGGCTACCGGCTCGTCAGCGTGCCGGATGTGTTGCACGCCGACGATTTGCTCGCGCGCCTCGGCAAAACGAAGGTCATCGGCCGCGACATCCGCGTGTTCGAGCAAACGACCTCGACGAACGACGTGATCGAAAAACTCGCCCGCGATGGCGTCAGGGAGGGCGCGGTCGTTTTTGCCGAGTCGCAGACGAAGGGCCGGGGCCGGCTCGGCCGCAAATGGATTTCGCCGGAACGGAAAGGCCTGTGGTTTTCGGTTTTGTTGCGGCCGGATTTGCGCCCGCAGGAGGCGACGCAACTGACCGTCGCTTCCGCCACCGCATTGCGCCGGGCGATTCAACTACAGACCGGTCTGCAGGCGGAAATCAAGTGGCCGAACGACATCGTGATTGGCGGCCGGAAAGTCGCGGGCATTTTGACCGAGTTGAGCGCGGAACCGGACCGGGTGCGCTACGTCGTCCTTGGCATCGGCGTGGACGTGAATCTGGGCGCGGCCGAGTTTCCGCCGGAATTGCGCAAGCTGGCGACTTCGCTCAAAATCGAGTCGGGCCGGATGATTTCGCGGGCGGAGCTGGCGACGGCGATTTTGCGCGAGCTGGATGGCGATTACGCACGGATTTGCGGCGGCCTCTTCGCGGAGGTCGCGGACGAATGGGAGGCGCATTGCCAGACGATTGGCCGCAACGTGACGATTCAAACCGGCGAGCGCAAAATTCGCGGCCGCGCCGAGTCGCTGGATGACGACGGTGCGCTGCTGCTGCGCACCGAGCACGGGCATCTGGAGCGCGTCACCGGCGGCGATGTGACCTTGGAAAAGTGAAAATGAAAACTGTAGCGGCGGTCTGTGACCGCCGGAAAATTATCCGGTTCAAATTGGCGACGGTCATAGACCGCCGCTACAACGCATGATTTTGCTTTTCGACATCGGCAACACGAACACGCACGCCGGCCTGGCGAACGGCCGGCGGGTCATGAAGCAGACCAACCTGCCCACGGCGGGCTGGTTCAACGGCGCGGCGGTGAAGCGGATGCGAAAATTCGTTGGCCGCGCCCGGCTCGACGGCGTGGCGCTTTGCAGCGTCGTGCCGCATGCGACGCCGTTCATTCACCAAACGGCGCGCACTTTTTGGAAATTGGGCGTGTTCGAACTCACGCCGAAAACCTTGCGGGGCGTGGGCATTGATTATCCGAAACCGGACACCATCGGTTCGGATCGCCTGGCCAATGCGGTGGCCGCGCGGCACCGGTTTGGCGCGCCGGTGGTGGTGCTGGATTTTGGCACGGCGGTCACGTTCGACGTGGTCAATCGCGCCGGCAATTACGCGGGCGGCATCATCGCGCCGGGGCTGGCGGCGATGACGGATTATTTGCACGAGAGAACGGCCTTGCTGCCGCGCATCAAAATCCGCGAAATCAAAACGAGCATCGGCAAGAGCACCGAGGAAGCGATGCTGGTCGGCGCGGTGCATGGTTATCGCGGGCTGGTTCGGGAATTGATTGCCGAGTTGAAGCGCGGGTTGAAAACGAAACGATTGCCGGTCGTCGCCACCGGCGGTTACGCGCGGCTGATGGCGTCCAAACTGCCGGAGATTTCAGCCGTTGAGCCGAATCTGACGTTGGAAGGTTTGCGATTGACGTGGGAAGCGACGTGCAGTCACGGCCATTTGTAATTGACGGAGGCAAAAATTCTCTGCGCGGTGAAGTTGTTCACGTTGCCGTTGCTCGGCTGCGTGTATTGGGAAAACCCGTAGCGCAAGGCGCCGGAAACTCCGCCATTGCCCTGCCGTGCAACTTTCCGCAAAATTCAATTTCTATGGCGAGCAGTCGCAGACAATATCCGTTTCATCTGATCGAACCGAAATGGCAGCAATTTTGGGACGAACAGCAGACCTTTCGCGCCTGGAATCCCGGTGAACAAATCCCGGAGAACCATCCCTTCGCCAAGCGGCATGGCGCCGATTCCATGGTGGCCGGCCGCAAGGCCCCGCCCAAATTTTACATTCTCGACATGTTTCCTTATCCCTCCGGCGCGGGACTGCACGTCGGCCACCCGGAAGGTTACACCGCCACCGACATCCTGGCCCGGTACAAGCGCGCGCAGGGCTTGCACGTGTTGCATCCGATGGGCTGGGACGCGTTCGGCCTGCCGGCCGAGCAATACGCCATCAAGACCGGCCGGCACCCGCGCCAGACCACCGAGGCGAACATCGCCACGTTCAAGCGGCAGATTCAATCGCTCGGCTTCAGCTACGACTGGTCGCGCGAACTTGCCACCACCGACCCTGATTATTTCAAGTGGACGCAATGGATTTTTCTCAAGCTCTACAACTCCTGGTTCAATCCGGAAACGAACCGGGCTGAACCGATTGAAACGCTGAAGTATTCAGTGGAATTGGAAAGTAGCGCAGGCGTCCCGCCTGCAAATCCAGCCGAGACGGCTGGGCTACTTGCATCCAAACGCCGCACTTGGTGCGATTCCAAACGTCTCGCTTACGTAAGCGAACAACCGGTCTGGTGGTGCGAACAACTCGGTACGGTGCTCGCCAACGAAGAAGTCGTGGATGGCAAAAGCGAAGTCGGCGGATTTCCCGTCGTTCGCAAGCCAATGCGCCAATGGATGCTCCGCATCACCGCCTACGCCGAGAAACTCCTCACCGATCTCGACACGATTGACTGGACTGGTTCGCTCAAGGAAATGCAGCGGAACTGGATCGGGCGGAGTGAGGGAGCGGAAGTGGACTTCCAAATTGCGGATTGTGCGGATTGCGGATTGCGGATTGCGGATTCGGAAAAGCGAATTCGCGTGTTCACGACACGGCCGGACACATTGTTTGGCGCGACTTACATGGTGCTGTCACCGGAACACAGGCTCGTTGACCAAATCACCACGCCGGAACAGCGCGAAGCGATTGCCAAATACAAAACTGCAGTCGCAAAAAAATCCGACCTCGAACGCACCGAACTGGCAAAGGAAAAAACTGGCGTTTTCACCGGCGCTTACGCCGTCAATCCCGTCAACGGCCAGAAGATTCCCATCTGGATTGCCGATTACGTTCTCGCCAGTTACGGCACCGGCGCCATCATGGCTGTGCCGGCGCATGACACGCGCGACTTCGAGTTCGCCACCAAATTCAATCTGCCCATCATCCAGGTCGTCCAGCCGCCTGACCCAAAAACCGATTGGCATGGGTTCGTGGATGACGGAACCTCGGTGAATTCCACCGGTCCGGAGATTTCCATCACCGGCCTGCCCACGCCCGAAGCCAAGAAGAAAATCACCGCCTGGCTCGAAGAAAAAGGTCTCGGCAAGAAAACCGTCAACTACAAACTCCGCGACTGGCTTTTTTCACGTCAGCGTTACTGGGGCGAGCCGTTCCCGATTGTCTGGAAGAAAGATTCCGCCGGGAACCTTTATCACGAAGCCTTGCCGGAAAGCGCTTTGCCCGTGCTGCCGCCGAAGCTCGACGATTACAAACCCATGCCTGACGGTCAGCCGCCACTCGCCCGTGCGAAGAATTGGGTGAATCTGCCCGACGGTTCCGTGCGCGAAACCAATACCATGCCCCAATGGGCCGGCAGTTGCTGGTATTATCTCCGTTATCTCGATGCCAAGAACAACGCCGCCTTTGTCAGCAAGGAAGCAGAAAGTTATTGGATGGGGCCACAGTCCACAGTCCGCAGTCCACAGTCAGACTCGGGACTGAAGACTCAGGACTCGGGACTCAAATCCACGACGCCAGGAGTCGATTTGTATGTCGGCGGCACGGAGCACGCCGTTTTGCACCTGCTTTACGCCCGTTTCTGGCACAAGGTTTTGTTCGATCTCGGTTGCGTCTCGACGCCCGAACCGTTCTTCAAGCTCGTCAACCAGGGACTCATCCTCGGCGAGGACGGACAAAAAATGTCGAAGTCGCGCGGCAACGTGGTGAACCCGGACGACATTCTCAAGGAATTCGGCGCCGACGCCTTCCGGCTTTACGAAATGTTCATGGGCCCCCTCGAAATGGTGAAGCCGTGGAGCACCAAAGGTGTCGAGGGCGTTTATCGTTTTCTTGGCCGCGTCTGGCGATTGTTCGTGGACGAAACGAGCGAAACGGAGTTTGAGCAGGCGGAAACAACCACCGATTGTAGCCGCGGATGTGAATCCGCGAATTCCCGCGCTTTGACAAGCGCGGCTACGAAGCTGCTGGAACTGATCAAACTCAGCCCCGCGATCAAGGACACGCCGCCGACACCGGCACAACTCAAGACCTTGCACGCTTGCATCAAGAAAGTCACCGAAGACCTCGACGGGATGCGCTTCAACACCGCGATTTCGGCGATGATGGTTTTTGTGAACGATGCGATGACGTGGGAGACAAAGCCGGTTTCCGTGTTGCGCGATTTTTTGGTTTTGCTCGCCCCGTTCGCGCCGCACATTGCGGAAGAACTCTGGGAAAAACTGCCATCAGTCCACAGTCCACAGTTTACAGTCCGGACTGGAGACAGTGGACTCCGGACTCGGGACTCCTTGTCTTACGCGCCGTGGCCCAAGTTCGATCCCGCCCTGTTGGTGGAGTCCGAAATCGAAATCCCGGTGCAGGTGAACGGCAAGCTGCGTGTCGTGATCAAGGTTCCCGCGAACGCGACTCAAGCTGATTTGGAAACGGCGGCGAAAAACTCCGCCGAAGTGAAACCATTCACCGATGGCAAAACGATCAAGAAAATCATCGTCGTGCCGAAAAAGCTGGTGAATATCGTGGTGGGATAATCCCCGTGTCAGCCTTTCCCGGCGCTGGCCAGAATCGTCTGGAAAAGCGGCAGTTTTCCCGCAAAAAGGTCATTTTATTCCAAAAAGTCCGGTGAATATTTTTTGAACGAGACGGCTTGACTTGGTGTATATCTTCCTGAAGCTGTACTGAAACAAACCGCTCGTAATAAATCAGTAGTATCATGCCCGTTATTGGAAACCTCCAAAGCTGTCGCCGGCGGATATTGCTCCCGCTCTGGCTGGCGGCGCTCTGTCTGGTCTTGCCCGGCGTGTCAAAGGCCGACGACACCAACAGCGCCCTGCCCGTCATCAGTGTGCAAACCGCCAGCAATGCCACAACGTCCGGGTCGCAATCGGGGGCCTTTACGGTTCAACGAACGGGAAACACCGGACAGGCGCTGGTGGTAAATTATCACATCGGCGGCACCGCGACGAATGGCGCGGATTACCAGCGGTTGTCCGGCGCCGTGACCATACCCGCGGGACAGTCCTCCGCCACCATTGGGGTGATGCCGATTGGCAGTCTGGCGGAGGGAAGCAACAAGAACGTCACGGTAACGCTGGTTCCGCAGAATCAGCCGTTCATTATTGTGGCGCTGCCGGACACGCAGTATTACACCCATGAAATTTATGGCGGCGCGCGTGACATTTTTACGGCGCAGACCCAATGGATTGTGAATCACAAGGACGACTCGAACATTGTTTTTGCTTTGCACGAAGGCGACATCACCGATGATAACAACGCACCGGAATGGACGAACGCCATGACCAGCATCGGCTTGCTGGACGGTGTGGTACCGTACGCGCTGGCGGTGGGCAATCATGATGGACTCGGTTCGAGCCAAAGCCAGACGGCCCTTTTCAACCAATTTTTTCCCTTGAGCCGGTTCCAGAATCTGCCGACGTTTGGTGGAGTGTTTGAATCCAATCGCATGGACAATTGTTATCACCTGTTCAGCGCCGGCGGAGTGGACTGGCTGGTGTTTTCGCTGGAATTCGGACCGCGCAACGAGGTGCTGGCATGGGCCAACCAAGTGGCGACCAACTATCCGAATCGCCGCGTCATCGTGGTCACCCATACCCATGTCTATTCCGACAACACCCTGCATGGCAGTTCCACCAATCAATTGTGGATGCCGACGAGCTATGGACGCGCGAACAACGGCACGGATGTTTGGGAAAAATTCCTCCGTCACCATGCCAACATGGCTTTTACGTTCAACGGACATGTCCTGAACAGCGGCACCGGACGGCTGGTGGGGGTGGGCGATTATGGCAACCAGGTGTTTCAAATGCTGGCCAACTACCAGATGGACCTGTTCGGGGGTGGGGGCTATTTTCGCATGGTCCAATTCTTTCCGGACCAGGACACGATGTCGGTCAAGACCTACTCGCCATTTTTGGACAGTTGGCTCACCGACACGAACAATCAGTTTGCGTACACCAACCTGGGCGTTTTCACCAATGCCGGGCCCGGTTATCTGGTGGACACTCAATGCACCAGCGCCAGCCTGATTATCACGAACAACAACGTGGATCTGACTCCTCCGGGGGTCTGCGGTCTTAGCTATGCGGGCGTGCCGCCCGTCTTCAAGGTCACATTCAATGAACCGGTGGAAACGGTATCAGCGCAAACCGTCACCAACTATTCCATTGACAACGCCGTTCACCTGACCAGCGCCACTTTGTTGTCCGATGGCAAAACGGTGGCGCTCACCACGGACTCCGATTTTACTCCCAACACACTTTACACGCTGACTGTCAACCACGTGAAGGACTGCTCGCGCGCAGCCAATGCCATGGTCACACCGGTTGCAAACACTTTCCTGTATTCGCCCATTTTGCTTTCCGATGGCTTCACGAACAATGTTCTCCAAGGCTGGACGGTTGTGGACGAAGGAACCCTCGCGGCACCGTCCAAGTGGCTGGAAGGAGCCGGACGTTTGATACAACTCAGCGACATTTACGGTCCGAATGCGAACGCGACCGACCATCGCAAGGGGACATACCTTTACTGGAACGATCCCCAGGCCCTGGTTTGGAGCAATTACACATTCTCCGTGACATTCAACAACTCCGATGACGACGGGGTTGGCGTGTTGTTCCGCTATCAGAATCCGTCGAACTACTACAAGGTGGATTTGGATTCCCAAAGGTATTTTCACAAGCTGTTCAAAATGGCCGGCGGGATTGAAACCACCCTGGCCGCCGAGTCCGGCGGGTATGTGATCGGAAGCAACCAGGTCCTGCGCGTTGAAGTGACCAACAGCCAAATCACTGTCCTGCTCAATGGCGTGGTGTTGTTCGGCGACACGATCACCGACAGCAACAACTTGATGGCAGGCACGGTAGCGCTCTATTCCTGGGGCAGCCAGGACGTGGTCTTCAATAATTTGAAAGTCACCCCGCTGCAACGTTCCCCTCGCGTGACGATTAGCAGCCCAACCAACAGTGCTACGATCACCCAGCCCGACCCCGTTTCCATTGCGATGGATGTTTTCGACCCCGATGGTTCCGTCGCCCGGGTGAATCTATTCTGCGGAGCCTCGCTTCTGGCCGCGCTGACCAACGCTCCCTACGTGTTTCAATGGACCAATCCGGACGTGGGCAGCTATACCCTGACCGCCCAAGTGATCGACGTTTCCGGCCTGATCGGAGTTTCCAGCCCGGTCGGTTTCACGGTTGCACTTCTGCCCAAACCCACGTTCATTGTTCAGCCGGTGAGTCAAAAAGTGTGTTCCGGGAACGCTGCCATGTTTAGCGTGCAAGCCGCCGGGCCGCAGCCGATTTATTACCAATGGTTGTGCAACGGCGTGCCCCTGAACGGAGCGACCAACACATTTCTCATCCTGAACAACGTTCAACCCGCGAATGCCGGAACCAACACCGTGCTGGCCTCCAACCAGTGGGGAAGTGTTGTCAGCCAACCCGCGATTTTGAGCGTGGATTTGACGCCAGCGCCCGCCGGCAATATGAATGGCCCGCCTTCAGTGTGCCTTTCCGGCGTGGAAATAATGGATCCGGGGGTGCCGTTGATTTCCGTCGATGTGACCAACGTCACGGTGGTGAGGATTGACTGGTCTTCGAATTTATCGGGTTGGGCCCCGTTGCTCACCCTCACCAATGGCGGCAACATTCTTTATTTCGTCGACCCCGATGGGACCAGCCAGCCCATGCGGTTTTACCGGGCAGTGGCGCAACCGTGAAGCATTGGCGCCGGCGCCTCAGCTCTTTTCCCCGCCGGCCAGAATGGTCTGAAACTGCGGCGGCTGTTCCTCGCGCGCCACCACGCTGATTTCAATTTTCCTGAAGCCCGCCGCTTCCAGCCAGCGGTGCAAGTCGCTCTCGGCAAAACCGGGCCAACGGTCGCCGTAAAGTTCGTGCGCCTTGTCGAAGTTGTGTTTGAGCAAATCAAGGATCAGGATTTGCCCGCGCGGCCGGAGGATTTTGTGGGCGGCGGCAATCGCGTCCGCCGGCATCCCGGCGTGATGCAATGCCTGGCTCAAAATCACCAGGTCAACACTGTTCGCTTCAATCGGCGGGTTTTGCAGGTCGCCCAGCCGGAATTCCAGGTTCTTCAACCCGTTTTTCTTCGCCTTGGCCGCGCCGAATTCGACGATCTTTTCCGAGTTGTCCACCGCAATGACCTTTTTGCAGCGGCGCGCGAGCAGCTCGCTCAACAAACCTTCACCCGCGCCAAGGTCAGCCACGACCAGCGGCGGCAGGATGCGCAACAGCAGATGCCCGAACGCCTGCCACGACCGGCCCGGCCCATAGACGCGATCGAACCGCCCGGCCACCTGGTTGAAATAAACCTGCGCCTGCTCGCGCCGGCGGGCGAGGATGCGCTTGAGATTGATCTGGTCGCCGCCATGTTCGGGGAGTTCCTTCGCGCCGCGGATGGCGAGCTGGATGAATTCGCCCGTGGCCTCATTGGCCTGCGGGTTCAGTTTGTAAAACGTCCGCTTGCCCTCGCGCCGCGACTGCACCAGCGCGCAGTCCGAGAGCAGGCCGAGGTGCGTCGAGATGCGCGACTGGCCAAGCCGGGTGATTTCCTGCAGCTCGTTCACGGACAGTTCGTCGCGCTCCAGCAGCGCCACGATGCGCAGCCGCGTCGGGTCGGACAAGGCCCGCAATGATTTCAAGGTGGCTGACATGCTCTCAACCTTTTTCCATCCCGGCAGCGTTTGGCATCACCCGACAAGGATGGCGGGTGATGAATTGTGCTTGCTGCCACCAAGGCCACCAAGCCAGCCACTCGGCGGTATTGTTCGCGCTTTTCTCCACATGGCGGAAAATTGTCAGAACCACCGCCGTTTCACAAGTTCCCAGTTGCAGGTTGTGCCCGGAATAAAGTGCATCGCCTCGCAAGAACAATTGCTTTGCCTGAAACGCATGGCTAGATTAATTCCGTTTCCAAAATTACACGCTCGTTTAGCCTCCAACCGGTCGGAAAGCGTATCAAAAGTTGTGGGCGAAAATGAATGCAACCAAGGAAACACACAATGACCAGTGACAGCGACGCTGAATGTCCCGCGGGATCCAATCTACTGCAACCTGCCCCAGCGTCACATCTGATCCGGTTCAAATGGTTTCGAGGATCAGTCGTGGCAATCCTGTTCAGCTTTCTGGTTCTCTGCGTCACAAGTGTTGTCCAAAAATCCCCGACTTGGGATGAGACGCATTACTTGGGTGCCGGAATTTATGTGCTGAAAACGCTCAGTTTCGACACCGCTGAAAACCGGTTGCATCCGGTTTTGTGGACGGTTTGGCACGATCTTCCACTCCTGGCCACGACGATTCCCGAAGAGGTGTGGAAAGAGCCGGATGGTGTATGGCGCGGGCAGAAAATCATCGCGCTCCGGCCGGATGACAACCTATTGAATGCCTGCCGGATCGTTTTGCTCCCGTTTGCGCTCCTGCTGGGAATTCTGGTTGCCGTGTGGTCGCGCCAACTCTACGGAGATCTTGGCGGACTGTTGTCGCTGACGCTCTTTTGTTTTTGCCCCAATATTCTGGCCCATGCGGCCCTCATCACGCCGGACATGATGTTCAGTTGTTTTACTGCATTGAGTGCTCACCGGTTATGGCGCCTGGCCAAGGCGCCCAGCCGCCGAAATCTTCTTTGGTGCGGTTTGGCGCTGGGGCTTATGCTGCTGAGCAAATACACGGCTTTTCTGATGGTGGTGGTTCTTTTCGTCACTGATCTGGTCTATCGCATCGCCACCCACCAGATTAACTGGCGCTCTTTCCGTGGTCTTTGGCGGGGATTGCGCCACTGGCCGGTGGTTCTCGGGGCGGGATTTTTGCTCGTATGGCTTTGTTATGGATTCCAGGTTGGCGAATTGGTTCTGCCGTCAGGGGCCAAGGTTCCGATGCCGGCGGCGCCTTTCTTCCAAGGAGCAGTTTATCAGTACCAGCAGTCCCGGTATGCGGTGCCATGTTTTTTGATGGGCATGTATTCCACGAGCGGCTGGTGGTTTTACTACATCGTTGCCTGCCTGATTAAAATTCCAGTGGGGATTTTAGTCCTGGCGGTGGGGCTCGGACTGGCCCGGCGACGGTTGGGCTTTTGTTTTCGTTTGGACGAACTGTACCTGGCTGTCCCGTTTCTTCTGGCGTTCATCTACTTTTCGTGTTTCAACAACATACAGCTCGGCTTCCGGTATCTGCTGCCGGTGTATCCTCTTTTGTTCGTGTTGATCGGAAAGTATGGAGAAGTTCTTCACCGAACTACAGTACGCATCGCGGTGGGCGTAATGACTCTCTGGGTTGTAGCGGGCTCGGTTTGGATCTGGCCGGATTACCTTGCGTATTTCAATGAACTCATCGGCGGACCTCGCCAGGGATACCACTGGCTGGGAGATTCAAACTTGGATTGGGGACAGGATTTAAAGGGCCTTGGAAAATTCATGGTGGATCATGACATCAAACGCATCTCTTTGAGTTATTTCGGAACGGCCGATCCCGCCCATTATGGCATAGATTACCTGTACCTTCCCTCGGCAAGCAGCAGCTTGCCGTACACACCGCCCTGGGGGGGCAGCCCATCGACGCCACGTTTTTTCGCCATCAGCGCCTCCGAATATCAAGCCATCGCTTTTGAAAACAAAGACGTTTACGAAGACTTTTATCGTTTCGTCCCCAACCATATGATTGGCTATTCAATTCTGATTTACGATCGGGAAGCACGCCTCCCACGCACGAAAGCGCCGCTGCCGCTTAGAATCCGCGGCTTCTTCCAAAATCCGGGTCCCATCGACTCGTGCCCCTGAAACGGGGTCATGAGCATCACTGGAATCTCGGTTGGATGGGCCCACGACAATGGGGCCCCTTCTTCCAACATTCACCGGGGAAGTAATTGATTCACGGTGATTTTTGCGGCCCCGCGAACCGGCCGCAGAATTTTCCGAAAAGCATTTGACGAAAATCAAAAAAGTTATATCATCTTATCTTGATACGTCAATATGACATTTTAAACCATTGATTCATGAGCAAAAATTACATCTTTTCCTCGGAGTCCGTCGGCGAAGGCCATCCGGACAAGGTTTGCGACACCATTTCCGATGCCGTGCTGGACGCCTGCCTCGCGCAGGACAAGTTCAGCCGCGTTGCCTGCGAATGCTACGCCAAATCCAACATCGTCATCGTCGGCGGCGAAATCACCATTCCCAAAATCGGCTTCAAGAATCCGACCGAAGTCATCGACGTAGTGAAAATCGCCCGCGACACCATCCGCGAAATCGGCTATGTGAACGACGATGACGTGTTTCATGCCGACAAGGTTTTCGTTAATGTCATTCTTACCGGCCAGTCCCCCGACATCGCGCAAGGCGTGGACGCGCGCAAGGCCAAAGGCAAGAAAACTTCCCAGCAGGGCGCTGGTGACCAAGGTCTCATGTTCGGTTATGCCTGCAACGAAACGCCCGAGCTCATGCCCGCGCCCATCATGTTCGCGCATCGGCTCGGCCGGGAACTCACCCGCATCCGCAAGACCGGCAAGGTGCCGTGGCTGCGCCCCGACGCGAAGTCGCAGGTTTCCGTCGTTTACGAAAACGACAAACCCGTTGCCATCTCCAACGTCGTCATTTCCACGCAGCACAGCGCGGACGTGGAACATCGCGAGATTGAAAAGTTTTGCATCGAGCACATTGTTAAAAAGGTTTTGCCCAAACGGTTGCTCACGAACAAGACCGAGTATCTCATCAACCCGACCGGACGTTTTGTCGTCGGCGGGCCGCAGGGCGACACCGGTTTGACGGGGCGCAAAATCATTTGCGACAGCTACGGCGGCATGGGTCGTCACGGCGGCGGCGCGTTTTCCGGCAAGGACCCGACGAAGGTGGACCGCAGCGCGGCTTACATGGGCCGCTGGGTCGCCAAGAATATTGTGGCCGCCAAGCTCGCCACGAAATGCGAAATTCAGTTCGCCTACGCCATCGGCTATCCCAATCCCGTCAGCGTCAGTGTGGACACCTTCGGCACGGCGACCGTTCCGGAGAGCAAAATCATCCGCGCGGTCAACCGCGTGTTCAGCTTCCTGCCCTCGGACATCATTGACCAGCTCAACCTGCGCCGCCCGATTTATTTGAAGACCACCAACTACGGCCACTTCGGCAAGAGCGACCCGGCCTTGACGTGGGAACGAACTGATAAAATCAAAGCGCTCCAAAACGCATTGAAATAACCCTCAACGCTCAACTTTCAACTCTCAACCAGACATGGCCACCATCAAACTTTCATCCCCGCGCGCCAAGGTTGCCAAAACCAACGGCAACGGCGCCAAACCGGATTTCAAAGTCCGCGATCTCTCGCTCACCGAGTGGGGACGCAAAACCATCCAGGTTTCCGAGCACGAAATGCCCGGACTCATGGCCATTCGCGCCAAATATGGTCCGCTCAAGCCGCTCAAGGGCGTGCGCATCACCGGCTCGCTGCACATGACCATCGAAACGGCCATCCTCATCGAGACGCTGGTCGAACTCGGCGCTTCCGTGCGCTGGGCGAGCTGCAACATCTTCAGCACCCAGGATCACGCCGCTGCCGCTGTCGCCAGGGCCGGCATTCCGGTCTTCGCGCACAAGGGCGAAAGCCTCGAGGAATATTGGGACTTTACGCTCGCCGCGCTCACGCATCCGGGCAATAAAGGTCCGCAACTCATCGTGGACGACGGCGGCGACGCCACCTTGCTCATCCACAAGGGTTACGAACTCGAAAACGGCGACAACTGGGTCAACACACCCAGCGACAACCACGAAGTTGCCGTCATCAAGGCCCTGCTCAAGCGCGTCGCGAAGGAGCGCCCCGGTTTCTGGCACGCCGTCGTGAAGGATTGGAAGGGCGTTTCCGAGGAAACGACCACCGGTGTCCATCGCCTGTACCAGATGCTGGAACAAGGCAAGCTGCTCGTGCCCGCCATCAACGTCAACGACTCGGTCACCAAGTCCAAATTCGACAACCTCTACGGCTGCCGCGAATCGCTCGCCGACGGCATCAAGCGCGCGACCGACGTGATGGTCGCCGGCAAGGTCGCCTGCGTTTGCGGTTACGGCGACGTCGGCAAAGGTTGCTCCCATTCGCTGCGCGGGTTCGGCGCGCGCGTCATCGTCACCGAGGTTGACCCCATCAACGCCCTGCAGGCCGCGATGGAAGGATTCGAAGTGAAAACCGTCGAAAATACGCTCGGCGAGGCGGACATCTACGTCACCTGCACCGGCAACTGCGACATCATCACGCTCGAACACCTGGCGAAGATGAAAGACCAGGCCATCGTCTGCAACATCGGCCACTTCGACAATGAGATCCAGGTGGACCGTCTGAACCAGGCCAAAGGCGTCACCAGGCTCAACATCAAACCGCAGGTGGATAAATACACTTTTGCGGGCGGCAACAGCATTTACCTGCTGGCCGAAGGCCGGCTGGTGAACCTGGGCTGCGCCACCGGCCATCCGAGCTTCGTCATGTCCAACAGCTTCACCAACCAGTGCCTGGCGCAACTGGATTTGTGGAAGAATCGCGCCACGAACAAGATTGGCGTCTATCGCCTGCCCAAGAAACTGGACGAGGAAGTCGCCCGGCTGCACCTGGAAAAAATCGGCGTGAAGCTCACCAAGCTCACGAAGAAGCAGGCCGACTACATCGGCGTGCCGATCGAAGGTCCTTACAAGCCGGAGCATTACCGGTATTGAGCAAATTCAAATCTCAAAACACGAAAGGCGAACGGAAAACCGTTCGCCTTTTATATTTCGACCAAAGAAAAGTGACTGTTTTCTTGGCAGAGAACCGATGAAACCCGTTCCGCCAGTCAAGAATACATTCATGGATTTGAATCTCCGGATTTTTGCGGCCAGCCGGAAGAAATTGATCTGCGGGCCGGATCCGGGTGGGGCGTTTTGGCCGTGACACACAGACAGGCAAAGGCGTGCGTGTATTTTCTGCCAAAAGATATTTTCGAATAACCCTTGCCATTCCCCGGAAAGGTGCGACACTTTGCCCGTCTGTGTTAGATAGCTTAACGATTGCATGGCATGGTAAATCTTCAGGTGAACTTCAGTTCAGTGATGATTTGAAATCCGATTAACGGGAACAGTCTGACAAGAGCAAGGTTAGTCTCACAGTTAAACATCACATGAGTAATAAATTGTTTGTAGG
>JBEKXN010000030.1:0-48531 GCA_049511835.1 Verrucomicrobiota bacterium | reverse complement strand
CGCCTCGTGGCCAGCCTGCTCGCCTCGGCGGGAACGGACACGGCGAGCGAGAAATGGGGGCTGGCGAAGAGCCTGGGCAAACTCAAGCTCTCGGGCTTGATCGCTCTGGTGGTTTATTACCTGATGCTTTTGCCGGTGGTAATTTCCGCACTGAACGCGCTCCAGTTGGACGCCATCACCGCGCCCGCCAGCGCCATGCTCGCGAAGATCACCAATATGGTGCCGTCCATCTTTGGCGCCGTGCTGGTGGTGGGCATTGCCTGGGTCGTGGGCCGCCTGCTGGCCGGGATCGTGAGCAACGTGCTGGCCGGGGTCGGATTCAACAACGTGCTGGTCAAGCTGGGTCTGTCCAAACAAGGCCGGGAAGGCGAATACTCTCCGTCGGCGCTGGCCGGCAAACTCGTTCTCATTGTCGTGCTCTTGTTCGCCAGCATTGAAGCCGCAAATCTGTTGGGCTTCTCCATGTTGGCCGGAATAACCAAAGACTTTGTCGTCTGGGGCGGGCACGTCCTGCTCGGGCTGGTCATCTTTGGCCTCGGATTGCTGTTGGCCAACTGGGCGGCCGGCGTGGTGCGAGCCAGCGATTCTCCGCAGGCGCCGCTGCTATCCCTGGCCGCGCGGGTCGCGATCCTCTTGCTGGCCGGCGCGATGGCGCTGCGGCAGATGGAGCTGGCCAACGACATCGTCAACCTCGCATTCGGACTGGCCATCGGGGCCGTGGCGGTCGCGGTGGCTCTGGCCTTCGGCCTGGGCGGCCGCGATACTGCGGCGCGCCTGCTCGACGACTGGCACAAGAAGATGGCCAAACACGACAAAGAAAGCGCGTAGCGACGCGAATTAGGCGGCCGGCGATGGGCAAACTTCGGCAAGCTTGCGAAGCCAGGTCACGCCCTCCCGAGTCAAGAGAACCGGGGGCCAACGGCGATTTACGCCCCGGCTCCTTTTTCACCGCTTTGGGAATCGTCAGAGGCCATGTGGAATTAAACCATCGTCTGGCGACTCTCCGCCGTCTCTCCTTCACTCCGGGAAACTTCCGGCGCGCAAACACCCATACCACTTTCGCAAGACGTGCCGGGTGCTGGGGCTTTGACTCGTGAGATACCACATGGGGTGAACACCACCCGCAACGCACGGTAGGGTTACACCCCATAGAAAAGGGCCAGCCCATGTCGTAGCGTCCCGCCAATGTCAAAACCAAAAACGCAAAACAGCTTATGAAAAATATAATGCTTGTCGGAGGAACCATCCTGATGCTGGCCGCAACGTCAGCCTTGGGAGATGAAAACGTGAGTAGCGACCAGGGTAACTATTACCGATCCAGCGAACTGTCCGTGGACGCGTTCGGGACTGGTTCTCTCGGGGAATACACCCTTGATCATCTTTCCAGTGATAGAGTCCGGCAAAATATCCGGTTCGGGGCCGGAGCGGGGATCAATTACTTCCTCACCCGGAATATCGGTATTGGCGCCGATGCTTATTCTGAAAACACCACCGGACCCTTTATAGATAACGCTTCGGGCAGTTTGATTCTGCGTCTCCCGCTGGGCCAAAGTGGATTCGCTCCCTACATCTTTGGCGGTGGCGGTCACCAGTTCGATATGGCCCAAATGTGGTTTGGTCAGGCTGGCGGCGGCATGGAATATCGCTTCACTCCGCATATGGGAGTATTCATTGACGTCCGCGGGGTGCTGCCGAACGAAACAAAATTGTATGGCGTCGCCCGGGTCGGTCTGCGCTTCGCCTTTTAAGTGGTGTATCCACTGCTGCGCCGGCGGGAAGTCCGCCGGCACTTTTTCTTTCCGTAATTTGCTGCCGGCTGGATCGGTTTTTCGGGGAGCGCCATCCATAACGCACGGTAGGGTTACACCCCATAGTGCCCGCATAACTTCCCCGTTTATTCTGTCATAGAAACCAGAAGACTTTTCCCGAATGGAAAGTCAGACGCGTGCGAATTCAGATGTGTGGCGGCATGGTTTGGGTAGCAGCCCGCGCAATTATAAAGAAAGGCAGATTTATGTTACGAAGCATTAAACAGTTGTACGGAAACAAACTCGGTGCGTCAGATGGCGAAATCGGCCACGTGAAGGATTTTTATTTTGACGATCAGAACTGGGTGGTTCGTTATCTGGTCGCGGACACTGGCTCGTGGTTGCCGGGGCGGCAGGTGCTCATCTCGCCCCACGCCTTCCCCGAAGGCTTTCGGGGTAAATTACTGCGTGTGAACCTGACCCGGAAACAGATCGAGGACAGCCCTGCGATTGAGTCGCACAAGCCGTTGTCGCGACAATACGAAGAGGAGTATTACCGTTATTACGGCTGGCCCTACTACTGGCAGGGTGGCGAGGTGTGGGGCATGAGCGGTTTTCCGATTTTGGAGTTGCCGCCAAAACCTCTCCCAAGCGAGCCGGCCACTGCAATTGGCCCGCAACCCGAACGTGCCGATGCTCATCTGCGAAACACACAAGCCGTGAACGGCTACCACCTCCAGGCCAGCGATGGAATCGTCGGCCACGTCTGCGATTTTATGATGGACGATAAAAGCTGGGTGATTCATGAACTGGTCATCAAAATCGGCCACCGGCTCTCCGGCAAAGAGGTGCAGATACCGACGAACAAAGTTGACCGGATCAGTTTCGAGGAATCCACGGTGTTCGTGAACTTGACGAAGGAAGCCATCCTACAGGCGGCGGCCTGCGATGATGCCTCAGTCGGCGCAGACCCGAAGGAAGCTCGCTAAAACAAAACCAATTCGCCGGCAATCAACAAAAGAAGAATCAACTGATGAAAATCTCCAGTCAGCGGCCTCCGACAAAGCCGGAGGCTTGCATGGTTGGAGGCGGCTCAAGGCCACCGGGCTTCGCCGCAATCACGCTCGGTCTGCTGTTGTTGATGGGATGTTTCACTCCGGCCCTGCGGCTGGCTGGCGCGCCATCGGTTCCACTCACGGACAAACGCGAGGCCAACCCGGCACCCGAATCGGCCGGGCCAACCCTCTACTTGGACTATGGTCGCGGCGAATCGCCAGGCAATTCGGTTGCCGAATTCATGTATTTCGTGCCGCTGATCTCGCTGGAGCCGGTTTCTGTCGTCAAGAGTCCCGGCAACACACAGCGCGCGCGGATGGTGTCCGCCACGCGGTCTTTCACGGCCAGATCATTCCTGGTGACCTGCGAATTCGAGTTCGCCGGCGAAGGCAATCAACAAGACGTTTTTGACCACACGGACAAAGTCCGCCGGCACGAGCGGGAGCTCAAGGAAGGCGGCTCGCTCAACCATCAACTCGGTTCCATCAACGTCGAAGGGGCCGGCAGCGTCAGCATCGAGGTGGAGGGAACGATGACCGGCCACGTTCCGACCGTCACTGAAGTTCGGCTGCGATTCAATGGCCGCGGACGGCCGAGCCTTGTGACCATTGGTCTCCACGACATCGGGTATTTCGACGGCGCATTCCGGCTCCGTAATGAAAGTGTTGCCCGCGTCAACACCCTGATTTTTCGAAGAAAGCCGGGTCCGACCAAAATGGATATTACGGTGGCGTCGGTGAAACGGAAGGACACGAGCGACAATTTTTGGCAAAACCTCATGGGCGGCCTGAAGGCGACAACGGCAAACCTGTTTCTCAAGCCGATCGCCGTGGAACCCGCCGGCAACGAAGCGATGCTCAATTTCGGTCTCGCCCTCGCGTCGGAAGCGCCGGCGTTCACCTTCCCGCGCGCCAGAAACCTGAAAGCGGGCGGCATTGGATCTGCCCACGAAATTGCATCAAACTGATTGTTTTAACGCCTGAAAACAAATCCGCTGACGGAAGGGCCTTGACCGGGAATTCCGCCGGCGTCGGCACGGTGACCCGGGAGATGGGTTGAACACCCCATAGCGGAGGCACCGTTGCACAGCCTATTCTCACAGGATGAAACATAAGAACTTCTCCCAGGATCAAAACCAAAAACCGGTTAGGGCATCACAGCCAACTGCGGCTGTGGACTTAAATCAAAACGAAATTGATTTTGCGCCATCACCGGACGAAGTCGCCAGAAAGGCATACTTCAGTTATGTCAACCAGGGTTCGCTGCCCGGGCACGATGTGCAACATTGGCTGGAGGCCGAGGCGCAATTGATCGCGGAACGCAAACTCACCCGGGTTCACGGTTTTCATAACCGGACATAAAATAAATTTCCCAGGCAACCAACCATGAAAGAATCAATATATGAAAACATCCATCGCCAACCTCGCGGAAGCACCCAAAATGTATGAAACCGAAAATGACATCCCGCAGAAAGCGCGGGTGGAACTGAACGCGCTGATGAACCGGCGTCTGGCCGATGCCATTGATCTCCAGATGCAGCTCAAGCAAGCGCATTGGAACGTGAAAGGTCCGAACTTTATCGGGTTGCATGAACTTTTCGATCAGGTTGACGAAGCCGTGGAATCTTACGTGGA
The DNA here is from genome assembly GCA_049511835.1 of Verrucomicrobiota bacterium. GTDB lineage: Bacteria > Verrucomicrobiota > Verrucomicrobiia > Limisphaerales > UBA11358 > UBA11358. The sequence continues at coordinate 44,093 of JBEKXN010000030.1, read as the reverse complement.
TCTGATCGCCGAACGCATTGTGCAGTTGGGCGGCATTGCCGAAGGCACGGTGCGCGTGGCCGCCGCCCACTCGCGGCTCGAAGAATATCCGCTCACGATTGGAGATGGCACGGCTCATGTCGGGGCGGTCGCCAAGGCACTCTCCACCTTCGGACACGAAGTTCGCAACACGATCAATGAAGCCGACGAACTGGATGATGCCGACACGGCGGATCTGTTCACCGAGGTTTCGCGCGGAATAGACAAGTGGCTGTGGTTTGTTGAAGCCCATTCCCAGGCATCGAAATAAAAAACACAACTTCCACCACCCCAACCAAACCAGGAAAATAATAAAATTATGAACACCCCCATCCTCACCCGGGACCTGACCAAACAAGCCCCGCACAGCCCGCGCGAACGCCTCGCCGGATTTGCGATCTCCAGCCGTGCCGTTGACAAGTGCCGCGCCAGCCTGGCGGGAACGCTGGGTGAATATCATTACGATTGTCCGCTGGACAACCTGCTCTTTGATTTCAAGGGCATCACCGGCGAGCAATTTAAAGCCGCCGTTCAAGCCTCGAAAAATTATGAAGACGTCGGCGCCTGGCTGCAGGCGAACGGCACGACAAAAACGCCGGCTGAAATCAAAACCTGGTCAGATGAAATGGAAGCCGGCAGCCCGATGAAAAATCCGGAGCGGCGTGCTCACTTCATTGAGAGTTGCTCCAGGCTCGTGCTGAACCCGGAGACGAACACCACGTTCGACTGGCTTGAAGCGGACGACCGCGCGAGCTTCCGCCGCAAGTCCGTGTAACACTTTTTCGCTTTCCGCCAAACAACACCCAATCACCAATCACCAACGGAAGACGAAATTTGTGAAAGCCTCCATTACCCAACTCGCGGAAACACCGCAGACTCCTGTTTTCCCACAAACACGGCACCGGCTGCGGCCGAATCCCAAGGCAGCCACCCCAAGTCAAAAACGGGACAACACTTTCTCCCAATCCCGCGACACGCTTGAGGATCGGGGTCAACGCGAAATAAAAACAACGCATAACTCACAAACTTTTTTCCGCATGTGCGGTAATTTTTAACCCATGAAAACAAATCCACTGAAGGAAGGTGCCTTGACCACGACCATCCTGGTCTTCATTGGCGCCCGATTGTATCCCCGTCTGGCGTCGTAAAACTTAACTTAATCCAGGTAGGGTTACACCCCATAGCAAAAAACCACCCGGCAACGTAATTTCGGCAAAATGGCAGGCGCAATCGCAAACCAAACACACAACAAAAATCATCATTATGAAAAATAAAACATTGGTCATCACCCTCCTTTCCATCGCCGCTTTTGCCGTGGGCTGCAAGAAGGAGCAAACCACTTCTCAGCAGATTGAGAACGTCAAAACCGAAACCAAACAAGCCGCGCAGGATATGAAGGATTACACCTTCGCGCAAAAGGCTGAATTCGTTAAAACCATGCAGGGCCAGTTGGACGCTCTTAACAAGGATTTGGACCAGCTCTCTGCCAAAATCGACAGCTCCAGCGACGCGGTCAAGGCCGAAGCCAAACCCAAACTCCAGGCGTTGCGCGACCAGGCGGCCCAGTTGAACAAGCAACTTGACGACGCCAGGAACGCCACCGAGTCCACCTGGGACAGCGTCAAGAGCGACTGCTCGAAGGCCTACGACGCGACGAAGGACGGGTTCAACCAGGCCCGCCAGTGGGTGAGCGACAAAATCGCGCCTTGAGGTGAAAAGGAAAATTTTATGAATAGAACCAAGCGCTTGGGCGGCAAACTTGGATTTGTATTATGCACTGCGCTCTTGGGCGCGCTGACAGAATACACAACCTACGGACAACCGTCGGTATCGGTCGGAGTGAGTGTGCCGCTGCCATTGGTGGAGATTCGCGCCGAAAGCGACTTTTATGAGCCGCTCACTCCGTACGGCGAATGGGTGGTGGTCGGCTCCTACGGACGCTGCTGGAGACCAGCCCGAGTAGAAGTTGGTTGGCAACCCTACTGTAACGGCAACTGGCAGAGAACCGACGCCGGCTGGTATTGGGTCAGCGATGAGCCGTGGGCTTGGGCTACGTATCACTATGGTCGCTGGAATTTCACCGACCAATATGGCTGGTATTGGGTGCCGCAGACGCAATGGGCCCCGGCCTGGGTTTCCTGGCACAGCGGTGGTGGATATATCGGCTGGGCGCCGTTGTACCCGTCCGACGTGAGAGTCATCTCGCCACGAGCGTATGTCTTTGTCGAAGAACGGCATTTCATGGAGCCCGTCAGCCGTTCCACAGTGGTCGTCAATAGCACCACCATCATCAACAAGACCGTGATCAACAAAGGTCCAGCCACCGCGGCCATCGAAAAGGCAAGCGGTCGAAAGGTCCAGACGGTCGCGGTTCAGGAACTGCGCCACAAGGAGGAAGCAGCAGTCGTCGCGAAGCAAAGGACGCCGGCAGCGACCAGTGAAAAAACGGTTGCGGCGCACGAGTCGCCGCAGGTTGAGAAACCAGCTGCCGCCACGCATGAGCCGGCAGTGCCCGCTCCGAAGAATAACGAAGCGCAGAGCGAGAAGCACAATACCGTTCCCGCAGCTTCGGAATTCAAGCCTGAGGCCAAGCCTGAAGGCAATCATTCCCCGGCGATTAAGGAACCAACTCAGCCGAAGGCCGACAAACACCTTGAAAAACAGGAAAAGTCTGCCCAACCGTCGGACCAGAAAGAGCAGCAGCCGGCTGCAAATGAACAAAACGGACCGAACCCGGCGGACCAAAATCACGAGAACAAAGGCAAAGAGTAGTTTATGGAGGTTGGCAACCGGCCTCTTGCAGCAAACAAATAAACAGCAAAAACGAAAGGGCGTCTCAAACGCCGGCGAAGGAATTCAGAACGGCACGAAGTAATCACTGCGCGCCATGCCTCCAGAATTTATTATTGACTGGAATCGTTCGGCGGGTTTTGCCCAGGCGTGGCTTGTGGATTCTGGCCGGAAGCGCCCTTTTGACTTTGCGCCGGGTGGCGGGTCGCCCACGCGGTCCGCAGTCGGGCTGCTTGCTCCTCGGTTATCGGCGTGATCTCCATGCTGGGCAGTGAAAGAAAATCGGCGGCCTCCAGATAGGCGGTCTTGTCTTCAATGTTCTCCGTGCTGTCGGCGGCGGCTTTCAGGGACGGAATGGCATCCGCGCTGCCGAACTGTTTGGTGGCTTCAATCGCGGCCTCACGGATCTCTTCATCCGGGCTGGTCAGGTCGGTCACAATGTGGTTCAGGGATTCGGCGTCGTCATTCATGGACCAATCCTGCAGGCGGTCAATCTCATCCGCGCGTTCTTTAGCCGAAAGCTCCACATTGGTGATGGCCGGCACCGTGGCTGGCACGGCGGCGGACGTTGACGGTTGCGCAGCCTTCGCCACAATATTTGAAACCGCTGGAGGAGCGGCTGGCGCGACTTCCGGGCTGGCAGGAGGAACGGGCGTGTTTCCCAACTGCCGTTTCAAAAGCAGGGCCGCACCCAGAACCAGGAATATCAGCAGGCCCAGCGTGATGATAAATTTTGGTCTCAAACTTGTTTGTCAAACTAAATAACCATGCCCGACAGTCAACTCAATTTGAGAATCAATTTGAGAATATTTGCTGCATCCCGCTTGGCCCATGACCGGACTCATCTTTTCGAAATTTAACACCAGCCGGATCAGTTTTTCGGGGAGCGCCATCCATAACGCATGGTAGGGTTACACCCCATAGTGAAAAACCGCCCGGTGACGTAACATTTGCCAAATTAGCAGACGAACGTTGAACCGTTTCCAAAACTACAAAACAAAAAATGATATGAAAACAACTCAAGTCCTAGCGTGTTCCTTGGCTGTCGGCGCGATGATTTTTGCCGCCGGCAAAGCCTCGGCGGATGTAATCCAGAAATTGAATATCAGTGGCCTTGCCACTTATAGGGTCGCGGTTGCAACCAACACAACCGACGGCGGATATTACTATGGTGCAACCAACAAAAGTACCGTTACCTATAAAACCAAGACGGTGTCGTTTAATGACAAGACAATCATCGCCGCCTTGAATGCTTCGGAGGCGTTCACAAATAAAGCCGGCGCGAAGTTAACGATCCCGCGCGGATCATACCTTGCTATTGATAACGACACCAACGGCAACTCTTATATTATCGCTACTAACAGGGCTGATAATCTAATCATCAATCTGACCACGAATGGTTTCGCCAACATGTGGGTTGGTGATGTAGATATTACATCAGGAAAACTAAACACCTCTACCAAGCAATACAGCGCGAGTGATCTTGGCTTGGGATGTATTGAGATTAACAATCAGGCAGGCACTAGCTTTAAGATTTGTGGTTTGATGAAGAGCAGTGAGAGTGGTTCCAAACCCAAGGCTGCTACTCACCTTCAAACAGTGATTCGGAGCGACAGCATTACTGGCTCGGGTGAGGGAACATACACTGTCACTGCCGCTGATATCGAGGATACCATTGTGCGGGGCAAAGCCACCGCCAGCGGCAAAGGCGTCCTGATCCCCACTCCACTCACAGTCATTGCCACCATCCCTGCGAATAATGCCCCCGGTGTGCCGATCAACAGTCAACTCGCTGTCACCTTCAGTGAGGAGATGAACCCGGCTACGATCAACGACACAACCTTTATCTTGAAGCAAGGGACCACTCCGGTTACCGGCACGGTGAGTTATGTGAACGGCACGGCGATTTTTACGCCCGCAACCGCTCTCACTACCAATGCCCTCTATACGGCCACGATTACCACCGGGGCAAAGACCACCGAGGCAACGGACCTGGACGACAATGCACTGGCAACTGACTTTGTCTGGAGCTTCACGACGAGTGCGTCAACAGACGCCACCAGACCCACCGTCATTGCCATCCTCCCTGCGGATAATACCACGGGTGTGCCGATCAACAGTCAACTCGCTGCCATCTTCAGTAAGGCGATGAACCCGGCTACGATCACCACGGCAAACTTCACGTTGACCGGACCTGGCGGAACGGTAACAGGAACAGTCGCCTATGTTGCAGCGAGCCGGATTGCAACCTTTACGCCAGCGAGCAATCTTGCACCTGGCACCACGTATACGAACACGATTACCACCGGGGCAACGGACCTGGCCGGCAATGCGCTGGCAACCAACTTTGTCTGGAGCTTCACGACGGGCGCGTCAACCGACACCACTGCACCCACCGTGAGTTCCACCATCCCGACGGATACTGCCATGGGTGTGCCGATCAACCAGACAATCAACGCCACTTTCAGTAAGGCGATGGACCCCGCAACAATCACCTCGGCAAACTTCACGGTGACCGGACCTGACGGAACGGTGACCGGAACAGTCGCCTATGTTGCAGCGAGCCAGATTGCAACGTTTACACCAGCGAGCAATCTTGCACCCGGCACCATGTATACGAACACGATTACAACCGGAGTCACGGACATGGAAAGCAATGCATTGGCAACCAGTTTTGTCTGGAACTTCACGACGGGAACGCAGATAGAGACAAACCTGATGTCAATCAGCCTTGGAAGGGCCTCCACCTTCGCAATTATGGCGACCGCCGCGATCAGTGGCGGTGGCGACCAGATCAATGGAGACGTCGGGTTGTATCCAGGTTCTGCACAGGGAATCCCGCCGTCAGAAATCAACGGGACGATCCACGTGGATGATCAGGCCATAATTGGTGCTCAAGCCGACTTGTTGGCCGCGTATAACGACGCCGTGAGTCGATCAGTCAACGCTCAAACGTTGCAAGGAAATCTGGGCGGGCTGACCAAGACCCCTGGCCTCTATGTGAACTCGAGCTCGGTTGAAATATCAGGAACGGGAGCAAATGCGATTTTAACTCTCGACGCCCAGGGTGACGCGAATGCGGTCTTCATCTTCAAGATGGCGTCCACGCTCACCATCGGTACCGGTACCAGTATTGTCCTGAGCGGCGGCGCCCAGGCGAAAAACGTCTATTGGCAGGTCGGCAGTTCAGCGACTCTTGGTACGACCAGCATCTTCAAGGGAAACATACTGGCTGCTGTTACCATCACGGTTAATAACGGCGCCGCGGTGGAAGGCAGATTGTTTGCCGGGTCGGGCGGCGGAGGGGGCTCGGTGACTGTACAGTCCAGCACCATTACAGTGCCTGCCCCGTAAGGCATGCGGCATTTCAGCAGAAAATATCTGATCGCCGAAAGGAAGTGATTGCCTATGGCAAAGAAAAGCAGAGGCGGTCGAATGACTGCCGCTAAAAAACGGGCCGCCAAACGGCCTGGTGGAAAAGGAATGGTTAAAAACCGTCCTGCAGGTCGAAGGATCATGAGCACGTAACAGCGCGCCCTAACCAGCGCGCCAGCAAAAGTGCCGGGGGATGTTTCCCCCGGCGCTTTGGAAACGACAGCAAATAAAATCAAAAACGAAAGAGAACGTCATGAAAAAAACATCTGTAAAAACGGGCAAGGCCCTAAAAGTATTCGGATTGATCCTCACTCTCGGCGCGCTGCCATTGCTCTTGGGCGTGACCGGCTGCACTACCACCGGCAACCGCTACGAGCAAAGCTCGGGCGAACGAATTGACGACCATAACACTTCTTCCCGCGTCCGGGCCGCACTGGCAGACGACTTGCAATACAAGTACGACGGAGTAAACGTGGAAACGTTCAAGGGCGTGGTCCAGTTAAGCGGCTTTGTCAACACGAGGGACCAAAAAGACCGGGCCGGAGATCTCGCCAGGAAAGTCAAGGGCGTGACCGATGTCGAAAACAACATCACCGTCAAAGAGTGATCGAATTGAGAAAGGCGCATTCGCAACGTGCCGACAGTGGAATCCCCCGCTGTTAGCACGTTGACCGCGGGTGGAAACGAAACCAGAATGAACGGCCCGAAGAGGTTCGCCAGTTGCTCAATTGTGAGTTGGAAAAACGCTTTCGTGATCTCGCAGCGATGATCACGGTGCTTTTCGGACGGACCCGGTTGGCGGAAACCAAGCGGCGCGAATGGCGCGTCTGAATCAAAATGGTTTCGGTAGGGTAACACCCCATAGCGCACGCATAGCTTTTTGAATTACTGTCAGCCGATCAGGCAACCAAATACGCCTGCCCAAAATTTAGGAAATACATGAAAACCAAACTCACCCTGCTTGCCATCAGCGGTTCACTGGTGCTGGCCGCGCCCGTATTGCTGGCGCAAGATACCAACACCAATGGCACCAACACCCTCACCCAAACCTGGAAATACCAAAAAGCGTTGGAGAATGACCGGTCTTTGGGCGAACGATGCCTCCTTCCGCCCGGGCTCAAGGAGAAGTTGAAGCTCACCGACGAGCAGAGAGGCGAACTGAAGCCAATCGAGGATGACTTTGCCAACACCTGCCAGCAATACCAGACAGCCAACCAACCCCGGATCGATGCCGCTCAAGAGGCAAATCGGCAGGCGCGCGCATCGAAAGACACGGCACAAATTCAGGCAGCGCGCAAACAGTTGCAACAGGTCTGGGCCGGTCTCCGGCCATACAGAGAGACAGCCGTCAATCAAATCAGGCCTCTGCTGACGCCGGATCAACTCGCGATTTTGGACGATGCGAAGAACCAATGGCGCGAAAATCACGGTCAGGAAGCGAATGATCCGTCTGCGAATTGAATCATCCCGACGGTGATTTTATTGGATGGCGATGGCTACAAACCGGCGGCGAAACAATAGCTCAAAGCCCAAGTAAATCGCGACGGCGCGCTGATTGTCATCTGGGAGATGAAAGAATTTAAGACACCAGCTAACGACGGATTTTTAGGCCAACCTCGTCTATGATTCCCAAACCGCTTTTCTAAATCACAGTGTCGCCATGCCTTCAGAAACATTTCAGGCGAGCCGGTTGACGCACGGCAATTTTCTTTTCCCCACGATTATCGAGGTGACGGACAAGGCGGTCATCCGGCATAAACGGTCGTGGTTCAGCCGCGACGAGATCAGCATCAGCCTCACGAAGGTTGCGTCCGTTCACATCCGGACGGGAATCATTTGGGCGGACATTTTGATTGAATCGTCCGGCGGCAGCGACCCGTTGGCAAGCCACGGTCACAGGAAGGCAGATGCGCGCCGCATCCGTGAGCTGGTCGAAACCGCGCAGGGAGGGTTGACCGGCAGGATGGAGCAGGAGAGCAAGTCATGAAGGCGTGTGGCATGGCCGAGGCAACGATGGCGGGTTCACTTGTTGCGCGGGCGGATGACGACACGGTCACAATGCCGGAACTGTTTTGCAAGCGCACAATCCAGCCAATGTAGGGAAGCGACCCGTTCCTGCAACTCGTAATGCCGCGGGTGCCGGGCACGGCGGTTTCCACGTTTTGACTGACGATTGTTTTTATCCTTGTCGCCTTCGCGAGCGGTTCCTTGTTCGCGGCCTGGATGGGGAAAGGCAGTCGTGATTTGCTAAATCAGTCTTCGCCGAACACCTCCCCAAATGCACGGTAGGGTAACACCCCATAGCGAAGGACCAGCCCGCAGCGTAGCTTGCTTCTCGTCGTTACAATCAAAACCAAAATGTAAAAAGACAGAAAGACAAACATAATGAAAATGAAATCAACCTACCCGCTCGCAATCATCATGGCTGCGGGCGCCATATTAGTCACCAGCGCACCTCTGCGCGCCTCCGATACGGACAGCCGCATCGAATCATCCGCCGCAAAGTCGTATGTGTTCAAAACCTACCTCAAGGACGATTCCATCAAGACCGATTCCAAAGATGGCGTTGTCACCCTGACCGGAACGGTCGCCGAAGCGTCCCATAAATCCCTGGCCCAGGACACCGTGGCGGGTCTGCCCGGCGTCATAAGCGTGGACAATCAACTCACCGTCAAAGGGGAATGCCCCGCCGAACATTCGGACATGTGGATCGGTGTAAAAGTGAAAACCGCACTCTTGTTCCATCGCAACGTGAGCGCCACCGGAACGACGGTATATGTGAAAAATGGAATCGTCACCTTGCAAGGTGAAGCCTCCAGCCTGGCCGAAAAGGAACTGACCACCGAATACGCCAAGGACGTTGACAACGTCAAATCGGTCAAGAATGAGATGACAATTGCCAAGACCCCGGCCATTCCAAGCGAAACGATGGGCGACAAGATTGATGACGCCTCCATCACGGCTGAAGTCAAATCGTCATTGCTGTCGCACCACTCGACCAGCGCCCTGAAAACGTCGGTTTCAACGACGGACGGCGTCGTCACCTTGAGCGGCATTGCCAAAAACGATGCCGAAAAGAGCCTCGTCACCAAGCTCGTCACCGACATCAACGGTGTGACCAGCGTGATCAACAACATGACCATCGCCGTGCCCGTGGCCAGCAACTAAATTGACAGATCGCTGTTGGCTGGTGCGAAAGCGCGCCAGTCCGCAGTGACCAATACAAACGAAAAGGAAAATCTTATGTTATACACACTTGCGGTAGTATTGCTCGTTCTGTGGTTGCTCGGTCTGGTGAGCAGTTACACGATGGGCGGGTTCATTCACATCTTGCTGGTAGTTGCCATAGTCATGGTGCTCGTCAGCCTCATCTCCGGGCGCAAGCGACTGAATTAAGAAACTGCCAACTGAAGAAAATAAGCTGAAAGAATCAATATGAATACAAAAACCATTGTCGCAGTCCTCCTGGTCGCTCTAGGCGTTGTGGTGCTCGCTTACTCGGGCATCACCTTCACGACTCCGGGAAAGCCTGTCGAGTTCCTCGGAATGCTCTTTGAGACCACTGTCAGCCACTTTATCCCGCCCGTCGTCGGAGCGTTTGCGCTCGTTGGCGGAATCGTGTTGCTGGTGGTGAACCCCAAGCGGGTCTGATCAGTGGAGTCAAAGCTGGTGCCGGCATGAAAGACCATCGGGATGCTTATTGGAGGCATGGCCGCCGCCATCGTTGGCTTTTGACAACACTGACCTTTCGCACCGCGAAATAATATGCGCTTTTACCTGAAACAGAACGTCATGTGTCTGGCCTATGAGCACCCGCTTCTTTGGGGGCGTTCCAGAGGTTGGACGCAGAAAAATCATTTCCTGGCCGTTGAGAATCTGCAGCGCCCCCCTTCGAAAAATGGCGGGGCGGTAACGACGGTTGAACTGGAGGATACCACTCCATGCACACACTGAAGCTCATTTGCCTGACCATCCTCCAACTGGTCAAACAGGTCTGGTTCCTTCCCCAATCGGTCGCGAATGCCGTCCGGCAAAGACGGCGGCAGATCGTTTTGAACGAACTTGAAGCCGAGCGGCTCGACCGGATATGCAACCCGTCGAAGTATCTTGGAAAGTGATTGGGATTTCGATCTGACTTCAGTTTCCATCTTTATTACTTCTGTGTCAGACTGACCCAGCTTGGAAATCAACGAGTTAACCCCGGTTTCAGTTACCAACTTTATTACCCGAGTACAGCAACCGCCCGAAAAACCCCGTTTCATTCCACCGTCACGCTCTTGGCCAGGTTGCGCGGCTTGTCCACGTCGCAGCCGCGCGCGACGGCAATGTGATAGGCGAACAATTGCAGCGGCACGGTGGCCAGAATCGGATAAATCGGCTCCAGCGCCTTGGGCAGGTAAATCACATCGTTGGCCATCTTCCCGATTTGTTTGTCACCTTCGGTCGCCAGCGCGATGATGGGGCCTTTGCGTGCGCGAATCATCGCCAGGTTCGCCATCGTCTTGTCATACATCGAATCCTGCGGCACGAGGAAAACCGTCGGTGTTTTCGGATCAATCAAGGCAATCGGGCCATGCTTCATCTCCGCCGCCGAATAGCCCTCGGCGTGGATGTAGGAAATTTCCTTCAGCTTGAGCGCGCCTTCCAGCGCAATCGGGAACGTGTAACCGCGACTGAGGAAAAAGAAATCGTCGGCCTTCGCATATTTCCTGGCAAGCTTCTTGAACGCGTTGTTTTGCGCGAGAATGGATTCAAGCTGCCTGGGTACGGCCTCCAGCGCGTGCAGAATTTCCAGCGCGCGCCGGGCGGAAAGATTTCGCATCCGGCCCAGATGCACGGCCAGCAGCGCCAGAATGGTGAGCGTGGAGACAAAGGCCTTGGTCGAGGCAACGCCGATTTCCGGCCCGGCGTGCATGTAAATGCCGCCGTCGGATTCCCGCGCGACGGTGCTGCCGACAACGTTGACGATGGCGAGTGCGCGGTGGCCGCGGCGCTTGGCTTCGCGCAGCGCGGCGAGCGTGTCGGCGGTCTCGCCGGACTGGGAGATGACCAGCAGGACGGTGTTCTTTTCAAGCGGCGCGTTGCGGTAACAAAATTCGTGCGCGAACTCGACCTCCACCGGGATTTGCGCGAGTTCCTCAATCAGATATTCGCCCACCAGCGCCGCGTGCCAGCTCGTGCCGCTGGCGGCGATGACGATGCGGTCAATCGCACGCAATTCGGCGGACGTGAGATTCAGGCCGCCGAACTTGGCGGTGGCACCTTCCTTGTCCACGCGGCCACGCAGGGCATTTTCCACCGTGCGCGGCTGCTCGAAAATCTCCTTGAGCATGAAGTGCTCGTATTTGCCGCGCACGGCGTCCTCCTGGCTGAACTCCAGCTTGCTGACCTGGACGTTCGCCGTGTCCGTGCCCAGGTTCAAAACGTCAAAGCGTTCAGGCGTGATGGTCGCCACGTCGTAATCGTTGAGATAAACGACATTTTCGGTGTGGGCGACGATGGCGTTGGTGTCGCTGGCCAGAAAATTCTCGCCCACGCCGATGCCGATGATGAGCGGTGAACCACGCCGGGCGCCAACAATCGTGTCGGGCTGGTCGGCACAAATCACGGCAATGCCGTAGGTGCCGATGACTTCGCGCAACGCGTCGCAAACCGCCTGGGTCAGTAGCGCAGGCGTCTCGCCTGCGTTTTTCAAGTGCAGCCGGGACGGCTGCGCTACTTTCTGACGTTTCTGGTAATAATCACCAATCAAATGCGCCAGCACCTCGGTGTCGGTCCCGGATTTGAATTTGTGGCCGGTGGCGAGCAGTTTTTGCCGGAGCGCATCGTAATTTTCGATGACGCCGTTGTGGACGACGGCGATCCGGCCGGATTGATCCAAGTGCGGATGGGAATTGATGTCCGACGGCGGGCCGTGCGTGGCCCAGCGGGTGTGGCCGATGCCGAGATTTCCCGCGACCGGCTGGGATTTCAAAAGGGGGGCAAGGCCCTCACCGATTTTGCCCTTTTTCTTGCGTACGAGCAGTTCGCCGCCGTCCAGCACGGCCACGCCTGCGCTGTCGTAGCCGCGATATTCCAGCCGCCGCAGTCCTTCGAGCAGGATGGGCGAAACCGCCTTTTTACCGACGTATCCAATGATGCCGCACATAAATTTGTAGCGGCGCTCTGTGAGCGCCGGTTTATTTGGCGACGGTCATAGACCGCCGCTACAGTTCAAAATCCAATCCGCCGCGCCGTTCAAATCGTCCACCACCACCGCAAGTTTGAGTGGTTCCGGCGATTTCCGTTCAAGTTTTGCGCCGTAACCGGTGCGGACCAGGATGCTTTTTTTAACGCCGGCGTTCCAGCCACATTCCAAATCAATCAGCTTGTCGCCAATCATGAAACTTTGCGCCAGATCCACGCCGAATTCATCGCGCGCATCGAATAAAAACTGCGGCGACGGCTTGCGGCCGCGGCTGGGCTGGTTGGGCGCCTCGGGCGCGATGTAAATTTTTTCAAAGTGCACGCCGGCCCGGGCCAGTTCGCCGAGCAAATGCTCGTTCACGCGCTCCACGTCCGCAAGCGTGAAGTAGCCGCGCCCGACGCCGGACTGGTTTGAGACGATGAACAGTTTGAGTCCGGCGTCCGAGAGACGCTTCAGTGCCGCTGCCGCCCCGGGGAGGAAGGCCACGTCCTCGACGCGGCGCAGATAATTCCTTTCCTCAATCAACACCCCGTCGCGGTCGAGAAAAACAGCCGGTTTCATTTCGGCAAATAGTGGTTTGATTGTGGCAAGAATGGAATTGAATTCTTTCCGGAGCCTGCGCATCCTGCGCCAGTTTCGGTTTTTACAATTAACAAACTAATTTAATGAACAAAGGCAGATTGGGAATTTTGGTCGGTGGCGGCCCGGCGCCGGGCATCAACGGCGTCATCGCGGCGGCCACCATCGAAGGCATCAACCAGGGCTACGAAGTCATCGGCTTCCGGGACGGGTTCAAGTGGCTCGCCCAGGGCGAGACGCAGTATTGCCGGCCGCTGGCAATCCGTGACGTGAGGGAAATCCATCTGCGCGGCGGCTCCATCCTGGGAACCGCCCGCACGAATCCCACGAAGTCGGAAACGCAGATGAAAAATGTCTTCAGCGTTTTTGAAAAGCTGGGCATCACCGCGCTGGTCACCATCGGCGGCGACGACACGGCGTTTTCCGCCAGCCACGTTGCCAAGCGCAGCAACGGCAAAATTCGCGTCGCGCACGTGCCCAAGACGATTGACAACGATCTGCCGCTGCCCGGTTCGACGCCGACGTTCGGATTTGAAACGGCCCGGCACTACGGCGTTCACATTGTCCGCAGTCTCGCCGAGGACGCGCGCACCACCTCGCGCTGGTATCTCATCATCAGCATGGGACGCGCGGCGGGACATCTCGCGCTCGGCATCGCCAAGGCCGCCGCCGCCACGCTCGCCATCATCCCGGAGGAATTCCGCGGACGGCAGGTCACGATTGATGAAGTGTGCGACATCATCATCGGTTCCATCATCAAGCGTCGCGCCAATGGTACGCAATACGGCATTGTTGTCCTCGCCGAAGGCCTTATCGAAGCGATGGGCGAACAGGGTTTGGTCAAGGCGCTGCCCGCCGGACAATTGGAACGCTTCGGCAAAGTCGTTCGCGACGACCACGGCCATTTGCGGCTCGGTGAAATTGAATTTGGCCGCCTGATAAGAGAGCTGCTGACCGCGCGTCTCGACCAGCTCGGCATTAAAATGGCGTTCATTGACAAGGATCTCGGCTACGAGCTCCGCTGCGCCGATCCGATTCCGTTCGACGCCGAATACACGCGCGACCTCGGTTATGCCGCGGTGAAATTTTTGCTTTCGCCCGAAGCTGAAAAATACGGCGCCATCATCAGCTTCGTGGATGGCAAAATGATTCCGCTGCCGTTCGATAAAATGCTCAATCCGAAGACCGGCCGCATGCAAACGCGCCCGGTCAACGTGGACGGCGAAGCCTACGAATGCGCCTGCCATTACATGATCCGATTGGAACGCGAAGATTTCGAAGACGCGAAACAGCTCTCCCGGCTCGCCGCCGTCGTTTCCATGACGCCCGATCAGTTCCGCGAGCGTTTCGGTTATCTCGTCGGCGTGAAGTAAGGTTTTACGAACGCACCCGGCGGTGGAAGATCTCCCGCCGCCGTTTTTATTTCGCTAAATCAATCTGGAACAAGTCATTTTTTCCGGCATCCTACCATGGAAATGGCGCGTGGACGAAACACGCGTTAAGCTTGAATATGTTTATTGCCGGACTCGGAGTCGCCGCCCCGCCCCAACGCTACACCCAGCGTGAATGCTGGGACGCGCTGCAAAAATCCGCGCCATTCGCCCGGCTGGCGCCGCGGTCGCGCGCCATTCTCCAAAAAGTGCTCTGCGGCGACAACGGCATCGCCACCCGTCACCTGGCGCTGGAACCGATTTCCGAGGTTTTCGATCTGACGCCCGACGCGCTCCACGCCCGCTTCGCCCGGCACGCGCCCGCACTGGCCGCCAGGGCCGCGCAACGCGCGTTGCAGGACGCGAACTGCAAACCCGGCGAAATTGACGCCGTGCTCATCAGCACCTGCACCGGCTATTTGTGTCCCGGCCTCACCAGCTACGTCAGCGAACGGCTTGGCCTGCGGCCGGACGTGTTCGCGCTCGACCTGGTCGGTCAGGGCTGCGGGGCGGCGCTGCCCAATTTGCGCGCGGCGGAAGCTTTGCTTGCCGCCGGCCGCGCCGGAAAGGTCCTGTCCATCTGCGTCGAAGTTTGCAGCGCGGCGTTTTATCTCGACGACGACCCCGGCGTGCTCATCAGCGCCTGTCTTTTTGGCGACGGCGCGGGCGCGGCGGTGCTCGCGAACAAACCGCGACCGGACCGCCGCCGCGTCGAATGGAAATGGGGTTCGTCGTGTCTCGCGCCCGACCAACGCGACACGCTGCGGTTCGAACAGAAAAACGGGATGCTGCGAAACATTTTGCTGCCGCAAATCCCGCAGATCGCCGGTGACGAAGCCGCGAAACTTTTTGCCGAATCGCTCGCCGCTGCCAACGTGAAACGCGACCGCATCGCCGGCTGGATTTTGCACACCGGCGGACGCGACGTGCTGCTCGCGTTGCGCGACAAACTTGGCCTGACTGAATCCGATGTGCGCCACAGCACCGCCGTGCTGCGCGAATTCGGCAACCTGAGCAGCCCGACCGTTTTTTTCGTGCTCGAACGTGCGTTGCATGACACCGTGCCCGACGGCTTCTGGTGGATGTCGGCGTTCGGCGCGGGCTTCAGTTGCCACGGCGCGTTGTTGAAAGTGAAAGAAACTTGATTTACTTGGTCAAACCGGTGGGGCGAGCGCCTGTCGCGCCGTGGCCTGGCGAAGGCTGATCCTCGCGAGCCGTGATGGTATTTAATTTTCGGCTCGTCAGGCGCCCCGCCCAACCAGAAATACAAAGAGCAAAGTGAAACGCATCATCGAACCGGAATTGCTCGATGAATTGCCGGCGGACGACCCGCGTGCCGTCCGTTCGCGCCGCGACTTGCGCCGGGTCAATGCCTGCATGCGCAATCACGCCATCATGATTCGCGCCTTGCAAACCGGCTTGAACGGCCCGGCACTGAAACAAATCACCGAACTCGGCGCCGGCGCCGGACATTTTCTGCTGCGCGTGGCGGAAAAAATGACACCGCGCCGGGTCAATGTGAGCGTGACACTGCTCGACCGCCAAAGAATCGTCCTGCCCATGACAATCGCTTCATTCGCATCGCTTGGCTGGCGCGCGGAAGCGATTGTCGCGGACGTTTTTGACTGGCCGCAGGTTGCGGCCGCGACCGAAATTGTCATCGCCAATTTGTTTCTGCACCATTTCGATGACGCACGCCTGGCCGATTTGTTTCGCATGATCGCCGGCCGGGCACGTTGGTTCATCGCAATCGAGCCGCGCCGGGCGCGCTGGCCGTTGCTTTGCAGCCGGCTGCTGTGGATGATTGGCTGCAACTCCGTCACGCGGCACGACGCAGCAGTGAGCATCCACGCGGGATTTTCAGACAACGAACTTTCGGCGCTGTGGCCGGCGGGCAACGACTGGCAATTGACCGAGCGGCACGCCGGGTCTTTCAGCCATTTGTTCGTCGCCCGGCGGACGGGATAGAATATGGCAGTCATGAAATCCATTACGATTGTCGGTGGCGGACTCGCGGGGTTGACGCTCGGCATCGGGCTGCGTCAACGCGGCGTGCCGGCGGCCTTGTGGGAGGCCGGGCATTATCCGCGCCATCGCGTCTGCGGCGAGTTCATCTGCGGACGCGGCCAGGAAACGCTCGCGCGGCTGGGTTTGCGCGAATGGCTCGAACGCGCGGGCGCGATGGGCGCGGACACGGCGGCCTTCTTTTCCGCAACCCAATCCACCGGGCCGCGGCCGCTGCCAGCGCGGGCCATTTGCCTTTCGCGTTTCACCCTGGACGCCACGCTGGCGGAAAAATTCCGCGAACTCGGCGGTGAATTGTGGGAAGGCAAACGCCGGAGCGACGGAGACGCCGGCGAAGGCGTCGTTCGCGCCACGGGCCGGCGCTTGCGGACGGAAGAGGGCGATGCGTGCTGGTTTGGATTGAAAGCGCACGCAAGCAACGTTCCGCTCACGGCCGATCTCGAAATGCACGTTTCACCCCGGAGCTATGTCGGTTTATGCCGGGTCAACGGTGGCATGGTGAATGTCTGCGGATTGTTCCGCCGGCGCGCCGGCGAAAGTGTCGGGCCACAAAACCGGCGCGAATTGTTGCGCGGACCAACCGGTTCGCCGTTATACCAGCGGCTGGCGACGGCTGAATTTGATGAAAACTCGTTTTGTGCCGTCGCCGGGCTTTCGCTGCGGCCGTACCGGGCGGTCGCGCGCGCGGAATGCTGCATCGGCGACGCCATCACCATGATTCCGCCCGTCACCGGCAACGGCATGTCCATGGCCTTCGAATCGGCGGAACTCGCCATCGAACCGCTGGTCGCGTGGAGTCGCGGGGAAATTTCCTGGGCCGAGGCCCAGCCGCGAATCGCCCGCCGTTGCGACGCCGCGTTTGCCCGGCGGCTCGCCTGGGCCAAATGGCTGCAACGGTTCGTGCTGACGCCGTCGCTTCAAAACACGCTGGTCAGGTTCGCCGCGTGCAGCGACTGGTTCTGGCGGATGGCGTTTGAAAAGACGCGGTAAGGCGTTACGTCCAGGGACGCCCGGAGCGCGGGTGTCCCACCCGTAACAGCCGCTTGCCGAAGAGTGATTGTGAAACTTTCCAAGCTGGCTGATGCTCCCGGAAGTGCTGCGGCTGAGACAGCCGCGCTCCGTCCGAAATGAATCTCCGGCATCCGTGAACTCTTTCGTGTGTTTCGTGTCTTTTGTGGTTAAATTGTTCCCATGAAACCGCTCGTGGACTGCCGGCTTTACGCTTTTATTGACACGGCCTGTTTGCAGGGCCGCGCGCCGGAACTCGTCGCACAACAACTCTGCGACGGTGGCGCGGATTTGATTCAGCTCCGAGCCAAAAATTCCACGCCCGACGAGGTCCGCCGCATGGCAGAGGCAATTCAGCCCATCACCAAACGCGCGAACATCGGCCTCGTGATCAACGATCACGTGGACATTGCCAACGAGCTTGAGACAGAGTTTTGTCATTTGGGCCAGGAAGATTTTTTCGGCGCCGGCTATAAAAACGTCTCGGAATTAAAAGGTAGGGACGGCTCTCCGAGCCGTCCGTTATGGAAAGGTGGAACTTCCGTCGGTCGCCCCGGCGGTGCGACCCTACCAGAAGTGCGGATTGGTTTGTCAACCCATTCGCCGGAGCAGGCCAAACGCGCGCTCGCCGCCGGCGCGGATTACATCGCCATCGGACCGGTTTATGCGACGGGCACGAAACCAACCGCGAAGCCGGTGACGCTGGAATACGTCCGCTGGGCGGCGGCCCCGCAAAACGGGGTGGACATTCCGTGGTTCGCCATCGGCGGCATCAATCTGGAAAATCTTGATGACGTTTTGGCGGCGGGCGCAAAGCGCATTTGTGTTGTGTCGGCAATTCTGAACGCGCCGAATGTGGCGAAAGCCTGCGCAGAATTCCGGCGGCGTTTGGAGGATTGAGGCAGAAAATAAAAACTGGCGCGGGTTCGCCGCGCCAATTGAGAAAGGTTTACAATTTACGTTTGCGTATTCCTGGTTCAGCGAATGGACAGGGCGGTGTTGATTTGATTAATGGCCTCGTTGATGTGTTTGGTAACGCGCTTTTGATTTTTGACTTCAGCGGCGCCCAGCACGTTTTGGAGCAATCCCTGGGCTTCGCGCAGCTTGGCGTCCGACAAAGGTTGTGGTTGCTTGTCTTTGGTGTCGCCGCTGAGAGTCATGCCCAGCAACTTGGCGGCGGCCTCAACCTGGTGCATGGCCTTCACGCGATGGCCTTTGTAATCGTGGTCGCCGGTGGCCAGAATGAGGTAGGCGTTTTGGAGCATTCCTGCTTCCGCCGAGTCGCTGAACGCCACGGTTTGGAATTGATTCTGAACGGCAGCGGAGCCGCTCGATGTTTGCGTGGTGGCGGGTGTCGCGGCGCGAAGGTTCACGCCCCAGGCCAGAACGGTGACAAAAACCGCAGTTTTTGCGGCTGTTTTGAGATGTTTTGTATTCATATTGCCATACTTGACGGAATGAGGGGCTGTTAAGTTACACAGCCGCATTAAAATTTATTCCGCGCAAAGTTTTAGGAATTCCTTTTCATCAATAATCTTCACGCCAAGCGCCTGCGCCTTGTCGAGCTTGGAACCAGCCTCTTCACCGGCTAAAACAAAATCCGTTTTCTTGCTCACGCTGCCGGTTACTTTGCCGCCGAGGGATTCGATTTTTGCCGTGGCTTCCTCGCGCGTCAGCGCCGGCAGCGTGCCGGTGAGGACAAAGGTTTTTCCGGCAAAAATTCCCGATGTTGAGGCGGCAGCGGCTTTGACGACTTCGGCTTCGGGTTTGATTTTCAATTCGCGGATGCGGGCCAGAACTTTTTTCCCGGCGGGTGACGAGAAATAATCCAGCACGCTGGCCGCCGCCACCGGGCCGACTTCCACCAATTTCGCTTTCAATCCGCCCGCATCCAGCCGTGATTCAATTTCGGCAATCTCCGCCTTGAGCGCAGCATCACGCTGCTCGCGCGCGGTTTTTTCGGCTTCGGTCTTCGGCGGATTTTTGCGTGAACGCGGGCTGATTTCGGCGCGCTCGGTTTCCTTCGCGCCGAGGTCGCGGATATCGCGCAGAACTTCCGAGTGCGCGAGCGCTTCGAGCGACCCGTGCGTGGCGGCAAGTTGTTTGGCGGTGGCCTCGCCCACATCGGCAATCGCCAGCGCGTGAATCCAGCGGGAAAGTGGCGCGGTTTTGGCGCGCTGAAGCGCTTCCAAGACTTTCGTCGCGTTCTTCTCGCCAAACACACGCGGTTCGTCGTCCGTGCCGAGATTCAGTTTTCCCAGTTGTTCGAGTTTCAAGTTAAACAGGTCGAGCGGTTCCTTTACCAGGCCGCGTTCGACGAGTTTTTCGGCAACGATGCCGCCGAGCGATTCGATGTCGAGCGCCTTGCGCTGGGCGAAGTATTCGACGCGCCGGGTTTGTTGCGCCGGACAACCCGCAACGTTCTGGCAGCGCCAGGCGACCTCCTCATCGGTCGGAGGGGCGAGCTCTGCGAGTTCCTGACTGTCGGCAGACTTTGATTTGGGGCTCGTGGAACTCGCCCCTCCGAAATCTACGACGCGCGATGATTTTAATTTCTCTTTCGCGATCGGCCCGCCGCACGCAGGGCATTTGCCGCCGACGTATTTGAATAGATCAAATTCCTTCGCGCCGGGCGGACGTTTGGTTTTTATCACCTCTAAAATTTCCGGGATGACCATGCCGGCCTTGCGAACGACCACGGTGTCGCCGATGCGGATGTCTTTGCGGCGGATTTCGTCCTCGTTGTGGAGCGTGGCGCGCGAAATCGTCGAGCCTTGCACGAAGACGGGTTCGAGTTCGGCCACGGGCGTGAGTACGCCGGTGCGGCCGACCTGCACGGTGATGGCTTTGAGCACGGTTTCCGCGGGCGTGATCCACGGCACGGGTTTGTGGACGATGGCATAGCCTGGCGCGCGCGCGCGGCCGGGAAGGCGCGGCCAGTCGGCGAGCAGATTGACCTTGAGCACGATGCCGTCAATCTCGTAGGGCAACTGCCGGCGCAGGTCGCGGTCTTCATCGTAATGCGCGACCACCTTGTCCGTGTAAATTTTCAGGACCTCCTCGATGCCGTCGCAGACCCACCAGCGTTTCTGCGTTGGCAGGCCGAATTGCGCGAGCGCTTCGAGCAGCTCGGAATGTTTCTTGAATTCGATGCCATCAACCGCGCCGGCGGCGTAAAACACGGCGCGGATGGGGCGTTGCGCGACGAGACGCGGATCAAGCTGTTTGAGTGTACCGGCCGTGGCGTTGCGGGCGTTGGGAAATGTTTTTTCGCCGGCAGCGGCCAGTTTGGCATTGATGGCCTCGAATTCCTTCCTGGCCATGTAAGCTTCGCCGCGCGCTTCGAGCAATGCGGGGGGATTTTTCAGATTCAGTTCCAGCGGAATGCCCCGGATGGTTTTGAGATTGGCGGTGATGTCATCGCCTTCCGTGCCGTCGCCGCGCGTAACGCCGAGCGCGAGCTTGCCGTGGCGGTAATGGACGCTGATGGACACGCCGTCCACCTTCGGCTCCAGGACGTATTCGACGCGGTCGCGCCCAAGCTGTTTGCAAATGGTGGCGTCCCAGGCGCGAAGTTCGTCGAGGGTGTTTTCATCCTGCTCACGGTTGCGTTTCTCGCAATTGGGTTCCTCGTCTTTGGTCGGATGATCACTGGCCTCAACCTTGTCGAGTGAGAGCATGGGCACGAGATGTTTGACGCGGGCAAAACTTTCGCTGGGCGCGCCGCCGACACGTTGCGTGGGCGATTCGGGCGTGACCAGGCCGGGAAAATTTTTCTCCAGCTCCTGCAGTTCCTTGAAAAGCTGGTCGTATTCGTAGTCGGTGATGAGTTGCCGGCCCTCGACGTAATAGGCGTGGTCGTGCCGGCGGATTTCCTCCACGAGCTGGGCGTGGCGGGTTTTGGCTTGCTCGCGTTTCATCGCGGGAATTGTGCAACGACGCGGCGATGAAAGGACAGTTTTTTGTGAGGCCGCCGGCGGCCATTTTCAGGCCGAAGCAAGCACCTTTCGCGATCTCACCCCAAACCGAAGCCTTCAGGCCACGAGGAAACAGATGAATCCCGCGACGCAGAGGAGAAAGAAGAGAATGACTGCCCCATCAATCGGGCCAAACCGGGCTTCTTCCGAGTGGTTGGCCGGGACGAGCGCAGTATTGAAAATATGGCTCTTCCTGCTCACGTTGTAAGCAATTTTGGTCATGCCCTGCAGTCGAGCATGGGCCGGGCCACCGGATGCCGGCAAAGGTTGAATGAAAAGCTGACGCAAAAAAGGCGTGAAAGACAGAATTTGTCCTGGGATTTGACAGCCAAAAATCCCGCCGGAGCGCCCGGTGTCAAGCGGGCTGTCCCAAAACCCGGCGGAGGCGGCCAAGCATGGCGGCGGCCAGGCGCTCGTAAGGCATGAGCACACGGCCGTACATTCTGATTTCGTCAATCGCCTCCAGCGCCATGCAAAAATCCAGATCATGAAACGCGCGGTCGCGTTTGACGCGCCGCAACCAGCGGGTCAGATCGGTGACCTCCTCGATTTCATCCTTCTGGCCGGGATAAAACAAAACCCGCCATTCGTCGCGGCGCAAAAATCCGTCGGCATTGCTCCGGCGCTCAAACCACGAATCACACAGCAAGGCGCAGACGGACCTGCCCGGACGTCCGCCGAGCCGGTAAAAAACCACCGGTTTGTTGGATTCGGAAAAATGGGCGAATGCGATGTCGAGCGCATCCTCGGGCGGCGGAGTGAACCGGGTTTGAAAACCAAAATGAAAGCCGCCCGGCTCGGCGCGCGATTTTTCAACGCAAAGGTTTTCCGCGAAAATCCAGATGATGTCCGTGGCGAAACCGCGTTCGGCGAGCACCTTTTTCCAGGCGTCGAGAGCTTCCGGCAACGAGGGGCGTGTGAACGGCGCTTCCGATTTCATGCTGGGATTCTAACCACTATTTTTCCGAAACCAATCTATAAATAATTTGATGCCCGGCTCGATTTTGACCTGCGGATTATAGCCCAGCCGGGCGCGCGCCTTGGTAATGTCGGCGAAGGTGACCGGCACATCGCCGGGTTGCTGCGGCTGGCGGTCAATGACGGCTTTTTTGCCGAGCGCGGCTTCGAGCAACTCAATGAGGCGGGCCAGCGTCACGGTTTGTGATTCGCCGAGGTTGAAAATTTCAAAGCCGAATTCCTTTTGCGTGCAGGCGATGATGCCGTCAACCGTGTCGGTGATGTAGGTGTAATCGCGCGCCATGCTGCCATCGCCAAAGACCGGAATCGGTTTGCCGGCCTGAATGAGCGTGGCAAACTTGCGGATGGCCAGGTCGGGCCGCTGGCGCGGGCCATAAACGGTGAACAGGCGGAGCATCGCCACGTCCATGCCGTAAACGTGATGATAAACGTGGCCGAGCGCCTCGTCGGCGAGCTTGCTCGCGGCGTAGGGCGAGATGGCGGAAAAAATCGGGTCGCTCTCGCTGAACGGCACCTTGGAATTCACACCATAGACGGACGACGACGAGGCGATGGTAATTTTTTTGACGCGATGGTTCCGCGCCGCTTCGAGCAGGTTGACCGTGCCCTCGACGTTGACGCGCTGGTAAAGCGCCGGTTCTTCGAGGCTGGGCCGCACACCCGCGCGGGCGGCCAGGTGGATGACCTGGTCGAACTTCATACTGTCAAATAGATTGTCGAGCGCGGCGCGGTCGGTCAGATCGCCGTGGACGAATTCAAATGGTTTGGCGAGCGACTGGATGTCGCGGAGGTTCCGGCGTTTGAGCTGGGGGTCGTAGAAATTATTGAGGTCATCAAACGTCCAGACCGCGTGGCCGTCGTGCAGCAGCCGTTCACAAACGTGCGAGCCGATGAAGCCGGCGCCGCCGGTGACCAGGAAGTTCATGGCGGAACGCTAGCAATCGGCAAAGACGATGTCGAGTGCGGGTAAATATGCCTGCTACAGAAACGTGACAACATTTTCACTCCCTCTCTCCGCGCGCAGCGCGGGGAGAGGGTCGGGGAGAGGAGTTGTTTTTGGACAATTGTCATCTAATCTACGCCTATGAATCGCACCAGTAACGCGCGCCGCCTCCGTCGTGAGCAGACAGACGAGGAAAAAGAGTTGTGGCGCGCCCTGCGGGCGGGGCGTTTTGCGGGATTCAAGTTTCGCCGTCAGCATCTGCTGGGGAAATACTTTCTCGACTTCTATTGTCCCGCCGCAAAGTTATCCATCGAGCTGGACGGATTCCAGCATGGGCTGCCAGAGCAACGCCAGCGTGACGAGGAGCGCGAAAAATTTCTGGCGTCAGAGGGCGTCGAGGAATTGCGCTTTTGGAACCATCAATGGCGGGAGAACCGCGAAGGCGTGTTGTTGGAAATCTGGAACGCTTTGCATCGGCGAACGGGTTGTGCGGCTGTGGTGCGGAAAGTGCAAAACCATCGCTTTTTTCCGCCGAAGGCTGATGCATTGATTCAGCCTCCACCGGAACCGCTTTGAAACATGCCACCTCTCCCTGTCCCTCTCCCCCAACTTCGTTGGCGGAGAGGGGGAAATGTTTCAGCCATCGTGCGAACCGATGAAGCCGGCGCCGCCGGTGACCAGGAAGTTCATGGCCAAACGCTAACAATCTAGGCGCGGGCTGTCGAGTGTGCAGGAAATTTGGTGGCCAGCTATTTTGAGTCTATTGAAGTTTTTATGGGGTTTTCCGGTTGAATTCCGTTTTTAAATTTTCGCTCATGTTTCCTTGCAAGAGCGAATGCCGCAAGTGCCATGGACACTGAACCAACTAGAAGTTCACAAGAATACCAAACCTCAGTCCACCTCTTGTTTACCATGCAAGTAATTAGAGCTGCCACGCTGCCCATTGCAAAAAATACCCCCCAAATTCTTAACAACATCGGGGACATCAGCGTCAGATGTTTATATTTGAGTGCAATCAAGCGAAAAGCAAACACTGAAAATCCAACAGCTATGACAAGCAAAACGGAAAATATAATAATAGTGCTAACTTTGAATGAATCATGCGCTCCGTATTCCCTTGGGTTCCGCCAAGTAACCAGATACACAAGCCAAGCAAGCAACGTGGCAACAGCAATGCTGATGGCAGCGCAGACATATCCAATCAATAGCTCCCAGAATCGAGTAGATTCTTGCAGCAGCTTTTCGGGTTTGCTCAGCACGATGGAATTTGGTTGTTCAGGCAGCAATTATTTCCGCCCATGTTGTTTCATGCTTCGGACTTTATTTTTGTGTTCCATTTTTTGTCCAGCGTTCTCACGGCACAAAGTTCAGCTCCGCAGGCGTGGCATCCCTGTAGTTTGTCATTCACAAATGAAATAGCTCCGTAGAAGCGGCATATCCGGAAGATGTCGCTCCTGACGGAGCTTGGAATTGATTGGACGCAAACGGCTACAAATATGTTGCGCCTACGGCGCTTCTGCCCTGCCGTGACTGCTTCGGACGGCGCAGTGCGCGCCCTACCTTCACAACCCGTTCAACACATCAATCAATTGCCGGAGGCGGCCGTAATCGTGGCGGTTGAAGCCGAACGCAATGCGCGCCAGGTCCAGGCTGTCCCGGCCTTCAATTTCTTCCGGCGTCGGTTTGATGCGTTTGATGGGCTCGCCGTTGATGATGTCGGCGAAGTCTTCGTTCATCGCGGCCAGGGCGGAATCCGACGGCGCGTTTTTGAGGCGGATGATGAACAAATCCTTCACGAAGCGGGTGGATTGGAAATTCCGGTAAAAGCGCGTGATGATTTTCACCGCTTCGTTGGTGTCGTCGGTGATCCGGTAAAGATTCAAGTCGTCGGGCGAAATCAACTGGGTGCGGAGGAGGTGTTCGCGGATGTTTTTGTCCCACGTTTTCCAATACGTGCCGCCGGGAGGATCCACGAGCACGAGCGGCATGAGCTGGCTCTTGCCGGTTTGCATGAGCGTGAGCGCCTCGTATCCCTCGTCGAGTGTGCCGAAGCCGCCGGGGAAAAGCACGATGGCGTCCGAATGGCGGATGAAAATCAATTTGCGCGTGAAAAAGTATTTGAACGTGACGAGTTTTTTGTCCTCGGCGATGACCGGATTCGCGCTTTGTTCCCACGGCAGGCGGATGTTCACCCCGAAGCTGTTGGCGGTCCCGGCGCCTTCGTGCCCGGCCTGCATGATGCCCGGTCCGGCGCCGGTGATGACCATGAAGCCGGCTTTCACAATCTTGCGCCCGAAATCCACGGCCTGTTGATATTCCACCTTGCCCGATTGCGTCCGGGCCGAGCCGAAAATGGTGACCTTGCGGACGCGCGCATACGGCGCGAAGAGGCGGAAGGCATAACGCAATTCGCGCAGGGCGATCTGGATCACCCGCACGTCGCCGGTTTCCTTCACGTCGGCCAGCAGCTTGAGCGCGTTTTCGATGATGTCGGCGACCTGGGCTTCGTTGTGGCCGCCGCCTTTGAAGGCGATGAGTTCCTGGATGCGGCGTTGCAACTCCAAATCGGCGGGTTTGGCCGTCCGTTTTCCTTTAATCATGCGGTCAGAATAACTTTGCCGCGGGTAAAAAAGCAACCGTCGCCTTTTGAGGTATTTGTACCTCGCCACGCCATTTGCCACCAATAAGACTGCTTTTGAGCGGCCACTTTTCCGGCGCGTGGAATGACTAATTCCTAAATCCGAATGACTAAAGAATTCCCAATGACCAATTCCGAACGACTGGTCAGGGCTGGCAAAATTACTTTACCTTTCGGGCTTAGTCATTATTTCGTCATTATGGTTTAGAAATTATGGTTTTTGCATGCATTGGCTTTAAGATTCCAGTGAATTGATTGTTATTGCCCGCTTTTGTGAATTGACAAGGGGAGCAGGAACCACCATGCTTTGCGCCCATTTGCGAGCCCCGCCCGTAAGCGGATTTTCTCGCCCCCGGAAAGGAAGTGAGTTGCGTTGACCGAAATAAGACTAAAAAAAGGCGAACCAGTGGAACGTGCATTGCGGCGACTGAAGAAAAAAGTCGACCGCGAAGGGACCCTCAAGGTCGTGCGCAATCACCGGCATTTTGAAAAGCCGAGTGAAAAGCGGCGCCGCAAGGAAAAAGCCGCGCGCTTTTCCGCGATGCTGACCGCGCGTTACGCCGACCTGTAATTTTGCCATTTCCAAAGCCGGGCGCATCCGATTACGATGTGCCCGGTCTTTTATTTTTAACCGGGCGTATGTATTCACTTTCCACCTGCTGGAATTCCAGACACCACACGGACGGTCGCGCCATGCTGCGCGAAATCCGCGACCTCGGCTTTGCCTACGCCGAACTCAGCCACGGCATCCGGCTCGGGCTCCTGCCCGGCATCCTGGAAGCCGTGGACGCGGGCGAGATTAAAATTTCCAGCCTCCATAATTTTTGTCCGCTGCCCATGGGGGTGAATCATGCCTCGCCAAACCTCTACGAATTTTCCGACGAGCGGCCGCGCCAGCGCGAACTGGCGGTCAAATACACGCTCAAGACCTTTGATCTGGCCGAACGCGTCAAGGCGCCGGCCGTGGTGCTGCACCTCGGCAGCATGGACCTGAAGGATTACACCGAGAAACTGACCGGAATGCTCGAACGCGACGGGAAAAAATCGCCCAAATACGAAAAGCTCCGCGCCGAAGCCGCCGCCAAACGCGAAGCCAAAAAGGGAAAAGCCGTCGAGCGCACTTACGAAACGTTGCGCAAACTCCTGCCTGAAGCCGAAAAACGCGGCCTCAAACTCGGCATCGAAAACCGGCAGGCGCTTGAGGAAATTCCGCTGGAAGGCGACTTCGAGTTTTTCTTCCGCGAGTTTGACAGCCCAAATGTGGTTTATTGGCACGACGTCGGCCACGCGCAAATCAAGGAAAACCTCGGCTTCCTTGACCACACGCGGCATCTGGAATCGCTCACCGCGCGCCTGGCCGGATTTCACATTCACGACGTGCAATTTCCCGCGCACGACCATGCCACGCCCGGCTCCGGCACGGTCAATTTCGCCGCGCTCAAACCGTTTGTGAAACCGGGCCACATCAAGGTCCTGGAACTCAATCCGTCATTGCCCGTTGAAGCGGTCAAACTCGGCTTCATTCACGTCAAAATTTACTGGGGCAACGAGTGATGGTTGATTGCGGATTGGTAATTTATCTGGCTCTCATTAACACCCTGCTTTAGCGGGGTGTTGGTGGCAGATCTCACGTCGTAACCGCTTCAGCGGTTTTTTCCGTACGAGAAACCGCTGAAGCGGTTAGTTGACCTTGGTTTCGCTCCACACCCCGCTAAAGCAGGGTGTTAATCAAATAACAGCAGACACTGCGGCTCTCGATTTATATAACCCTGCTCAAAAATCAAGATGCGCCCGCGTTTACGAACGTGTTCAGGCGAGCTTGACAGGAAAGCGGGCAAAGCAAAAGATATTGGCTGTGGAGGCGCCAGCTTAGCTCAGCGGTAGAGCAACGGTTTTGTAAACCGTGGGTCGTCAGTTCAATCCTGACAGCTGGCTCCACTTTTTATCAAGGGTTTCCGAGGGCGTCCAACCGGCTTGCCCCAAGACATCCGACGCGACCGAACTGCGCTACCGCTGCACTCCGCCCAGGTTGCCGCTCCATTCCCGGCAGCCAAGGTTCATCACTCCGCAGAATTGACCAGCGCGACCAAAGCGCCGTTACCATTCTCCGTTGCTCTCCGAACCGCAACGCCGCTTTCGTCACGGCAGGAACTTTGCTAGCCGGCTGAGCGAAGTGATCTAAGCCGAAACGCCGAGCGCATTATCGGTGCAATGCCTGCATAATTCTTTGGACGCACGCCTGCGGTTTTTTCTTCAACGCACACTCCCAAATCCGAATTACCTGCCAACCCGCCTCCCTCAGGGTGCGGTTCACCAGACGGTCGCGCTTCTTGTTTCGCTCCAATTTCCGCCACCAGTATGTGCGGTTGCTTTTCGGTTTGGTTGCGTGCTTCGGACAGCCGTGCCAGAAGCACCCGTCCACAAAAACAGCGAGCCGTGCTTTCGGAAAAATGAAATCAGGTTTTCCAAAAATTGACTGGTGCCGCCTCCAGCCCTTGACGCCGTGCCACCGCAATAATTTTGCCAGCGCCAGTTCCGTCTCCTTGTTGCCGCGACCGCGAATCCGTGACATCAATGCTGACCGATGCTCCCGCGACAAAAAATCAGGCATGGAAATTAATGTTTACTTTCGAGCGTAATTTACGACCGGCTGGATAAGCGCTTGTGCCAGTGGTGGGGGAACGGCATTGCCGACAACTCGATATTTCGCGTGCAGGCCGCCCGTTATTTGCAACGTGGAAGGCAATGCTTGAATTGCGGCACATTCGCGCCAAGAAAGACGGCGATTTACTGAACCCTGTAAAGCATAACGATCTTTGCCAACGTGAACCATCGGTTTGCCGCGCGGGTGCAACGGCACATGGCTCGAATGAGCGACTATTGTGTAGCTTGGCTCATTCCACCCTCGTTTGCGGTTTCGCGTCAGGTAATGACCATGAAATTCTTTCCGACAATATTCATCATCCGGCTGTTTTGTTAAATTCGACAAGACATCGCGAAGCGTTCGCCAAGGATGCTCGCGGTTTGGCCCGTGTGTCGGGAGCGGAAATTCGTATTCAAAATCTTTAACACGCCGATGGACACCGACAATGAATACACGCTGGCGTTCTTGAGCGACTCCATAATCCGTAGCGAAAAGTTTCTGCATTTTTACTTTGAATCCATGGCGACGAAAGTTTTGCAATTGCCGCTCCAGAAACCAACCATCGGATGCCGTGAGCATCCCGCGGACGTTTTCCACAAAAAGAAAACTTGGCCGGACTTGCCGGAGTGCTCGTAGGAATTCCCGATAGAGATAATTACCGTCATTGTCCTTGAGGTCACGGCGCTTTTTCATGTCCGCCGCACGCCGTTTCGCGGCTTCACTGAACCCGGTGCAGGGATAACATCCAATTAGGATGTCAGCTTTTGGAAATTCCTCGATGTCGCCGATATCGCCTTCGTGAAAGTCCACATCGGGAAACAATAACCGATAAGCCGCAGCCGCGTATGGGTTATTATCGTTCGCCCAAATTATTTTTACACCCGCTTGCGCGGCTCCCCAATCGAAGCCGCCACAGCCCGAAAAAAGTGAAACAGCCGTTAACATAGGATATTTCAAAATGCTTTAGCTTTGACGCTCGCAATTTTCTGCGCTTCCAGAACAGTGCTTAAGTTTGGAAATTTTTTCTCTGCCTTTTTGAAAATACTTGTTAGCCGCAAACGGTCGATATGGAGATATGGGCCAAAATCTGTCGCTGGACGATGCCATTCTCCGTCAAGATCCCGCAGATAAAAAGGTGTAAAAACAGCGTTCACCGGATGAATTTGTAAGTGCATTTTGCCGGCGCACCAATTGGGAGGAGCCGAGGAATGCTGTTTAGAAGTCCATTCTGGCGTGCAGGCACATTGGCCAAATATTGCGAACCGGCCGGGCGCAGGGTCGTCAAGCGGCACCCAAGCTATCAAATCCAAGCCAGCATCTCCAGTGCTTGTTGGAGGGAAATCCTCCTGTTTTGCAATTAGATTGCCACTTAAATCGCCAGCCAACTTCTCAATTCGTTGAAAAATGTTTCCAGTGTAGCGTGACGCTGCCGCCCGGCCTTTTCCGAACACATGAACCTCTGCTGTTGTTGGGAAGAACTGTTTTAAGGCTTCGGAGCACATTTGTTCGAAATCTGAAGTTAAAGTGCTTTCAATTTCTCCAAAATAGTGAAGGTTAGCCATCATGAGCAGACTTAAGTAAATCCAATGATTTTCTGTTAGCTTGCTTGTGAAGTCCAAGCGCGTGCCATTTTCGTTAACCGAAAATGGATATGCGTCTCCAAGAAATTTGCTCCTTGTTTCCAAATGCTTAAACCAATCTGCGACCTCTTCGAGTCCCTCCTCTGTTTCGATAATGTCCTCGTCTTCTGGGGCTGCATCCAATGTGGTTTGATCCGTTTCAGGCGCTTCCTCGGAAATTTTTACCTTTTTTGTTTGTAAAGATCGTTTGAGACGTAATCGCCTTTCCATTTCCTTCCTTGTAATAGAACCGTCGAGGTTTTCTACACAGCAAAGTTCTACCCAATCAGCCCAATGATGAACATCGAACTGACGAAATTTCCCAGGCACGTCAAATCGCGCTTCAGCCATATCACTTGTTTTTTGAAGAGCGGGTTTCCTTAACTGCTCCAGATATAACGGTCGCCAATCCTTTAACATCCTCGACGGCTTGAATGTCTGCTTCGGCTAAACCCACTGCAAGATGCACAACATCTCTCGCTACCTCTAAACGGCTTTTCGCACCCTCAAGTGCCGCTCGGAATGTTTCCAAGGGGCCTTCCGTGAACAAATCAGCCTCATCAAGTGATCGCCCAGATTCAAACCGATCGAGAGCTTCTCTTTTCGCTATGACTCGGTTTAACTTTTTTAGAGCACGCGATTCTGGAACCCGTGTAACTCCTTCGGCGTTTCGTTCAAAGAGCCATCGGGCGAGTTTTTCCAAATTTTGCTTTTTTATTTTAGAAACTTGGTCGTCTGTAACATTTTCCAATCCCAAATAATGGGCAATATTATTATATGATGTTACCGCTGTCGTCAGAACACTATATCTGTCGCCCTCTGCATCCAAATTAGGAATTCCGAAAAATTCAGCTTCTTCAAGCGCTTCAAAAACGGCGAGGCCCGCAATGAGACGTGCAACATAGTTGGGTGTTGAGCCAATTTCTTTGGCTAGATGCCGCCGCAATTCCACCGCATCTAGCTTTTTTAATTCTTTTGTTTCAGCTAACCGCTTTAGGTAACGGGCCTTCTGTAATGGATCCCACGCTAGAATTCCTGTCACGTGACGGAAGGCCAAAAAATGTAAAACCTCTTCAGGTTTGCTATATTCAAGGCAGGGTAATTTGTCCGGCTTGTTTTTTGCGCCGGCGGCCACTTCTGCCACTGATTTCTTTTTAATCGGCGCTAAAGCAGGATTTCGCAAAAGTTTTACCGCCGTCAATCTTCTGTTGCCCTCTATTACTTCAAATTTTGCGGGGTGCACAGCGGATGACACAACCACTAGCGGTTCACCTTGAAAATAACCCTGCTCACCGATCGAATTCATCAGTTCGATGATATTCGCATTGTCCAACATCCACTTGATTGCACCAGGTTCGTCCGCGCCAAGAAGGGTTTTTGGGAAGCGTGGATTCCGCGAATCGTAAAGCAAATCGTCCACCTGAATCATCTGCGCATGCTTCGCTTCTGTGTTTATTACAACACGTTTTACAGGAATGGCCTTTTTAGGTTTTGATGGCATATTTAACCTTTCAGCGTTTAGCAGCTTTTACCATTCAAAATTGTAATCGTATAGAAAAAAACGGCATCCGTTGTTCTCTAGCGACGGGTTACGCCCGCCGCTGACAGCAATTCCCATTGCCTGCCGGAACAGACTGCGACCGAAAATCCACCGGCAGCAACTTTGGTTGCACGCTGCGTTGTGAATTTTCCCCCATTTCTTTTCCAAATCATCCAGTGATGGCACCGCACCCAAGATAGCCGGCCTGATATCGAGCGGCTTTTTAAACCAGGACCAGGCCGGGATGGCTGCCGGTGAGGCTCCGGCCGCCTTCGGGCGTGACCAGATAGGTGTTTTCCGTCCCCACCATTCCCACGCCCGGCACACCTTTTTTCGGTTCGAGCGCCAGCACCATCCCACCGGTCAGCGGTTCGTCAAAACCTTCGGCAATCACCGGCGGTTCATCTATCTGCAATCCCACGCCGTGCCCGAGAAAATTTGCCCGCCGGTTGCCGAAGCCCATGAAGTTCTTCAGAAATTCCGGGTCGAGACTTTCCATGGTCCGGACATAAATCTCCGCTGGTATCGCTCCGGGTTTCAGCAACGATGCCAGCCGGTGCTCGAGTTCCACGCAACGCCGGTGGACCGCAATCACCTCATCCGGCAGCGGCCGGCCAAACATATAGACCATCGTTTTGTCGGTGTGATAGCCGTCCACGGCACAGCCGACGTCCACGAACACGAGGTCGCCCTTCCGAAGCTTGCGTTCGCGGCTGCCCAGCACCGGCGCGGCAGGGCTGATACCCACACACCCGCCGGGGCCGTCGAAGCTGGTGGGATAAATCGAGTTCTCCCCGAAGCCCAGTTGTGCCACGGCGATGTCCACGTTGAACATGCCAAAGCGCACGGTGCCCTGGTGCCCCTCGCGCACCAGGAGGGAATATATTTTACAGGCAAGCTCCGCCTCGTTCATGCCCTCGCGCAACATCGCCGGCACGTTTTCTTCCATGATGCGCCGGTGGATCGCGCCACACCGTTCCATGATGGCCAGTTCGTAAGGGCTCTTGACTGTCCGCACCCGGGCAATCAGCGCATCGAGCGACGCCACCTCTTGGCAGGCGAAATGTTTCCGGAACCGCTGGACCAGCGCGAGCGGGACCAGCTCGGTTTCGAGATGAATGACCTGCCGCGCCACCGCCGCCGGCGCGGCATCGCGGAAGCTTTTCATGGGGCGGATGTCGGGAAAGAGCGATTCGGCGCCAGCCCGCTCGAAACTTCGGCGCACCCAGAACACCGGTTTGCCGTCGCGGGGGACCAGCAGCAACCCGTCCTGCATCGTGCCGGTGAAATAGTATTGATTGACCCGGCCAAAGAACGCGGCCAGCTCCCAGTTGGGATTATCCGCGTCCATTCGCGCCCGGAAGCGCTTCATCCGGCCGGTCAACTCTGAAAGTGGAACTTTGGTTGTCATGCAATTGCCGCCGCCATTATGCGGCCCGGCAAGCCGGGGAAAAGAAAAAGAAAGCGGCGCGGGCATTGGGTGCAAGTTGACACACGCACTGAACGGAAACAACTCCCTCTCCCCGCCCAAACGGGGAGAGGGCTGGGGCGAGGGGTTCGTGCTTTTAAACATTGGCCTCCTCTCCCCGGCCCTCTCCTCCTTGAGGGAGGCGAGGGAGAAAAATAGTGCGGGTGTCAAGATGCGCCCGGCTTTCAGGCGAAAAACCACCGGAACGGGCGCAAATGGCGGTATCCGCCATCCATTTTGCCAATGAAACGCATCATTTGCCCCTGTGGCTTCGCCCTTATCCGGCGCCCGGCGCGGCGGACAGGTGATTTTTGCCAGTTTGCGTAAAAAATCTGCCAATCTTTGGCAAAGCGCTTGACAGAAAAATTTTATTGGCTAAGTTCAAACGCAGTGGTGAGTAAACTGTCAAACTTGAAACTGAACAGTCTATGGACATACATCATCCCTTCCTGAGTGAATTCCCCCAACATCGTGAAACCGTCCGGCATCTGCGCCTGAGCGACAACAAATTCCGTGAGATGTTTGAGGAATACCACCAGTTGGACGACGCGGTTTGCCGGATTGAGGAGGAAATTGAGTTCGCCACCGACCAGGCGTTTGACGAACTGAAGTTCAAGCGCGCCAAACTCAAGGACGCCCTCTATTCCGCAGTCAGCCGCGCCACGGTCGTGGCGTAATAAACGTCAGGTTTTGCCGGCTTTGGCCGGTGCCGCCGATGTTCGCTTTAATGCGATTCGGCGGCGGCTTTCCGTTTCTTCGCCTCTTCAACCACCTTTTCCGCCGACTCGCGCGGCATTTCCTCATAATGGCTGAAATCCTCCGTATGCACGCCGCGCCCGCCGGTTAGTGAGCGCAGGGTGCTGGAATAGTGATATAGTTCCTTGGCCGGGACTTGGGCCTTGATGACCTGGAACCCGCCGTCGGCCTCGATGCCCTGGATCCGGCCGCGCCGGGACGATAGATCGCCCATCACCTTGCCCATGCAATCCTCCGGTATCTGGATTTCGATGTTGTTGATCGGCTCCAGCAGGCACGGACGTGCGACCGTAAACGCCTCCTTGAATGCAAAATAACCGGCGATCTGGAACGCGATGTCCTTGGAATCCACCGGATGCATTTTGCCGTCGTAAAAATCAATCTTCACGTCCGTGACGCGGCAGCCGGCGAGGATGCCCTCGGTGATGGCCTGATTGACGCCCTTCTCGACCGACGGCACGAACACGCGGTCCACGTTCTGGCCGACCAGCGAATTGGTGAACTCGACGCCGCTGTCGCGCGGCTTGGGTTCGATGCGCATCCAGACCTCGGCGAATTGTCCCGCGCCGCCGGTCTGTTTCTTGTGGCGGTATTTCGAGTCGCCCTTGCCCTTGATGGTTTCGCGATAACGCACGCGCGGCTCGCCCAGTTCGACGTGGACGTTGTACCGGCGGCGGAGACGGTCGGCGACGACTTCCAGGTGCAGTTCGCCCTGGGCGGAAATGATGGTCTGGTGCAGTTCCGCGTCCACGACGTAAATAAACGTGGGGTCTTCATTGTGCAACGCGGCGAGACCGGAAGCGATTTTGTCCTCCTCGCCCTTCACCTTGGCGACCAGCGACGCGTGGATGTTGGGCTTGGGATAAACGACCTTCGGCAACCGCACGGCCTTTTTCGCGTGGCACAGCGTATTGCCGGTGTGCGTGTCCTTGAGTTTGACGGCCGCCGCGATGTCCCCGGGGCCGAGGGTGTTGACCGCCTCGCGGTTCTGGCCGTTGAGCACGTAAATCTGCCCGATGCGTTCGTTGATTTTGCGGTCGCTGTTGTACAAATCCATGCCGGTGGAAACCGACCCCGAATAGACGCGGAAGAACGACAATTCGCCGAAATGCGCCTCGGACATCGTCTTGAAAATATAAAGCACCGGTTCGGGATCATCCAAGCTGACTTCGACTTCCGCGTCGTTGGCGTTGAGGGCCTTCACCTTCTTGCGGTCCACGGGTGACGAGCCGTATTTGGCGATGAAATCCATCAGGCGCGCGACGCCGATGTT
Source organism: Verrucomicrobiota bacterium (assembly GCA_049511835.1). Taxonomy (GTDB): domain Bacteria; phylum Verrucomicrobiota; class Verrucomicrobiia; order Limisphaerales; family UBA11358; genus UBA11358. The sequence goes on along the minus strand of JBEKXN010000030.1, from coordinate 8,845 downwards.
GTTTTCCGCCGACGTGCAAAACAGCGGAATCAACTGTTCCTTTTGCACCGCCGCGTGGATGCCCTTCCGAAATTCCTCCTCCGAAAGGCTGCCTTGCTCGAAAAACTTGTTCATCAACTCGTCGTCGGACTCGGCGACGTGTTCGATCAATTGGCGGTGCAATTCCTTGACCTTCGCCTCCCATTCGCCGGTGGCCGGCTCTTCCTTGTATTTGCCGCTGGAATCGGTCGCGTAGGTCACAATTTCATTGCGCAACACGTCCAGCACCCGGTTGAAGCCGGGGCCGGGATTCAGCGGCACGCTCAACGGAAAAACGTGCCGGCCAAACCGCTCCTGCACCTGGCGCACCACCGCGTCGAAATCCACGTTCTCCTTGTCCACCGCGTTCACCACGATCATTTTCGGGATGCCGTAGCGGGTCGCGTAATCCCACACCCGGTCGGTGCCGACGCCCAGACCGTGTTGCGCATGAATCACCACCAGCGCGAAATCGCCGACGCGCAACGCGCCCAGTCCTTCGCTGATGAAGTCGAGATAACCCGGGGTGTCAATGATATTGAGCTTCTTTCCCATCCACTCCGTGTGCAGCAGCGACGCGGAGACGGAAATCTGGCGGTTCTTTTCGCTGACGTGGTAATCCGACACCGTGGAGCCGTCGGCGATGCGGCCCATGCGGGAGATGACGCCGCCGCACATGAGCATGGCCTCGCAGAGCATCGTCTTGCCGGACGAAGCGTGGCCGACGACGGCGAAGTTACGGATGTCTGCTGGAGCGTAATTTTTCATAGGGGAACTTCTTTCAATTTGGAAACAGTGGCAACCGCAACCGCCCGCGACTCAAAGGAGCGCGGCCCGTCGGAAGACAAATGCAACTTGGCGAAAGCCCGTCGGGGACAGGCGACGATGGTTTGCATGCGCCATTTTATAACCGACCCGCCACCCCGCTGAAAAGCAAAGTTTGGCTTTATTGCACCAAATCTTGCCACGCTGCGCGCCGCCGCGGTTCCCCCATTTGACGGCCGGATTTCCCCCTCGCAGCCATTCCCCAGCCTCCCTTCACCCATTTTGGGCAAAGACAGTGTAATTATTGGCTTGGATTTAAATATTCCTTGAATCAGCATCGTCTTCACAACACGTTGTGTGTGTGTCGGAATTAAGTTTTCCATGGGAATGATATGAGTGCGCAACAAATTCGAGTGGCTTGGATCCAGGGCGGCGCGGTCAAGTGCGAAATTCTCCCGCCGCTGCCATCGCGTATTTTTCGTCTGGTGCTCCTCGGGGCGCCGGGCGTGGGCAAGGGGACCCAGGCCGAATTGCTCTGCGAACGGCTGGGCACCTGCCACCTCTCCACCGGCGACATTTTCCGCGCCGCCAAAAGTTTGGGCGCCGGCGAGCGCAGCCCGGCGCTGGAGGCCGCGCTCGGCTACATGAAACGCGGCGACCTGGTCCCCGACCAGACCGTGCTCGATCTCGTCCGCGAACGCACCAGTTGCCTCCGCTGCCGCGGCGGGTTTCTGCTCGACGGATTCCCGCGCACGGTCGCGCAGGCGGAGGCTTTTGCCAAAATCCTGGACCAGGAGCACATCCAGTTGGACGCCGTTTTGAATTACGAATTGCCCATTGAAAAAGTTGTCGCGCGCCTGAGCGGCCGCCGCATCTGCCCGAAATGCAAGGCCGTTTTCCATGTGACCGGGCATCCGCCGCGCGTCGAGGGGATTTGCGACCATTGCGGGACAAAGCTTCAGCAGCGCGAGGATGACCGGCCCGAAGCCGTCCGCGTGCGCATGGCGGTTTACGAAAAGAGCACCAAACCGCTGACCGATTTCTACCGGCAACGCGGCTTGCTGGTGACCATCGAGGCCGAGGGCACGCCGGAGGAAATTTACCAGCGCACCCTCACCGCGCTGGGTTCCGCCGGGGGCGGCAGGCAGCGCCACCCGTCGCGGACCAACGCGGATTGACGCGGAATTCCCGCATGAATGCCGGGGATTTTTCACCCGGCCACCCCCCCGCCGCCCGCCACCGGGCAAGGAATGTGGGCATTTTGCCAAGAGTCGTGTAGTGACGGTTTCGCCGCCGGTTTAACGTGCCCATGAGAATTGTGGAAACAGCCAGTCAAAAACACTTGAACTCGACCGTCGCCAAACCATCCAACGGGAAAGAATGCATTGCAATTCCGGAGACGGCCTTTGGCTGTCCGCGCGATTTTCTGAACAATCGCTTTGTGTATGCGGTGATTTCGGCACGCGCCCACGGTTTGTCGCTGGGCGTGAACATGAGCCCGGACAAGCTGTGCAATTTTGACTGCCTCTATTGCGAAGTGGACCGCCGGAATCCTCCGCGCGAGACAAGACTGGACGTGGACGCGATGGCCGCCGAGCTTCACAAAACGCTCACGTTCGTGCTGGCGGGAAAATTGCATGACCGTCCGTTTTATTCCGCGCTGTCGGAGGAATTGTTCGCGCTGCGCCACGTGGCCTTGAGCGGCGACGGCGAACCGACCCTCGCGCCGAATTTTGCCGAGGCCGTCGAGTCCATCGTGCACATCCGGGCACTGGGCGAATTTCCGTTCTTTAAAATCGTGCTGATTACGAATGCCACCGGGCTGGACCGGCCCCAGGTGCAGCAGGGGTTGAAATATTTCACGAAGTCCGACGAAATCTGGGCGAAGCTCGACGGCGGCACGCAGGCGTTTTTCAACCAGGTGGACCGGTCGGACGTGCCGCTGGAGAAAGTGCTGGCCAACATCCTGCTGGTGGCCCGCCAGCGCCCGGTGACCATCCAAAGCCTGTTCCCGGCCATCAACGGCGAAGAGCCGCCGGCCAAAGAAATCGAGGAATACGCGCATCGGCTCAAGGAATTGAGGGTGGCGGGGGCGGACATTCCCCTCGTGCAGATTTACTCCGCCACGCGGCCGATGTTTCACGCGGAGTGCGGACATCTGCCGTTGAAAACGCTTTCCCACATCGCGCATACCGTGCGTCACGTGTCCGGCCTCAAGGCGGAAGTGTTTTAACCAGCCGCTTCGTCCTCATTCTCGTCCTCGCTGGACGGGAATTTCCCAGACCGGTACAATCAGTTCCTGGCTGAATTTACGATATTCGATTTACGATTTACGAGTCCTTCCACAATCCACGCCCATCGCGTAAATCGTATATCGTAAATCGAAAATAAGGAGCTTCACCACCTCGGGCCGGGCCGATTTGGAAATCGGCGCTCCCATCGGTCCCGCATTGCGGGATCCGCGTTTTTCCGTCCGGTCGGACTTTATTGCGACACGTTGTAGCTGGTAATGGCCCGCATGTATTGCGCACGCTCGAAGGCGCTGGGCGCCGGACAATTTTTCTGGCTCAGGCTGCCCTTGAGTTGCTTGACGGATTCGTATTCGTGCTCCTCCATCCACGCAACGAGTTCCTTCTCGATGACTTTGATGTGCCCGACACCGTGCCGGATGAGCGTGGAGCAGAGCATGGTCACGTCCGCGCCGGCCATGAGCATTTTCAAAACGTCGGTGCCGCGGTGGATGCCGCTGGTGGCCGCCAGACTGCATTTGAGACGGCCGTAAAGGATGGCAATCCAGCGCAACGGCACGCGCATGGCCATCGGCGTGCTCAACAGGATGTTGGGCTTCACTTCCAGTGTTTCCAAGTCAATGTCCGGCTGGTAAAACCGGTTGAACAGCACCAGCCCGTCCGCGTCGGCATCGTTCAGCCGCTTGGCCAGGTTGGCAAAGTTGGTGAAGAACGGACTGAGCTTCACCGCCACCGGAATTTTGACCTCGGCTTTCACCGCCTTGAGAATGTTCTCATAGGTTTGTTCAATCTCGCCGCCCGCCAGGTTCAGGTTGGTGGGGATGTAATAGATGTTCAACTCCAGCGCATCGGCACCCGCCTGTTGGATCAGCTTGGCGTATTGCGTCCAGCCGCCCACGAGCGTTTCGCCGTTGTTCATGCCGGCATTGATGCTGGCAATGATCGGAATGCGCACGGCTTTCTTCGCCGCGGCGATGTGTTTGAGGTATTCCTCCGGACCGAGGCGATATTCCTCCGGCTCCGGAAAATATGTCAGCGCCTCCGGAAAGCTGAACGTGCCGCTTTCCATGTGATGATGCAGCTCCAGGCGCTCCTGGCGCAGTTGCTCCTCGAACAGGGAATAAAGCACCACCGCCGACGCGCCGGCGTCTTCCATGTTTTTGATGCTGTCAATCTCCTCCGACAGCGGCGAGGCCGACGGCACCAGCGGCGTGCGCAGTTTCAAACCGAGATAAGTCGTGGTCAGATCCATAGGCATATATTTATGATTTAAGATTTACGATTTATGATTGCGGGCCGTTCGTCGTGTGGCGCTGAATATTTTAACCAATTCAACGGCTTCCGCCTGCAATTGAGCAACCTGCTTTGCCGGAACCAAGGCCGCCCGTTTGGCGATTTCAATCCAAAAATCCGTTTCGTCAGCTTCTTCCAGAACAGTGGTAATTTTGTTGATGAAGTCCGCGTGCGATTTCCCGCGAAGTGCGGCGCGATAATTCGACGCCACCGAACAGCCACTGCGCGCCACCTGACCGGCAATCGTTCTTCCCGACGGTTTATTCGGAAGAGCGTCAGCAAATTTGAGGACCCGGACGGCGAATTGAATGGTCCGTTCTTTAAGTTCGGTCGGGTTCATATTTGTTCCCGTATTGGTTTGATGAAAAAAATCATCAATCATCGATCATCAATCATAAATGGCTTCATGGTTGTTGGTCCGCCGTGGCCGCGGCCTGGGGCGGCGTGGGCTGGCCACTGCCGGCCTCGGCGTTGCGTTCCGACAGAAAATGATAGAATTTCCAACGGTGGTCGGCATCCACCTGGGCCTGGGCAAAGAGCTTTTTCGCCTCTTCGGGTTTGCTCTTCGTGAGCATCTTGAAACGATTTTCCGAGAGCAGATAATCCTGCAGTTTGATCTTCGCCGCCTGGGAATCCAACTGCAGCGGATTCTCGCCCGCGGCGGCCCGCCGCGGGTCGAAGCGGTACAACAGCCACTGGCCGGTTTCCACCGCGAGCTTCTGATGGCGCGCACCCACGCCCATGTCCACCGCAATGCCGTGCGCGATGCAATGGCTGTAGGCGATGATGAGCGACGGGCCGGAATACGATTCCGCCTCCACGAACGCGCGCAGCGTCTGCTCGTCCTTCGCGCCCATCGCGACGCTGGCCACGTAAATGTTGCCGTAGGTCATCGCAATCAGGCCGAGGTCTTTCTTGCGCATCGGCTTGCCGCCGGCGGCAAACTTGGCCACCGCGCCCCGCGGCGTGCTCTTGGACATCTGTCCGCCCGTGTTGGAATACACCTCGGTGTCGAGCACGAGCACGTTCACGTTGCGCCCGCTCGCCAGCACGTGGTCCAGGCCGCCGTAGCCGATGTCGTAGGCCCAGCCGTCGCCACCCAGAATCCACACGCTCTTTTTGACGAGCGTGTCGGCGAGGGGCAGCAGCAGTTTCGCCTCGGGAGCGTCCAGCTTCGCCAGCTTCTGCTTCAAGGCGGCCACGCGCTCGCGCTGTTCGTAAATCCCGGCTTCATCGGTCTGATCCGCATTGACGATGCCGCTTACGAAGTCGTCGCCCAGTTGTGGCGCGAGTTTTTTCACCAGTTCCACGGCGAATTCCTTTTGCTTGTCCAGCGAGACGCGGAAACCGAGGCCGAACTCGGCGGCGTCCTCGAAGAGCGAATTGTTCCACGCCGGGCCGCGGCCGTTTTTGTCCATGGCATAAGGCGTGGTGGGCAGGTTGCCGCCGTAAATCGAGGAGCAGCCGGTGGCGTTGCCGATGACGGCGCGGTCGCCGAAAAGCTGCGTGAGCATCTTGATGTAGGGCGTCTCGCCGCAGCCCGCGCACGCGCCGCTGAATTCAAACAGCGGCCGCATGAACTGTTGCTGGCGGAGTTGCGTCGTCTTGACCTTGCGCCGGTCCAGCTCGGGCAAGGCGATGAAGAAATTCCAGTTGTCCCGCTCCGGCGCGCGCAACGGCGCCTGGGGACGCATGTTGATGGCCTTGAGCTTGGCTTCGGTCTTGTTCTTCGCCGGGCAAACGTCCACGCACAACGAGCAGCCGGTGCAATCTTCGGCGGCGATTTGCAGCGTGAACTTCAACCCTTTGAAATCCGGGACCCGGGAGTCAACGCTCTTGAACGTTGCGGGCGCGCCCTGAAGCGCCGCCGGTTCATAAACCTTCGCCCGGATCGTCGCATGCGGGCAGATGGCCACGCACTTCAGGCATTGGATGCAAACCTTCTCGTCCCAAACCGGAATGTCCAGCGCGAGGTTGCGCTTCTCGTATTGCGCCGTGCCGGTCGGGAACGTGCCGTCCACCGGAAACGCGCTCACGGGCAGGTCGTCACCCTCGCCGGCGGTGAGCCGGCCCAGCACGTCCCTCACGAATTGCGGCGCGTTGGGCGTGACCGGCGGCAACAATCCGCCGCTGCCGTTCACATTCTTCGGCACCACCACTTCGTGCAGATGCTCCAACGTGTTGTCCACCGCCTTGAGGTTCATGGCCACAACTTCCTCGCCCTTCTTGCCGTAGGTTTTCTTGATGGAATACTTGATGGACTCGATGGCCTTCTCGCGGGGGAGCACCCCGGACAACGCGAAGAAACAAACCTGCATGATGGTGTTGATGCGTCCGCCCATGCCGCTGTCGCGCGCCACCTTCGTCGCGTCAATCACGTAAAATTTCGCCTTCTTGGCAATGAGCTGCTCCTGCAACGGCGTCGGCAGCTTCGACCACACTTCGTCCTTCGCATACGGCGTGTTGAGCAGGAACGTGCCGCCGGGAATCAGCGGCTTCACCATGTCGAATTTCTCCAGGAACGTCGGCAGATGGCACGCCACGAAATTCGCGCGGCTCACCAGATAGGTCGAGCGGATCGGCTCCGGCCCGAACCGCAGGTGCGACACCGTCATGCTGCCGGATTTCTTGGAATCATAGACGAAGTAACCCTGCGCGAAATTGTTCGTGCCCTCGCCGATGATTTTGATGGAATTTTTGTTCGCGCCCACCGTGCCGTCCGCGCCCAGGCCGTAAAACAACGCGCGTATCACATTGTCGGGTTCGGTCGAAAATTCCGGGTCCACCGGCAGGCTGGTGTGGGAAACGTCGTCGGTGATGCCGACGGTGAAATGATTTTTCGGCTGCTTCTGCTTGAGATTGTCGAACACCGCCTTGACCATCGCCGGGGTGAATTCCTTGGACGACAAACCATACCGTCCGCCGACAACCTTCGGCATCGTCTTCAGCTTGCCGACGCCGTTCATCAATCCTTCCGCCAGCGCGGTGACGGCGTCCTGATAAAGCGGTTCGCCCGCCGCGCCCGGCTCCTTGGTGCGGTCCAGCACCGCGATGGACTTCACGCCCGCCGGCAGCGCCTCGACGAACTTGTGCGCGTCAAAAGGCCGGTACAACCGCACCTTCAGCACGCCGACTTTCTCGCCCTTTTTCACGAGATAATCCACCGTTTCATGCGCCGCCTCGCAACCGGACCCCATCAGCACAACGACGCGCTCGGCGTCCGGCGCTCCGACGTAATCGAACAGCTTGTAGGCCCGGCCCACCACCTTCGCAAATTGGTCCATGGCGTCCTGCACGATTTGCGGACAGGCGGTGTAAAACTTGTCGCCCGCCTCGCGGCCTTGGAAGAAGGCATCGGGATTTTGCGCCGTGCCGCGCAGCACCGGCCGGTCCGGTGACATCGCCCGCGCGCGAAGTCCGGCAATCAACGTGTCGTCAATCAACGCCCGCAGGTCGTCGTCCGTCAGCATTTCAATCTTCTGCACCTCGTGCGAGGTGCGGAAGCCGTCGAAGAAATGCACGAAAGGAATCCGCGAGCGCAGCGTGGCTGCCTGCGCGATGAGCGCAAAATCAACCGCCTCCTGCACACTGGCCGAGCCGAGCATGCCCCAGCCGGTCGAGCGGCAGGCCATGATGTCGCTGTGATCGCCGAAGATGGAAAGCGCATGGGTGGCGATGGTGCGGGCGGTGACGTGAAAGACGGCCGGCTCAAGTTCACCCGCGATTTTGAACATGTTGGGAATCATCAGCAGCAGGCCCTGTGACGCCGTGAACGTGGTGGCCAGCGAGCCGGTCTGCAATGCGCCATGGACGCTGCCCACCGCGCCGCCTTCGCTCTGCAACGCCACGATCGACGGGATGGTGCCCCAGAGGTTCTTTCGGTTCTCGGACGCCCATTGGTCGCAAAACTCGGCCATTGGCGATGACGGCGTGATGGGATAAATGGCCATCACCTCATTCAGGCGGTAGGCTACATTGGCAACGCCCTCATTGGCGTCAACGGTAAGTTTGGGTCTTGTGCTCATATCGGTGAAAATTTAACAAATCAAACATCACTGCGACATCGAAAATCGCTGTCAAGCTGGCGGAATTCAAAACAACTTTTCTGGCCGCCGACAGCCTGGAAATCAGGTTAAATCAGCGTTGTCCGGACTCCCCCACCTTTTTTGCCAAAGAAGCACCATTCGTTGCTTCCCCAGCACTCTTTTTCGTCCTCGTCCTCGTCCTCGTCCTCGTTCCTTGGCGCGGCGAAGTGTAACGAAGCCGGTTGACAAGCGGCAAATTCGGGGGACCGATTCGGAGGGGCGAGTGACACAAGACCCCATTTTAACCACGGAGGGACTTAGCGCGGCAATGGCCGCAAGAAAACGGAGCGCGGCTGTGTCTAGGGCGTTTCCAACTTTGATGTAGCGCAGACATTCTTGTCTGCGGGTTTGCGGGACATTCTTGTCCCGTGTTTCATCCTCACGAAAGAGGCGACTGGAAAGTCGCCTGAACCCGCAGGCTGGAAAGCCTGCGCT
>JBEKXN010000029.1:0-50120 GCA_049511835.1 Verrucomicrobiota bacterium | reverse complement strand
TTGCGTTTCCTACCAAACATTGGGGCTCGGCTCTCCGGCTCACGCCGGCGCGCAATCCCCGTTCCCGGAAAACAGACACCTGCTCTCGTCTCATGACGAGCCATATTGTCTATTAGAGTATTAAACAAGGTTAAGGGGCGGGGCGTCGGCTCCGCCGACGCACCCGCCCCCTTCACCGTGTTGTTCATGCCACCAATTCGGCATCTTTGATGACCAGCCGCTTGTCCCGTTCTTCCCAGCGCAGCACTTTGAGCGTGACTTGCACTGGACTCATCCGGCAGCCAGCCGCCGCAGAAAATCCGACGGGCTGACAATCCGGATGTCGTGGAATTCTCGCAAAGGTAACAGATGTTTCTTGTCGCCAGTCACGATGTAATCCGCTTCCGCCGCCAAGGCACATTCCAGAACCATTTCATCACCGGCATCAGGCGTCGCACCCGTGGCACGCTCCGTGGGAAAAATCAATTCAGCAGATTCGGTCAGGGCGTCAATCCATTCGACCGGCTTGCGCCGGGGATATTCCAACCGAAGTTCCTCAATGGTTTCGTAATACTCGGCCAGCAATGCGGGGCTGACCACGGCTTCGCAGCGGCCTTGCGCCCATGCCGCCAGACAGTCAAACGGCGTGCCGCGCCAGAAACTCGCGCTGGCCACCACATTGGTGTCGAAGACCACTTTCACTGTTTGCGGCGGCCTGCCGCGTGAGGCTGAAGGTCTTTTACGCGGCTTCTCACCCGTTGCACGGCGCGGGTGACGGCCGTTTCATCCGCCGGGGTCATTTCGGGCAGCTCGCGTCCGGCCAGCAGCAGCGACCGCACCCGGGCCGGGGTCAATGCCCGGCGTTTCCGCAGCACAATCAGCCCGTTGGCAAAACCGACATCCAACTGGTCGCCGGTTTTGATCCGCGCCTGTTCGCGGATGGCTTCGGGAATGACCATCTGTCCTTTGACTGATACGTTGGCAATCATGCGGTAAGCCTAGCATTACTTTGGAAAGAATCAAGCCGCAAGGTGAGGACGGTGATTAGAGGACCAAACAAGGTTAAGGCACCGGCTGGCGCGACAAGGGAGCGCGGCCAAATGAAAGTCCCGCAGGGACAACCGGGAATAGCCCGGCGTTTCAACGCCGGGTTGACGTCCCCCAACCGTGTCAAGTCCCGCAGGGACGGCCGAAAACATTTTCCGCATCGCCGGATGTCCGGTCGTCCCTGCGGGACTTTTTCCATTTCGTTGCGTTCACCCACGGTTGAAACCGCGGGCTATTGTCACGCGCCTCTCCGAGGCTGCACCGAGGCGGACGTGAGCGCGCTGATCGCGCAAAAGTTCGCGCTTTCATTTGCGGGAATTCACGATTAGCGTTTTGGGGAAACCGCCGGTGTGGCGAAATGGCAGACGCACAGGACTTAAAATTCGATTTTTGGCATTTTCAGAGGGTAGCTTCGCATTTCACAAATCGCAGTATAACCATTGATTCTATTGGCTAAAATGAGTTTTTGCCGCGTCAGCAGCGAGGTTCGATTCAACAGGCGCTAGTGTCGCAAAAAGTGTCGCAAATTCTAAAACGACAATTCCAACTTAAAGCACGACCGCAGAGCTTTTCAGAAAATAAATTATCATCCAGCGCAGGTTAGTATTGTGCCAGATGGGAACGCCAACTTGACTAAATTGGCCAGCTTGACCGCGTGGTCAAGTTCTTCTATCCGATAACATCCTTTGTCAGGCTTCCTTGACGGTGATTTCCAAAACGACCGGCTGGCCTTCCTCTATCAATGACCGCTGATGGCTTGGCAACTTGGTGACCAGCGACAAGTTCATCCGTTGCATCCCGGTCTCAATGCGTTGCAAATGACGCCCGCGAATCAAGACCTCATGCACGGCGAAGACCAGCTTGAGATTTTGTTCGTCTCCGTCGCCGGTCAATCTGGCGAACATGAATTGATCGTGTGGCAGCAGCATTGAATGCCCTGGCGCAACTTCAATGCGTAATGCCTCGGCGTTCGGGTCGTTGGCCCAACATTCGGGTGTTCTTGTGCTCATATTTTTGTTTTGGTTGATGGTGATGATGACGAGCCAGTTTCATGCGGCAAATGTTGTCGGCGGCTCGACGACCGAAACGCAAAAGATAGCCGTGCAGTCTTTTCCAAAGCAGCGCGCGTCCACTCGGAACCCAGCCATCCGCAAATTCCATCGCCAGCGGTCGGTGACCGGTGCGGCAAATGTTTTCGCGAAGCTGTTCCTTGTCCGGCGTGAAAATGCGGATGCCCCGCCGTCCGCGCGAGATGCTGACATACCATTGCTCCGCACTGGTCGCGGCCTTGATGGTCGAGTCCGAGAACAAAACATAATCCACGGTCTTGCCCTGTGAACCGTAGGACGTGACGGCGTAGCCAGGCGAAAATTCGCGATAGCTCGCATCGAGCACCCGACCATCGGCAAGTTTGATATTCCCGTCCGCGCCGACTGACTTTACCGTGACCAATTCGCCATTGGTCACGCGGCCACCGGCTGCCAATTTGCGATTGGCTTTCAGGTGCAGCCGGTCTTTTTCCGCCACCTTGATTTCCTGCGGACGGCAGACGGTGATTTTGTCGAGCAACTTGTTCGAGACGATGACGAACCGCCCGTTCACTTCCACCAGCACGCCGGCCTTCACGATCCCGCCTAATTTTCCTTTTGCACCGGCATCGGTCCGCCGCACTTTTTGATTGAAAACAATGACGGCATCGGACGGATAAAACCGTATATCCCGTTTCTGTGCGTTGGTTAGGTCAATCTTTTCCAGCGTTTGAACCGTCACATCATTTGCGCCGAGCAATCCCTTTGATTTCAGTTTGTCCCGCACCTGTTCGTTGACGCGGTGGACCTCAGCCCAGGTCTGCGACACCACCACGGCGGACTCATTTTTCTCCGCCAGTCCGAGATATTCATCCGCCAGCTTGCCGGCCTGATCGGCCAGCCCGCACGACACCACCGCGCCCATCTTGTCGAGTTGGGAAAATGACTCGTCGAATTTGCCATCGGCGGCCAGTTTAACCGCCTGCCGGTATTGCTTGATATGCTCGCGCTCGTCCACGGTTTGACCGCGTGCCGGGTCCTGTCGGCGGATGTTGTGCAATTCAACGGGCCGGACACCGGAATGCCGCTCGATGGCCAGCAACGCATCCGATGCCCCGACCGCCCCATGCTGGCGCGTGTCGCCGGACAAAATAAGCCGCGCATTCCGGTCGCGCACGAGCCGGATCAATTCCAGCATCTGCCGACCACCAATCTGCCCGGCCTCGTCCACGATGACGGCAGCGCCTTCAGCCAGTTCCCGTTTCATCAGGAAATTGGCGACGGTTGCCGGTGACGGAAAACCCGCGCGCTCCATGTCCACAACCTGCTGGCGTTGCGGTGCGAGCACGACCACCTTTCGTCCAGCATCTTGAACTTGCTCGACCAGTTCGCGGAGAACAAAACTTTTTCCCGTGCCAGCGCCGCCCCGAAAAATTGATATTCGGTTGGTGTTGGAAACCAGCGCCTTTAATGCCAGACGCTGCTCCTCGTCCAATTGGGGATTGACCGGACGCGGATCGCGAACCAGCGGATGACAGTCGCAATAACCTTCCTTGGCAGTTTGGACGATTTCCCATTCGCGCATTAAATTTTCCCGCGTCGTCACCTTGCCGGGTTGATCATCAATGCGCAGATAATTGCGCCGGGTTGTGGCGGCTTGAATATCGGCGGTCGTGACCTCCCGGCCCCGTGCATGTTCCAGCGCGTGACGCCACAACTCATGCTCGCGGACGACCGCCCGCCGCTCAAACAAATGTTCTTCAGCCCAGGCCACGGCTTTCTCGGCCATATTTTCACTCGCCTCGGCAACGACCGTTTGCTTGGTGGGGAGATGCCGAAGTGATTCCTTTTCTGGCAAACTCATCTGGCCGTCCCAGATTGCTTGCAGCTTTTCCAAACCGATGTCCCGAATTTTCCGCGCCCGTTCTTTGTGCGCTATGTTTTCACGAATCGCCGCCAGATTGCCCTCTGCTTTTTCCGGTTCACGTTCCAGCAACTCCCGCGTTTTCTGGTCAATCTCATCGTGCCGTTTGGAAAACTTTTTGACCAGTTCCGGTGAGACGCCTTTGATTTCAAAATCGCCGCGTGGTTTGTTTTCAATCTGGTAGCCCAATTTGACCAGCGAGTGGGCCAGTTCGTGGTAATAGACATTTTCCACGAACTTTTGCGCCGACAGCATTTCGTAATTTTGCAGCGCCTTCCATTTTTTCTCGACCGGGTCAAATGTGGCGTTGAACAGGATGCAATGGCTGTGCAGGTGCGGGTCCAACGCCCGTGAGGTTTCATGCTGGAACACCGCCGCCACGATGTTGCCGGTGAGCCGGTCGGTGCATTCCCAATTTTTGCGCACCCGTGTCGCGGCGAATGATTGCAACTGACACAGCGCCTCGTTCACCGCCTGCTCATGCGCTTCCACAATCCGTGGATCATCGCCTACCAGTGCCGCGACGGAAATCGACTTGGCCGGGGAAAAGGTGAAATCGTAAAACACCCGACGGTTGCTGCTCTCATACTCCCGCCCATCCTGCCCGATGTCCGTGCGCATGGTGTTCTGGCGCAGGGTCAATTTCTCGCCGGTCTGCGGATGCAGATTTTCACATAGACGGACAAACTCGTCCATGTGGGTGACGCCGGCCAGTCCCAAATCTTCCGCGCCCTGTCCAAACCAATGTCCCGGCACATGCTGGCCTTCGGTATAATAATCGCCGACGGTCAGATGCTCTTTGAAATAATGCTCGGCATCTTTCAGGCTGCATTGCGGTTTAATTGCCAGCATGACAGTGGATCGGATTATTTTTGTCTCGGACAAAGTTGCCTTGAACGAATCATCATGCGAACAGTTTGGCAAAATCAGCCGAATCCGGGTGTGTCAGGCACACAAATTGGCGGTTAGTTTTTCCGTGAACACAGCCAGTTTAGCGCCAGGAATTGTCATGGCCATAAACCGGACGGGATTAGTTCACCTTGCCAGCCTTGAAATCGCTGACCGGGAATGAGACCATCACTCAAAGGAAAATTTTATGGCGCTGAATGACATTGAACACGTCGTGGTGGTAATGATGGAGAATCGCTCCTTCGACAACCTCTTGGGCTGGCTTTACGATAATCAGTCCAACCCGCCTGCATTCAATATCCCAGCCCAGCCGCTGCCGACATTTGAGGGATTGAAGTCCAATACCTATTCCAATGTTCTGAACGGGAACCAGGTTTTTGCCAGCCATCCGCCCACGGCCTGGCCGCCCGCCAACAATCCCAATGTGGTGCCGACCCCCGATCCGCACGAAGAATTTCAATACGTCACCGTGCAGCTATTTGGGACGGCCACACCTACGCCCGGAGCAGCGGCGGACATGAGCGGTTTTCTGCTGGATTATTCAGCACCGAATGCCGGAGGAGCCAGCGCGGGGCAGATTATGCAGACGTTTGGCCCGACGGACGCCAATGTGCTCAACGATCTGGCCCGGAATTTTGCCGTGTGCGACCACTGGTATGCTTCCGTGCCTTCGCAGACGTGGCCGAACCGGGCATTTGTCCACACCGGTTCATCCGACGGCCATCTCAACAACGATGATTACGAGCTATACGACATTCCCACGATTTTCAATGTCTTGGAAAGTCAGGGCAAAACTTGGGGTGTTTTTCATGACACCACCCTGATTCCATCGCTCACTTTGACGCAGTTTTTCCCGCGCCTGACCCTGCACGACGGCTGCTTTCATAAATACGATATTTTCAAACAAATGTGCGGTGTCGTTGCGACCGCTGCACCGGCGCAAAAGTTGCCGCAGTATTCGTTTGTTGAACCGCGCTTCACACCGGAGTTGGGTTTGTTCGCGATTGATTATCCGGCTGATTACCATCCGCCGCACAACATCTGTCGCGGGGAGCAATTCCTGGCGGATGTTTATCAGGCTGTGAAAAACAGCCCTTACCGCGACAAAATCCTGCTGGTGATCACGTTTGACGAGCACGGCGGCTGTTATGACCATGTGCCGCCGCCGACCGGAGCCGCCGCGCCTGATCCCAAGCCCGTCTCGAATGATGGAAGTTTTGGTTTCAGCCGGTTTGGCGTGAGAGTGCCGATGATTCTGGTTTCGTCGTATCTGCAACCGGGCACAGTGTTCCGCGCACCATCAGGACAAACTCCTTTCGACCACACTTCAATTCTGGCCACTTTGCGCGACTGGCTGAATCTGGATGCTGATCCCAAAAATCCGTTCCTAACCAGCCCGCGTATCAAGAGTGCGCCGACGTTGGATGTTGTCCTGACACTGGATGACACGAACAAGAACACGAACTGGCCGGACATCGCCGCGACCTGCACCATTGGCGATGACGACAAATCCCTGCAAACGCCGTTGAACGGTTTGCAGCACAGTTTGATTGCCGGTGCCATCCGTCAAAACAGCGACAATCCCACCGACCCGGCAACGGTTACGCAATCGGCCGTTCAGGCAAAAAGTTTGCAAACATACAGCGACGCCCTCAACTTCATGCACCCGGATGCTCCGTGACACAGCCGAATACTTGATAAAAATCAGCATGGTGAGAAGTCGGCGCTTGGACTGTCCGGCTTTTCTGCGGCACTCGAAAACCGGACAGACCAATCGCCTCCAATTGAACCTAGACGGTCACGCACTCAACGGGCGTTCGTGAAACCGCGCTCAACTTCGCCGTCGTCCGTTCATCTCACTACCGACCTGCTTCGTTTCGCTGCCGGTTTCAGAAACGCTCGTTCAGTGCGGTTTAATTTTCGTCAGATGAAATGTCATCGTGCTGGAAAATCCGGCGAACTCGCTGGACGGCTGATGTGTAAAAGTTTGCAGGATGGTTCACACGATTTGTGTGAATTTAAGAGTGGACGCCTCACCCCTTGAATTTTCAATGTTCTATTGTCCGCGAAGTGGTCGCGGCTTAAGAGGGAAATGTCCGCGTCATTGTCCGGCCTGATGGCCGTGGCCATGTCCAGTCCGCATCCGCGTCCGCAGTCAGTCCAAGCCCGCATCTTGACCGTGACCATGTCCGGTCCGTGCCCGCATCCAGTCCGCGACCGTGACCGTAGTTTGTCCGTGTCCGCGCACAGTCCGCGTTCGCAAGCTGTCCGAAAACATGTCCGTGTCTAGTCCGTGAACTGACCGTGACCGCAACTTGTCCGTGACTATATCCAGTCCACAACCGCGCACAGTCCCAGTCCTTGGTCAGTCCGTGTCCAGTCCGTGGCCACATTCAGTGCGCAACCACGACCACAATTTGACCGTGTCCGCGCACATTCCACGTTTGCGACCCGTCAACAAACTTGTCCTTGGCCAGTCCGGTAACTGACCGTGAGCGCGATTTGTCCGTCGTCATGTCCAGTCCACGACCGCGCCCACTCAGAATCTTTGCTGGTTCGCGTCACGCTCGCTTGTCACTCGCGCCGCACTTTGGCATCATCGCGCAATGCCGCGACCTGACAGCAAAAAATCTCCGCCAAACGGCTCGGCCTTGGGCTTTGAGCAGACACTTTGGGCCACCGCCGACAAACTGCGCGGCAACCTCGACGCCGCCGAATACAAGCACGTCGTTCTTGGCCTGATTTTTCTCAAATACATTTCGGATGCGTTCGAGGAAAAGCACGCCGCGCTGGCGAAAGACAAATCCGCCGATCCCGAAGACCGCGACGAATACACCGCAGACAATATTTTTTGGGTGAACAAAATTGCGCGCTGGTCGTATTTGCAGGGCCGCGCCAAGCAGCCCACAATCGGCAAAGACCTCGACGACGCTATGATCGCCGTGGAAAAAGACAATCCCACGTTGAAAGGCGTGCTGCCCAAGGATTACGCCCGCCCACACTTGGACAAGCAAAGTCTCGGTGGCGTCATTGACCTCGTTTCCACCATCGGGCTGGGCGACAAGGAAAGCCGTTCCAAGGACATCATTGGGCGAGTGTATGAATATTTCTTGAGCGAATTTGCCAGCGCCGAGGGCAAAAAAGGCGGGCAATTCTACACGCCCCGTTGCGTCGTCCAGCTTCTTGTTGAAATGCTCGCGCCCTACAAAGGCCGCGTGTTCGATCCGTGCTGCGGTTCCGGCGGAATGTTCGTCCAGAGTGAAAAATTCGTGGAAGCCCACGGTGGACGCATCGGCGACATCAGCGTCTTTGGACAGGAAAGCAATCCCACGACGTGGCGGCTGGCACGGATGAATCTGGCCATCCGCAGCATTGAAGGAAATCTTGGTCTTGAACCGGCTGACAGCTTCCAGCGCGACCTACACAAAGACCTCAAGGCCGATTACATCATCGCCAATCCACCGTTCAACATGAGCGATTGGGGCGGCGACCGATTACGCGAGGACGTGCGCTGGAAATTCGGCGTGCCGCCCGCCAGCAACGCCAACTACGCCTGGGTGCAACATTTCATTCACCACCTCGCACCCACGGGCCGGGCTGGCTTCGTTCTCGCCAATGGTTCGATGTCCTCCAACCAATCTAGCGAAGGCGACATCCGCAAAGCCATCGTTGAAGCCGACCTAGTGGATTGCATGGTCGCGCTTCCCGGCCAACTTTTTTATTCCACGCCCATTCCCGTCGGCCTCTGGTTTCTTGCCCGCAACAAAAACGAAAACAAACGCGGCGACCGCCGCAATCAGACACTTTTTATTGATGCTCGCAAACTTGGTCGGCAAGCGGATCGAACCCACATCGAACTAGCCGATTCTGACATCGAAACAATTTCCGCCGTTTACCGTGCCTGGCGTGGAGATAAAGATGCTGGCAAATACAAAGATGTTGCTGGTTTTTGTAAATCCGTAACGTCGGATGAAATCGCAACCAATGGATATGCGCTGACGCCGGGCCGATATGTCGGCACGGAGCTGATGGAAGAAGACGAATCAAATTTTGTCGAGCAAATCAAACAGTTGAGCAAAACCCTTCGTGAACAAATGTCAGAGGCTCGGCGATTGGATAAAGTGCTAACGTGTTATCTGGAGGAACTAGATAAATGAGTCGGCAGCTCACACGAATTCGCGATTTGGTAAAAGAAGTGGACGAACGGAATCCGCCGCCGTCAACGGTGGTTTTTTCGGTGTCCGAGCGCCACGGGATCATTCCTCAGAGCGAACTGTTCACGAAGGAGATTGCTACGGCTGACAAATCTAAATACCGGAGAATTGAATTTGGCGATGTCGTCTTCAATCCGTATTTGCTTTGGAACTGTGCGGTTGGGGTTTGTTTTGCAAAAGATGGTGGCTGCGTTTCTCCGGCCTATCCGGTTTTGCGGCCCCATCATCTAGGCATTGAGCGTTTTTTACATTATTTTTTCCGCTCGCAAACATTGACGAGTGCCGTTGATGCAATTGCTTCGGGTTCTGTGACGCGTCGCCGCACTGCGCCGCTGGAGGAAATCCTTGATCTCGCATTTGAACTTCCGTCGAGCGAAGACCAGCATGCAGCCAACAAGCTGCTTTGCCTAATTGATGACCGAATGGCGTTGAATCGCAGCATGAATGCGACGCTTCAAGGTTTGGTTCAAAATCTTTTTAACTCCAAATTAGTGGATGTCGCCAGCACCAAATTACCAAAAGGCTGGCGTGCGGGAACATTGGGCGAAGTTACCGAGAATCCGCGCCGGAGCATTCAGCCAGATGCAATTGAATCGTCGATGGCCTACATCGGCCTTGAACACATGCCGCGTCGTTGCATGGCATTGTCCGAGTGGGAATCCGAGACCGATCTGGGAAGCAATAAACTGGAGTTCAAACGCGCGGAAATTTTGTTTGGAAAGTTACGGCCATATTTCCACAAAGTCGGCGTCGCTCCACTGGACGGCGTTTGCTCCACAGATATTTTAGTCATGCGTCCTAAAACGCCAGAATGGTTCGGTTTTGTCCTCGGTCATGTTTTCAGCGTTGAGTTGGTAAACCACACCAACGCCGCATCCACCGGCACGAAGATGCCCCGCGCCAATTGGAACGACATCGCCCGTTTTGAAGTCGCCTTGCCGCCGGACTCGCTCGCCGCAGAATTTACCGCCACAATTCGCCCGATGATTGACCGCATCATCGCCAACATCCACGAATCCCGCTCGCTGGCCGAGTTGCGCGACGCGCTGCTGCCCAAGCTGCTGTCCGGCGAGTTGCGTGTGCCGGAAATAAAAAAAGGGGGCGCGGCATGAGTTCACTAAACATGACTGATCGGCAAAACCTTGAAAAACTTCTCGGCATGGGGAGCGGCTATGTTTTGAATTTTTCCGACCGCACCTTTGGCGAGTTTATTTTTGAGGCGGTCGGCGTGGATATTCATTCGGCCCGATATACAGCCGACGGCACATCCAAGGCGCGGAAGCTCCGCACGTTTTGGAAACTTGAATCGGACTACTTGGTCGGCAAGCTGATTTTGGCGCTGGTGGATCATTCGGCCACGCTCGATTCCGAACAGCCATCAGTGGATGAAATATTGCGCGAGCGCTGCCGCCGAACCGCCACACGACTTCTCGCCGGTTCGCCGAGCCTTGAACCGTTGAAAGCCCACGCCAAAGCGCTCGATGCAAATTATCTCGCCGAACAGATTCGGCGGATGGAGGCATCCGTCGAAACCGATCCAGGTCTCGCCATTGGCACGGCCAAAGAACTCATTGAGACGTGTTGCAAAACCATCCTGGCCGAGCGCGGCAAACCCATGACCGGGACGCCGGACGTGCCGACGCTCACCAAGGAAACCTTGAAGGAATTGAAACTGGTTCCAGACGGCGTGCCGGATTCTGCGCGCGGCAGCGATGTGGTTAAACGGTTATTGAGCAATCTCGGCACGATTGGCAACGGCTTGGCCGAATTGCGCGGACTTTACGGCACCGGCCACGGCAAGGACGGCAAAACCCAGGGCGTTAAACCCCGTCACGCCAAGCTCGCTGTCGGTGCGGCGGCCACGCTGACAACTTTTTTGTTCGAGACGCACAAGGAAACCAAGTCATAAATTACCCACGACAACTATGCTCGATTTCGACGAAATGAAGGCAGTCATCGCCGCTGGTGGTGATGATGGGATTGAGGCGGACAAAGCGGATATTGTTGCCACCGACTCATTTACCGGAATGCCCGAAGGCATCAGGGTCAATGTTTTCGACAGTTACTTTCCTGAAGCGCAGATTTGGCGCGAAAATACACAGATAATCGTTGAGATAACCGAGCATATTTACACCAAATTCTGGGAGCACAAATGGCATGGCCGGGTATATGCAGACGCGATGCTTCGAGCGGTCAAACGGTTTATCGCGGAGGGACATCCCTTTTCTGAAGGCACGATTGAGAATGATGATGACCCGCACATCTTCATTCGCTGGCAACTCTATCTTCCCGTCGCCACGAATGGCCAGATAGTTACCGAGGCCATCGAAACGGCATTCGACCTTGTTTGTTCCCGCGCTGATTTGATTCTGGAAAATTCCGAAACGGTGCTCGTGCTCGGCAAGGATACTGGCGAGGGCATGGAGCGACTGCGCCTCATTGCCGCCAAGTTGGAAGAACTCGGTTATTACACCGTCATCATCAAAGATCAGCCCGATAAACTCGGTGAAACCGTCATCCAAAAAGTCATGCGGCACGCTCTGTCGTCAAAGTTCGTGATGGTCGAGAACACAGAGCCATCCGGCCATCTTTACGAAATCCCCCACGTCGGCAAGGCGGCGGAGTGCGTGATTGCCTTTCTTCAGGAGGATGGAAAAGGGGCGACATGGATGTTTGAGGATGCCTTTGCCCGCAATCAGCACTGGCAAAAATTTGTGTATGCTCCCGGTGCAATCGGAAATGCCGTTCATGGAGCTGCGGATTGGGCAGAGGACTTCGTCAAAAAGTTTGGCGCTTTTCAACAGCGTGTCCTGCCTTGGATGAAGCCCACAATAAAACCATGATGTTCAGCGACAATTTTTACCATGCAAGCCCAGCCCAAAACCATTCGTGACATCCTCCACACCGGAGATCAATACATCATCCCGTTGTTCCAGCGCTTTTACTCATGGGAGAAGACCCACTGGGAACGCCTGCGCATGGACATCTGGGCACTGATGGAAAACGGCGCGAAGCCGGTTCATTTCCTCGGCCCGCTGGTCTGCACCCTCCCGCCGCGCTTGCCCGGCAACAGTTCAGCCTTTCAGTTGATTGACGGCCAGCAGCGTGTCACCACGCTCACCATCCTCCTCGCGGCCATCCGCGACGTCGCCCGGTCGCGCAATCTCAATGACTTCGCCGAAGAAGTCACCGAGGATTATCTCTTGTTCAAACGCAAGCAGGGCAGCGACCGCTACAAGGTTCTCCCCCGGCTCGGCGACCGCGAAGTGCTCACCGCGATGGTTGAGGGGAATGACATGTCCGGCTTCGCCGACAGCCGTGTTTTTGAGGCGTGGAAATATTTTCACCGGCACGTCCAGCATTTGTCGCGCAAGGATACCCAAAACCAACTAGCTAAACTGCTGGATGTCATCACCAGCCGCCTGAATTTGGTAGCAGTTCTGATTGATGGCGAGAATCCCTACGAGATTTTTGAGAGCCTCAATTCCACCGGCCTGCCGCTCATGGAATCCGATCTCATCCGCAACTTCGTGTTCATGGCCATCCCGCTGGCCAAGCAACAAGAGTTCAATGACCAGCACTGGAAGGCGTTTGAGGAAATGTTCGACGCCACGGAAACGGAGGGCGCCGTCGAGATGACACCCTTTTACCGGGATTATCTGATGCGGAATGGCCGGTATTCCAAGGAAGACGCAACGTTTGTGGATTTCAAGAACTTACATGAAGATGCCGTGCAGCAACCGGAGTCACTGATTGATGAACTCAAACGCTACGCCCGGCTCGACCTCATGTTACGCCGCCCCGGCTCGGTGAGGGATGACGCGCTGCGGGGCATAATGCGTCAAGTCGCAGGCATGGAAATCACCACCGCCTATCCGCTCATCCTGAATCTGCTCGACCGAAACGACCGTGGCCAGTTGACCAAGGAGGATTTGTGCGGCTGCATCCATGACCTCGTCAGCTTCGTCCTTCGCCGCTCAATCTGCGGCGAAACCACGCGCACCTATGGCAAATGGTTCGTCGAGGCCATCACCATGATCCGCAACAACCCGCGCGCCGACCTCCAAGCCTACTGGTTGGGCCGTCGTTGGCCCGATGATGCTGCCGTCCGCGACCGCCTGCCTACGTTTGAACTCTACCGCCGGGAAAGCACCAAGACCCGCGTGATTCTCGAAGCGCTGGAGGAAAGTTTCGGCCACCGCGAGCGCGTGAACTTGTCCACGCTCACAATTGAGCATGTCATGCCACAGACCATTTCCAACAACCGGCACGGGAAGGCTTGGAAAGAGATGCTCGGCGACGAGTGGGAAAAAATCCATAACAAGCTGCTTCACACCCTGGGTAATCTTACGCTCACCGGCTACAACACCGAGTTAAGCAATTCTGCCTTCGACATCAAGCAGGTTGAACTCGGCAGAAGTCATCTGGATCTTAACGCTTATTTCCCCACTCTCCAGAGATGGGATGCCGAGGCCATCCGTGCTCGGTCGGTGGTCTTGGCGGAGCGCTTGGTCACGCTCTGGCCGCGCCCGGCCAGCGATGTCGTTTACGCTGCTTCCGCCGAGGCAATGCCCGAACCGGAGGGCCTGACGAACGCCGCCAAGCAGCGCCTTGAGTATTGGCGTCAAATGGATGTCCGGCTCGAAGATCGGGGTGTCCCTCGCGGCCTCATCGTCGCCGCGCCAGATTCCTCCATCACCGCCGGCATCGGCAATTCCGGGGCGGCTGAATTTGAATTTGGCTTCAACCAGCAGCGCGGTCGCATATTTCTTTCCTTAAATCTTTCCGACGAAATCGGAGCTTACATCGCCGGTCGTCTTTCCGAGTCCAAAACCGTCATTGAACAGGAATTGGGCCACGCGCTCGATTGGGAAATCCGCAACAAGGGAGGCGAGATTTCCATTTTCGATGAAGGTATTCAAATTCGGGATGAAAACGATTGGCCGGTCCAGCACGATTGGTTCGGTGACCGATTGGAAGATTTTCAGCGCGTGCTCCAACCCCGCGTCGTTGCGTTGGAACAGGAAGCACTGAATGTCCCGGAACTCCGTCAGGCTTACGAACAGCGCGGCTTGCTTATCAAATATTGGCGCGCCTGTTCGGCGGTCTTGGCCGGTTCACAGCTTTCATTTCGCGAGAATGCCCCGGAGGCTGGCCGCACCCTCTGCCGGTTCAAACCGCTCGACGACGGTGTGTATTTTGGCGCACAATATTATCCAACCACTTCCAATCTGTGTGTTTATTTTGCAGTTTGGAGTTCGGCCGGACGCAACCAGCGCCGGCTATACAAGGAACTGGTGGAAAGTCATATTCCGGAATTGGAAAAACAAATCGGCGAAACGCTGCATTGGGAAGACCCCTATTTTTGGGTTTCCGTCGAGGCAGACATCGCCAACGTGGCGGACTGGCCGCGCCAGCATCAATGGGTGAAAACCATCGCGGAAAAGTTCGTGGCTACATTCAAACCCCGACTTGGAATCGAATAATGTTTCTCACCAAATCCATCTCAAAATGCAGCCAGCACGATATGCTGCTGCCAAAACTGCTGTCCGGCGAGTTGCGCGTGCCGGCCGTTTCTGAAAAAATGTCCGCTGCAAACTGAAAGCACCCAAAATCAGCATGGTAGCCAAAATCAAATTCAATCCGAGACAACTGATGGAAATGGCCATCGAGGTGATGAAGCAATCCATCAATGAACCTCGCGCCGACAAGAAGGCCAGTCCGCTGGTGGGTGCCGTGCTGTTGATGCCGGACGGGACGGTAGATACGGCGTTTCGCGGGGAACTCCGGCATGGCGACCATGCGGAATACACTTTGCTGGAGCGCAAGCATCCTGGCGAACGGCTGGATGGCTCGGTTCTGTTTGCAACCTTGGAACCGTGTGCGCCCGGAGCGCGAAAGCATCCCAAGCTCGCCTGTGCCGAGCGGATCGTGAACGCCCGGATTGCCGAGGTTTGGGTGGGCATTGAAGACCCGGACCCAACCGTGGACCGGCAGGGCATCCGTTATCTGGAGCAGAATGGCGTCAAAGTCCAACTGTTTGACCTCGACTTGCAGGAACAGATTCGTGAGGTGAACAAGAAATTTATTGAGCAGGCATTCAAACGTGCCGCCGAGGCCAAGGCCGGGAAAGTGGTCAAGCCGTCGCCACTTTCAAAATGGGATGAAGCGCTGGCCGGTGTTGGACTGGCCGACTTGGCGTCCGACGCTCTGGCGCGTTATCGCGAGCAAACAAAAATTCCTGACAAGACGGCATCTGCGGGATTCATTCATCGTTTGGAGCTTCAAGGTTTGCTCCGTCGCAGGGGCGCAAAACTGGTGCCGACCGGATTCGGATTCCTGCTTTTCGGAAAAAAACCGCGCGAGGTTCTGCATCATGCCGGGCTGAATGCGACCATCGAATTTCCTGACGGCACGCACGAGATTCAGAACTTCGATGGACCGGCCATCCTGATTCCTGATTTTGTGGAGGACTGGCTGCGCCCAAAGCTGCCGAATGTGATTGACCGGAGCCGGATGACGCGGGAAGACCGGCCCGCGCTGCCGTTCGAGCTGGTTCGCGAGGCTGTGATCAACGCGCTGGTGCATCGTGATTATGACCTGACCGGGGCCACTTGTCATTTGGTGGTCACAGCGGATACGGTCACGGTGCGCAGCCCCGGCGCTCCGTTGTTGCCCATCACCGTCGAGCAGATGCAGGCGTTCACCGCACCCATGTATAATCGGAATCCCAAGCTTCAGTTTGCTTTCAGCGGGACAAAACTGCTGGAAGGACGCGGTTTGGGGATGAGGACTCTCGGTGCGGCTGCCAGCAAGCATGGCTTGCCGGTGCCGAAGTATGCGTTTGATGGAATTTATTTGAACCTGACCATTTACCGGCACGCGCAGGCGGCGGTAACGACTCTCGCCGCCGCAGTTCTGGACAAACTTAGCAAGTCGGAGCGGTCTGGATGGGAATGGCTCGCGACAAAAGAGACAATGACTTCCATCGAGTATGCCGAGGCTCTGAAGCTGCCTTATCGGACAGCGATGAATCATCTTCGGAGGTTTCAGGAGTTGGGAATGCTGGAAAGGACGGGCTCAGGCCGAGCGACTGAATACAAAATTCTACGGTCATGAACTTCGTTAACCATCCTGCCAATTCCCCTGCCAAACTGGCAGGATTCCCAGCGAGCGGGAACCGACAATCCGGAATCCTGCCATTTATCCTGCCAAATTGGCAGGAAGCGGAGGGAGCTTTCGGTCGGAACAGTGCCACGCGACAATTCTCGCGACAAAGTGTCGGGATTCGCGAGGGCTGGAACAGAGTGTCCCGCCAAACCTCCCGCCAAAATGGCGGGATAGCCGTGATCGGTGGATCGGCGTTTCATCATCCTGCCATGATGCCACTTGGAATTTCTACCCGGACATTTACCCGGACATTTTGTCCGGTGCGGGTCAACAGGAATCCCGACACGCTGTAAAAACATGAGCTTCACCGAATCCATCGTCGAGGACGCCGCGCTATCGTGGTTTGGTGAACTTGATTATTCATTGCTGCATGGTCAGATCATCGCCCCCGGCGAACCCGCCGCCGAGCGAACAAATTTTGGCGAGGCGTTTTTGCCGGAGCGGTTGCGAGCCGCGTTGCGGAAGTTGAATCCGAAGCTGCCAGCGGAAGCACTGGACGAAGCCTTTCGTAAAATCACGATTCCGCAGCATCCGTCACTGATTGCCAGTAACCGCGCATTTCATCGGATGCTGGTGGACGGCATCGCCGTTGAATGTCGTCGCAAGGACGGCAGCATCGGCGCGGAAATTGTCCGGTTGATTGATTTTGCCGACGTGGAAAATAACGACTGGCTGGTGGTGAACCAGTTCACCGTGATTGAAGGCCAGCACAACCGCCGACCGGACGTGGTGATTTTCATCAACGGCCTGCCGCTGGGCGTCATTGAATTAAAAAATGCGGCGGACGAAAACGCCGACATCTGGCAGGCGTTCGCGCAATTCCAAACCTACAAGCAGCAAATCCCGGCGCTGTTCGTCCACAACGCGGTGCTGATTATTTCGGACGGACTCGAAGCGCGCATCGGCACTATCAGCGCGGACAAGGAACGCTTCATGCCGTGGCGCACGATTGACGGTGAAACCGTCGCGCCCGCCACCATGCCGCAGCTTGAAGTTTTGTTGCGAGGCGTGTTCGACAAGCGCCGTTTTTTGGATCTCGTCCGGCATTTCGTCGTGTTTGAGGATGACGGCGGCAGTGGTGTCATCAAAAAACTGGCGGGCTATCACCAGTTTCATGCCGTCAACATCGCCGTTGCCGAAACCATCCGCGCCGCCGGTGAAAGCATGATGGAATTGAAAGAGGGCAGCGCCGGTTACTTCGCCAAGAAACAGCCCGGCGGCGAAACCGGCGACAAGCGCGTTGGCGTCGTCTGGCACACCCAGGGATCAGGCAAGTCGCTGACGATGGCATTTTATGCCGGGCGGCTGGTGGTAGAGCCGGAAATGGAAAATCCCACACTCGTCATTCTCACCGACCGGAACGACCTAGACGACCAGCTTTTCGGCACGTTTGCTCGCTGCCATGAATTACTCCGGCAAAAGCCGGTGCAGGCGCAAAACCGGGACAATTTGAAAAAGCTCCTCGCCGTCGCATCGGGCGGCGTGGTGTTCACGACGATTCAGAAATTTTTCCCAGAAGACAAGGGCGGCAAGCATCCGCTGCTTTCCGACCGGCGCAACATTGTCGTCATTGCCGACGAGGCGCACCGCAGCCAATACGATTTCATTGACGGCTTCGCCCGGCACATGCGCGACGCGCTGCCAAACGCATCCTTCATCGGCTTCACCGGCACGCCAATTGAAAAGGCCGATGCCAACACGCGGGCGGTGTTTGGAGATTACATTTCCATTTATGACATCCAGCGCGCCGTTGAGGACAAGGCGACCGTGCCAATTTTTTATGAAAGCCGGCTCGCAAAGCTGGAATTGAAGCCATCCGAAAAGCCGAAAATTGACCCGGATTTTGAGGACGCGACCGAAGGCGAAGAACTGGAGCACAAGGAAAAGCTCAAATCAAAATGGGCGGCATTAGAAGCCATCGTCGGCGCGGAAAAGCGCGTCGGCCTTATCGCGGAAGATTTGATAAAGCATTGGGAAGCCCGGCTTGAGGTGATGGATGGCAAAGCCATGATTGTGTGCATGAGCCGCCGCATCTGTTTTGAGATTTACGAAGCCATCCGTAAGTTGCGCCCCAAGTGGCATCATAAAGACGACGACAAGGGCGTGATAAAAATTGTGATGACCGGCTCGGCGAGCGACCCGCTCGAATGGCAGGATCACATCCGCAACAAACCACGCCGGGAGGCGCTGGCGAAACGATTCAAAAAAGGCGAAGACCAGTTCAAAATTGTCATCGTCCGCGATATGTGGCTGACCGGTTTTGACGCGCCCTGCCTGCATACAATGTATCTGGACAAGCCCATGCGCAGCCACGGGTTGATGCAAACCATCGCCCGCGTGAACCGAGTTTTTAAGGACAAGCCGGGCGGCTTGGTGGTGGATTATCTCGGCCTGGCGCATGAATTGAAACTAGCACTGGCCATTTACACCGAAAGTGGCGGCCACGGGCGGACGGCGATTGATCAAGAGGAAGCCGTCGCCGTCATGCTGGAGAAATACGAAATTTGCTGTGACCATTTTCACGGATTCGACTGGTCGAAATGGACGGACGGCAAACCGGCTGAAAAACTCGGACTGCTCCCGGCGGCGCAGGAGTATATATATGCACGAGCGGCGAAGGCCAAAAAGCCCGACGAGCATAAACAGAAATTTCTCCGCGCGGTAACGGAACTTTCACAGGCATTTGCACTGTCCGTGCCGCATACCAAAGCGATTGAGATACGCGATGACGTGGGATTTTTCCAAGCCGTCCGCGCCGCCATCGCCAAGAGCGACATCAGCGGCAAGGATAAATCGCCGGGGGACATTGATGCCGCCATCCGGCAAATCATCTCCCGCGCCGTCGCGTCCGATGAAGTCGTGGACATTTTTGCCGCCGCCGGTTTGAAGAAGCCCGACATTTCAATTTTGTCTGATGATTTTTTGGCCGAGGTTCGCGAGATGCCGCAGAAGAATCTCGCCGTCGAGTTGTTGCGCAAGCTGCTTAACAATGAAATCAAACTGCGCTCCAAAAAATTCCTGATTCAATCCAAATCATTTGCCGAGTTGCTGGAAAATTCCATCCGCAAATACCAAAACCGCGCCATCGAAACGGCGCAGGTGATCGAGGAATTGATTCAACTTGCCAAGGACATGCGCAAGGCTGATTCGCGTGGCAAAGACCTCGGCTTGAGCCAGGACGAAGTCGCGTTTTACGACGCATTGGAAACCAATGACAGCGCCGTAAAAGCTTTGGGCGACAAAAATCTAAAATTCATCGCGCAGGAACTGGTGAAAACCATCCGCGAAAATGTCAGCATTGACTGGACGGCCAAGGAATCCGTGCGCGCCAAACTGCGCGTCATGGTTAAACGCATCCTGCGAAAATACGGTTATCCGCCTGACAAGCAGGAGAAGGCGACACAGACGGTGTTGCAACAAGCAGAGTTGTTGTGTGCGGACTGGACGGGGTCAATTTAATTCAGCCTGCAAAATCAATTCTGGTCGTTCTAGCTGTGGATGGGTTCATCTCAAGATTTTGAAGTATTTTCAAAAAAACATTTGACAAAAATGCGGGCTGGTAATAATTTCTTACCAGATGTAAGACATTATGAATCGCAATGAAATGTTTAGATTGGTGTGCGCTCTTCTGCGGGATTCACCCGACGCGGAAGATGTGGAAATCACTTGGGAGACGAATCCATTCCAAGCGCTCGGCAAAGACAGTCATGATGGGATTGTGTTTGCGTGTTTATTCAGCGAGCGGCTCGGTATTGAAATTGATCCCGAAATCAACCCGCTGGTGGATGACCAGCGCCAACGCGCAAGAACGGTCGGGGAGCTGGTTGATTGGTGTCTGGAACGCCTGCCAGCAAACAAGAAAGAGAAATAATTTATGCCGTCTCCCGAAGAAGATCGCCAAGCAATAGCCAATCGGTTACGCACCGCGCGCGAACACGCTGGCCTGTCCCAAGGGCAGGTTGCAAAGTTATTTGGTTATCAACGTCCAACCATCTCGGAGATCGAGGCAGGCCGACGACGTGTATCTGCCGAAGAATTAGCAAAATTTTGCGAAATATACGACGTCAGCGTCTCATGGATTGCCACGGAACAATCGGAAGTATCGAATCCGAATGTTGAACTGGCGGCTCGCGAATTGGTCAAACTAAAAAAAGAGGACTTAGACAAGGTGATGAACTTGCTTCAGACTCTCAGGAAATCGGAAAGGAAGACACGGTGATTAACAAGAGTCTGGCCCGCCGCGCACTTCGCGGAGCATTGGAGGTCCGCAAAATGGCGCAGGTCTCGCTATCCACACCTCTTTGCATTTACGATGTCGCGGCGGAAAAACTTAAAATCGAGGTGCGGTTTCATGCCGGGGCGAGCTTCGGGGGAATGTATGCCAGGGAAACCCAGACAATTTTAGTTCCGTCCGAACGCCCTGCCGTCAGGCGGGTGTTCACCTGCGCCCACGAGGTCGGCCACTGGTATTTTAATCACGGCACCAAAGTCGAGGTTTTGGGCGAAATGGAAAAAGGCGGAATGGATGACCCTGATGAAATTTTGGTCAACCAATTCGCCGGCCACCTGCTCATGCCAAAGTGGGCGGTTGATAAATCATTCAAAGACCGAAAGCTAAATCCGGTCACAGCAACCGACCGGGATTTTTATGCCGTTGCGTGCCAATTTGGCGTGGGTTATGAAACGATCATAACGCATTTGCGATACGCCCTCGATATGGTGTCGGCGCATCAAGCCGAACGATTGCTTCAAAGTTCGCCAAAGGCAATAAAGGAGCGAGTGCTTAATACTCCGTTTCCCGCCCGTCTTGTGTTGGTGGATTTGGCGTGGAAGCAAGACATTCCCGTTGATCTGGAAGTGGGAGACGGCGTTTTTCTGACATTCCAAGCGCTGGCCGAAAATGATCGGCTGGATGTTCAGTCGGTTTCAGGAGGTTCATTATTCCTAGCCGCCAAGCCCGGAATTTCCAAAGTGACAGCGACCGACAACTCTTGGGCCGCATTTGTCCGAATTTCAAAAAATGGATTCACTGGCCGGAGCATTTACCGCCATTTGGAGGACCCCGATGCCTAAAAAAACCGCTGTTATTCATTCCACCAACGTCTCAGAGGGGTGGGCTGATATTTTTAATCTTGTCATGGCCGCGCCGGGGGCAAAAGCCGGTCCCATTGTCCTTGAGTTGGAGGCACAAAATGGTGTGGCTGTCGAAACGCCGATTGTTCGGCAGTTAGTGGACGAGGAATTGAAGAAACACGACAAATTTTCCATTGATACCACATCTTTCCTGATTTTTCCGTGGAAGCTATGGAATATGCTTGGCCAACCCGACTTGACACGTTTCACGGACATTTACTTGAAAAAGGTTTTTCCGGCGCTTAAACGGCGAGGGCCGATGCACAATAGTCATGGCACATATTTTCAGCGCATGATTCAGTTTTCTGGTTTCAGCGAAACGGCAGGAGTCCGTAAAGAAAAAGAGGTGAACCAGCTTCAGCGCATTTTGGAAATTTGGGGAAAAGCCGAGCAAAAAGGTCGGCATCCCCGTCATTCTGCCCTCCAGGCGACAATTTTTGATCCGGCAAAAGATCATCATGGCGCGGCGCTGTGTGTGTTTCCCTGCTTGCAACAGGTGAGTTTTAACTACCACGATAATTTCCTGACAATCAATGCGTATTACCCCACACAATATTTATTTGATCGGGGCTATGGAAACTATTTGGGACTTTGCCAACTTGGTCAATTTATGGCCAAACAAATGGGACTTACCTTTTCTGGCCTTGTTTGTTTTATCGGAAGCTGCCATCTGGGAGGAGCCGGGATAACGAAACAAACGCTCACGCCATTGAAAAGCCGCATAGAAGTTTATCATAAAAAAACTTGTTCTGGAGCATTGCAAATACCAGCCGAAGTCCGTGGAACATAATTATGAAACCGTCACCGGCGCTATATGTATTCGAGGGACCGGATGGTGTGGGCAAATCCACGCTTTCCAAGTGGTTCGCAAAAGCTTTGCGGAGCCGGGGAGAGCGGGTTGTGATTTGGTCGTCGTTTCCTGGAAATGCAAAAGGTTCAGTTGGCGACTTGGTTTACAAGTTGCACCATGATCCGGCCAGTTTGAATGTCAAGGCAATCCATCCCCTATGTTTGCAGCTTTTTCACGTAGCCGCGCACATTGATGCCATTGAATCACGATTCGCCAAATGTGTCCGTGATGGAGCAACAATTGTTCTGGATCGTTATTGGTGGTCAACTTGGGTGTATGGGCGATTCGATGGGGGTGACGCGGTAACGCTTGATAAAATGATCGCGATTGAAAAACGCACGTGGGGAAAAATCAAGCCTGCCAAAGTTTTTCTGGTTGCACGTCACCTTTCAGAAAACTCTGAAAAGCAAAGACGACTAGAACAACTTTACGCGCAATTGGCTCGAAAAGAGGCTCACTTCACTCCGGTCGTGCGCGTCCTTAATGACGGGATTCTCAAAACGGCTCAAAACCAGATTCTTTCGTCCCTATTGTGAGGCAATTAAAGTTTCAAAATATTAAGGCCGTCACCCCGCGCAATTCTAAATCTCACGGCGTGTGGCCCAATATCCTCGTCAAGCTTGCACCTGCCAAACCAACCGAGGTATTTAACTCATACTGGCACTTTGCGGCAGAGCGTCAGAAGGTTTTTTTTAAGCGGATTGCAAACGAACCCCCGCCGTGGACAGAAGATGAAATTCTACAGAGTTACAAGTTCACGAACGCCTACCGAGCTTCCGACCGTGTGAGCCAGTATTTGATTCGCTGTATTCTTTACGACAAGCAGCGGTCCCCAGATGATATTTTCTTTCGTTGCCTACTTTTCAAGTTTTTCAACAAAATCGAAACATGGAAATTGCTCGAAACGGAAATTGGCGAGATTCGCGCCGACACATTCGATGAACGTGCTTATGAACGTGTTCTAACGAAGGCCATGCGCGAGAAAACGCGAATCTATTCGGCGGCATATATCATGCCTTCTGGTGGTTCGTGGACAAAGTGCGTCTATAAACACCAGATGCACTTGAAACTCATACGAAAAATGCTCGACGATAGGCTTTGGGAAAAACTTGCGTCAGCACCTTCAATGGGCAAGGCGTTTGAATTACTTCGATCATATCCCACCATCGGAGATTTTCTCGCCTATCAATACATCACGGACCTCAACTACAGCACACTCACGGATTTCACGGAGATGGAATTTGTCGTCCCCGGCCCGGGTGCCAAGCATGGCATAAATAAATGTTTTGAAAGCATCGGCGGTTTAACGGAATCTGAAATTATTCGTTATGTCACGGATTGCCAGGAATTTTTCTTTGACCAGCTAGGCTTGTCATTTCAAAATCTGTGGGGACGCCGTCTTCAGCTCATTGATTGCCAAAACCTTTTCTGCGAAATTGATAAGTATGCCCGCGTGCGATTCCCAGAGTATTCAGAAGCTACTGGCCGCACTCGTATCAAGCAGGCTTACAAACGGTCACAACCATTACCAAAACCATTTTATCCACCAAAATGGGGACTCAAAATCAATCCAAACGCGGAGGTATTAATTGGCTAACTTCATTCAAGCCCATAGTGCAAACGAGGCATGGTTACAAGCCCTCGATTTATTGTTCAAATCCTCCAACGCAACAGTCGCGCAAGGCCGAGGTGGTCTTACGACTGAATTGCTTCACTTGACAATCACCATCGAAGACCCACGCCAACGATGGGTGTTTGCCAGACAGCCTGCCATTAGCCCTGCCTTTGCGCTGGCCGAAGCAATTTGGATTATTTCTGGTCGAAACGATTCAGAAGTTCTGAAATTCTTCAATCGCGGCCTCCCAAAATACTGCGGCGACGGTCCAACCTTATACGGAGCATACGGCCATCGGCTCCGACACCAGCATGGTCTCGACCAATTGGAGAACGCATACCAATCGTTAGTGGCGAACCCAGCTACCCGTCAAATTGTCATGCAAATCTGGGACGCGCAAACCGATCTTCCAGATTTTGAAGGCCGGCCTCGCTCGCCAGACATCCCTTGCAACACGCAATCTATGCTCCGTGTCCAAAATGGCAAGCTACACTGGCTGCAAACCATGCGGAGTAATGACATCTTTCGTGGTTTGCCTTACAACTTCATCCAATTCACAACTCTTCAAGAAGTAATCGCTGGTTGGCTTGGGCTTGAACTAGGCAATTACACTCATGTTGTCAGTTGCTTGCATTATTATCACGAAAATCGTGGCGATCTTGAAAAAACCAAAGCCGTCACCGCTATTTCCAACACCGATTCGCTTCTGTGTTCCAAGAATGATAGCGACACGGTTTTTAAGTTTTTGAGCGACTTAATATCTGGAGTGCCCGAGGGTGTTGAACAAGTCATAAATTTCGCGCGACAACTCGATTCAGAAAACTACCCGATTGCTTTTAAGAACATGGGCAATGTAATTTTGGCTGAGGCGGCCAAACGGCATAACCGCTTGGACTTGGTGTCAAACCGGTTGTCCCATGTAAGCAGTCCATGTCTCCAAGAACTTATAAAAAACTATTTTGCGAGGGTTGCCAACACTGTCTAATTCTCGTTCACACTGATTCCGTAGCGGCTATGGTTTCAAACTCCGAATAAATCTCGGCGTGATTGGCGTTCAGATACCGGACGACCTTGGCGTTCTTCAGCAGATTTTTGATGTAGGTTTGAGCGGTCTGGAGCGTGAACATATTTTCCGTGTAATTGTCCGTGACCGTTTTTAGGTCGCGCTCCAGCGATTCCATTTCACTCTCCATGCGCGCGATGTCCTCCGCCGACAGACCCTTCTTTTTCTTCGGCACATCGGGGTTGACCATTTGATCCTTGGACGTTCCCAAAACCAGAGCCTCAGCGTAGCCGGTGAAAAAATTATTGTGCGTCACCATCATCTCCGCGATTTCAATCTGCCGCATTCCGTTGACTTTCTTCAATAGCCGGATGGCCGGAGGCGAAATGTTCTTATCCTTCAATAAATCAGCCGCTTGGTCATGAATACCTTTTAGCAGATTCATGGATGCGTTTACGACGTGGACAGGCATGTTCAACGCAGCCGCCACGCGCTCCATGCTGACCCCGTCGTTCACCGCCTTGACGATCATTCTGTGTTCCTGAATGGGCGGGAGCC
Source organism: Verrucomicrobiota bacterium (assembly GCA_049511835.1). Classification (GTDB taxonomy): domain Bacteria; phylum Verrucomicrobiota; class Verrucomicrobiia; order Limisphaerales; family UBA11358; genus UBA11358. The sequence continues at coordinate 24,690 of JBEKXN010000029.1, read as the reverse complement.
GGCTGATACGCGCATTGTAGGTGTAGCATTCGTCGTCAGTGGCGATGATGCAATCGGCGGTCGTTTGTCCCAATTCTTTCAGCGCGACATAGCGCAGATGTCCGTTTTTTAACAGATATTTTCCCGGCGCGTCTTTTTGCGGATACACCACCAGCGGTTCGACCAGACCGACCTCCTTGATGGAGGCCAGAATCTTTTTGTAGCGCATTATGCCTTTGTGCAGGTCTTTGATTTGGCGCATCGGCGAAATATCTTCCAGTGCCAACTGGATTTTCCGCATCTCAAACCCAATTTTCATTTCGTTCATGCCGCCTCCTTTTGTTCGGGCGAAAGTTTCACCGACAGATATTTTGGAATCGTGGCCAGCGATTCCGCCCGTAACAGCGTGAAGAAATTTTCATCAGCCAGGAGCTTGTTGAAAGCCGTCACGATGAAGGACAGTCTGGCATCGCACACCCGCGCCTTTTTTATCATCAGCTTCTGGCGTTGGCTCTCTTTCCGATATGCGCTCACCATGCTCTCGACACTGGTTTTTGGTTTTGCTCCCAGCCCTTTGACGGCACGCTGTTTGCCAATCAACCGACGCTGCACAATCAGACCCTTCACATATTTGAGGGACGCATAATCTAGCTGCTTACTTTCGTAGGCTTTGAGCAGTTCGCGCTGCGTCTCGAGGGTGTCCGTTTTTGCAATGTCCACCGCGACCCATATTGGAATTTTCCCGAGCAAGGCGACTTCCAGCAACCGTTCCTCGCCAGCCTTCTTGAGTGTCATCAGTCCCCCAACCAGATTGCCGCTGACATCCAACTTTTCGCCGATTTGATGGTGGCTATATCCCAACGCCTTCAACCGTTCGATTTCACGAATTAAATCCATCGGCTGTGGATAACGCCGCGCGATATTTTCCACCAAGCTGCGAAGGAGCAGTTCCTCTCTTGAGATTTCAACCACAATGGCCGGAATTTCCCTGTGCCCCAGCGCGATGAAGGCTTCCAGCCGTCCTTGACCACAAATCAAATCGTATCCCGCCTCTTCTTTGTCGGTTGCTGGTCGCCGACTGACTTGAATCGGCATTTTCAGCCCGACATTTTTGATGTTTTCAACAATGGCCGCAAATTTTTTCGGGTCTCGATGCCGGTGATTCACAATGCGAATTTGCTCAATGGGAATCATTTTGACTTCATCATTCATACAATGTCCTCCAGTTTCACGCGTTCGGTCATGCCAAAGAAATAATCCAGCGTGTCAAAACGGTAGGCGTCCAGATAAATGCCGTTGGTCTCGGCAATGCGCAGGTTTTCCCACGTCATGTCAATGCCCGGCAGCACATAATAATCCTGGATACCCTCATTCGTGAAATCCATGCGAACGGCAATCGTGATGTCCGGTCGGGTGCTGGCATCCAGCCGGATCAGCCAGCGTGCCGAACCCGCGCCGGTCTGGGTATGCCGACACAACACGATGGACACGCGCATTTCACCGTTCACGTCCAGCAATCCGGTTTCGTCATTCCACACGGCCTGCGCACCCAGCGCCGTGATTTGCTGGACAACCGAAGCCACAATTTCCGGGTGAAGTTTTCGCAGTCGCCGGTTTTCCTCGATGAAACTGTAATCAATGCCGGGGTCGTAGCCAATCAACCGATAAGCACTGACCAGAGTTCCGAATCGGTGGCTAAACGCCGTGCTTGATGGCAGACCTTCCGCTTCGTCAATGAGTATGCCGGAGATTCGGCCGTGCAGTTTTAGCAAAACGCGCAGTTTTTCCAGCATCTCCTCATCGGTCAGCTTTTGGCTTCTCGCCAGGATGATTTCCCGCGCCCGCCAGAATAGTTCAGGTTCAACGATGCCTTCAAACACGCCGTCCGCCCGAATCCATTTATCCGGCGGATTGACCACATGCTTCTTTTTCAGTTTGCACGAGGTCCGGTGATACACGTTGTTGCCGATATATTTTTCATTCGTGAGAATTTGATGCACCGTCGCGCGATTCCATTCCCGTCCGAAATCCGTCTTCACGCCTTGCGTGTTCAAAATGGCCGCGATTTCCGATTCGATTTTCCCCTCGCCGGTGAACGTCTGGAAAATCCAGCGGACGATTTTAATTTCTTCTTCCGGGCCACGCACCAGCACCACGCGGTCGGTCTGGATGCTTTTTTGCTCGCCCATTTTCAGCATCGCTTTCCGCACACCGTTCTGGTCAATCAGCATCCGGCGCAGACCGAACCCGGCCGTTCCACCCTGCTTGTAACCAAGCTGAATCAACCGGCACGCGCCCTGAAACACTTTTGTCGAAAGTTCCCGGCTGTATTCACCGGCCATCGTCCGCTTCATGCTTTTCATGACCGTGGACATCGGGCTGCCGTCATTCTCGAATTGTTCCGCGCAGTAGTGAACCGAGATGCCCGCCCGCCGACAGATGTATTCGTAATACGCGCTTTCATCCGCATCCTGAAAACGCCCCCACCGGCTCACGTCATAGACGAGGATGGACGAGTATTGCGCCCGCCCCTCCTCGACATCGCGGATCATCTGTGAGAGCGAGTCGCGCCCCTGGATGTTCAACCCGCTTTTGCCTTCATCCGAATATTCTTTCACGATTCCCAGACCGCGCTTCTTCGCATTTTCGCGGATCACATCCATCTGGTTGCTGGTCGAATACTGCTGATGTTCCGTGGACATGCGCACATACACGGCGGCGCTGTTCAACCAGCGTTCTGTATCCTTGCGGCTCATGCGGCGTGACTTCTGATTTATTTTATGGCTTCAACCCGGTTTTGTCCTCGTCCGAATATTCCTCCACGATTTCTAAACCCCGCCGCTTGGCAGATTCGCGAATGACACGCATTTGGTTGCTGGTCGTGCATTGCTGATGCTTCGTGGACCTGCGCACATATATGGCGGCACTTTTCATCTGGCGTTCTATTTTCTTTCGATTCATACACCTAATTTCTGGTTTGTTTCATGGCTTCATTACGACTCCCAGCCAAAAACCTGGAAAGCATTTGTTCATTGTGACAGAAGGATGCGAGCCGCAACGATGAAATCTATGTAGCGCAATTTAACGTCGGTGGAATAAGGGGAATTGTGCGCTTCCAGTAGAACGGATGCAGCTTGCGCCAGGCCCGGACTCGCTCCACTTCAGCCGCTCCGCCCCATAATTTCCAACTCCTTGGTTTTGCCAGCCATTGTTTATGGCTGAAAATCTTGCTGGCTTTGCGGCAACGTGCCCGCTTGCAGAATCGTTGGTGATGGTGATTGCGGGGATCGGTGGCAAACCACTTTTTGCAGCATTGGCACTTCCGTTGATGGCGTTTCATATAAAACACCACCGAAAGCCCCAATACTGGCACAACTAAAAAAATAAAACGCGATCATCCGTCGCAGAAAAATTCGGAACCAGAATGCCAGTTGGATTTTGCAGCCGCACGCCGAGCGTGCCTCGTGCCTCCATTATATGGCTCGCTCCCGCCGTCAAGGTTGTGCGCCCTGCACCCGTCGCCTCCACCTTGACCGCGTTCGCTTCGCCATCGGATGGCACTTAGGAATCACGCTCGGAGTCTGCATGTCTGGTTTCAGAAACTTTTGCCATGATTAACGGACAGAATCACTAATTTGAAACCCAACAGCATACGGATTCCCAATTCAAATCTTGTGTGTGTGACGCGCCAACGTCTGCCGGGCGCGCGGCAGGATGTGCCGTGTGAAAATTGATTCAAATGGCAAATTGTATCCGATTCCCGGCGCGGCAGTCGTCAGCCTGTCGCGATGGCTGGAGTATGTAGGCGTGACGACATGCACGGCGTGGCGCTGGCGCAAAAGAGGCTGGCTCAAAACCGTCAACATCGCCGGTCGGCAATATCTCACCCAGGAAGCGATTGATGAATTCCACCGCCGCGCCAGTGCCGGTGAATTTTCCCAGGTTAATAAAGTGCCAACGCCCAAGGGTGCCGAACCCGGCGCGTAACTGTCGCGGCGCAAAAAGGGATGCCTGCCTGTCGCTCATCCACGCGCAGTCGCCGCCTGCGGCATCGTCACAATTGCCGGGCCAAAGTTCAGCCGCGCCGCCTGTGCTTGTGCATGTTCGTTGCTCAAATGTCCATACACCTTGCCTATGAGAATCCCACCGTCCTTGTGGCCGACCCAGCGGGCAATCGTCATGTAATCAATTCCGCTCATCACGGCGTAGCTGATGAAAAAGTGACGGCAATCGTGAAAACCAATGTTCGCCAAACCTGATTTCGTCCTGGCTAGTCGCAAACTTTCCATGAACGTCTTGGCATGGGCGTCCGTATCGCCGCGCTGCGGCGATGGAAACAAATACTTTGAATCAGGTGCCTTCCGTTTAAGCATGTCACCCAAATGCTCCTTCAGCTTTTGGTTGAAATCCACAACCCGCACTTCGCGGCCCTTGTTCAAACCATCAGCCCCGATGGTTAGCTGCTCGTTTTGCGAGTCCACGTCAGACCATTTAAGTCGCAAAGCCTCGCTGCGCCGCGCGCCGCTGAAAGCCAACAGTTTCACATAATCCGAAAACTCCTGACCATTTTTGGAAACTTCATGTGCAGCTTCACACAATTTCTCAATATCTGCTTGCGTCACCAACTCGCGCTTGCGCGGCGTCCATTTCAGCGGGCGCAAATTTTCCGTTGGCAAAACTTTCAACCATTGATCGTCAATCGCCCTTTTCAGGACATTCCGCAGTGCAATTATATCCAAGTTCACCGTGCGGCCCGATATTTTGTCCGCCTGCCGCTTTTGAATAAACGAGTTGATGTGAAGCCGCCGAATTTTATCCAACCGCAGGCCGCCGAGGTGCGCTTTCCACAGCTTGATTGCTCCGCGCTCTTTTTCAATGGTCGCCGGGCGCTTGGCGTCCTTCACCGTGTCGTAGTAGGCAAAATACTGATCGGAATAATCGGCGAATTTTGGGGTGCGCTTGAGAATTGGCAGATCGTTGCGTGTCCGGTCAACGTGGAGGGTTTTAAGCTGCTCCTGTGCCTGGGCGACCGTCGTCGCGCCTTTCAAGGACACCCATCGGTTGCTCTTGATGCCGGCCTCGTCCTCAATGGCGATCCGGGCGATGAATTTTCCATTACGCTGCCACAATCCTCGAATTGGCTGCTTGCGTCCGTCCAAAACCTTCGCATACTTGTGTTGCGAATGAGACTTGCGACTGACAACTGCGGATTCTTGACTGCCTACGGTTTCAATAGGTTTCATACCGTAACAGTGTCGCAAAAAGTGTCGCAAAGTCAAGTAGCGATTGGTGAACAAGCAAAATCATCAATAGAATAAAGGTAGCCGGTGTGGCGAAATGGCAGACGCACAGGACTTAAAATCCTGGGACCGTAAAAAGTCGTGTGAGTTCGAGTCTCACCACCGGCACCAACCGTCACTCGTCAGAACGAGCTATGGTTGGCAGGCCAGCCTTCGCTCGCAGCGAAGCAAGAGCGGAGGCTGCCGCGCCGTAGCCTGGCGAAGGCGGGCTATCGGAGACACCCAGACACAGACGCTGCGAGCTACGGCTCGGCAAGCCAGCTTGACTCGAAGCGCAGCGAAAGCGAAGACTGCCACGCCGCAGCAGAACGAAGGCGGAAGCAAGAACGGCAGCGGAGCGTCTTTGCGTTGAAAATCCCGTGAGTGAAGCATTCCGCTTGTTTTTCCTGGCGGCTGGGGTTAAATGCGCGGCATGCAAGTGAATGGTTGCAAAATCGGGTTGGGTAATTTATTTCGAAACAAAATCACCGGCAGGATTTATCGCTCTGCTGCTCCAACCAAACAGGAAAAATCATGAGTGAAGTAACATGCAATATGGGCTGGGCCGTGGTGTTCTCGGCACTCGGCGGTCTTATCGGCATCGCGCTGATATTGGTGGCATCCATGTTTTTGCCCCGCTTTATCGAGCGCCTGACACCCAACATTGATGAGGACAAGGAAATTGCGCGCGGCAACGTGGCAGTGGCCAATTACTTTGGCCGGGTCGTCGGCGCCAGCATCATCGGGGTCAGCATCGTCGTCGCCGCGGCCGTCCTGGGCGGAATCATCGCCGCCCTGCATTGACGGATCAGCCGCAGGCGGTCCTGGTAAATTTCGCGCCTCATTGTAATGGCCATGCCCGGCACAACACTTGAGAATGTTCGCATGAAAATGCGGAGTATTTTTATTTTTCTATGCACCTTGCTGGCGGCCTCGATTGCCTGGGGCCGCGGCGGCGGCGGCTGTCTGGAAGCGGGCACGCTGATCGCCACACCGGCAGGACAGGTCCCCGTCGAACAGTTGGCGCGTGGCGACATCGTTTGGGCGGTGGTGGACGGGGAACTTCAGCCGGCGATAATTCAGGCCACCGTTGAAGTAGTTCCCACCGAATACGTGGAGATTGCCGCCGCCGGGAGAATCTTGCGGGTGACAGCGGAACATCCCCTGCAAATTGACCCGGGAGTTTTCCGGGTGGCCGCCAACCTTCAGCCCGGTGACACGCTTTACCTGCGCGAAACAAATCAGTTCCGGACCGCTCAAATCGACGCCATCACCCGCGTGAAAGCGGTGCATCCCGCTTTCAACCTGCTGGTCATGCCGGGAGGCACTTATCTCGCCAATGACATTGTCGTGCATAACAAAGGGTGTTTCCTGCCGGACACGCCCATCGTGCGCGCCGATGGCACGTCATCACCCATCAGCGAAATCCGTCCCGGGGATGAGTTGCTGGCGTTTACCACGACCGGGGAAATTGTTCACTCGACCGTGCGCCGGGTGATTGTTCACGAAGTGGACGAATACGTCGTCGTGGGCACCGCGGAGACAACTTTGCGCGTGACGCGCGAGCATCCGTTCTACGTCGGCGACGGGACTTTCAAAACATTGGAAGCCTTGAAGGTCGGAGACCGGATTTTTGCCGTGGTTGACGATGGGCTGCGCGAACAGGTGATTACCAGCCTCGAAACAGTTCACGCCCCAACGCGCGTCTATAATTTGCAAACGGACAATCCGAACACCTACTTCGCCAATGGCATTGCCGTGCATAACAAAGGCGGCGGCGGGGGCGGCGGTTTCGGTGGTGGGTTTGGGGGCGGCGGCTATTCGGGAGGAGGTTCGGGTGACCCCACAATAATATTCATATTTATTGGGGCATTTGTCGTCATTTTCTTGATTGCGAAAGCGGTGCAGAACAAACAGGCGAAGGATGAAGATTTGGACTATGTGAACAGTCGTTTTGACATCGAACGCAAAGCGGGCAAGACGCGCAAGCTGCTGGAATTTCTGGCGCGGGTGGATCAGACGATGGCCCCCGACAAATTGGAAGCCCAGGCCAGATCCACCTTCGTGGAATTGCAGAAATGCTGGCAGGCGAGGCAATACGATCCGATGAAACCGTTGCTGATGCCGGACCTTTACGCGGAACACTGCTCGCAAATCAGCGGCATGATTGCCAATCACGAGATCAACATGATTTCAAATTTGAACGTCGAGCACGTGGACATTGTGAATGTCCGCTATCCGCAAAAGGAGAACGACCGCGAGTTTACGGCGCTCATCACCGCCACCGCCCGCGACCATTACGTGGACGATCACACCGGGGAATTTTTGCGGGGCGACCAGGCGCCGGCGCGGTTCCAGGAATTCTGGACGTTTCATCGTCAGGGCGGCGCGTGGTTGCTGCGGGAGATTGATCAATCCCGCGAGTCCGACGCGTTGAAAGAGGAAAACTTTTTCGAGCAGTTTACGGACACGGGACTGAACCAGGTTTATGATGAAACCGCCGGCAAGGAAGGCCCGGCGGGGCCGTGGCTGGAAAAAGAGACGCTGGACAAGGCCACGCGGATCGAGCGCCTGCTGAATTTTCTGGTCCAGACGGACAAGCTCTGGGACCGCCAGGCGATGCTGGAACGCGCCCGGCAGGTTTTCCTGGATGTCACGCTGGCGCGTGAAAAAGGCGATCCCGCGGCCGTCCCGACCGGTGAATTATTCCCCGACGTGGCAACCAACTTGCAGGGCGAACTCGTGCGTTTGGGAGGACAGGGAACGCAACTGGAGTTCCGCAACCTCTGCGTCCGCAAGGCGGAGTTGATTCTGGTGCGGAACTTCTCGGACAACTCCAAGGATGAATTCACCGTCCGGATCAGCGCCCATGCCCAAAGGGCGGTCCGCCGAAACAATCTGCTGATCAGCCAGGACGCGGACGTCACACCGTTTGTGGAATTCTGGACCTTCGGACGGCTGGACAATGAATGGAAATTAAAGGAAGTGTTGCCGCCGGCCCGGGGTGGCGAACTGGTGGCAACGGAAAATGTGGATGAAGGCGCTTCCCCGGAACAACTCCAGTGGTATTACAAACAAACGCGGGCCAATTGATGATTTCACCACCCGTAAATACTGAACCCACCATTCATCGGGAGACGGCGCACCGGCTGGCGCGCCGGGCTTTGTTCAGCTTCATCCTGACGTTCGTCCTGTCGCGGGTGTTTGTGTTGCTGATCATGTCCAAAGCGATGCCGAACTTTTATTTCTTCCTGCACGGCACCCACGTTCATCATTTGAACTACGGCATTTTTCTGCTGGCGGCAGTGGGTGGTTACAGCATTTTTCGCCGGCCCATCGGTCGCACGGCGGAAATCACGGCACTGTTATATGGCGTGGCCATGGGTCTCACGTTCGATGAGTTCGGAATGTGGCTGCATCTGGGCGGCAGTTACTGGCAACGGGCGAGCGTGGATGCGGTGATTGTCGTGACGGCGTTGTTTGGGTTGGTCGCCTTTGCGCGTTCGTTGAAGCGTTTTGAAGCGCGCCACTTTTGGGCGTTCATCGTTTTACTGACCGTGCTGGCGGGTTTTGGCGTGGTTTTATACACGACCAGCGACCGCCTTGGCGATATGGTGGGACCCACGCTTCACGATCTGGAAGCCGCTTCTTCACCCTAGCCATTTCGGAAGACCAATTTGTTGGTCTCCGCCAGCAGCGCGGCGTTCCCACTCGCAAGCAGCAACTCTTGAAATCCGTCCCGACCTCCATGAGGACGAAAAACTCGATTCGAGGACAAACCTCGAACCGGGTTATCGGATCATTTGCCGGAACGCCCCAGCCAGGCCGGTTTGATTTAATTTGAGTTTCCTTTGGCGGAAACTCGCACGCTTTCAAGACCGTCTGTTATTTGGACTTTTTGGCCTTTCTCCTGGCCCAAATCATTTTCATCTTGGCCGAGAGTTTGGCTTTGGCCGCCGCACTCATCTTCCCTTTGGCTTTCCTGGCCGGTTTCACTGATGGCTTTTGCCCTTTCAGTTTCGCCCATCTTGCTTTGGCGGCAGCACTGATCCTGGCCCTGGCCGCTCTACTCATCTTAAACTTCCTCCTCGGAACTGCAGGAGCGGCAGGTTTGGTTGAAGAACCCAATAGCTGGCCAAGCTCTTTTTCCAGCGATTGGATTTTCTCTTTGAGTGTGGCTGCTTTGCGTAATTGTTGAACCGATAGACTGCTTAATAGTGTACTCATAGGGATGGAATTAAGGTTTTTGACGGGAAAAGTCAATAGCTGTAACGGTGGTGTCAAGTAATAAGAAGCTTTACGAATCCAATCAGTTCGAGGATGCTTTGGCTTCATGTCGGCGATCAAGCGATTCTGGCGTTATTGGTGCGGAAACTTCGAAACCGCAAAGGGGGGATTCGATATGGGTGTCTTGATGGTCGCGGTTATGCTTGCGGCCGGTTGCGTGGCATGCAAGCTGGTAAATTTTCAAGGCCCAATCAAAGGTTTTATTGCCAATTATAGATTGGCTGACGGTTGTGGAATAGCTGCCATCATCGTTTTTTGGGGATGGTGCTTTCTTTGGCTTCCGTTCCGCAGCCATGAAGCGCAACAAAAAGCACAAAAGGCCGAAAGACAAAATCTCGTCTCCCATATTCAACAAGCGGAAGCGCTCTTTAATACGGTGGCTGAGCACAAAGACAAACCGGCTGAAGCCGTCGGCCCAAAACAAAAAATCAAGGACTCGTTGGGAGCTTATCTGGTTCAGTTGGAAGATCGTGTTCTCGCAATAAAAAAGATGACTTTATTGGAATACAATAAAAGTCTTAAAAACGAGGAAGACATCGAGTCAATTGACCTGTTAAACGAAATCTATTTTTTCCTGGATTTAAACCTGGGCAAAGCCGAGTCCGCCAGTTTCAAGAGCCGGACCGGTGTCACTTTCGCTTCAATAAATGATTGGGGACAGTCCGCATTCAAGGCGGAGAAATGGCAGGGCATGATTGATAACTTGAATCATTATGCCGGCCAGCTGAAGAAGATCATCGAAAAACAAAAGTAAATTCCCCCGCACCTTCCACTCGGCAAGCCACCACCGGCACCCTCGACAGTTGCGTCCGGACGTTTTATTTTCGGGTCATGGCGACCACGGCGATTCCTGAAGTCCGGCCCCGCATCCATCGGGACGAGGAAACCGATTCGAGGACGGACCTCGAACCGGGCTACCGGGTCATTTGCTGGAACGACCCGGTCAACCTGATGGACTACGTGACGCACGTGTTTCAGGTCGTCTTCGGCTGGCAGCGCCAGAAGGCCGAGGTTCACATGTTGCAGGTCCACAACCAGGGTAAAAGTGTGCTGACGCGCGAGAGCATGGAAAAGGCGGAGTTTTATGTCCACCAACTCCAGAAATACAGCCTGCATGCGACCATGGAGCGTGATTAGGTGAAACTCATCCGGACCAGGCGGGAAAAATTGGTTTTTGAAATCAGCCTGCCGGAAAAACGCCTGCGGTTCGAAGTCCTCAAGCTCTATCCCCTGATTTCCGCAACGCATCACCGCCTTAGCAAAACCGCCAAGACCGCCAAACACGACGAAAACCAGCGGCTGTTGGAAGAGTCACTCGCCGCCCAACGGGAGGAGAACCGGAAAAACGTCCGGGCCATGCTGAACGAACCCGGACGCTTTCAGGTGGCAGTTTCCAGCTTTCAGCTCACGCTCTCCGGGCCGGAAATCGAATGGCTGTTGCAAGTGCTCAATGATGTCCGCGTCGGAAGCTGGATCGCCCTTGGTTCGCCGGACCCGGAGCAGGGTAAAAAGATTGTGTTCAATGAAAAATCCTGCCGCATTTTCGTATGATGGAACTCGCCGGCGCCTTTGAAACAGTTTTTCTCGATGCGTTAAGCGGACGTTGAAAAGGATTTTCGATTTACGTTATACGATTTACGCGGGATGTGAGGATTGTGGGCAGCGTCTGAATTTGTTGTAGCGTCGAGCCTGTGGCTCGAATGAATCGGCGCACAGCGCCGACACTACATCGGAATGACTCGTCAATCGTAAATCACATATCGTAAATTCAGTCAGATGCCAATTTTGCTGAACAAAAACACGGCTTTCCCCGACCCGGCACTCGCCGACGCGGAGGGGTTGGTGGCGATTGGCGGCGACCTCGGCACCAAACGGCTGCGGGCGGCTTACCGGCAGGGAATTTTTCCGTGGACGGTCAATCCCATCACCTGGTGGTCGCCCGATCCGCGGGCGATTTTGGAACTGGACGGATTCCACGTCCCCCAAAGTCTGGACCGGGTCATCCGTCAGGGCCGGTTTGACCTTGCTCCCAGTTTTGCAGCGTGTCGGCGTACACTGCCAATTATTTCTTTGTAGGAGATGAGGTGACGAGTCTCAAATATCTTCGGTTTCTGAAGAACAAGTTAGAGACTCCTCACGTCGTCTCCTACGTGGTTAAAGGAAAAGCTCCGCGGCTCTCTGCGTCCTCAGCGTCTCTGCGTTAAGAACCTATTTCGCCAGCGCCATCTCGGAGGCTGGCTCGCCGGTTTCCACCTCGGGTGCGGTTTTCCCACCCTTGTGGAATTTCACGCTGACAATCTTGCTGATGCCGCGTTCCTCCATCGTCACGCCGTAAAGCACGTCGGCCATGCCGATGGTGCGTTTGTTGTGGGTGATGATGACAAACTGTGAGTGCATCAGGAAACGCTGCAACAAATGGACAAACCGGTTGATGTTCGCCTCGTCCAGCGCCGCGTCCAATTCGTCCAGCAAACAGAACGGACTGGGCCGGACCTGATAAATTGAGAACAGCAGCGCCACCGCCACCATCGTCTGCTCCCCGCCGGACAGCAGCGTGATGCTTTGCAGTTGTTTGCCCGGCGGTCGTGCCATGATTTCAATGCCGCTCTCCAGCACGTCGTTTTGGTCCGACATAATCAGGTCCGCCTTGCCGCCGCCGAAGACCTCGGTGAACATCGTGCGGAAATTCTCGCGGATCTTTTCAAACGTTTCGGTGAACATCTGCCGCGTTTGCACGTTGATGCGGTTGATGACTTCCAGCAGTTGCACCCGGGCCTGGACCAGATCGTCGTTCTGTTTTGTCAGAAACTGATAACGCTGCTCGGTTTCCTCGTATTCCTCGATGGCCACGAGGTTCACCGGGCCGATTTCGTCAAGCCGTTTCTGCAAGGCTTCGATCTGCTGCGCGACGGCGTTCCAATCCGTGGCCGCGCCCGCGGCGGCCATTTCTTCCGGCGTCATCACATGCACCTTGGCCGCGCCTTCGTCGGCGAATGTGATGGTGATGCACTCGCTGCGCACGTCGTCGAGATTGACGTGATATTTCTGCTGGATCCGTTCGCGCCGGTTTTGGACGGATATGTTTTTCTGCGCCAGTTCCACCTCCAGGGCGCCACGCTGTTCCTGCAACTGGGTCAACTGCCGCCGCCGCCCGCTCAAATTTTCTTCGCGCGCCACAACGTCGCCTTCCTGCGATTGTTTCCGGCCGGCCAGTTCGGCGGTTTGCGCGTTCACCTGCTCGCGCTCATGCTGCAAACGCCCGATTTGCGACCGTGAATCCTGAATTTCCGACTCCGCCTGCTCCTTGCGGCCAATAAAAGATGACACTTCGTTGCGACGCTGCTCGAGCATCTGGGTCAGCTCGCCAATGCGTTGCGCCAAAGATTGCTGTTGCTGGCGGAACGATGCCAAAAGTTGTTCTTCCGCCGCGAGCGCCACCTTGCTCTCGGTGAGCGCGGCATGGGCGGCGTCACGCTGCTGGCGCAGATTCTCCAGGTCGGCCGCGAGCGCGGCGACTTTTTCCTGACCGGCGCGTTCGCGGGTTTCCAGTTCGTTCAACCGGGCCGCCAGCGCGCTGCGCTTTTGCGAACCTTCCTGCTCCTGGGCGGCGAGGCTTTGAATTTCAAAAATCACCGTCTCGATTTTCTGGTGCAGCAGCCGGTTGGAATTTTGCAAGGCATTGAATTCGCCCTCACGCGTGGCAATGGCGACTTCCTGCTCGCGCAATTCCGTCTGCGCCTGCTGCAAGCTGGCCTGCAATTCCGTCTGCTCGCCCAGGAGTGCGCCGCGTTTGCGGCTCATTTCGGCGACGCGGAGCTGGACTTCCGTCAGTTCCCCGTGCAGTTCGGAGATCTGGTTTTTGCGTCCGAGAATCGAAGCTGGAGCCTTGGGATTGCCATTGCCATTCAAGTAACCGCCCGTGTAAACGCCGTGCCGGCTGAGCAAATCGCCGCTCAACGTGACGAAATCGCAACCCGCGTGGCCGTTTTGAATCTGGGCCGTGGCCGTGGTCAGATCGGACGCAATGAAGGTGCGGCCCAACAACGCCTTGAGGAGTTTTTCCACCGACGGCTCGCCCTGGACCACTGCCAGGGCATGGATGACCTGGCCCTTTTGCAACCCGTTTTGAATCGCATCGAGGCCGCTGCCCGGCGCCATTTCACCCTCAAAAAACAATTGCTTGTCGTTGGTATACTCAAGTGAAAGCGCGGCGACACTGGCGCGACCGACCTTGTTGGCGCTGAGGTCGGCGAGAATCTGCTGCGCGGATTCCGGCTGCTCGGTCAAAACGAGCTGCAGATGGTGGCCGAGCGCATTCTCGATGGCGACGACATACGAATCCGGCACGCGGATGCGGTCGGCGAGCGAGCCGATGACCTTGCGTGACTGGCGCAAAGCGGCCTGGGTGCCCACGCTGAAACCTTCATGCGAACCTTCGAGCTGTTCGAGCACGTTCAGGCGCGAACGTTTTTCGGCCTGCGCCTGTAAAAACTGGTCCTGCTCGGCGGACGACGCCTGCAATTCCACCTGGAGTTCGCGCAACCGGTTTTGCCGCTGATCGACCGAGCCGCGCTTGGTCTGCGCGTTCAGTTTCTCAACCTCGACGCTCGCGGTGAATTCCTGCAGGCGCGCTTCGAGCCGGGTGCGTTCCTCTTCGAGCTGCACTTTTTCGGCGGAAAGTTTTTCCAGCCGGATGCTGTTGCCCTGCTTTTGCAGATCGAGCGCGGTGATTTCGTTGCGAATCCGCGTCAAATCCTGCGCCGCGGCGAATGCCTCGGACTGCGCCTGGCGCAACGCTTCCTGCCGCTGGTGCAAGTCTTCCTCAACCGCGTTCAACACCCACTGTTTCTGCTCCAGCGTCAGGCGATGTTGCAGGAGCGCGTTTTCTGAAGCGGTCAACCGCTCCACCACCGCCTTCAATTCACCGGAAGCGGCGTGGTAACGCTCCTCGGCCTGGGTGATTTCGGTCAAAGCCTTGGTATTTTGCGACGCGAGTTCGTGCAGGCGTTCCTCGTTGAATTGAATCCGGCTTTCGTGCCGGTCGGTTTCACCCTTCAATTCCAGGCTGCGCTGCTGTTTTTCGGCGACTTCGTGTTCCAGTTCGGAAAGCCGTTCGCGCAGTTGCTTGATCTCGTCCTCGCAACGCAAAACGTCAGCGGAACCTCCTTCAATTTCACCGCGCAGTTTTTCGGCGGCGGTCTGTTTTTCGGTGATCTCGGCCTGCAGCACGTCGAATTGATGGCGCGCGAACTGCGTGTCGAGGTGCTGGAGTTCCTGGGAAATCTGTTTGTAACGGCGCGCCTTGCCGGCCTGGCGCTGGAGCGAACCGATTTGCCGTTTCACTTCGCGGATGAGATCGGCGATGCGCAAAAGATTCTGGTCGGTGTATTCCAGTTTGCGGAGCGATTCCTTTTTCTGGCTCTTGTATTTCGTGATGCCGGCGGCTTCCTCGAAAATGAGGCGGCGGTCTTCGGGTTTGCTGGAAAGGATTTGCGTGATGTGGCCCTGCGCCAGGATGCTGTAGCTCGTGCGGCCCACGCCCGTGCCCATGAACAGTTGCTGGATGTCCTTGAGCCGGCACGAGGTGCGGTTGATGAAATATTCGCTGTTGCCGTCGCGAAAAATCCGGCGCGTGACGGTGACCTCGTTGTAAGCCATCTCAACCCCCGCCGCGCGCAGGTGGTCCTCGTCCATGTCGCCCAGCGTGAGCGACACCTCGGCCATGCCCATCGGCTTGCGTCCGTCGGTGCCGGTGAAAATCACATCGGCCATTTCGCCGCCGCGCAAAGCCTTGGCCGATTGCTCGCCGAGCACCCAGCGGATGGCATCGGATACATTGGATTTGCCGCAGCCGTTGGGGCCGACGATGGCGGTGACGCCGGGTTGGAAATTCAACGCGGTTTTGTCCGCGAAGGACTTAAAGCCAAAAACCGTCAGATTCTTGAGATACATGACTTTTGTTCAGGCAACCAAAATTGCCGGTTAAAGTAAAGTAAAAACCACAATATAAGGCACACAATTCCACTTGTGGCACAACTAATTGGTGAGGAACCATGATTTGCTTTGTGCCACTAACTGCTACTTCAAACTCTTTATCAAACTACTGTGCTCTTATACGACTGGAAGGCGATTTCGTCAACTGGTTTCTGCATTGAAAAATAAGTTGACAGAATTTTACCATTGAATCAGCTTATGCGCATCCGTTGATGCAACGGACTCATGAAGAGTGGCTGAGGGACTGGCCCGCTGACGCCACGGCAACCGGTTGAAGTGCAAGTTCAACGACCAGGTGCCAAATCCAGCCCCGACGGGTGTCGGGGAAAAATGAGAAGAGCGCACAAGCTTTGTCGGCCCCTTCTCATCCATGAGTCGGGGCTTTTTGTTTGCCTTGAAACGTTCGTAGCAGCGGACGTCAGTCCGCTCTGACTAGATGAATAATGAGCCGACTGACGTCGGCTGCTACGGGGTAAAGAGAAAAATATTTATGAGTGAATATCACGGTTTCATGAAGGCGCTCAAGTGCCGCGAGTGCGGGCGGGAATATCCGCTCACCGCCACGCATGTCTGCGAGTTCGACTTCGGCCCGCTCGAAGTGGTCTATGACTACGACCGCATCAAGAAGTCGCTGACCAGGGCGGCGATTCAATCGCGTCCCCAGACGATGTGGCGTTACCGCGAACTGCTGCCAGTGGCGAATGACCCGACGGTCGGTTTGCAGGTCGGTTTCACGCCACTCGTCAAGGCCGATCGGTTGGCCAAAAAACTCGGCATCCGCGAATTGTGGATCAAAAATGACACGGTCAATTATCCGACGCTGTCATTCAAGGACCGCGTCGTGAGCGTGGCGTTGAGCCGGGCGCGTGAACTGGGTTTCGATACCGTTGCCTGTGCCTCGACCGGCAATCTGGCGAATTCCGTCGCTGCCAACGCCGCGTCTGCCGGATTGAAATCTTACGTTTTCATCCCGTCGGACTTGGAGCAGGGCAAAATCGTCAACTCGCTCGTTTATGGCGCGCACGTCATCGGCATCAGAGGCCATTACGACGAGGTGAACCGCCTTTGCGCCGAGATCGCGGGCAAGTTCGGCTGGGCGTTTGTGAACGTGAACATGCGGCCGTATTACGCCGAAGGCTCCAAGAGCATGGCCTATGAAATTGTCGAGCAACTCGGCTGGCGCCTGCCGCAGCACACGGTCGTGCCGATGGCCTCCGGCTCGTTGCTGACAAAAATCCAAAAGGGTTACCAGGAATTCGTGAAGCTTGGCCTCGTGTCGGAATCGAACCATTCCATTCACGGCGCGCAAGCGACCGGTTGCTCGCCCATTTCCACCGCGCAAAAGGCGGGCCTGGATTTCTTCAGGCCGGTGAAGCCCGATACGATTGCCAAATCGCTCGCCATCGGCACCCCGGCGGATGGTTTCTACGCGCTCAAGGTGATGAAGGACACCGGCGCGGCGGCGGACGACGTGACCGACGATGAAATCCGCGACGCCATCAAGCTGCTGGCGGAGACGGAGGGCATTTTTGCCGAGACGGCGGGAGGCGTGACTGTGGGCGTGGCGCAGAAACTCATTGCGTCGGGCAAAATTCCGCGAAATGATTCTGCCGTCCTCTGCGTCACCGGCAACGGATTGAAGACGCTAGACGCCGTGGCCGGCCACGTGGGCAAGCCGCGCGAAATCAAGCCCAGCCTGCGCGAGTTCGAGGCCCTGCTGGCGCATGAGGAAAAAGTGAATGTATAAACAGGTAGGGACGCCCCGCCGGGGCGTCCAGTCGGCTCGGCGAGCCGACCCTACCCAAAAAATTTAATTTATGCCAAAAAAAATACGAATCCCAACGCCGCTCCGCAAGCTGACCAACAACGAGGAGCTGGTCGAAGTCAACGCCGCCACCATCGGCGAGGCGATTGTCGAATTGCAGACGCGCTTCCCCGGCATCCAGGAACGGCTCGTGGATGACAAAGGCGAGGTGCGCCGCTTCGTGAACGTTTATGTGAACGAGGAAGATATCCGCTTCCTCAAAAACCGCGAGACACCGTTGAAAGACGGCGATGAAATCAGCATCATCCCGGCAATCGCCGGCGGCTAAAGTAGTGCAGGCGTCCCGCCTGCCCGGCCGTCGAGCCTCAGCCAGACAGGAGAAACAGAAGTGCAGGCGAGACGCCTGCGCTACGGTGAAAAAGAAAGTTGTTCAATATGGCCAAAGCATTTAAAAAAACCGCACTGACACAGCCGGGTTCGCCCACCCAAAGGCGTTTGTGGCTGATGTTTCCGCCCAAGCTCATCAAGAAACCGCTCATTTGGGAAGTCGGCCACAAGTTCAAAGTCATCACCAACATCCGGCAAGCCAGTGTGACCGATGAAATCGGCATCGTGTGTCTGGAATTGGACGGCAAGCGCGAAGACGTAAAGGCCGCCATTCAATGGCTGGAGAAACTGGGCGTCAGCGTCGAGCCGGTCGAAATCAGCGTGATCGAGAGCTGAAACGGAGCGGTGATTTGCCGTCCGTTTTTTGTTTTAACCCCGTCAGGGGTGAAATCTTTGTAGCCCAGCCGGACCAAAAAATAAAAGCTCCGTCAGGAGCGACATAGGAGTGCCGCCCCTCCAGGGCTTGAGGAAAATTTTACCAAAACTACAAAGATTCCGCTCCTGACGGAGCTGGAGTTTACTTCCGCCGCCGGCGTTTGATCCTGAGCTGGACCGTGGCGTGGACAAGGGCGCCTTGAATGCGCGCGGCTTCTTCGTCGGTGATTTTTTCCTTGAGCCGCGACTCGGCGCGCAGGCGCGCTTCCTCGGCCCTGGCTTCGTCGATGTTTTCAGCGCGAATCGCCATGTCGGTGAGAATGGCCACGTGGTCGCCGGTCACCTGCACGAAACCGTCGCCGACGGCGAGGAAGATCGTGTCCTGCCCCTTGTGCGCGATGATTTCGCCCGCGCACAGTTGCGTCATCAGCGGCACATGCTGGGGCAAAATGCCCATCTCGCCCTCGACGCCGGTCAGCGTGACCATGTCCACGTCGTCGGAAAAAATCTTCGCGTCCGGCGTGACAATTTCGAGTTTGAGCGTATTGGCCATTGGTTATCGGGAGGGTCGCCGTGCCGGTGACCCATTATTGGGGGACGGAACATGCCGTCCCTCCCGTTGTTATTCATTAATTTCTTCGATGCCGCCCTTCATGTAAAAGTTCTGTTCCGGCACAGCGTCGTGCTTGCCGTCCAGAATTTCCTTGAAGCCGCGCACGGTTTCGGCCACCGGCACCTGCTTGCCCAGGCGGCTGGTGAACACTTCCGCCACCGAGAACGGCTGGCTGAGAAAGCGCTGGATTTTTCGCGCGCGATAGACGGTGAGCTTGTCGTCGGGCGAAAGCTCGTCCATGCCGAGAATTGCGATGATGTCCTGCAAATCCTTGTAACGCTGCAAAACCTTCTGCACGCCACAGGCGACTTCGTAGTGTTCCTGCCCCACAATTTCCGGCGCGAGCGCACGGCTCGTCGAGGACAGCGGATCCACGGCGGGATAAATGCCGAGTTCGGCAATGGTGCGTTCCAACACGATGGTCGCGTCCAAGTGCGCGAACGTCGTCGCCGGCGCGGGATCGGTCAAGTCGTCCGCCGGCACATACACGGCCTGGAACGAAGTGATGGAGCCTTTCTTGGTTGAGGTGATGCGTTCCTGCAAATCGCCCATTTCGGAGGCGAGCGTCGGCTGATAACCGACGGCGCTTGGTGTGCGTCCCAGGAGCGCGGACACTTCCGAACCGGCCTGCGAAAACCGGAAAATGTTGTCAATGAACAGCAGCACGTCCTGGTTTTTCTCGTCCCGGAAATATTCCGTGATGGCCAGGCCCGACAAACCGACGCGCAACCGGGCGCCCGGCGGCTCGTTCATCTGGCCATAAACGAGTGCGATTTTGGATTTGCCAAGGTCCTTCTGGTTGATGACGCCGGCCTGGGACATTTCGGTGTAAAGGTCGTTGCCTTCGCGCGAGCGTTCGCCCACGCCGGCGAACACGGACACGCCGCCGTGCAGTTTGGCGATGTTGTTGATCAATTCCATGATGATGACGGTCTTGCCGACACCCGCACCGCCGAACGCGCCGACCTTGCCGCCCTTCAAAAACGGGCAGATGAGGTCAATGACCTTGATGCCGGTCATCAGCACCTGGGGTGACGTGGACTGGTCCGCCAGCGTCGGTGCAGCGCGGTGGATGGGATAATACTTTTCCGGGCTGACCGGCCCGCGCTCATCCACCGGCTCGCCAACGACGTTGAATACGCGGCCCAGCACACAGTCGCCGACCGGCATGGAAATGGGGCTCCCGGTGTCGGTGACTTCGTAACCGCGCTTCATGCCTTCGGTCGAACCCATGCAAACGCAACGCACCCAGTTGTCGCCGAGGTGCTGCTCGACTTCGAGTATCCGTTTCGCGCGGCCCTGGCCGGGCACGTCGAATTCGACGGCCACCGCGTTGTAAATGGCGGGAAGCGGGTCGGGAAATTCCACGTCCACGACCGGTCCGATGACTTGAACGATTTTGCCTTTGTTCATGTGATTGAATGATTAGCCCACCGCCATTTGCGCGGTGGCGATTTCCAACAATTCCTTTGTGATGTTCGACTGGCGCAGCTTGTTGTATTGCAACGTCAGGTCCTTGATGAGCTGGTCCGCATTGTCGGTGGCGTTTTTCATCGCCACCATGCGCGCGCTGTGCTCGCTGGCTTTGGCTTCCAGCAAAATCTGGTAAATCTTGAAATTCAAACTGTGCGGCAGCAATTCGCCCAGCACCGTCTCCTCATCCGGCTCAAACAAATAGGGAACGGCGCCGCCCGCCGCCAATTCCCCTGTTTCCGCCTGGTCTTGGACGCCGGCGGTGACCATCTGGATTTTCCCCACCGGCAAAAACGGGATGATTTCCGGCCGCTGGACCAAAGTCGAAATGTAATTGGTGTACAAAACATCCACCGCGTCCACTTCGCGCTTGATAAACAAGTCCTGCGCGAATTTGGAAATCGCCCGCGCCTCGGCGAATTGTGGCGTGTCCTTGTAAGTGAACTCCGCCGCCAGCGGCTGTTTTGTGCGCGCGATGAACTGTGACGCCTTGCGTCCCGCCGTGAGGTAAAGGGTCGTGTCCCGGTCGAATTTCACCGTTTCGCGGAACAAATTACTGTTGAGCGCGCCGCACAAACCGCGGTCCGTGCTCACGAGGATGACCGCCCGCCGTCGCGCGTCACGGGTTTCCATGAGCGGATGCCTGAAATCCGTCGCGCGCGCCGTCGCTTCGGCCAGCACTTCATTCATCAACGCCGCATAAGGCCGGCCACCCAGTGCGGCCTGCTGGGCCTTGCGCATTTTGGCCGCCGCCACCATCTGCATCGCCCGGGTGATTTGGGCGGTGTTCTTGACCGACTTGATGCGTCGGCGAATGTCGCGCGTGGTGGCCATGAAAATTACATTCTCGGGCGGATTTTGATCCGGTAGGGCGGCGCGGTTTCACGGACGTGGAAACCAATTTCCCGCCGGTCCTCCGGCAACGGCGGTTCCACCAACTGCCGGATCGCCTCGAACAAATCCTGGATTGCCGCGTCATGTCCGCCGACACGTTGTTCCAAATCGGCCAATTTTCCGGCCAGCTCTTTGTGGACGGCCATTTGTTCGCGCATGAGAATGAAGGCGCGCACCACCCGGACACTGGCTTCAACGGCCACCGGGCTGTTCAGGATACTGGCGAGCATGAGCGCGCCGTGTTCGGTGAAAACCCGGGGCAGTTTGCGCCGGCCACCATGCGAACTTGATATCGCAAATTGCGATTTCAAGTCTGCAAACTCTTGAGGCGCAAGCTGAAACGCAAAATCTTGCGGGAAGCGCTCGTGATTTCTCCGAACTTGCTGATTCAACTTTTTTAACTGCACTCCATAAATCACGGCTAAATCTGAATCAAACATTACCCGCTGGCCACGAACAGTAAAGATCAAGGATTCAATCCTCCCAACATTTGCAATTTGCTTATTAGCCATAACCATTTGACCTTTTGTATGTTACAAACTTGAAGTCACAAATTGTGACTTCAAGTTTTATTATCTATTAATAATTATTTATAAGTCTGTTTGAACTCCGTCACCGCCGCTTTCAAATCGTTGACGGTGGCGTCCTTCAGTTCTTTTTCCTTCACGATGCGTGTCATCAATTCCATCTTCCGGGTCGTCATGAAATCCGTGAGCTTGTGCTGGAAGTCCTTGATTTTGGCCACCGGCACGTCGTCCACAAACCCGTTTTGCCCCGCCCACAAAACGATGACCTGCACTTCGACCGGCAAGGGGTTGTATTGAACCTGGTTGAACAACTCGACAATGCGTTTGCCGCGCTCCAGTTGCGCCTGCGTCCTGGCGTCGAGATCGGAACCGAATTGGGCAAACGCCGCCAATTCGCGGAACTGGGCCAGGTCGCCCTTGATACGGCCGGCAACCTGTTTCATCGCCTTGACCTGCGCCGCCGAACCGACGCGCGACACGGACAAGCCGACCGAAATCGCCGGGCGGATGCCTTGATAAAATAGATCCGTCTCCAGATAAATCTGACCGTCGGTGATGGAAATCACGTTCGTGGGAATGTAAGCCGAAACGTCACCCGCTTGGGTTTCGATGATGGGCAGCGCCGTGAGCGAACCGTTGCCGTATTTTTCGGCAACGCGCGCGCTGCGTTCGAGCAGGCGGCTGTGCAGATAAAACACGTCGCCCGGATACGCCTCGCGGCCCGACGGACGCTTGAGCACGAGTGAAACCTGGCGATATGCCACCGCGTGCTTGGACAAATCGTCGTAAATAATCAGCGCATCCATGCCGTTGTCCATGAACCATTCGCCCATCGCCGCGCCCGCGAACGGCGCGAGATACTGGTTCGTCGCCGAATCCGAGGCGGCGGCCACGACGACAATCGTGTAAGGCATGGCGCCGGCTTCGTCCAAGACGCCGATGACGCGCGCGACGTTCGACTGCTTCTGGCCGATGGCAACGTAAATGCAATACAGCGGACGATAATTTGTATCTCCGGCCTGCTGTGCGGCCAGATTGAGCCGCGCGTTGTTGATGATGGTGTCAATGCCGATGGTTGTCTTGCCCGTCGAACGGTCGCCGATGATCAATTCACGCTGGCCGCGGCCAATCGGAATCATTGCGTCAATCGCCATGATGCCCGTCTGCACCGGCTGGCTGACGGATTTGCGCTTGATGATGCCCGGCGCGATTTTTTCCACCGGATACGCGGTGTCGCTCTTGATCGGTCCTTTGTTGTCGAGTGGCTGGCCAAGGGTGTTGACGACGCGGCCAAGCAGGCCTTTGCCGACCGGCACCTGCAACAGCTTGCCGGTCGTACGGACTTCGTAACCTTCCTTGATCCCCGTGTAATCGCCGAGAATGATGGCACCGATCTCGGTCTCTTCGAGGTTCAACGCCAGACCGGTGATACCATTGCCGAAGTCGAGCATCTCGTTGAGCATCGCGTCGGTCAGGCCTTCGATTTTGGCCACGCCGTCGCCGATTTCGCGGACCACGCCGACGTTTTGTTTGGCCGTCGCGGCCTTGGCGCCCGCGATCTGGGCTTCAATTTCTTGCAGTAGATTGCTCATAAATTTCAGGAAATGACGAATGACTAAATCATAATGACCAAAGAATGACGAAGCACAAATGACCAATGCGCCTCAAAGGGAGATTTGTTTCGGAATTGAGTCATTTGGGATTCTTTAGTCATTCGGTTTTAAAAATTAGTCATTTGGTTTTGTTTGGTGTTCCTTGCGCTCTTCGCATCAATCAAAAACCTGCCGCCAGACGTTCCAATTTTGCCCGCACACTGCCGTCATAAACGTCGCTGCCGACCTTGATGCGCAGGCCGCCAATCAACGCCGGATTCCGGTCGAACGTCAGGCTCACCCCCTCGCCGTAAATTTTTTTGATCCGGTTTGCCACGTCCATCTGCAAATCGGCCGGCAGGGACGCCACGCTTTCGACGCGTGCGGTGCGGCGCTCCAAATCCAGTTTCACCAGCCGGTGCAGGCGCGACAAAATTTCGAGATAACGGCGCGGCTTCTGTGCCAGCACCAGCGTGACCGCCTGCCGGACGCGGTTCTCGTCCAGCAAACCATTGACCCGGCAACTGCGGAACAGTTGCCGCGCATCGCTTTGTGCCCGTTTGGATATTTTCATTTCAACCTGTAGCGGCGGTCTGCGACCGCCGCTGATTCAGGCGACGCTCATAGAGCGCCGCTACAGAAATTACGTCGTCATTTGTTTCTCCGTTTCCTCGGCAAGCCGTCGTTGATCGTCCGGCGTCAGAATTTTGCCGGTGACCGTCGCGGTCGTTTGCACGACCAGCCGGCCAACTTCACGTTTCAACCCGGCGAGCATCTGCTCATGCTCCAGCACGGCGGCTTCGCGCGCCCGGGCCATGATTTGTTCCGCGGCAGCGATGGCTTTTTGCGTTTCCTGCTCGCGCACGCGCACGGCAGCGGTTCGCGCTTCCTCAATCAACTGGTTGGCCAGGTCATTGGTCTGGTCGAGGATTTTCCGGCGGGCAGCTTCGGTCCTGGCCAGTTCAGCCTTGATCCTTTCCGCGTTGGCCAGGCCTTCCGCAATTCGCTGACGGCGCTCTTCGAGGACGGTCAGAATTGGTTTGTAGGCGAATTTGTACAGCAACGCAGCGACGATCAGAAAGCTGATGCACTGGGCGATGAAATGCGGGGCGTCCAGGCCGAATTTCTCCGCCGTGCTCCGGGCGGTATCGGCCAGGTCGCCGCCGATGTTTGCCAACAAAATAAACTGGTTCATAAATCCGGTCGGTTAAAGCGCGGCGCGGAGCCGGTCCGGCTCCGCGCCGTTTCCTCAGTGAACAAGGAAGATGGCGTAGAACACAATGGCTTCGGACAGAGCCATGCCGAGCACGGCCAGCACAATGACCTTGCCGAAAGCGCCGGGATTGCGTCCCACCGCCTCGGAAGCCTTCATGCCAACCAGTCCCACGCCGATGGCCGAACCGAGGCCGGCCAGACCGACGTGAATGCTGCCGCTCATCTCTGCCAACATTGGCGTTAACATATTTTTTCCTTTCGTTGCTCAACGGCTCCCGCGATTGAACACGGTCAAGCCGCTGAAATTTTC
>JBEKXN010000028.1:0-53974 GCA_049511835.1 Verrucomicrobiota bacterium | reverse complement strand
TGGGGCCGGGCTGGCTGCCGCTCATGTATTGAATCGGAAAGCCGTCTTTTGTGTTTCGCTCAATGTGGCCGATGTCGAGCTTCCAACCCATGCCACACCAGCCGAGATCGCCACCAGAGGAATAGCTTAAAGCGAGGGCCGGCTCCGACCCGTTCCGCGCCGGGGCGCATTGAATGGGAATCGAATAGCCAAAGCTGCCGGTAAACAGATCAACCTGTTCCTGCCCGCGTTTGCCTTCCAGGTCTTTGGCCTGGATTTGCTGGTCTGAGGAGCATGACGTCTTCCGATTCACACCGTCAGTTGTCTGAGCCAGCGCACCGCCCGCCAGCCCTAGCACCATCATCCCGACCCAAAGCCGCTTCATGTTTTTAGATTTCATAAATTTGTTTGGCGTTTTCGTTCTGAGTTTTATGGGACGGGGTTCTTACTGTAGGCGGGTAGTCCCGAACCGCCCGAGCCAGCCATTGTCTCATACAACTCCGGCAGTCCATCCCCATCCGCGTCCGCTTTCCAAGTGGGATTGCTGGACATCATGTTCCCGCCAAAATATGCCTCCATGAAATTGGCCAGACCGTCCCCGCTGTAATCTTCATACCCGTCGCCCACTAGGTTCGTGTTCGAGTCGAAGACCGCTGGGTTGTAACCCGCCGAGCGCATCTGCCATTCCTGCATCGTCGTCAGGCCATCCCCATCAGGATCACCGTTGGGATTGTTCGAGATACTGCCAAAACTCTGCCATTGCCAGCCGTCACTCATCCCTGATTGGTCGGTGGAATACTTGTTCGGGTCGGTGTGCGAAACCAACTGTTCAAACGCATCTGAAAGCGAGTCGCCGTCCGCGTCATTCGTTGAACCGAGAATATAGAAGCAATTCGGGCTGGGCTGATTCGTCACCGTGAGGTTGGTCTGGCCCAGCGCACACCGTAACACCCATTGCCAGGCACTCGGTGCCAGATTGGTGGTCGAAAATAAATCATAAACCCCGTTGGCCACGTTCCACGGCGGATGAATTACCAAATACGCCGATACAGTTGTGCCGGTATTGGTCGTTCCGGTGATCTCAAGCCATAAATCATTCGTCGTGAACACCTGAGCCTGATAACTACTGGCGTAACCGTAGCTATTTGTGTCGCCGTTGCCGCTATAGCCCGGAACAGGTGGATAATCTATATCGTCGAGCAAATAAGAACCGGAACTCAGGCCTGAGCTTGTGGCCGAATCCGCCGCTAAACTCGTGGCCGAACCGGAAACTGAACTTGAACCCAAAATCCAAACCGGTGTGCCAAACGTGGCAGGCAGCGGCGGCCAATCCGGGTGGGCCAATGACCAGTAGGTTCCACCCATGCCCTTGTTTGGCAGGTTCTCCGGCCACGTCAGCGGCGTAGCCGCCAACTCGGCCAACAACTGGGTCAATTGAGCGTCGGAATAATGCTCGATGGCTGCCAGGTCCGTGTGGGAATAGGGAACTGCCACCGTTGCGGTTGAAGTTGCTACCGTGGTTTCCTGAGCGCCAACCGGCATCAGCCCGGCAATGCCCACAACAACGACCATGCGGGTCAGTCTGACGATAGCAGTTTGAGAAAACGTATTCCCTCTGTTGATTGCCTTCATAAGTTCCATTTGGTTTCCAAGTTTAACCCGTCACATTTCTAACACTGCCTTATTCGCGGTCAAGTGCGAAAACAAATACCATTGTATTCAATACAACTGTCTGTGTTCCAACGCGGCTTTTCGCCCCATGCTGGCACAATGCGGCGTTTGGAAATGTCGGATGCCTTCGCCTTGGTACTCCGGCGGCACCGGGAGCGGAAAGCTTTTTCCCAGGAAAAGCTGGCGGAAAAATCCGATTTGCATCCGACCTACATTGGAATGCTGGAGCGATCTTTGCGCAATCCCAGCCTGAACGTCACCAAGGAACTGGCCAAGGCGTTGGGCGTGTCGCTTGCCAAGCTCATTGCCGAAGCCGAGGCTCTTCAACAAAGGGCGAATGCCAAGAAGTAAATTTGCCATTGCAGCGGCACAGGCTGCCGGACTGTGAAAGGGGTTTTCAGGTTTGGATTTCATGCCATTGAGCTTTCGGAAATTACCTCCACCAAACTTGAATAATCATTGTCGCTAACGTGTGAAATGATGCGTGAAACAAAATCCTGCGTATCAAATGGCTTTTCAATAAAATCTGCCGCGCCAAGTTCATCGAGGGCGTATTGTTGGTTTTCAATCGTGGCGCGGGCGGAAATAAAAACAATCGGGGTGTCGCTCAGATGCGGAATTTGTTTCAGACGCTGGAAAAGTTCAAAGCCATTGGTGCCGGACATTTCAAGATCAATGGTGATTAGATCAAACGTTTCAGCTTGAGCCAGCTGCAAGGCTTTCTCGACGTTTAAAGCTGTTTTCGCTTCACAGCCAACTCGTGCCAATAAAAACGCCATCATCATCGCCAATGGCATTTCATCTTCAACCACCAAAATTCTCGCCTTATCTGTCATAACCCTGAAAGATTTCCCTTCATGCATCGCAAGCGGGGCGGCAAATGGCCGTCGCGCGTTTGCTGATAAACCGTTTCTTCCGAAATCGGAAGAAATACTAGCCCCCACTCGCATACCGTCAATGCGAAATCGTGGGCAAATCTGCTTCTCAAAACATCGTCGGTCCCGTCGTGCGAAAAATTCGTTACGGCAAGGGATGGACGCAGGCTATGTTGTCGGCACGTTGCGCGCGAGTCGGTTGGGACATTGGTGAGAACACCATTTCCAAAATCGAGGCGCAAGTTCGTTGTGTGACGGACTCCGAGATCGTCTTTCTGGCGCGGGCATTGAAGGTCAGGGAACAGGAATTGTTTCCGTTGCCTTCTTGAATCCGTCCTGGGACAAATTGCCTGATGCCGTCCGCGAATGCGGTGGTTTTGTGGCGTGAATAGCAGCGCCACTACACAGTTTGGTTTCGTGCCCCAACGCTTTCTGTCACTTTGGCTCAACATTCAATCCCCCGCCCATCGTCTGCCGGGAAATCCGGCGTCCGGCTACATGCTACAAGTGTAGCATCCACTGTCAAGCATTTTTTTTGTATTGGCTTCAGTGTGCCGGTCAACCGAATGCCAGAAGCCATTAGTTCGCAAGTCGTCCGTTTGTTGAAAGCGGAGCGGGAGAAACGCGGTATTTCCTTGAATTTGCTCGCTCAAAAGGCGGGTGTGTCCCGGCAAACCGTGGCTTTTATCGAGCAGGGCTTGCGCAATCCCACCTTGAACACTTTGTTTCGACTGACCTCTGCATTGGGGGTGGAGCCGGAAAAAATTATCGCCCGTGCTCGCAAACTGGCTGGTGGTTGAGCAAAATTGGATAATATTACCTGCACGCCATTCCACGCGCGAAATCCTACAAAGCAAGGCCCTGGAGCCGGGCGGTTTGTCAACGGTGGAGTCGCAAGGGTAACAGGGGCGAACGACCTTGACGAACCGCCCGGCGACATACAATCGAAACCGGATTCGCGCGCGGGTCTTCGGCGCGACTGCGCTAAGGAGTCAATGTCCGTGAATTTGATTTACTGCGAGGCAACAGCCCAGCCCAAAAGCAACCAACGTCCAAGCCGCCCACCAAATAATCTTCCGCCACGCGAAACGATCTTGCAGGTCATCGGACACTTGCTCCAACCGTTCGCATTGGGCCGTTGTGTCGGCTTTGATGACCTCCCATTGGGCCGTCGCGCGTTCCATTAATGATTTAATGTGTTTGGCGACAAACTTGGCGTCATCCAGTTGTAACTGGATTTGATTGGCAGCTTTTTCAATCATCTTGGCGTGCAACGACAGGGTGGCGGTAAAATCACAAGTCTCGGTTTGAACCGTCTGTTTGAAGTCGTCCAGTAACAATTGGGTTTGCCGCCGGTATTCAGTCAGATGTTGTTCCAGCCATTTGCGGGTATCGTTGACCGAATGGGGTATTCTCGCCGCTGCACGCAACTGCGCGCGGGTCAGCAATGCCAGATGTACCGGAAAGCTATCCTCCGGCCCGACGCCCCATTCATGCAATAGCCGGTGAACGCGATCAACTTCATCCCTAGTCATGCCATCACACAGCACTGCCAGATCATCTTTGTCCAAATCCTCCATAACGTCATTCGCCCAAGTTGAGCATCGGTTGTTTGGAACGAGCCGGTTTCACCGCTGGTTCGGGCGGTGACTGAATCTCCGGCACCTGTTGCGGCGGCACCAGCAAATCAGCAATGGCATCGTATTGCTGGAACATCCGCTGCATCGCCCATTGCATTTCACCAGCCAGCAACAATTCCAAGTGGGACGAGCCGGACATGGCCACTTCCGCGAAGCTCAATTTACGCCCGGTCTTGGCCTCGGCGCGTTTGATGGCCAGCAAAGTGATGGAAGTCACTACCGGCAAAGTGATTTCCTTAGCCCCAAATTTTTTTAACTCGGCTTCGATGTTCGACTTTTTGAACAAATTGGTTCTGACCTTGGCCGGGTTGTGGACGACGACATAATCCACCCGGTCGCCGGCGAAGTAAAACAGGTCGAGCAAGTTGTTCATGCTCTCGGTGTCCTCGCTGGGGAACAGGAAAAATGTGAACCGGACGCCTTCGGCGGCCAGTGATGGGATGAGTTGCAGGGATTCCAAGGCTTGGACAATGAGGCCGTCGGCCTGTGCCCGGCAATCAATGATGTGAACAGGTGCGTCGTTGCGTGACACGTTGCGAAACAATCCTAACAGCGTGGATTTGCTGTCATCATCATTACCGAGCGTGTAGGACTGGACCTGTTGCGGATGCCGGTCGGTGAAGGAATGGTGCCGGTCATCGAGGTCGGAGCCATTCCAGCGGATGTCATGGTAGTCGAGCCAGGCGGTGCGAAACTCAGCCTCAAAACTTTTGCCGAGGCTGCCTTTGGATTGCGGATTGATGTGGATGCGTTTGATAATACTCATGTGAATTGGTCGGTTTTGATGGTTGAGAGGTCGGGACGTTTGAAATCAGACGACGCGGGCAACGGCGCTGGACGAGATTGCGGCCGACTGGCCGCTGTGCTTGGGTGGGCGGGCTGGGATTCGGAATGATTTGATTCATCCTCCCAATGTCCTTTGACGCGCCGTTGCATATGACGGCGGTAAAATTGATGAACGCCCTGGGCGGTGATGGCGCAATTTTTTTCGCCAGACAGTGCGGCGGCAATTTCCTTCCATGTCCTGCGCCGCTGGCGTTGTTCGTGGATGAAATTCACGAAAGGTTCCAGCCGGCTGTGAAATGCGCGTCCGCCGCCGGATCGTTTCCGTTTCACTGGCTGCGCGTCATGGATGATGTCTGAATTCATCAACGTGGAGTTTATGGCGCTTTGCGCTGATGCGGTTAGCGGATAATCGGCGGATTGAATAACAAAGGCAGGCGATTAGGCCGGATAGTCTTGACCGGAATTTTTTCAGCGTTGAATTTGGTTGAAATCCGTTGATGCGCTGCGTTGAACTGCGTTGAGCAGTATTGAAGGCGAATGTTGAAAAGCGTTTAGCCGCGTTGAAAACATCAACGCACATCAACGGATTTCAACTGGCTATATTTCCTCCGCTGTTTTCCGAAGCGAATGCGTCGGGGATGGTGTCATCCTTCCCACATTCCATTTCTGCGTCTAGCAACGCCTCGTTTTTCATTGCCGCGTGAATGTATGATTTTTCATTTCGGCGTGTGATGGATGCTCATTTCATCATGTGATTTGTCGTCAATCCGTTTGGATGCCATTCGCACTGAACGGGCATTTCTGAAACCGGAAACGAACGGAGCGGTCGGGTGAGTATATTTCGCAACCCGTGCGCGCAGTGAGTGTGGTTTTAGAAATGCCCGTTGAGTGCGCCGCCGTATAGGTTCGGTCGGATGCGGCGATTTGTCTGGCCGGTTGCTGAATACCTGGAAGCAAGCCGGCCAGTCAAAGAGCCGGGCTTAAATATGCTGTCAGTGTGGTTACTTCCATCGGGCAATTGCGCGGGCAACTTCCCTGAAATTGGTGATGCGCCATTTTGCCCCGTCGCCCACCAATGAAGCGCGTTTTTGCAATGCCGCTGCCGCTGCTGGACTCCGGCGAGCCTTGCGAATTGCCGCCATGCGACTTTGCGCTTCCTGCCTTTTTACTGCATTGAACGATATTTTTTTCACGCTTGGCCAGACATTGCCCGGCATCCTAACCGCGCAACCGTTTTCGCTGCGGTCGGGTCAACGTGCCCAACCATTGGCGCGGCGTGTAGATGTCAATGCCGAATGGTTTTTCCAACACCGTCAAATCCTGGTCGCGGGCAATGATCGAATAGCACTCCCGCTCGCCCAAAGCCGCCTCAATGAATTTATTGTCCTTGGGGTCGCGGCATACTTTTTCTTGAAACGGGATTGGCGTAACCCACAAGGCTGACGTTCGCAGGGTATCCAACCAGAGCGTGGTGTCCGTGGTGAAGTGCTGCTCCTGTTTCACCCGTTCCAAGATCGCTTCGTATTCAGCCAGAATTTCCTCGGTCATTACCGGCGTCATTATGCCATTCAACCATGCCTTGAGGCACCAGTGCGGCTCATGACGCCAGAAGACGCCCGACACGAAAACGCCGGTGTCAATGACGGCCAGATTCATCACGCACTTGACGCAACGCCTGATTGACAATGGCGGCTGCCTGACGGGGCGAATGTGTGCCAACGGGGGTCTGTTTCAAGAGTTTTCGGACGGCCTCGCGTCCGGGGGTCTTGATGGGCCGGATCAACAAGCCGTCTTTGCCCAGGTCAAACACGTTCAGGGGGCCGCCGCGCGTCAATCCTTCCCGCTCGCACCATTCCAGCGGGAACACCGTCTGGCGTTTGCTGGTCAGGGTCATGGTCATCGTCTTTATCATCGTAAGGTTCTATTACCCTAAAAACGACTTTTGTCAAGGTTTTTGCCCGAATTGCGCCGGGATAATCCTGTGTGTTTATCGCGTAATGCAGGCGGATTTTTCTGTCAGGCTTTCCCATTGAGATGAAAAACAAGTCACAGCATGACCAGCAACGAGCGGGCGGCAAAAGGGGGAATTCCCGCCAACGTGAAATTCACGGGCAGGGGGGCAATCGAAGGTTTTTTTCATCAAATCATTTTCTTCATGTAAAGATTTGTTACCTGAAAAACGCGATTTATCAAGGGTTTTGCCGGATTTCAACTCCATAATATTGTGCAACCATTACGCAAAATGGTTGAAATTTTCTGCCAGGCTCTTCCATTGAGATGAAAAATAAATCGAAGCATGACCAGCGGCAGGCGGGCGGCAAAAGGGAGATTCCCGCCAGCGTGAAATTCGCGGGCCAAAGTGTCGGCAAGAGCGGTTTTCTTCAAAGAGCTTTTTTTGTTGTAAGGATTTATTACCTGACAAACGCGATTTGTCGGGGGTTTCACCGGACTTTGGGGGGAGCTTTTTTGTTCACCCCATGAAAAAAGTCGTCGAAAATTTCTGCCAAACTGTCAATTGACGATGAATAACAAAAGTCAAAGCCAGACAAGGCCAGCGCCGCGGTCGGCAGGACTGAAACCTTCCGGGATCGCGGTTGCCGCCCATAGCCGGTTTGTTTTCGGGCAGGATTCCAATTGGATGGCCGGATTAACGACCGGACCGGGAGAGATATTTTGTTCCATTTTGGAACTGAGCTTTTTGAAAACCAGCTAGAATTAATTCTATGTCTAGTGCCATAGCTCATAAAAATCTGACGGGTGCCCAAAATTATTTTATGGCGGGCGGAATGGCGGGGGTGGATTTCGGCCAAGGCGGAATTCCCGGCAGTCAGCTTTCTTTCCCGGTGGCTTTCATCGGCCACAAGGGGCTGAAATTCCCAGGCGCATTCTGTGTATGTGGAACACCATTGCCGGTTTGTTTTCGGACAGAATTCCAATTTGGTGGCCGGATTAACGACCGGAAACGGAAAAGCACTTTGTTTCAAAATGAAACTGAGCCTTTTGAAAGCCAGCTAAAATCGGTTCTATGTTTAGTGCCGTAGCACATAAAAATCTGGCGGATGCCCGGAAGTATTTTGACGAGCATCTGGCGCAGAATGATTACTACGCCGCCGGGGAAATCCGCCCCGGCCAGTGGATGGGCGCGGGCGCGGAACGCTTGGGATTAAAGGATAATGTCACGCGCGAACAATTTCATGCGCTCTGCGAAAATCAAAATCCCGAAACTGGCGAACGACTGACGCAACGGAGCCAAAAGGAAGGCCAGCGCCGGGTATTTTATGATTTTACCTGCTCCGCGCCTAAATCCGTTTCGGTGCTGGCGGTCACATTGGACGACCAGCGATTGATTGAAGCGCATGAGGCAGCGGCCAGGCTCGCGTTCCGTGAACTCGAAACCTTCGCCGGGACTCGCATTCGCAAGCAGGGTGTTGAAAATCGTGATCGTGTGACCGGCAACCTGGTGGCGGCGGCGTTCGTGCATGACAGTTCCCGCGCGCTTGATCCGCAGTTGCATAGCCATTTCACGGTGTTCAACGCCACGTTCGACAAAGAGGAGCGTTGCTGGAAAGCCCTGCAAGCGCGGGGTATGTATGACGCGATTCGTTACGGGACGGCGGTTTATCGGAATGAACTGGCCAAGCGGGTGCAACAAATTGGCTACCGGATTGTTCCGGCCAAACACGGTTTTGAAATCGAGGGCGTGAACGGTGAAACGCTGAAACGCTTTTCCAAACGGTCGCAGCAACGCGACGCGGTGGTCAAGGAAATGGAGGAAAAGTTGGGGCGCAAACTTTCCAATGATGAAATTTCCCATGCGGTGCATCAGAGCCGGGCAAGGAAAATAAAGGGCATTTCCACGGCGGAAGTCAGGGAGCGGCAGTTGTCAGAGTTGTCAGCCGATGAACGGCAATCGCTCGAAACACTCCGCGCCTCGGCGCATTCAACCCGTCTGCCGCGAATTGCCTCGGCGGAAAACCAAGCGTTGAACCATGCCGTCGCTCATGTCTTTGAACGCAAATCGGTGGTGCCAGAGCATGAACTGCTAAACGTAGCGTTGTCGCATCGTTTGGGTGCGGTGGACTTGGACCCTTTGAAAGGGGCGGTGAAGCATTCGGAACATTTGGTGAAAACGGAACGCGGATTTTCAACCAAGCAAATTCTGGCGACGGAATTGGATTTAATTCAGATGGTCAATGCAGGCTGCGATTCAGTTGCACCATTGCACCCCGGCTACCGGCCTGCCGACTGGCTCGGTGAAGATCAACGCCGGGCGATTTATCATGTGTTGCGGACGACTGACCGCATTACCGGATTAAAGGGATTGGCTGGCAGCGGCAAAACCACGGCATTGCGTGAGCTGGTCGCGGCCTGCAAAGAGGCAAAGATTGAACCGTTATTTTGTGCGCCAACAGCGGCGGCAACGGATGTATTACGCAAAGAGGGATTCGAGGCGGTAACACTGCAAAGCCTGCTACTGTCCAAACAACCATTATCGAGGGATAAGCTGGTGGTGCTGGATGAAGCCGGGGCGGTGGGCATGGACGACATGAAGCGGCTGTTTGATTCCGCAAATGATGCGCGAATCATTTTGTCTGGCGATACCGGGCAGCACGCTTCGGTTGCGCGTGGCGATGCGTTGCGGATTTTGGAACAGCATTCCGATTTTAAGTCCGGCCAGTTGACGGCCATTCGGCGGCAACACCAGGCCGATTATCGCAAGGCCGTGGAACTGGCGGCGCAGAAACGCACCGTGGAAGCGTTTGCACAATTGGAACGCATGGCAGCAATCACGGAACTTGCGGGCGATGAACTTCACGACTCGGCGGCGAAATCGTATTTGAAGGCGTTGGTGGAAAACAGATCCGCGTTGCTGGTCGCGCCGACCTGGGCGGAAATCGAGGCGGTGACGGAAAAAGTCCGGGCGGAATTAAAATCGGCTGGCCGTCTGGCTCTGGAAGAAAAGGCATTTGAAGTTTTTGATTCACTCTCATGGACGGAAGCGCAGAAACGGGATGCGCGGCAATACCGTCCCGGCATGGCCATCCATTTTCATCGGCGCGGACATGGTTTTGAAAAAGGTGAAACGGTTGCGGTGGTCGCCGTGGAAAATGACTCGCTCAAGATTCAACATGCCGATGGTTCCGAAAACATTTTCCCGTTGGGTGCAAACATCGCCTGTGATGTGGGCGAGAAACGGAAATTGAAAGTGGCTGTGGGTGACAAGCTGCTGCTGCAAGCGAACTGGCAAAAGAAGTTTGTGAACGGTGAACTGGTCGAGGTCAAAGCCATTCAAGGCGATTCCGTGGTGCTGGCCGATGGCCGGGTGATTCCTGAAAACTATCGCACGTTCACGCATGGCTACGCCGTCACGTCGCACGCCGCCCAGGGCAAGACGGTGGCTGAAGTTTTGCTGGTCGCCTCGTCGCGTTCGCTGCCCGCCATCAATCAGGAACAATTTTACGTCAGCATTTCGCGTGGCCGCGAGCGTTGCCAGATTTTTACCGACGACAGCGACTTGCTTCGTTCGCACGTCACCGATTCCAGTGCGCGACTGGCGGCCATTGAAGCCATGCCGCAACGGGACTTTCTCAAAACCATTTTGCAGCGCGGCAATCAGTTCCTGAAGCGGTTCCGCCAGCGCCTTGCCCAATCCATTTCAACGGAAACAACTGAAAGGAGTAACAATGAAATCAAGCCAACTGAACACCAGCTACAATCCACCCGCCATATCAGCGTCTAGCCCGCGCGATAATCCCTGTCTTGACCGGGATTCCACCATCGCCGCGCTGGAAGCCATTGCCGATGACGGCACCAGCTATCTGCTGCCTTACTCACAATTTTTGTATGCGGAAAAAATTTCCAACCCGGCTTTGGAAAAAGAGCCGGATGCGCCGCCGGAAAAGGTGCTGATTCATTTTGCCTGTGCCGATGTGGTTGTCTTGGGTAGCGGCCTCAAACGGCTGGAACAAGACATTCAGAAGTATGAGTTGAAATTTGTGAAGTCGGCGGATCGGCGGTTCGCCGCCACATTGAAAACCCACATTGCCGCCGTCACCGTCACTTTAACCAAGGAGAATATATGAATCCCGAACGCAGAGATTTTCTCAATTTGCATTCGCCGCCCGGACGGAGCAACAGCGATGAGACCGCATGGAAATTAGGCTTTGAACCCGACCATATCGCCATCTTGGTGAATGAGGGTATGCTCAAGCCGCTGGGTAATCCACCACCAGGTTCCATGAAGTTCTTTTTTACGGCCGATATTGAGGAAATGAAAAATGACCGTAAATGGATGGGCAAGGCAACTGAACTCATCCGAAAAAAAATCAAGGATAAGAATGAACGCGCCGCCAAAAGCCGGGCGCTCAGAGGTTCCCCGAAAGGTTCAGTGTCCGCAACCAATGGAAACAATTCCCATGAGCGTCATTCCTAAAATCAGCGGCGTGCCTCGCGCTTCCATGATACGGCGCGCGGGTCGCCATCAAGCCGTTCCTCGCTCCGCTGTGGTCTGGCTTGACTGCGCCCGCTCGCGCCGTGGGAATCGCTCTTAAGAATCACGCCGCGCAATCTGCATCGCCAGTGGTCATTCCCAATAATCATCATCGCAATCGCAATGCGCCGAATGGTGCGGCGGCGGAAATGGGTCGAAGTCCGGTGGCGGTGCTGGCGGTCCCGGCAGATGGATGAAAATGACGGGCCGGACATGCGACATGGATTGCCCTCCCTTTCGCCGCAATGCGCCGCACAATACCCATGCCAACAAAGCCAGCAAAAGATAAATGGCTCCGACGAGAAAGTAGAGCGCGTGTTCGTGAATGAATCCATCAAGGCGATTCAACGCCAATGCTTCCAATTCAAGTGCTTTGATTTGCCAAGATTGCATAATGACCTCCTATGCGGCAACGGCGGGTGCCGCTGGTTCGGGGTTGTGGCTTCCAATGATGGCCTTCTGCTGTTTCTCATATTCGCTCAAGGCAGGCATTTCCACCAGGGCGTTGCGGGAATAGAAACGATGGACGGCCTTGCTATTTTGGCCGATATTCACCTGGGCATACCGTTCGGGATAGCCCGCTGTTTTGGCGCGTTCCGCCCATGAATAGCGATAGCTATGCAACGATACGCCTTTAATGCCGAGTCCGGTGCAGCGTTGCTTGAACTCCGTGGCGCGGTCGCCGGCGCGAACCGTCCGCAGATACGGAAACAAAGGCCCATTGCCGGGAAGGTCGCGCAGGATTTCCGCCATTTCTGCATCGAGACGCATAATGGCAACGGTTCCCGTTTTCATGCGCCGGTAGCTGATGACGTTGTTATTCCAGTCAACATCCTCGGCTTGAAGGAATGCCAAGTCGGATTGCGACGCGCCCAAATACCACGCGAGTTTGTAGAACGCCTTGCGTTCGGGATTGTTCTCGCGGGCGACGATGGCCAGATGTTCGGCCAAGGTGATGGCACGTTTTTCTTTGAACTCGACGGCGGGCCACTGGCGTTTCGGGACGAGCGGCCACGGCAACCAGTTCATGTCCACACAGAAATTATGCAAGCGGCGCAGATAAACATTGGTGGACACTTTGCCGCATTGCAGGATGCGCAACAAAAGCTCGCCCTGCGTTTCAATGATGACTTTGGGCAGCAACGGGGCCAGCGCCTTGTCCTTGACCACGCGCAGCCAGCGTTCTTTGTTCGCTCCCTTCTTGGTGCCGATGAGTGCTTCAATGGCGTTCTGCCAGGTGCGCGTTTTCATGCCGTCGTCCGAACCGGCCAGATACGCTTTGGCGATTTGCAGATTCAGGATGGGCTGGCGAACCGAATTGTTCTTGGCTTCGATGATCTGTTGAGCGTCGTCGGCGTTGGTGGTGCCGAGACTGGTGCGCTTGCCGGTCGTGGTGTCCACACAGTAGTAGGCTCCACCACGAATGCCACGGCAGATGAGACGGTAACGTGTTTTCATATTTTTCACGCAACCGCAAGAATAACTGAGGCCGAATCCGATGAGGTAGCAGATAGCAGGCGGATAATGCCGGACTATTCTGGT
The DNA here is from genome assembly GCA_049511835.1 of Verrucomicrobiota bacterium. Classification (GTDB taxonomy): domain Bacteria; phylum Verrucomicrobiota; class Verrucomicrobiia; order Limisphaerales; family UBA11358; genus UBA11358. The sequence goes on along the minus strand of JBEKXN010000028.1, from coordinate 40,991 downwards.
TTCCTACGGATTGGAAAAATGGTGTCCGTTTTGGTGTCCTTTTGGACTCCCGCACCTCTTAAACCGTTGCCGCACACGCGGTTCGGTTTGGAGGCGAGGGTCGGAATCGGACTATGAAGAGGCCGAATTTGTTATAAATATGCCCGATTCTATTGGCTAGTCAAGCACTAAGCGGTCACTATTTTTCACTAGGATTCCACTATTTTTATACACAGTTTTATACACAGTCTATATGTGCCTTTTAGGAGACAATACAGGAAACAAGAATATCCGAACGGCCCTTTGGGTTCCTCCAGCCGTCTGCGGTCGCTCAAGCTTGGACGAACGCCTCGTGTGCAGCTTTCGCTACGGCAACCGCAAGAGCGTGGTCTACACCCGGAAATTTCAGTTGTCGCACTGCATAGCTGTAGGCAGTAGCATAAACAGCTTTATCAAGCGGTTCCACCGCGAATGCCCACTCCCGGCAGCCGCGCACGAATGGTGCCAGAGGTGTCCCGGTTAAATAGGCATCCAAGTTCTTCCATGTGAGAGCTTGCGCGCTTGTCGGCCAAGTGCCCCTCACGTGTTTGCAACCGGGGTGGAACAGCAAACTCAATTCCAAGACCAATGGGTCGAGACAGGCAGGTGCTTCTTCAACCTGACCGTAATCGATGAGCAACGGGGTATCTCCATCCTGAACCAATACGTTAATGCCGTGAAGGTCTCTGTGTTGACAGCACCATTTCACCCGGATTTGGTTCTGTTCAAATGTGTGCCAGTCGAAACCCAATTGATTAGCGAGCGGGGCGAATGTTTTATCAGCAACCAAGCTTCGACGAATTTCTGCAATCGTTACTACTTTATTTGTCGCGTTGGACTGCCAAGTTATCTCCAGGCGGCGTAGCTCAGTAATAGTAGCTGCTGCCTGGACCGGCGACGCTCCGAGCAACTCAATGAGCGTTTGCTTATAATCCTTTGCAAACCCGTAGAATATACCTCCTGTGTTGGCAGCCCCTGCGCGAACAAATTTGATCAAATGCGCAAAGCCTCCAACAGCAAGGGCAGGAGCTATACAGTGGTTGTAACGTGTTTCCTCGTCCAAAATAGCACTGATTGGTCCCAGTTTTGCGACGGCGATTGATTTTACCGCTGAGTTTTGATCCTGAACCTCAATGCGAACGGTTTTTGTGTCCGAGAGTCCCCCACCCAATGGAGAAACTCGTGCGTTCACCCCCTGATTCATCCGTGAAAATATGCGAAGAATGCGCTTTTGCTCGTTCGTTAGATTGAGGTCTCTGCCTCCGGTCGAAACGGCAATTGCATTCAAAATTCCATCGTGTGCAATCACGTCTTTGATGTGGGCCAGGCATTCGGCAAGTTCGGACTTTTCCCGGCACAAGGTCATCGCCTGGTCCTGTCCACAACCCCACACATCATGCCGGGGAGAAATTTCACCCAATCGAGAGGCAATTTTATATGTCCCGAATGCGGAAAAAACGACAACAGGAGTGCCCGAGGCATGTTGTTGGACGTAAGAATGAACGGCAAGACCATGGTTTATGTCAGAATCGAGGCTCCCATCCTGCGTAGGAATCTTCAAATCCAAAACGACCAAGTCGAAACTGCCGTTTTGCAATTGTGTTAGCGCGCTGTCACGGCTGCGAGCGAAGGTAGCAACGCATGGTCCGCCCAGAGGCATTTCCGCCTCGAACAGCGCGATGCTATTTTCGTCGTCCTCAACGATTAAGATTTTCATGCGGCCACGTGCGGCCATCGAAACTCAAATTTCGCACCGCTCGGCTCGCGGGGCGAAAGGGTTATGTGACCGTTCAGAGATAATGCTGCTTGTCGCGCCAGTGCCAAGCCCATTCCTAGGTGGTCCTTCTTCGTCGTCGACCCAATATCAAAGATTTTTGAAAAGCCATGCGGAAACCCGCGGCCGCGGTCAAGAATCGAAAGCCAGTAATCGCGGTCCGTATCACCCCAACTGACCACAACTGGCTCTGCTGACTCCAACCCTTCTGTTGCTTCGATGGCATTCCGCACTGCGTTCGACACAATTAATTCGATGAGTTCGCTTGAACCAAGTATTACAAATGGCTTTGTGCCTGCCATCTCGACTTGAATCTCAGACCCGTCCTTTTCCGACGAAATCACACGTTCCAGTAGCTCCACAAAATCGAATTCGCAGTAAACCGGTGCGGCCGCTGCTTGGCCGAGTTTATCTATCCCGCTCAACAAGTTCCGCAGTCGCGTCCATTCAGCCTTCGTTTTGCTGGAAACATAGTTTGGAATTTCTCGGGCGGCACATACATCAAGCCGCCCAACGACGGGCCGGAGTTCATGCACCAAACGTTGAGTTGTTTCCTCCACGGCGTCGGCGTAAATCTGCTCAATACCACGTTCATCCTCGCCTTCTGCACCTATCGATATTTCTGGCTGCGCTGGATCATTGCGAAGCGCGGCGATAGCTTTCCGCATTGCGCTCTTTGCCCAGCGATTTGTTTCGTCGAACAGGGCTTGCTCTATCGCGGGCAGGTCTTCTGCGGAACCTTGGCGTGCCAGAAACCGAGCGGCTCGAAGCCTGTCATCGGAAGTCTTACTGCTGAGCAGCACCAATGCTTGGCTGCGGTCCATGTTCATGGCTCGGCGTGGTAAAATTTCGCACGTTTATCGAAAGCCTCAATGCCCCCTTCCATCACAGTGGTGATGGCGTCCACACTTTTGGGGTCATCCAGCGCCCCGGCATGTCGAACAAATCCTCGCGTGCCGTCGGAACCTAGCAGAATTACGCGGTCGGCATTGCCCAACACCGGAATGTTTGCATTGTGAGTTGAAAAAATCATTTGTCCTTCGCGCTTCCGTTGGGAGATTACTTTAATCAAGGTGTCAACGATAAATGCATTGTCCAAATGGTCTTCCGGCTGGTCCACCAGGAGTGAGAGGCGATGCTGTTTCAGCAGTAAAGGCAAAATAACAGTGCACCGTTGACCTGTGGAAAGCTGCTCGGTCGATTTGTATTCTGTTCCGTCAAGAAGAGATAAACCGATTCCATCCTCTACTGGAGCCGTGAGGATTGCATCGGCTCCCTGCTCATTGATTCGCTCTACAATTTTCGCAGCGCGTGCCGGTGTGATCCCTGTAACGGTTGCAAGCGTGTTGATGTCTTCGCTCTCGACTGCTTCGACGAATTCACGAGGACTCATTTGATCTGCAATTAAAGGAGCTACTTCGTTGAAGCGAAGTCCACTTCCGCGCAACGCAGCCACGAGCGCGCTGGCATATTCTGCTGTCTGTCCGGCGCGTTCGATGGAAATACGAATTCTCGGACCAAGTTCGCGGTTTAATCGGGAAATCAATTGAGAACGGGCCTCGAACCGCTTGGCCCGAATTCCCTCCATCCGGTCAAGAAACCCCTTCCTTTCTGATTGAACCTTGGTGAGCCTTTCGGTTTTCGATTTTTCCAAAGCTTTCAACGCCGACAGTTGCCCGCTCTTTTCTTGCAATACTCCCAACCGACGAGCGGTTTCACCGACTCCCTGTTTCAACGAATCCAACTTGCGCCGCAAATTGCGTGATTCTTCCTCATATTGCAACGATTGTGTATTGTTGCGCGCGGACAGCTCCGCAACCTTCCCAATCGCTGCGTCAATTTTCTCCTGGGCCGATTGAACACCTACATGGCTTTCATCCACGAGTTGTCGAACGCCTACGAGGGGGTCCTTATCGCCAGCAGCTTCAGGCCAAGGTTCCAGATCAACCATTCCGGTCCGCAAAGATGACAATCGATTTCGCCACTGTTGCAGGGTCGTCGAAACGCGTTTATAAACGCTGTCCCTGACCGAAAGCGCAGCAAGCCATCCGCCCAACTGGTTTAGCCGCTCGGCTTCCTTGGATGCTTTTTCGATTGTCTTCAAAGCGTCTGCATGTTGTTTTTTGAGCGCATCAGCTTCTTTAAGTTGTTCCGTTAAGTCGCGAATCTGTGCTCTGACATTTTGCAATTCTGCTGAAATTGTTTTCCTTTCCTCACTCTGAGACCGGATATATGAAAGAATCATTTCTTCCTCAGATTCTACCTGGGCGTCGGCGGCACCGGGTCTAATTTGGTCCATCAGGCGCAATCGACCCATCGCATGAAGACCCACCGATTCGATTTCGTTTTGTGAGAGGATTAGTGGCGGGGCAAGTTGGAAATTCCCACTTTTAGTCAAGTGTTCTACGGTCCGGCTGACGGTGAAGCTCTCTTTTCCGTAATTGAGTGTGACGGTCACCTTGCCGGAAGAAAGAATCGAAAGGGCATGCTCTTTGGCACTCAATGCGGCCTTTTCCGTCAGTGCGGGTGCACCGAGGCAAAATCTAATCAGTTCGATGATGGACGTTTTTCCTGAGCCACGCGGGCCAATCAGGACGTTGAGTCCCGCAGTGAAACAAAGATCGAGCCCGTCCAGGAATCCCTCCTCAACTTGAATGCGCTCGATAATCATTGTCCAATTATGCGCCAAAACTCCTTGGGTTACACGCATTTTTTATCCCTCTGGTCGATCAATGGTTCCCCGGACCGTGATTGTTGAATTTATTCTGACTGGTTGGAGCTGAGATTCCTGTCTTTCCAGTGTCTCGCTACGGCACGGGTTGCCTTATCGAGCCACTCCCGGTTCGCCGACAACGCGGAAACTTCGACGGTGCAAAAAAACTTGTGACCGTTAGGTGCGGGCTTTCCAAGGGGTTTAAGCAGACCTGTTTTAAGCAGGACAACGACTTCGTGCGGCAGGAATCCCAGAATATCCGCAGCCTGATGCACGTCTAAGCGGGCAGGCAGGCGTGGCACGAACAGTATGGATTTTTCATTCATACATGAACCGCCGTTCGCTGGCTTGGCCGGTTTGATTTCGCCTGGGTCTGCTGCTGCGAATTCTTCTCCTCCATCTCGTTGTCAGCCACGGCGTCCACCTGGCTTGGTGCTTGGTTTTTGGTGAGATCAAGTTTTTCCTCAATCTCGGCCTGGCGCTGGGCAAGGTGGTGGTAACGCTTCTCGTGCTCGAAGGATGCGCCGACTTTCGCCTCCAATTCCGTCGCCCGCTTATGCGAATCACGGATGTCGAATTCCAGCCGCGTGGCGCGTTCCTCAAACCCCTGCACGATGGATTCCAGTGAGCGGATGGTGCCCAGTGCCGTGTCCGTGACGCGTGCGTTGTAACTGTTTTTGCCGTGCAAAATCAATTCAACCTCGCCGTTGAACGAGGCGTGCAGAAACAAATCAAAACCCGCAAATTTCCCGATGCGCGGGTTTGCACCGAAGACATTTTTGATTTTGGCCGCCCGCCGCAGAATCAACTCGCCGGCAATGCCGCGATTGTCATGCGCCTGCCCGTCCAGTTCGACACGGAACTTGTCGCCGGAAGTGTCCTGGCGCACGGCCAGGTCCTGCCGCAAATGCGCCAGCCGTTCGGAATATCGCTGCGCTTCCTCCTGGGAATGGCGCAAGCTGTCACGGATGCGATATTGTTCCTCGGTATGCGCGGAACGAAGCCGGGTGAGCTTCATCAACTCGGCGTCCACCTTTGCCTTTTCAATGACGAGCGGATTGCCGGACGCGATGGCCTTGACTTCGGCATAGGTGAGCGCGGTCGAATCCAAATCCTCTACGCGCCGGATGGTCATGTCCCCGCTCATGACCTGGGTGATGAACTTGGCCTTGGTTTCCAGCGTCTGCCACATATAGGCGTCGAAGCTGCCCTCGGTGACGTAACGATAAATCTGCACGGCGGAGTTTTTGTTGCCCTGCCGCAAGATTCGTCCTTCACGCTGCTCCACGTCGGCGGGCCGCCACGGAGCGTCCAGGTGATGAAGCGCAACGAGGCGTTCCTGAACATTCGTGCCCGAACCCATTTTCTGTGTGCTGCCGAAAAGGATGCGGGTCTTGCCCGCGCACACCGACCGGAACAAGGCCAGTTTACCGGCTTAACACCCGCTTTGCCCGTTTCATCAACGTCCCCGAACTCATGCAGATGTTCCGCCAAATGGCCGACGTGCAAACGGCGCAGATGCTCAATTTGCCCCGGCCAAGATTGGAAGGTGAAAAAGCGGCCATTCGTAGCGCGCCTTCAACACCGCCATTGAAAAAGTTTGTTCAATCGCTCGTTGAGCGCGCCCATCGTCTGAAAACCGAGCGCGTTGATCCCAGCGAGGACAACATGCTCAAAATCACAAGCGAGGGACGCAAAGCCGCCCTCGATTTGCGGTTGATGTTGCCTTCAACCAAGGATGACCCGCAAAGCAAAGTCAATCTGGCCGTCGAAAACATTTACCGCGTTTGGGAGGCGACCAAAGAGGATCGCCTGACACAACTGGTTTTCTGCGACCTCTCCACGCCGAAGGACAAGGGTTTCTCCGTTTATGACGACATGGCCGAAAAACTGGTGAAACTCGGCGTACCCCAGGCGGAGATCGCCTTCATTCAAGATTATGATGCCGACAATGCAAAATACCGTTCCCAAACCAATCCCCGTAAAACCACACGAAATGCACGAGCTTGATAAATAATATGAAACCTGGCCAAACACTAACTCTAAAGTTTTTAGATGAATCGAAAAAGCCCTTGCTTCTTTCCGGTATTTACGTGGATTTGGATTTTTACATGAATGGTCAACAACGTTACGGATTCCGATTTGGCTCCACAAATCATCGTGGTGAACTTTGCATTGGATACCAAGACGTTGAAAGGAAGAGAGTGGCGGACTCAAAATATAATTTAATGGATTACAATACACCATTGGATGATTGCGACGATTTGGTGAGAATAAGCGTTCCTTCGATGGATAAATTAAAGGAGGCATACGAATGGAATACCAAATGTTTTGCAGGCAAAGCATCTGAAGATGCCAAAGGATGGCTTAATGCTGCAAATGCCAAAATTAAAGCAAACGAAATTCCTGTTGAATTGCACGGAATGGAAACGATTGTTTCTGTTCCATGTTCGGTTGTTTGACAACAAGGAGAACCGCCTGACGCGCTTCTCGCAAGACGGAATGATGATTCAATCTGACCGTAACCATGAAACATGTTAAAGAGTGCTTACTCGAAATTGAGGCATTTGCCGACAACGATTCTCTTGGAAAAGACAGGAAACAAGCTTTTGTGAAAGCATACATTCCGGCCTCCATTCAACCTGAGCTACAGCGAGTTTTATCCGAAAGTTGCGAATTTATGGGTTTTAAACTTATCAAAATCGCCAAAGTCAAAGATGTTACTGAAAACGATATTCCAAAAGAGGCGATGATTGGATATAAACGTTTTAACGCGGGATTCGGAACATTTCACTCGTTCCCTATTGAGGAATGAACTGTATTTACCTGTGATTGGGATGCGCAAAAATGGTTTCATTAGCTACGGGAGGCTTGCGGTTTTATGGGATATCACAGCTTCGCACGATTGTTGAGGCCTGGCCCTTTCTGCCCTGGCGGCAGCGAAATGGATAGAAGAAAATGCTCCCGGCACGAAGGAGGGCTGGCGATGGCAGCGGAATTGGGCGGAGACGTATTCGATTATAGTTGAAAAGCAGAGCGTAAATGACAACTGGGGCGAACACCAAAAAGACTAATCGCTGGCAACGCGAGGAGGGCGTCTTTAGTTAGCAGAATGCAGGCGGTAGAAACGGCTGGGATAATTCGTCCATTGCGGATCGCTGAAATGGGTCCAGCCGGCCGTGAGCGTGTTTGTTTGCACCGGTTGCCAATCGGGATTGGCCAAATCTGTACAGGCTTCCACCACCACTGTCTGGTCGCTGGCCCAACTGATGTTGAAACCAAAAGAATTTGTCAGTCCGGTTGGGCCGGTCCTGGTCATTTGCATTTGCGGCAGCCAAGGCGAAGTCGGAATACCCGCGAATGTCGTATCCCAGCCGGTTGTCCCGGGCAGGTAATAAACGGTGACCGGATCAAGGTAGAAATCATCCCAACCGGCACTGGGAGCATTGCCGCTGAAATAAATGCCAGTCAGGTTGGTACAGTAAGTAAATACGGAATCACCGATGCTAGTGACGCTGGCAGGAATGGTAATGCTGGTCAGGCTACGACAGCCGGAAAATGTAACATCCCGGATACTATCTATGTTGTTAGGGAGAATGATGTTGGTCAGGCTGGAACAATTCATGAAAGCCTCCGCGGCTATCGATGTCACCGAGTTTGGCAGCGTGATACTGGTCAGGCTGGTGCAGTTGCGAAATGCAAATTGCATGATGGTGTCGACGCCGTCGGGAATAACAATGTTGGTCAGGCGGCTGCAACCATCGAAGGCATAGTTTCCAATCCAAGTGAGGCTGTCTGGAAGCATGATTTCATTCAGGCTGGTGCAGCCAGCGAAAATATAATTGCCGAGACTGGTTACGCCACTAAGAAGTGTTACGTTGGTTAAACCTGTGCAGCCCTCGAACGTATTGCCCTCAAGACCGCTGACACTTCCCGGAACGGTGACGCTGCCCAAGCTGCTGCAATTCGCGAATGCGTAATACCTTATATTGGTAACGCTATTTGGAATTGTCACGGCAGGAAGGTTGGTGCATATGAAAAAGGCAAACCTCTCGATACTCGTCACGCTACCGGGGATGACAACATTGGTCAGGGCTGTGCATCCCATAAATGTCTCATCTTCGATCCGGGTCACGCTATCGGGTATTGTGATCGCGGTCAGGCTGGCGCAGGAATCGAACGCATACGTCCCGATACTCAACATCGTGTCGGGGATTTTGACGCCAGTCAGTCCGGTACAGGAGCAGAATGCATAGTTGCCGATGTTGGTGATGCTATTGGGAATCGTCACATAAGTGAGACCCGCACAATTGTAGAAGGTGTTGTCTCCGAGGCTTGCAACTGGCAGGCCGTGGATCGTGTCCGGGACGGTCACTGCACCTCCCGGACCTGTATACGCGGTGATAGTGATTATCCCATTATTGGTAACATAATCAAACTGTATCCAAAGAGCGGTTGGATATCCATCGAATATTGTTTCCCAGCCTGTAGCGCCTGGCAGATAGTAGATTATAACATCACTGCTAAATACAAGTGAATCAACCGTTGGAGCATTGCCCCTAAAATAGACGTCGGTTAAGGGACAATCAAAGAATGCCTCTTGCAAAATACTAGTGACACTGCTGCCTATGGTAACATTGGTCAAGCTGGTACAGTATGCGAACACCCCGTATTGAATACTGCTGACACTATCGGGAATTGTGACGTTGTTCAGATTGGGGCAGTAGGAGAACGCCCAAGCTGTAATGTTGGTCAAACTGTGCGGAAAAACCACATTCGTCAGATTTGCGCAACTGGCGAACGTGATGTACCCAATGCTGGTTATACTGTTTGGGATTATAATACTGGTCAGGCCGCTGCCAGTGAAAGCTCCGTCACCGATATTGGTGACACTATCAGGAACAACAAAGCTGTTTAAGCTGGAGCAGAAACCGAACGCGGAGCTTCCAATGCTGGTAATATCATCTGGGAATGTAATATTGGTCAAACTGACACAATCATAAAACACGGAGTCTGCGAAACTATTAACGCCGTCAGGGATTGTGACGCTCTGCAAGCTTTTGCACCATTGGAACGCCCCGCTCCCAATATTAGTAACGGTGTCAGGAAGCGTAACTGCAATCAAGTTGATGCAGTCAAAGAATGCATCGCCGCCGATACTCGTGACGCTGTCAGGGATAATCACGTTGGTCAGGCCGGAATTGAAGTTAAATGCAGAGTCTCCGATGCTTGTAACCGGCAAGAAATTTATCGCGCTAGGCAGTGTCACACTCCCTGTAGTCCCAGTGTATCCCGTAATGGCAATGGTGCCATTATTTGTCGCGTAATTAAATGGGACATCCGGATTCCATAATACTGTTGGAAGACCACCAAAGGTTGGATACCAACCAGTAGCTCCTAATAAATAATAGATCGTTGCTGAATCGCCATAAAAAACATTGCCACCCATAAGGCTAGGTGAATCTCCCCGGCAAGAAACGCTCGTTAGACTAGAGCAGAAAGCGAACGTCCAATCGCCAATGTTGATAACACGGTTGCCCAGCGTGATGTTGGCCAGCGATTGGCAATCGAAAAACGCGCCATCTCCGATATTGGTGACGCTATCGGGGATCAAGACGTTGGCAACGCTGGTAGCGTAAAAGGCCCAATCACCAATGCTGACAACGGGGAGGCCTCCTATTGTAGCAGGAATCATCGCAAGGCCATTGGAACCGGCGTAGCCCGTGATGGTAATCGTGTCGTCAGTATTCGTCCTAAAAGTGAATTGCGCCCGCCCCGTGATGGGCAGTGCCAACGCAAACAGCAGACAGGCGATCTTCGCAACTTGCGGATGCTTCATTTCGCACAATTTTATCAAGTATGTTGGCTTTTAAGGCAAGTTAATTTGACGAACTGCTACGGACGAATCCGCCAATGTTTCCGAATTCACACGCGGGCAGGAAGTCTTTGATGGCAACGCCGGAACATCCTGCCAACATGATTCTCGATCTTCGAGTTCAACCGTCTTACAATTGTAAGACAGTCGAGCGCATCAGCTTGCGAGAACAAAAATTCTGAAAAATAAATCGCTTTTGAAGTTGGATTGCATACACTTTTGCCTGTTCCAAATGCGGTTCGCTTATCAGGACATGTCACGAGGATTTTTGCGAATCGCCAGAAACAAGAAAGCGCGCTGACAGTTGATTTGTTGACATGCCGAAGCTTCGCGTAAAGCGGTTTTACTACCGCAACCGGCGAATCCACAGGGAAATCAGGGAGTTGGATGGGGAATTTCATGGCTTTTACCGAACCTGGCATTTCAACGGCCAACTGGCTGAGGAATTGCGCTATCGCCACGGACGGTTGCACGGCACCAGCCGGCAATGGGATGAAAACGGCCGCCTGTTGGGTTCGTTCACGATGAACCACGGCACCGGCACGCAGCGTTACTGGCACGACAATGGCCGGGTGAGGGCGGAGATTGACTCCCGCAACGGCAAGTTTCACGGTCGCACGCAGGTTTGGCTTCGGGACGGCACACTGGTCCAGGAAATCTACCTCATCGACAACGAGGACGTGCCACGCACCGCTTTTCTGAAAGCCGCCCGCAAAAACCCTGACTGGCCGCAGTATAAGGGACAGCCGGCGGGCCGGGTGGCGCGCGACAACGCAGCCTTGGAACGCAAGCAGCACGAATTGTTCATTAAATCCATCCTGGAAAAGTCCCATGCCGAGGCGAGGCACTGGTTGAGCACCGGGAAACGCCCGGATCTTCGTTCACTCGCCAAATTCCGCACTGCCAGGGCGGCGCTTTGTTTTGTCGAGACACTTTACGCAGCCGGTGCAGAGGCCGTTGTCATCGCCCCCGTTTATGCGGGCAAGCGGGGGAAATTATTTGCCGACTGGCTGCTGGTCAAACTGCCGGGAACACCATCCAAACGCAGAACGGTGCGAAGGCTCTGTGAAAATTTCTGCCGCAGACGCGACGGCGCAATGCTGCCCGACAAGGATTTAGGCGAAAGTCACCTGTTTATGAGGCTGGCATGACAACGAAGCCTTGACCAAAACTGGTGACGCCGCCGGGACCAACGGGCAGGAACTGACACGGCAGCCTCGCTAATTTCGCTCCGGCCTGCCTTCCGTCATTTCCTGCCCGCTCGTCCCGATCTGTTGTTGAAGGAGCGCAGTCGCGCCCGCTTCCGTTTGTGACCGGCAGCGGCGTTGCGTTCCGGCTCCGTTCCCGCCGTCTCTCCGCCCGCACTCCACTTCTTCCGCCCGCCGGTCACAAACCGAAGCTGGAAACGAAAAACATCTCCGCAACTTGGACAGTCATTGGAAAACACCCACTGGCAGTGACGGCTTATGCAGCGTGGCCATTGTCGCATTCGCAGCGCGATAAAACCGAGGGCAATTATATGGCGACGGCGAAAAATTCAAGGATACTACGGTTCGGCTCGAACACACCCACTCGCCGCTTCCGTTCCTCCTTGAGTTTTCCGCCGCCGCCAAAGCCCTCGCCTCTAGGTTTTCATCGCGCACACCTGTCGCTGCGCGAGTTGAAAACAAAATCATTATGACCACATTGACGAAAACTATCCGGCGAGTGACCGTTGAAACCTACGGTTACGGGAGGAATACGCGCAAACTGGTTGCGGCCTTTGAAAAGGGCGACCTTATCACGATACATGAGCATCGCCGCCGCACCAGATTCAGCGCGAGAATTTGCGACGTGTATTGGTGGATGCTGCGCTGCCAGGCCGACCAGGTTCGCATGGGGAAATTACGCGAGCGCAAGACGCGCAAGGCCGCCCGCCTTGCGGCGCGCTGGCAACACGCGGCGGAAAAACGGCTGTTCAACGGACGATAAGGCAGTCGCGCGACACGTCCACCGCCATCACGCCTTCGGCCCGTTCTCCTTTGAGCAGCTTTTCCGCAACCGCATCACCGACGAGTTTTTCCACCGCATCGCGCATCGGACGCGCGCCGAGTTTTGGGTGAAACCCTTTTCGCACGAGAAACGGCAACACGGTTTTATCGAGTTCAAGCCTGTGCCCACGCGCGGCAAGAAACTCGACTTCGCGTGACAAAAACTTTTCGGCAATCTCCAACTGGTGCTCGTAACTCAAACGGTTGAACACGAGCTTCTCGTTGATGCGTGCGAAGATTACCTCTGTGGTGGTTTCTCTCCCGATGGGCGGTTAGCCATCTTTGCTTTGGCGCAGTCTAAAATGTATTTTTACCCGATTTATTCACGAAGATGCTAGAAATTTCTGACGGAATGTTTGGTTGGGCTTGTGCCCGATAATTTCCGCCGTGTTTCATCCCCGTCTTACTGTCGAACACTGCCCAAAGTTTTGAGCGAATGAACAGCCCAACTACGGTTTCATTGTGATCCCAACGGATTGTAATGTCTTCTGCATCGAAGTCCGGGGTTTCACTCATTATGTGAATCGCCCCTAGCACCTTTTGGCCAGCATCGCCTGAGGTGTTATAGAGATAGAAATAGCTGGTGTCCTCATCAAATTCAAAGACGCCTGCCAAGTCGCCAGCAGAACGTGTTGCATTTTTTAATATTTCTTTTTTCATTCGGTCGGGGGATGATTTTTCTTATAGTTTGGACCAAGACGGTGATCTGTTCTGGTCATCGGTTTCGTTCCTCCTTCTGGCGTTCTATTTACATGATGTAATTCCATTGGATACCCGTCTGGACCGATAGGCGCTTTGCCCTGTTTCATTCTTTCGAGGTTTTCTGGACTATATTGCCCAGGATTGTTCTTTGCTTCGTTTTTCCAAAACTGTTCACGTTCGGTTCTAAAGGCTGCTCGGTCAATTTTTGATGCATTTGCCGCTTCTTTTTCTGCGGCAGTTTTCCCAGCATCTGTTACAATTTTCGCCCCTGCTTTTTCTCCTTCTTTTCCCAAATCTTCGACACCAACTTTAAGCAGTTCCTTTGCTCCGCCTTCCAAGGCTCCCTTACCGCCCAGTGTCATGACATTTAATACATTATCTGCCGTTGCTATCGCCATGCCCCCAACGGCCACCGGAATTTCCACGCACCTCCAACCAAACGAGTCGTGCATGACCATCAAGTGGTAAGAACTCGCGTATGTCTCCGCGCTGAAAAACGTACCGACGGTGCTCCAGAAACCGTGGCCATCCGGGTCAGTATAGCGCAATGGGTTGTTTAGGCAATACGAGTAGCGATTGTAACTTTGGGGATTGCTAAAATCCGGGATGCGGTCATCCGCCTGAATAAATCGGCCCAATTCCGGGTCGTAATAGCGGAAGTTGTAATAGTAAAGGCCGGTCTCCGCATCCAGAACTTGTCCGGTGAACCGACGCGAGACCTGGAAGCCCGCCTGCGGGCTGGCCGACTGCGTTCGCCCGAAAGGATAATACGCGTTCACTTCCGTCTGGTTGCCGGATGAATCGCTTAACACGCTGGAGGAGGTCAGTTGGTCGTGGTGATAATAGTAACCCACCTTGTTCGTGTCGGTTCCACCAGAGAGAACGGAGTTCGTTTCAAACGTGCAAACCAGTTGGTCGCCGGCATAAACGTGGAACAACTTCTTGCCGCCTTTTTCCTCGTAGGTGTTCCCGATCCACACCTGAAGGTTGGTCGGGGACTGATTGTTCCATTTCCACAACCGCGTGCCGTCTCCGGCGTAGCCGAACTTCACCAGCATGAAATTGGTCCCGGCCTGCGCGAAACGCACCAGCCGGTTTTCCGCATCATAGACCAGCGACTGCGAGTTGGTCGCACCGCCGTGCCGCACAATCATGTTGCCGCATAAATCGTAAAGGTAGGTGTAGCTGAAGGCGTTCTTGACGGCTTGTCCGCGCCGGACGCCGTAACCGTAACTGGACCCGCCACCTTCGATGCTGTTGCTGATGTTGCCAACGGCATCGTAAGTGTAGCTGCCCGCCAGACCACTATAAGTCTTGATGCGGTGCAAATTGTCATACGTCATATTCATCGTGTTGGTGAGGCCGGTGCCGCTGAGAGAAGCGATGTCGTCGCCGGGCGTATAGGTGAAAGTCCTGCTGAAAACCGAGCCGCTCGAAACTGCCGAGATGTTTTGCAGGCGTTTGGACACGGAATAGTAACTGCGGCTTGTGGTCACACCGTTGCCGTATAAAAAATTAGTCGCGTGCCCGAATTCATCGTAGCCGCCCGCGCTGATCGTGTAGTAGGCGCTGCCGCCGCTGCGCGAAACTTGATTGATGCTGCCGCAGTGGAAGTAGGAATTAGTGATGACCGGCCCGCCGTTAGGATAGGTGATGGTAGTGACGTGATCGCCGTCGTTGTAGGTGTAAGTGTTGGTGTAACTCTGGCCGTTGATATTCAGGTAACGCACGGTCTTGATCAATCGCCCGCGCGAATCATACCCGTTCTTCTCCCACCCTTCGCTGTCGGTCGTTTTGTAGAGCAGCGTCGGATAAACGATGAAGTTGCCGTCGTCGCTGTTGTCATAAACGTATGTGTTGGTGAAAACGGGAACGAGCGTCTGGTTGGAATAATTGAGGCTGTAAATTTCCTTGCTCAGTATCCGGCCCAACGGGTCTTGCTGGCCGGACGAGTTTGCGTAATTTAGTTTGATGACATCCCCCCGCCCGTCCGTTTGCACACGGAGCCGACCGGCGTAATCCCGCTGATATTTCCACTGGCCGAGATAGGGGTCGGCCATCGCCACCATGCCGCCGGCGTTGTCGAAGGCATAGTAGATGTTTTCCGCGTTGGCGTTGACAATGTTGGTCAGGTTGTTGGCGAGGTCATATTTCAGGGTGGTGGTGTAGGTGTTGCCACCGTCCACTTCCTGAATCTGATTGGTGCGCCCAAAGGCATCCAGACCATAGCGGCGCACCTTGCCATCTTCATCCGTAAAAACGACCCACCACGGATCGCCGCTGTTGGCGTAGCTCCAAGTCTTGGCCGCCAATGGCGACGAAGTTCCGTCACCAGATGAATCGTTCTTGCTGCTGAACGCACCGTTGGAATCGAACGTGACGGTGACAGCGCGATTGGTGGCCATGCGCCCGGCGGCATCGTAACCAATCCATGTTGCCATCGGATTGCCTGATGGTTTTTTGAAACCGATGGCAGTATCAAAACTTGGCCAAGTGGTCAGGACAGTCTTGCCGCGCCCATCATAGGCGGTTGACACCACCCGGTAGTTTCCGTTTTCACCCTGGTTGCGCGACTGGACGGTTCGTCCAAATCCATCAAAATAGGTTCGATTGGTGAACCCACCGACACCGTCATTCATCACCGTGTCGGTATAATTGGTTGCCAGTCCGGAAGTGATTGCCTTCAAGGTGGCGGGGTAGCCAAACTTTTTCATCCAGACGGTTGAGCCGCCACCCGCCGGAATTTTATCCGATTCAATCGGACGCAGGAAAACATCGAAACTGTTGCTGATGGTTATTCCTGTCGGGTCGGTGGAGGTCGCAAGCGCGCCCGAACGCGCATCGTAAGTGGTCGTGGTAGTGAAGCTCCCGGTTGTTTTCGTCGCCGGATAAGTGTTATAGGTGGAATCGTAGGTGATGGTGGTTTGGATGCCGACCGGGTCGGTGGTTGTGCCGACCATTCCATACAAAGTGTAGCTGCCGTAGCTGTTGGTGGCAAAGTAACCGGCAGAAATCTGGGTCAGCTTTGTAGCAATCGCCCCACTGGACTGATCGTAAGTATATTTCGTTTCTTGAATCACGGTTTTGTTTGTATCCGTGAGGGTGACATCGTCCTGATGGTCGAGGATATAACTGTTGCCGGAGAGAGTTGCATAGTGTGTGTTGTGGATTTTGGTGTCGATGCCATCGGCATCCGAGAATGAAAAACTGCCAGTATTGGTCGGATTGAAACTATTCACCAAACCGTATTCGACTTTATTGGTCAAATTGCCGGTGCTGTTGTCGTAAGCGAAGTCCGTTGCCGTGATTTTGGGCGTGCCGTTTCCAGGATAATCGCACTCGAAGGTCAGCGTCGTAAACGGAAAATAACGGCCATTGCCTAAACTGGTCTGGTCAACCTGATTGACCTGAACATGGTAAAGCGCGTTGTCATTCCCGTAGGTTTCAGTCCGGTAGTGATGCATGCCCTTTACGCAATGCAATCGATGCCTTACGCCAGAATTCTGATGCAGGAAAGACTAATCCAAGGAGCTCCACCGACGGTGAGTTGTCCGTCAAACCTAGTTCTGCTAACCCAGTTGCTTCCAGTTTTAGTGCGTGAGCGAGTCGGGCTGGGAGGTCAGCCACAAAGGCCGCCAGCACAAGCTTCAATGCGATCGTTTCATGACTCCGCTCGCCTTTTGATATGCGGAGGCTTTGCAGTTGTTGCCGTCCCCTCTGAATCATATCCCTCATCGGCTCCGCGATCCCATCCCAAAGTGCTGGTGCGTTTGGTTGAAGTGGTAAGACAGCGCAGTCGACCAACCATTGGAAATAGCGGCGCCGGCGGGACATGTTGGGATCCACACCAGATTTCTCGTTGAAGTTAATGCCGAGGGCAAACAAGAAACCAATCGATTTAAGCCTCGCGTCCAGGGCACCACCATCGGGTAGTTTTTGGCCTGTGAATTCAGAAAATAATCGATGGTCGAACCAAAGGTTATTCCATATCCAAGTGGCCTGCAGCTCCGCTTGTTTTGTGGAGAGGTCCGCACGTTTCCATACTTCCACCAACGCAGTGGTGGAGACGCTATGAAGACGAACGGCCCACATATTTTCCCGGGGGTACAACTTGCCTTCAGCATCAAACAGCGGTGGCTGTAACACTGAAAAATCCGACAAGGTCCCGGCCACGTAACGGCGAAGGCATGCCATTTCCGGGTTTTCCGGTAACCCCTCGTTTTGGATTGGAGCCCGGAAAAGATAGGTGATCACCTCCTCTGCGGTAATGGGTAGATACCTGATATTTGCTGCGCGCATCTTTGTCCGTAGCTCGCAAAATGCATCCGCGGTTATTATGCCGCGCGCTTGCAGTGTGTGAAGTATATCCCAGCAATCGCATAACTGTGTATTGCTTCCTATTCCTGGATGCTGGCGGACCATGCGATCATCCATGCAAACAGGGATTTTGTATTCTTGTGCAAGTTCAATCGCTTCATACAGGAGACGCTCTTCCGGTTGAAGTTTAGCACCAACGCGTTCCTGTTCGCCGGGCTTGGCCGTATGCACTCGGTACTTGCCTTCTTCGATTCGACGGGAGAGGTGAGCCAATAACCGTTGCACCTCCAGCTTGAGTTTTTCATTTCCGTTTTCGCGCTCAACTTGTTTTCGCAACCGGATTGCCTCGAATTCGTCAATTGTGACACTGGCCCGCGTGCATAACGCTTCCAACACACCAGCCAGTGACAATTCCTCTGTTAGACCTGAATCCAAAGAAATCGTAATGCCGTCTTGCAATGTTCTTTGGGTCGCTGTGCTGGGACGGGCTTTGGCCTTCTCCTTGGCATCCTCGCCACGAAAGCCTTTGATCTCGACAATGAGGTTGAGCGGGTCGGGATATCCACGTCCGAATTTGGCGGCGATGCCTTTTCGAGCATCTTGATCGCATATTGTGATCCCTTAGAAAGGTCTTTCGACCGTTCGCTTGAACCACACCGCCGGTTTTACCCAGCGTATAATATGCGGAACTTCACATATTACGCACCCGACGAGTCAGCCACGGATGCTTATAATCCGCCGAGCACCTTTACGCACCATGTTCGCTCAGACGCCCGTGGCAAATTAAATTCAATCACACTCCATAATCTGTCAATTTATCATTTCAAACTGAGCCACTACCCACTAGGTGCTCTGTTCGCCTCGCTGCTCCACCGCCTGTTCATCCCGCAAATTCACACTCGCATCCCGATTCAAATTGGTGCATACTTATAAACACTTGTGCGGTTTTTGTGAAAAAATTCAGGCCCAAAATGTCTAAGCCCTCAATCATACGTGCAATTTGTGTCAGTGCCGTCGTGCTGTGCTGCACTGCCTTTCAAGCCGATGCCACCATTGACGCCACAAATCAGATGCAATTGGGCAACCCCAGCAGTGCCACCGCCAATACCAACAACCACGACCATTATCTGATTCAGCGGACGGTGGAGGCCATAGATTACAGCGACAATTTTGGCGAGCCGAATTGGGCGAGTTGGGATTTGACGGCCAGCGACCTCGGCTCCAGCGGACGGAACAGTTCGTTTTACACCGACACGAATCTCCCGGCGAACTTCTATCACGTATCAACAGGCGATTACAGCGGTTCGGGCTATGATCGCGGCCACATGTGTCCCTCGGCGGATCGCACGGATACCACGGACGACAACAAGTTGGTGTTCCTCATGTCGAACATCATTCCGCAGGCACCGACCAACAACGAACATGTATGGGGAACCTTCGAGGGTTATTGCCGCACGCTCACGCAATCCGGCAATGAATTGTTGATCATTTGCGGGCCGAGCGTCTTCAACGGTTCGCTCATCCAGCCCAGCCAGCGTGTCTTTATCCCCGCATATACTTGGAAGATCGTTGTGGTGGTTCCTCCGGGCGGTGGCACCGCACTCAGCCGGATTGACGCCACTACGCGGGTAATCTCGCTGAAAATTCCCAACAGCAATAGTGTGAGCAGCAGTTGGCAGAATTACGTTACGTCTGCCCGCCAGATCGAAGTCGATACCGGTTTTACGTTCTTCACTGCCCTGCCTACTGACGTTGCTTCGGCACTCCGCAACAAAGTGGACGGTCAGGCCAATCCGCCGCCGGGCATCACCGGTTTCTCGCCATCCAGCGGCGCGGTAGGCGATTCCGTCGTTATCACCGGCACGAATTTCACTTCCGCCTCGGCTGTGACGTTTAATGGTGTTAGTGGGGCTTTTACCGTGAATTCCGCCACCCAGATCACAGCCACGGTGCCCACCAATGCTACGCCCGGCCTAATCAGCGTCACGACCCCCACCGGCACCGCGCTCAGTACCAACAGTTTCACCGTGACCGGTTCAACCGTTGATCTGGCCATCACGAAAACCCATTTCGGCAACTTCTCCCAAGGCGACACCGGCGATACCTACACCATCAACGTAGCCAACATTGGCAACTTGGCCTCGACCGGCACGATCACCGTTACCGATGCGCTCCCTGCCGGGCTTACCGCCACAGCGATCAGCGGCATCGGCTGGACTGCGAATTTGAGCACGCTCACCTGCACGCGCTCGAACACCCTGTTCGCGGGCGCGAGCTATCCACCCATTGTCGTCACTGTAAACGTTTCTGCCGATGCCCCCGCCAGCGTCACCAATGCTGCCACGGTATCCGGCGGTGGTGATGCAAACCCGGCCAACAACACCGCCAGTGATGCCACGACCATTAACGCGTCCGCTGGCGTCGGCAATGCCATCACGCTGGTTGGTTGGGACGTACACGGACTTCCGGGAGGCACAGGCAATTATGGCCCGTCGCCTTATTCATCCACGACCAACGCACCCAATCTCACGGTTGGCGGGCTGACACGCGGTTCTGGCGTGGGCACCAGCGGCACTGCTGCGGCGCGAGCTTGGGGCGGCGTCGGCTTTACGGCTGCCGATGCCGACACAGCCGTTATCTCCAACCAATTTGTAACCTTCAAGGTCACGGCCCAGCCCGGTTATCGGGTGTCCTTTGCCTCAATCAGCAAATTCGATTACCGCCGTTCGTCCACCGGCCCGGCCAGCGGCGTGTTGCAGTATCAAATCGGGTCGGGAACGTTTAGCAACATTACTTCATTATCCTACCCGGCAAACACCAGCAGCGGAGGTTCCTTAAATCCGATCAACCTGAGCGGATTCTCCGACTTGCAAAACGTCGGCCCCGGCACCGATGTCACCTTCCGCATCGTCAATTACGGCGGCGGCTCAAGCGGCACGTGGTATGTTTTTGACGTGGCGAACAGCACGGCTCCTGACCTTGTAGTCCAAGGCACCGTTTCGTCGACCAATGCTCCCGACCTCATCATATCCAAGACCCACGCAGGTAATTTTACACAGGGTGATACCGGTGATGCTTATACCATCACTGTCACGAACAACGGCAACGCTGCCACTGTCGGCACGGTTAGTGTCGTTGACGCGCTTCCTGCCGGGCTTACCGCCACGGCCATCAGCGGTGCCGGTTGGACGACTGACCTCGGCTCGCTCACCTGCACCCGCTCTGAAAGCTTGGCCGCAGGTGCCGGTTACCCGCCCATCACCGTTATTGTGGATGTTGCTACCAACGCTGCCGTCAACCTCACCAACACCGTGAGTGTCTCTGGTGGCGGCGAAATCAACACCGCCAATGACACTGCCAGCGACCCAACCACCGTTATCGCCCTCACCCCCATCCAACTCTGGCGGCTGCAATGGTTCGGGATCACCGGCGATACCGGCGCGGCAGCCGACACCGCCGTCGCAACCAGCGACGGTATGCCCAACCTGCTTAAATACGCCCTCGACTTGAACCCGCTTATTCCTGCCGCCAACCCTGTCATCGGCGACATCAGCACAGGATACCTCCGGCTGACTTCGCCCAAGAACCCGGACGCAACCGATATAACCTTCCTTATCGAGATGACCGGCGACCTGACATTACCGTTTACGACCAATGGAATCACTGTTGATCAAAACACCCCGACCCTCCTTCAGGGCCACGACAACACTCCGGTCAGTTCGCCAACCAACGGCTTCATGCGGCTGCATATCACCCGCCCATAACGAGTGACCATGACGAACTGGGATTTTGTACAGGCTACTCTGCACGCTTCCACAGCGTTCCGCTCATGCTGTCCCAGAGCGGTTTGAGATCAGGATCATCAAGTGCCATCCGCTTCACGGTATGCTCGTCGATGGCCATTGCCTTCTTGAACCATACCTGACATTCGTCCAGCCGCCCCAGTTGGGCAGAGTAGCACGCGAGGTTGTACGGAACATTCCACACCTTGGGGAATTTGTTCGCCACCGGCAGCAGGTGATTGAATGCTTCCTGCGTGCGCTTCAACTCGTGCAAGGCGAAGGAGCGTTGAATCCAACCGAACGAACTTTCCGGGGCCAGTTTTACAATGGCCGAGGCGATGTCCACGCACGCGTCCCATTTTTTGGCGTGGGCGTAAATGTGCCAGCGAACTTCCAGCACGTCCGGGTGGGCGCGAAGCTGCGGCGTGATGCGTTCCAGTTCCTCACTGGCCTCCTGATCATTTCCAAGCTCCAGCCAGCCTTGGGCCGCCCGCAAGTGATGGCTGTCCGGTGCGGGAAGCGGTTTCATGGTGAGGGCCATGTTCTGTCCAGAACCTCTTTGACGAACGCCCCGACCTCCGGCTCCTTCGAGGCCCTCGGCCCGGCAACGTTGAGCACCTTGATGCCGTGTTCCCCAATGAAGCGCCGGAGGGCCGCTTCGGCAACAGCAATCCCGCTCGCCTTGGAAAGGTGGAGCACCGGCCTTCCGCGTTTCCGTGCAAGCTCAACGGTCTTCTGGGAGCCGCCCATCAGAATCTCGCCTATGGAAAATACAACTGTGCCATCGGAATCCCGTGCGTTCCATTCCGTGCGCTGGACATAGTTCGCGCTGGGCGTCTCCTGCAACTGGTACCGGCCAGCAATCGGCCCATCCTCGGCCCGGCGGCCCTTGGGACACCAGCCCCCGTGCGGAATGCCGTGCTCGATGGCCCAATCCAGCGCGGCACGGTCAGCGCCGGTCTGACCTCCGCTGACGATCCTCTCGATCTCGCACTTCATGCGCCGTGACGTTAGCGGATAAGGACGACAGAATCCACTCTGGGTGCGTTGCGTTGGGCGGAAATCCCAGCAACGCCGCCACCGGCTGCTCAACGTCAATAATTCCTGACGTAAAAAAGGTGCATTCAGAAACAAATTTACGGAAAATCAGGCCATGCAAGATTTGCGGCGTATAATTCCCGTCATCTTCCTGTCAATCGGCTGTTTCGTTGGCTTCGGTTTTCTGCCGAATGGCGAGGTAATCTATTTAGTCCTTCTTGGTGCGGCTCTGATTGTTTCTTTGGCAGCCGGTACGCGTCATCTTTCCCTGCCTGCTCGCGTCTTCATCACCACACAGATTTTCTGTTGGAATTTTATGCTGTGCTTGCTCGGACGCACGGTTGAGCCGGGTATAACAAGGGGCAATACAAGCATGGCGCTGCTGTATTTCGGGATTTACGGATTTGTTCCCGGACTGTGCCTGTTGCGGCTGTGGCGTTTGAAACTCGGAGCGATTTTCCTCGGTTCGCTTCTGCCGGTTGGATTCGCGCTGGCTTTGGTCGTGGCTGGAATTGAGGAACGCGTGTTCGTCATCAAGTATCGCAATACAGGGATTGGCCCCACTCCACGCTGGACGGTTGGGACACATTGGCTGGCTTATGACCGTGACACCGGACGGCTCTACGGATCAGATTGAGCCGCGAGCGCCCGCTGCGGTTCGCTCGATCTCGTTTGTTAGGCAACGTCACCATCGTCTTCTTCCTTCTGTCGGCAAAAACAGAGCACGAGGAATCTCCTCGACAAACAAATGCAGCCTGCCTGCTGGCACATCTACCACAGTAGAGTAGGCCGCAGCGATCAGAGCGTCGTACGCTTGAGCGTATGAGGTTAATTGATTCGGCTCCCAGTTGTCCGCCATGCCAAGGATGTCGTCGCCAGACCAACCTGAAGCATCGGTGGGCGAGTGAACTCTGATCCTGTCTGGCCATACTTCGACATCGTGATCGTGCCCGCCTGCGATCTCTCCTACCAACTCAAGAATCGTGAAATTCGTCTCGTCCCTCATCCTTGGAAGAGCGTCACGAAGCTCATCGTGGTCACCAATCAGGGGGAATACGTAGAACACTGCACGTGGAAACGAATCCGTCAATTTGTGCAACACGTTATTCTGGTCTCGCTGAATCTTGAACCAATAGGGAAATGCTTTTGGGGTAGTCCCATGATACTTCAAGGGTCGTTTGAACTGAAAGAAAAGGCAGTGCCCTTGGGCGTTCTCCAAGGAAGCATCGTACCCGACCTTCCGCTCATCTTGGAGTGTTGGGCCATACCAGAAAGCCTTGGGATACTTTTCTCGGAATGCGCTCAATAATTCGCCGCAGAGATTCACTTCAAGGGTCTTTTCGCTTATCGATGTCTCTTTCACAAGTGCTCCTTGAGGCTGATACGTTTTGGGATCACCAGCGCGTGACCTTCAGTGACCGGGAACCCGTCAAAGAATGCCAGCGTGCTCTCCGTTTCAAGAAGAACACGCTCTTGTGGCAGGTTGCAGAATGGGCACGCGGGCCGGTTCATGCGGCCTAGTGTATGCCGGGAGCCGCGTCGAAACCAGCCGCGATACTGCGGTTAGCGCCCGGCGTCATGTGTTACATCAGCACGAAGCACGGACAGATTTGCGAGACCGCAGGGCGCTCTGAAGTCATGCGTCGCGTGCTCGCTCCAGAATTTCCTCGACAGGCTAAGCCAAAGGATTTAGCAACGTTCACATGGCAGGAGAAACCATCATGAAACTTTGGCGGCTCCGTCTTCTTGAGTTTTACGACCACAAAACCACGGAATCTGGATTTGGAGGGCACGTCTCAGCGATCACTGGTCTTTTTGGAGAAGACCTGATTCTGGCTCTGTTGTGCGATTTCTGGCGCAGGCAGGGCATACAATCCGAAGTTGTTTCCTACTCATGTAACGCGGGAAGCAGGAGTGGCCATCGTCTTGATGCTTGGCTGCTTCAGAGGACTGACCCGCCTGTTCTTTTTCAAACCGAAGTCAAGAACTGGTCGGCTCATAGCATTGGAGGGCGCGAACTACGCGTCGATAGTGATGACGATACAAAAGTGAGCTACGCAAGTGAACATTGGAGACGCTATTTTGCCGCAGACAAAAACATTGACGAATCAATAGCCAAGGTCTTGGAACCGATGATGCCTCCTGATAATTGCAAGGCCACACGCATTCTCCCGCTGATCGCTTTTTGGTTTGTCATCGCTGAAAAGGATGCACACCAACCCTATTCGATCAAAACACTGCCAACGGGTGGGCACTTTCAGGAGCTTCACGTGTTCTCGGCTTCAAATTATCTTCGTAGCCTGAACGCCGATTGGGTGGAATTGGAATTGCCGCGCTACGCACGCAGACACGAACTTTTGAACAAGCTTTTTGCACGCTGACGAATCCTGCGCCTGTAGTCAGTTGAAGTGAAGCGTGTCGGAATGTTGCAGCGGTTTCATGCGAGCGTGCGAACGATTCAAGACTTCTGTTCAGCGCAGAAAAAAACAACATCGTGAGCTATCGTACCACAATCGTATGCTCTCACCGTTACGCCTCCACAAGCACGGGCGAATTTTTTCCCCTGCACCGAGCGCCAGTTTTTTGTTCGCAAAGCATGTTGATAGAGCACCAACCAGTCCCCTCGTTTCAGACGCCGCCACACCGTCTTTATTTCCTCGATCACGACGTGTCGCGCATCCGGCTTTTGCGGCGCGATGCCGGTGTCGGGATCAAGAAAAACCGCTTTGGGAAACTCGGTATACCGGTCAATCGTTTCACACACTTTGTTGATATAGGCTTCCCGTTCGGCGTGTTTGAACTGTCCGTCAATTATTTGAATGTCCAGATTTTCATACCCGCCGAGTTCTTCGATATGTTTTAAGTCCCTAAAATGGCTCCAGACGGATTTTGGAAACAGTCGGGGTTGTCTGTCGATGCGAAGTTCGTGACTAAATTCTGCATCGTTTAGGAACGGCACTTGGACAATGATTCTTAACCCTTGCTCCTTGCACAAATGAATCAGTGTCGCCCATTTGACGACATCACGCTTGTCTCCGTACCACTGGGTTTGCATCGGCAAGGTTAGTAGTTACTGCCCCGCATCTGTCTCGCCCTTTTCAAACATCTCCAGCGCGGTCAGAAACGGCTCATTCAAATCCATGTGGAGATCGTGCTCCGGCGCGATACGCTTGAATCCGGCAAACATCAGGCACATTAGGTGCAGGCCGCTGAACTTCTCGTCCGGCAACGACTGCAAGATGTATTTCTGATCGGACGACGCGTAATCAAGGCCGTTGCGACCGACCATGCCGATCTCGGATGCGATCTCCTTGATCTTCTCGACGGGCATTGTGTCGTAGCGCTTCAGTGCATCGAGGCAGTAGTAAACTGCGGGCGTGGTTTTTCGGCGCAGGAGTTCAGGGTTGGACGTGCCTTCTTTGTGCGGTGAAGCCGTGACGGTATGCGTACCGGGATCGGGTTTCCATTCATACCAGCCTTTCAGGCCCACCATCTCGGCGAACTCATCCACGAGCGCGTATTCGTCACCCGGCCCAAGCTGCGGGCAACGTGTCTGCCAGTGCCCGAACAACCTCTGCGACACCGCAAAGGACTCGGCACGCTGGTAGGCCAGCGCGTAGGTGGTTGCTCCGTGAAAGAGTTCGTCCAAGAACAGCGCGTATGCGCCATTCAACGCCAATCCCGCCCGCAGGATCACTTTGGGTGTTACCTCCAAAATCTTCGGGTCGGTCGTCGTTCCCAAGGCTTCCTGCGCACCCATGCGGAGGGCCACGAACTGGATGGCTGAGAGCGCAGGCATCCGCTCTCGCAGCCGGGTTTCGATCAGCATGTCGAGCGGACAGTTAAACAAGAAACCCGCCAAGCCGCGTATGAGTGCCGTGACCAAACCCTGCGAGGCATCCGCTGGAAAACCCTTGCGCTGCAATTTGCGGATGTCACCGTCCAGACATTGGAGCACACTTCGCTCGGTCGCAGTCGTCGTGACGAAGAACCGGTTCTTGCCCACCTTCCGAGCTTCCGCTTCCAATTGCAGGTGGCTCAATTCGTGCGCCATCTGGTGCGTCCGCAAATCTTCCGGCAAAGACATTCGGAATTTTATCAGGTGATGGTCGCGCCCATATTTCCACGCCATCTGGATCGTGGCTGAGGTCTTGTCCTTGAATTCGCCCTCAGTCATGCGAACCGGGTAGCCGGACAACTGCTCCAGTCCGGCCCGGAAATTCTCAACCGCCTTGAACGCCTCCGGGTACTGCTGCTTCATCAGGTCATCCTGAACTGTGCCGTAAAGCGTGCGGGCCTGATCGAAGACGTGCTTCGCCCGTGCATCGTGTGCCCGTGCGCCGACGAACAGTCGGTCGAGAGCGCGGGCGGCGAGATCGGGCTTGCCGGTACGGTGGAACGTGACGCCGAGTCCGTAGTACGGATTGGGCACATCCGGGTTGGCTGCAATCGCCTGCTCGAACAGCTTCACGGCCTCATCGGTTTGACCGCGTTGCGCGGTGATGGCGGCGATGCCGTTGAGCGCCCACGGATCGTTGGGCGCAATCTCCACGGCGCGGCGCAGGAACTTTTCGGCGGTGGCCCAGTCTTTCTGGTTCTTGGCGTAAAGATTGCCAAGGACAACCCAGCCCCAAGCGTCTGCCGGGTTCAACCTGAGCACTTCGATTAAGTGGTTCTTGGCGCTATCGGTATCGCCCGACTCCATGCAGGCCATTGCCAGATCACGCCGGGCCTTGTGGAGCGACGGGTTCAGTTCGAGCACGCGTTTCCAAAGTGAGATCGCCTTGCCGTAGTTGCCTTCCCCGGCCCGTTTGGCCGCCCGCTCCGCCAGACGTGTCGCCTCATCTTGAGCGGCTGAGGCTTCCTCGGTGAATGAGATGGTCACGGCGCTCTCGCCGACCTCGATCTGGAGCGGCTGACGAAGAAACTCGAACTGGCGGCGGGCCATCGCCTCAACGGCGGCGTTGTCAAGCCGCTGCGCCGGTACCGGCTGGCCCTCAAACTCGAACAGGTCGTTGATTTGAATCGTGACGGACTTCACTGGCAACGATTATGGCGAACCGCCAGTGATTCGGCGAAACCATTTTTTGCAGCAGGCAGACAACCATCCGACATCACGCCCAGACCAACCCGTAGTTTGGCTCCGTTGCCATCGGCTCCCCTGTGTGGTATTCCATGCCCATGCTTCAGAAGAAACTTGGCCAGCGGATTGCCGACCTGCGCAAGACGCGGCAACTGACGCAAGCACAGCTTGCCAAAAAGGTCGGCTGCTCAACAGAATTCATCAGCCTCGTGGAGCGCGGTGTGAACGCGCCATCCGTGGCCGGACTTGAGAAGTTCTCCAAGGCGCTGAAGGTCGAAGTCATCGGCTTGTTCACCTTCGAGCGGCGAAGGCAAACGCACCGCCTCGATTCGGTTGCAGGAAGGGGCCGTGCTGCATGACCGAAGCCCCCCTTTTCTACCAGTTCAGCCGGATCAAAGTGGAACGCAGCGACTTCAGCCATTTCCTCAGCCTGTACGCGCCAGACAAACTGCCCACCGGTTGCCGCCTGCGGGAGATGATGAACGGCTTCGTGTTTGGCATTGAAGGCTGGGACAATGATCCCCGTGAAATCCACACGATCCCCGAAATTCGGCGGTTCTATTCAGCGTTCCATGACGCGTGGCCGTACTGGCTGTATTTCTGCAACCTTGACGTGGATACGCTCCGGGCGATGACGATGTGCTGCCTGCCGTCGCTGACCGCGATGAAGGTGGATGGCAAACCGAATGTCGCAGTGGAATGCAAACCGCTCGAACTGCTTCGCTTCGTCAGTAACGACTTTGGCCCGATGAACGTCATGTGCGACCGAGCCGGATTGTCTGAGCGTCTTATCTACGACCGGAGTAAGGCCGTGTTCGAGTATTTCGACATGCCCTTCGACGTAGAACCGCCATCAGCATGAGGCTGGTGGCGCAACACACCATTCAACCCCGATCACGAGCACCGTCAAACAGGATCGGGTGGTGTTTTTAGCCGCTTTTTTTGCTCCCGAAATTTGAAAGATCGCACGGCTGAGTTCGTATTACACATGGTGTCTGTGCATGTCCTGCGGGCTGATCGGGCTGGAGTTAAATTGGCGACAAGTTTGGCTTGCAGATTCTGAGGAAAAGAGTAGCACGCAGGCCATTGAGGATGGCAGTTGGGCACCCCCGTTCACAGAACGTTCGTTAAATCTTAACCACGAGGGAAATCATGAAACAGATTGCTTTTGGATTCTGCATTCTCGTTGCCGCCGCCTGCACGCCGCAGCTTTATGCCGACGATCAGGTGTTTTTCGGCAACCTGCACAGTCACACTTCATACAGTGACGGCTCCGGCACGCCCGATCAGGCGTACAAGTGGGCACGGGACACGGCCAAGCTCGATTTTCTGGCCATCACCGAGCACAACCACCGGCTGTGCGAGGCCGGTGCCAGCAAAGATCGCAGGGACGGCATTATGATCGCAAAAAGTCCTGAGCTTTACACCGGGCCGAAAAGTTCGGCGCTGATCCCCACCGCTGGACGCTACAATCAGAATGGAAAGTTTATCGCGCTCTACGGTCAGGAGTTTTCGTCCATCTCCGCAGGCAATCACGCCAACGTCTTCGAGGTCGGGCAGGTGATCGATGATCATGTCATCCCGAACGGGCACTTTGACGCCCTGCTCAGTTGGTTGGGGACAAATCTGGATTCGACCGGCCAGAAGGCGATCATCCAGTTCAATCACGCCATACTTCTGGACAATTATGCGATCCAGTACGGTGCCGACGACTTTGGGAATCAGAGCAACTGGATCAGCCGGATGGGCGAGGAGGCGAGCCTGTTCGAGATGCTCAACGGCCCGGCCATGGCCCAAACGTCGGGCAACCGCTCCGATGAAGTGATGGAGGCAGATTTTGACCGTTACCTGTTGCTCGGCTTCCATGTCGCACCCACCGGCGATCAGGACAACCACTACCAGACGTGGGGCACTTCCACGGACTCGCGCACCGGCATCATCACCGATGAACTGACCAAACCCAAGCTTCTGGCCGCGATGCGGGCGCGGCACGCGTACGCAACGGAGGACAAGAATCTCCGGCTCATCTTCAAGGTCAACGGTCACTTGTGCGGCGATATTGTGCCAGCACCTGAGACTAATTCAGAGTTGCAGATCACGTACACAATCAAAGATGACGACGAACCCGCCGCCGCGTACAAAATCGAAGTGCATTCAGGGGTCATCGGTGGGGATGCCGTCCACGTGGCGGACATCGTCACCGCGACCGGGGACACCAGCAGCCCCGGAACAATTCAGGACGTTCATTATGACGGCGGCGCTCAGTTCATTTACTTCAAGGTCATTCAGGCGAACGAAGATGGTATTGCTGACCGGGCATGGACGGCCCCGGTCTGGTTTGAAGCGTCGCTACAGCAACCGCCCGACAATACGACCAACTACATTGCATCGAAGAACTCATCTGTGTACCACGTGTCACCGGACTGCCGTTTTGCCAAGTCCATCAAGGCAAGCAACCGGATCACCGGGGCAGCGGCCATGGAAGGCCGAACCAAGCACGAGGGCTGTCCCATCCCATGATATGAAGCGAGAAGAGGTTTGACATGAACATCAAACGAAATCTAACCGAGGCAACTCTGATCGTTGTGATTCTTGTGCTGCTGCAAGGATGCCGACAGGAGAATGCAAATCCGGCACCGCCCGTGACCACGAGTAAAAATTATCCGGGTGCAATCGAGGTCGATGGTGCAAGTCAAACTGCTCCATACGCGGTCGTACAAGTTTTCTACGGCACCGACCGGAACTTGACCTCCAATTCAAAACCAGCGGAAATGTACGGGGTTGATCGTGGCAGTATCAGCTATGGTCAATGTAAAGTCAGCATTCCCAGAGACCACCGCATGGGCGAACTCGAAGCCCCCTCGATTTGGAAACTGGAGTTCCGTGAAGACCCGGAAAAGCATGTCGTTTTATTGAGTGTGTCTCCGCTGGACAAAACCAATTTTTTTTCTGAAGTCAGCGCCCGTATCGACGCTTCACGGGGGAAAAATGCGTTCATATTTATTCATGGCTACAATGTTACGTTTGAGGATGCAGCGCGAAGAACGGCACAGATGTCGTACGATCTTGGATTCGATGGAGCGCCGGTGTTTTATAGTTGGCCGTCTCAAGGGACGTTCAAGGGGTATCCGGTCGATGAGACGAACATCGAATGGACACAGGCAAACCTCCAGCGGTTTTTGGATGACTTCGCGCATCGGACGGACGCGCAGAACATTTACCTGATCGCGCACAGCATGGGCAACCGTGCCCTTAGCCGGGCGTTTGCGGGGCTGCTCGCTCAAAACCCTGCCATCAGGCAAAAGTTCCGGGCAGTCATACTTGCGGCCCCGGACATAGACGCTGAAGTGTTCAAGCGGGACATTGCGCCACAGATCGTCGGCACCAATCCCGTGGTCACTCTCTATGGTTCCTCTGCGGATATGGCACTCAAAGCGTCCAAGGAGTTTCACAAATACCCAAGGTTGGGCGATACAGGGGCAGGGCTTGTTGTTCTGCCGGGGATGGAGACGATTGACGCCACGGCGGTCGATACGAGCTTCTTGGGGCACTCGTATGTGTCTGAGAACCGCTCCGTTCTTTCTGACATCTTCTATCTGATCCGGGACGGCAAACCGGCAGAGCAGCGATTTGGGCTGAAGCCGAAGGGAACGCCGCCGCAACGTTACTGGGTGTTTGAGCCTTAAATTGCGCTGCGTGGAGAACCGGACTTCATCCTAAGCGATTGTTTTGTAACGGTGCTTTATCGGAGCGCTGACAGAGCGTAAACAGCTATGGCCACGATCACCATCGCATAGCAGACAGCGAACGCCTTCGGCATCCCGGCCTCTACTTGGGAGAATGATTGATACCTCTTTGGCTCCTTGCCTTCTCCCAATGCGACCCACTCTGCCCGGAACAATTGCGCCGGTAAATTCTTCTCAAGGATATGGGTGACCCTGGATTTGGAGCCAATAAGCTGGCCGTAGTATCGGCACAGGCGATACCAAGTGAGTGACAGCACCAGACCCAAAATGCAGGCGGCGACTATGATAAAGGCAGCATACCGAGAGTCTTGGAGTTCTTTGGCAACAAGTTTTTTAGCTACAAGACCGATGGCGGCAAGCACGAATCCATTGGCCGAAAGGAAGAAATTGTTGTTTGTCTGGCGGCGGGCGCTGGCTGATTCCACTGTGTCGACGAACAACTTGTATTGCTCGAATAACACCGCCCGTTGTTTATCATCGAACGAACCCGTGCCGTTCGGCAGGAGTGCTGCCTCGACTCGCGCTTTTGCGGATTCTCGCTTCAAAAGATAAAAGTGGCCAGCCGTGATCCACGAGCACTTCATCGGCAGCATGGAAACAACGTGCCAGCCGTGAAATGCGGCATCTGATTCTTCGCGCCGACGACCATAGAAATAGGTCAGATCGTATTCTGCCGTCTCCGGCGATTCCGAAAACTCAAAACGCAGGCTTGCACCTGAACCGAGAATGAAACCTTTCGTAAGTGAATGCAACGAACGACCGAGCGCGACCTGTTGCTTTGTCACGCGCTCGAAAACCCGCACCGCGTGCGCCGGGTAGCAGTAGAATTTCTTGATGGCAATCATGCAACAGGTGACATCCCAGATAAGCTTGTCTACAAGCTGAAGTCGAGCCACGCCGGATGCGTGATGTCAACCGCGAAAGCGGAACTGAAGTGGCCAACCACCAAGGTTGACCGGAAATCATTTCCCCGGCGCTTCGGTTTAATACGTTGGTTTAAAGGGTGTTTTTGCCAGCGGCTTTGGCTTTCGCCCATCGCGCCCTTGCTGCCGCCGCAATTTTCGCACGGCCCGCTGCACTCATTTTGCGTCTGGCCTTCTTCACCGGCTTCGCGGCTGACTTCCGCCCCTTAACTTTAGCCCATCGCAACCGTACGGCAGCGCCAATTCTGGCCCTGCCTGCGGCGCTCATCTTCCGGCGCTTACGGGGAGCAACAGCGCCATCGATGCTGCCCAGCAGCCGGGAAAGTTCCTTTTGCAGTGATTCGATTTTGTCTTTGATGTCAGCCGCACGGCGCAACTGACTGGCAGATAGATTCGTCATAGTTCCCGGAGTTAAGCCGGAATCGCCGGTCAGGTCAAGCAGGCGTCACATCGGGCCATGCCGGGTGGGCGATGTCAACCGCGAAGCGGATCACAAGCCCTTTTTGGATTTCTTCAGTCCGGCAGGAAACAGGCTGTCGGTCGAAACTTTGAGGACACGCGCCAAGGCCAGAAGCTCGTCGTCGGTCACGCAGCGCAATCGTGCTTCAATCTGAGACAGGGTGCCACGGCTGATGTCCAGCCCGTGCAACTGGCACTGGGCGGCCAATGCCTCCTGTGTGAGGCCAAGCTGGTTGCGCCGTTTTCGGATTTGCGGCCCGACGATGTTGGCGGGTGTCTTGGTTCTGGCCATTGGCTCGAATGTTCGGGCTTGAAACGTAACTTGAAACCGGCCCGGAGTTTGCTATGCTTTCTTAGCAGCACAGCAGCGATGCCTGTCGGCAATCGCAATCGCCGGAGGTAACAAATATGGCCAAAGAACGTGATTGGATCGGTTACGCGAATCTGGCGTCAAACGTGACGCAGAATTTCCAGTTGGGTCACGCCAACCGAACGCTGGAGGGACTGGAACGCGCCGCAACGGAACGCAGACTGGATGAACAGCAGCAACGCTTGAAGGAAGAGGGGGAGAACCGGCTCCGGGAGCACATTTTCCAAATCGACGACAACGTGGACGGCCTGCAACGGCACCTGCGCGAGCGACCCTGTGCCGCTCTGGCCTTGGCGCTCGAAATGGGAGGTATCTTGGAAAAGAACAACGTCAGCACCGCCAGCTTTCGCGAATGGGAAGACAAAGTCCGAATGAAAAAAGTTTTGCAGGGACTTGAAGACGTTCGCATAAAATCCACCGCTTTGTTGACGGCAGCCGAAAGAGGGAATGCGGAAAAATGCGCAAAATACCGTATTGAAATGCCGGATTTGGATCAGTTAATCAGCGTCCAGAGTGAAAAGGAAAAATTTCAGCGCACCGGACAAAAACCACCGGGAGTTTATAATGATCCTGTGGTTCGTGATTTTGTGAGGAGAATAGAAAAGATAGAAATTCAACGCGGTGATCTATCGCAGGATTGGGCCACACCGGCGAGGTTTGAAGAGTTGTACGCCATGTTCGGTGGCGACCTGCCCAGCGAGGCGTACGAATCTATGAAAAAGGAAAGGGAGGCGTTCATCAAAAAGATTCTTGGAACATCGGACGAAAGCAATGCCGTGAACGACAGCCCGCCGCCTCCAGAACCAAAGACAACGCCAAAACTCAATAAGAAATGAGACAAGTAGGGTGTCAGTCAGTCCAGTGGCCCCCCACTATAGCTCATAATCCTGATCGCCCATTGAATTCTCGTATGACGGAGCCGCTTTTGATCATAAATCCTGACGACCTCGACCGCGAACTGGAAAAAATCGCGGCATACGCCAACAGTACAGAAGCCCAACAATGGCTGAAGACCGTTGCCAAAAATTACCTGATGAACTTGGACGGCGCTGACAGGGATGAGAATTTCGTGCGATACAATCCCGAATTTCTGCGGGCCGGTCGGTATGAAGGGATGCCCGATCCGTCCACGCTGCCAGCTTGGCTGATCGCCAGTCTATGCCGTGGCGACAGGATCACCGTGTCCGATCCGGCAGCGATCCAGAGCACACCGTTTGTCATGCCGCCGTGGGCCGCCGAAGCATTGCGTGAGGGCAAGCAGCTTTGGCTGTTTGATTCGGCGCAGGTGCGGCGGCGCAGGGTCTGGAAAACAATCGAACGGATTTTGGACTGGTTCAACAGTGCAGCACCAGCCGATTTGGACTATGCCGGACTTTCGTTTGAAGAGGCAGCGCGGCGGGCTGATGAATGAGACCGATTCAATCTCCCGGTTTCGCGACGCGCCCCATAAACAGGATGGAACCGGTCGTCGAGTCACGGATCAGAAAAAGGAACGGGTGATCGGCCCGGAACTCCCGTGGCGGTTCCACCGGGCGTGCAAGCCCACGTGCCATCACCACAACGGCAGTGGCAGCGGCGGCTTCCGTTCCTTTTTCATTCACATCAACAAACGCCTTGTGCAGCACGGCGCTGATGTACAGCCAGTGGGAATTGCCATCCATGCCAGAGAAATCCGCCCTGTCGGGATCAAATGCGTCCTTCATGCCCAAAGCCCGAAGAGCTTCGCCAAGCGCAAAACCGCTGGACATTTTGAATTTCGGCAGCGCCACGTTGACTTGCTGATCCCGCATCCCCGATGTCCAAGCTGACAGGCTGGCTGCGGTCAGGCTGTTTTCCAATTGCCCCATTCCGTCTCGGCTGCGCGGCAGCAGGATAATCATTTCAAGCCGCCGCCCGACATACGGGAGGGCGAGCAGTTGCAACTGGTCGTTTTCGCCGTAGCTGAAAGAGCCGCGCTTGTGCATGAATGGCACGGGAACGGTTGTGTCTGGCTTGGCGTAGAACTTGTCAGGTCGCGTCGCAGATTCTGGAAACGGCGTCGCCCAAGTGCCCTTGAAATAAATCGCGTTGACCAGCACCATGCGCGTCAAGCCGGTGAGCACCCTCGGCCCGATGATTTCGGCGATCTTGTGCCGTGTTTTGTCGTCCACCCACTGGTTGATCGTCACCCGCGCCTGTTCGGCTTCCTGTTCATAATTCAGCGGGGTGACGGTCGCGCCGTAATCTTTCTTCAGCAGGTTCAAGAATTCCGCCCGGAACGGGTATTTCTCCTGCGGCCAGAGGGAATTCGCCATGCTGAGTTCGTTGCTCCCTTGCGCCGCCTTCAGGGCCGTGTCGAGCCGGGCAAACAGGGCGTGCAGGTCGGTCTTGCTTTGATCGAAGTGGAGCGTCTGCTCCATCTGCCGGGCGGTGTCCCCGCGTGCCCCGGCGCAGGTCATCGCCAGCGCCGACGAGATGCTGTAGGGCGAAAGCGCCAGATTGCCCTCGGTTGACCGCAGCTTTCCATAAAGCTGGAGCGCGAATGCAGTGTTGCCTTCAACGAGTTGTTTCATTTCTGTCCCTTCGACGGAACGCCCCTGCAAGATAACCGCCGCGATCACCGCAACACAAGTCCGAGCAAAATTAGGTGCCATTTGCATTCCCCACAGCGTCTTCATGTTCATATCTCGTTAGACGGGAATTCTTGGACGATGCTCCCGTAAACAGCCCCATGACCCCAACCTGTACCACACCGTGCCAGTCGGGCAACAATTAACGCGCAACTTCCCCATCAACTACCCGGCGCGGCATCGGCGGCGTGACCAAGTGCCGAACCTATTGACAAAGGCTGATGAGGTCGGGGCTGTTCATGATTTCGTAGGAAAATTGCCGGATCAGGTAAAAGTGCTGGTTATCCAACTTGATCCTGACCTCGACTCCTCCACGAATCGTAGTGAACGTTCCTGCTCCCTGAATCAATTCTTGCGCTTTGTCCTTTGGTTTAGCGGCGACGTGAGCACCCCCATCTTCATTTGCGGCGGCCAAAATAATGTCTCTTCTGGTTAGCCGATTATTGCCAGTTATGATCAGTTCTTCCCACCACTCATTTGCCGGAATAAACTCGTGCCGAGGGCAGTCGCCCAAGGGGACGCTACGTTTGCCAGTTGAATCCACCCATGGCAGAATAACAGCGGTTACCTCTCCGGGTTTTTCCTCAATCTTATCAAACGTAGTCAACAGTTTAACGGTACCCTTCTTGTTCAGATGCGTCAGGATGGAAGTGCTGTGATTGGTGTCATGAAGGAGCACCCTCAAATTAACGGCCATCTGAAGTGCTTCATCAGCATGACCTGTGTCGAAATCCCTGCACGACCTTTCCAAGAAGCCTAGTTGGCGGCGAAGCTGTTTGACGAAATCAACCTGCATTTTTCTGCAATGCTGAATCGCGAGCGCAGAAAGTCAAGCGCCGCAACGCGTGTTTGTCGGCCCGGCCAAAGGTGCCACGCCATGCGACATCCTGATCGATCTCAATGGCACCGGTGCAGATGGAGCGTCGCCATAAGCATGGGCAACTTCTGCAAAACACTTCACCTTTCACACCCCACACCCTACGGGCACGTGGCACAGAAAAATGCCGCCTGACAGTTGCCAACTCGTGGGACAGGGACAGCTTCGCGGAAGGTCTGGCGGAAATGGTGAAACGGTTGTCAAACTGGCTACGGTGTGTTAAACCTGTGAAAATGGACGCGATTATTTCTTCTGCTACACGTCGCGCATTTGAGGACTCGTACGTGCAGTTTGGCGTCTTGCGAGACATCTCGAACGATTTTGACGACGCTGAGGTTGAGCAATCGGAGCTTCCCCCGCCTCGCCAACTTACCGGTCAGCGGCGGTTGCTGATTGGTCAGTATTATGCCTCGGTGGATTGGGCTTCGCCAACTGATGCAAGTCAGGTTCTGCGGGCCTATGCCTCACACTTGCGGCGGTTGAAAGAACGCAGTATTGAAGATGAGGTTCAACGTTTGCTGAAGCACTTGAGGCGGGATAGAATGCGTTCACAGAACGCTTCCGTATTCGATGTTATCCTCACTGATTTCGACTCCACCCTCGCAGGCCGCACAAAGACTGTTGAGGATACAGTTTCAGTTCTGGAAACCACATTCAGCCAAGCAATGGAACATCTCAACCAAGCGCTTGAGCACCTTCAGACGCCCCAGAACTCGCGAGCGCGGAAGGATGGGCTTAGAGATTGTCTTTCGGCTATGGAATCGGTCTTAAAAGTCATAACCAAGACCAATGACATCAAGGATGCCACTGCCGCGCTCCGTG
The DNA here is from genome assembly GCA_049511835.1 of Verrucomicrobiota bacterium. Lineage (GTDB taxonomy): Bacteria > Verrucomicrobiota > Verrucomicrobiia > Limisphaerales > UBA11358 > UBA11358. The sequence continues at coordinate 3,853 of JBEKXN010000028.1, read as the reverse complement.
CCGATCACCTTTGGGGCCACGACGCAATAGTGAAGGATGGCCTAAGTATCTGGAATCGTGTTCACGAACTGTATCCTGATGTTCGGCATGGCCAAGCATCAGGTTCTGAACTTACCGATCATGAATGCCTTTATTGGGTTGATCGCATTACGACATTCGTTCGGTTCATCGCTCGACGAGCCGATGAAATCCTCCCAAAATAAGCATGGTAGCTGGTAGGGCGAGCAGCTAAATGAGGCGTCGCATGGCATCAATGATCCACACCATTCCCAACGTGTCCTGACCGCAGTAGCGCTCAAGCTGTTTCCGCACCTTGCGGCGCTCAGCCTCCGGCACGTCGCCGAAATGAACGCGCAGGTATTCGAGGCTGGCCTGACCGCCCTCCTGAATCTCCAGATCGGCGTAGCTGCGCCCTGTCAACACCGGCAGCACAGATTTGATCGAGGCTGAACCCTGCTGATCCGGGTGGTAGTAATCGTAATCTTGGAACGGTTCCAGCAGGTCGATGATCCGGCGCTTCACGTTTTCAATCCAGCCTGCGTGTTCAGGAAACGCTTCAGCCAGCTTGGCCAGCACGCCCTTCTCGAACTTCATGTTGTATACGACCACCGTGCCGTTGTCGCCGATGCAGTCGCGCAGACGGTTCAGGAATTCCCGTCTTGGATCACTACGCCCATCGGCAAGAAACGCATGGTGCTCCGGTACCGTCCCCGGCGCGGTGACCCGGTGGAGGCTGAATTGAAACGGCACCTGCTGGTACGGATTCAGACCATCGAACAGCGGGATCGCCGTGTTGAACGTTTCAAAATCGAGGTAGCCGACCGGGTGCTTCAGGCGCTTCAGGAAGCTGGCCAGCGCTTTGCGGTCGATGTGCGGCTGGCCGGTGAGCGCGACCTTGCGCTGGATCGTCTGCCGGTCAGTCAGATCAACGTCTTCGGGAATGTCCTTGAGCCGGAGAATGCCATCGCCCAGCAAGCGCCAGCACTTTTTGCCGCCGTAGTACAAATTAAGCACGCTGTCCGGTGGCAGGGAGGCCCAACACCGGTTATGGAGCGGACAGGTGTACGGATCATCACAGTGCGGGCCGATTTTGATCTCCGGCTCCTGCTTGCGCCGGATCACGCTGAACAGGTCTTCCAGTTGCGGCTCGATCTCCCGGCTGAGGCCGGACACATCTTTCGTGACATCAGCGAGCTTGAAGAACTCCTTCGCGTCAACTTCGCCGCGTCGCACGTAATCGCGGTTGACGTGCATCAGGCAGCAGCGGCGGATGTTCAGGCCCGCGCCGGTATAGACAAACGACTGAAAGGCCAGATCGAGCAGATTCACGTCCTTGGCCACGGTGCTACTTTTGACCTCGATGATGTCCCACGAATCCTTGCCGACTGGATTCAAAATGTCGGCGCGGGCAAAACCTCCGTTGTAATTGAATCCAGCTTCGTACAGCGGGCGGCGTTGTTTCAGTGCCTGTGTCGACCGGGTAAGGATTTTATCAAAATCGTATACATCGCCGCCGATTTCGATGCCGCCGGGAAATAATTGTTTTGCCAACTGGCCAACTGCATGGCCCTGATCGAAAATTGCCTGTGTCTGTGCGTCCGGTTCCGGGATCAAATCCTTTGCGTTGTATACACTCCATAACAGTTTATGGCATTGCAGGCCCGCCAAGAATTTTGATTTGGAAATGTACGGCGATTTGGGCATGGCATCTTTCATGACGGTCAACTGAGCCTGCATGGCATGTTTAGAATGCCCGAATTTTCGGTTAAATTGAAACACTCTCCCCGCCATCCGCGAAAACGAAACTGCACGTGACGCGATCTCCACTCAGGATAACGGAAATTGCATTTCGCTCCACTGGGAGTCCGTTCGCCTTCAGGAGCCGTCCGATTTGCCGGGCAGCCTCGACGCTTTGATGGGACAATCCAAATGCACCGCGCAACAGTTTGATTTGCCAAACCGGGTGGCACTCGTTGCGTTCCACGTGCCGCACTTCAAAGCCAGCAGTCAAAAAAACCTGCCTGAAGCGGAAGTGATAAAAGGAACCATCACTCATGCACTTGAAAACGGCACGTTTAAGCAGTTTAGGATCAACACAATCGTCGGGAAAAAGACCTTGTGGAAGTTCAGGCATGAGACAAATCTCCTTTCGCATTTTCGCACGGTAATGGCGTGCCGTTTTCGTTCTGTGGATGGAGTAGAAGAATCTGGCCTATCGGCTCCGGGTAAATGTTGAACCACTCCGCAGCCATGGCTTGGGTTACCACCTGTGCCTTGCTCATGTAATACCGATCAAGTTTTTCTATGCTGGTTCCCATCGCCTTGATCGTGGCGTGGGGATCACCATGCAGCTTGAAATGATACGTTCCAAAGCTGTGTCGCCAGCCATTCGACTGCCACTTCACCTTTGTTTTTTTCTGGATGTACCGGCCAAGCTCGTTCAAACGATCTTGATGTCTCTTGGTTTTCTCCAACCAGCGTCGCGGGAATATCGGCCCGGATTCTTTGCGGTACGCGAGCAACCACGCTTTCAGATTGTCCGATACCGGCACATAGCGTGACACACCGGTCTTCGTCTGAACACCGCTCATTTCGATAAAACCCGTTTGCAGCGCCTGATTTAGTTGCGTCCAGTCCAACCGGCTGATCTCGCGTATCCGAATCCCGCCGAACGCGCCAACGGCTGCGACCGCAACAAGCTCCGGTGCTTTCTGACGCAGATTGAACAACTGCTTTTGCAGCGCATCTGGCGTGTAAATCTTCACCGGTACATGAGCGACCTTTAGTCGTTTGATCTCCGTGACGGGGTTTTTCACTGCACACCGGCTCTTGATTGCGTGTTTCCAGAATTGGCTCGTCATCTGCAAGGCGTCATTGTAGGTCTTGGCCGACCATTCTTGACCCGCAAACCACTTTTCGATGTCGGTTTGCTCAATGTCTACAATGACGCGGTTACCAAAGTTCCGGGCGAACACTTCAAGATAATTGCTGAGGTTTTGTTCTCTGATCGCACCCGCTCGGTGGCTGGCTTTGAAATCAGCAACGCCTTCGTTGACGGTCACACGGCGCAGGGGCCTGTCTGGTTTGTTGGTCTTGTAAAACCGTACGGCATCCACCAATTCATCAGCGGGCACAATCTTCAGTGCCGATACCAATAATTCAGACCCCGTGCGGATTTCCATCCCGACCGTCGCCATTGCCTCCATTGCTTTGCGGATGTTGTAACGAAGGTCATCGTTGGTGAGGATTATCCGGTCATCGACCTTCCCTCGCGCTAAGATTTCACAGACTTCTTTGGCCTTTTCTTTTGCTGCCGCCTCTGACGTACGCACGTGGCGCACGCGCTTGCCAGTCGTGTAATCAGGAACAATGAACCTTGAATCGTTTTCGCGGGTGACCTTGATGGTGAGGCCAAGGTGCTTAACCTCGATGTAGTTTTCGTTTTTCATAGCAACTGAGAACAGAGTTTTTCTCAGTTGCCGCGCCGTAACTGGCACTAAATTGGCACCAGTTGGCGGGTATTTTCCAAAATACCCTTATTTATTGGGCAAGTCCAAAAAAGCCCGATCTGTGCGATGCGGGGCCGGTGAAAGTGTTGTCGGGTTATTTCCGGCTGCGGAAACAGGAGCAGCCCCAGCTCGCCCAAGCCAGCCAGCGCCAGCGTGGACGGTTCAGGCACCAGTTCGGGCACCTCTGTGACCCCCCCAGAGGCCGAGGGCTGTGCCATTGCCTGGACCGCTGGAATCTCCGGCATAGATATAGCCCATGGTGTCGAGGATGGTGGGAAGGTCCGCGAGGTAGGCGGACAAATTAATGACTTCCGTCGTGCCAGTGATAAAAGCCGCGCTGCTAG
>JBEKXN010000027.1:0-56198 GCA_049511835.1 Verrucomicrobiota bacterium | reverse complement strand
TCTTGTCCCGTGATTGATCAGCACGAAAGAGGCGACTGGAAAGTCGCCTGAACCCGCAGGCTGGAAAGCCTGCGCTACGTAATAACTGGAAACGCTCTATTTTCCGGGGAAACTGATTTGTAGCAGGCTTGGGAAACCAAGCTCGCCCCTTCGGTTTTGAAACCTCACATGTCGCTCAAATAAATCGCGCGGTTCCGCCTCAGATAAATCAGGCCGGACGCCGCGGTCAGCGCGACCGTCACCCAAAGCATGATGTGCGCAAACCCGACCACCCACGGCGTGAAAATGCCCTGCAGCCACAGCGGCCATTCGTGACAGGCTTCCACGATCAACAGCGCATTGATGGCCACGATTTGTGAAATGGTTTTGTGTTTCCCAAATTTTTCAGCAGCGAGGACGATGTTTTTCGACGCCGCCAGCAGCCGCAAGCCGGTGATGGCCAGTTCGCGCGCAACGATGATGACGACCATCCAGGCGGCGACTTTGACCGGTGCGTCCGGATTCAGGCGCGTGCTCTCGACAAAGGCAATGAACGCCGAGCAGGTCATGATTTTGTCCGCCAGCGGGTCCATCAAAATGCCGAAATTGGTGATGAGGCCGCGGGTGCGCGCAATGCGGCCGTCGAGAAAATCCGTGACGCCCGCCGCGCCGAAAAAAAACAATGCCAGCGTGTTCCGGAATGGAATGGGCCAGGGCCAAAACAGCGCCCAAAGAAAAACCACCGTCAGCGCGAAGCGCAAAACCGTCAGCTTGTTCGGCAAATTCATTTTGTTTCAAATTGCCGGTTGGTGGTTGCGGTTTGCAAGTTCCAAAACGCGGAATAAAATTGCAGCCGCCGGCGTAAGGAGGCTCAAAATGCTCTCATCTTTTAACTATCAACGCTCAACCAATCAGTTGGAACCTCATTACCTCGGCGGCTACAGAATGAATGCTTGATTACGCCCCGAACTTGTCGAACATCTTCGCATTCGCCTGCATCAGGCGGATGAGATATTTTGCCTTGAACACGCCGAGCGAGCCGCTGTTCGCGCCGGTTTCCGTGAAACGTTCGAGTTTGTCCGAACCGCTCACCGCCGAGGTCAGCAGCACCGGTTGCGGGTGCCACGAATGGCCCTTGACCGCGCACGGCGTTGAATGGTCGCCGGTGATGGCGAGCACATCGGGCTTTTTCCTCAGCAAAATCGGCAGCGCGGCGTCGAAATCCTCGATCGCCTTCATCTTCGCCATAAAGTTGCCGTCCTCACCGTATTTGTCCGTGTATTTGTAATGGATGAAGAAAAAGTCGAAATTGTCGTATTCCTTGAGATAGCGCTCAAATTGTTCGGCGATGGTCGCCGGGCCTTCGATTTTTTTCATGCCCACGAGCTGCGCCAGGCCTTTGTACATCGGATAAACCGCCAGGCACGCGGGTTTCAATTGGTAGCGTTCCTCGAACAACGGGATGTGCGGCTTATGCGCAATACCGCGCATGAGAAAACCGTTCGCCGGCTTTTCCTTCGCGACGATCGGCAGCGCGGCCTTGTAAAAATCGGCGATGAGCGCGGCCAACTTTTTCTGGCCGGCGTTCTTTTCATCGCGCGGCTTCACAGTGGGAATGGGAAAACCTTCGCGGTTCGGGTCGGCGTCCGTGACCGGGCCTTCCAACCCCTTGCCGCGGAACACGACAACAAAACGATGTTCCTTGCCGGCCTTGATGAGGATTTCCGTGTCGCCGATTTTTTTGATTTTGGCGGCGAGCATCGCGCACAATTTCTCGCAAGTCTCGGTCGGGATGCGGCCGGCACGGCGGTCGGTGATGATGCCTTTCGCATCCAGCGTGGCAAAATTGGCGCGGGCGCAGACATCACCATGCTTGAGTTCCATGCCCAGGCCGAGCGCCTCGATGACGCCGCGGCCCACCTGGAATTCCAGCGGGTCATAGCCAAACAAGCCGAGGTGCCCGGGCCCGCTGCCGGGCGTGATGCCGGGAGCGGCGGCAATCATGCGGCCTTGGGCGGAGTCCTTGGCCATCTTGTCCAGGTTCGGCGTCGTGGCGGCTTCGAGCGGCGTGAGATAATTTTGTTCCTTGGTGGCGATGTCGCCCAGGCCATCGAGCACGACGAGCGCAAGCTTGGCGTTGGTTTTAAGTGTCAGTTCGGAATAAAGCGCGTCCAATTTCATAAGTTCAATTCTGCGGGCAAGTATGCATCAGCGTCAACGGTAGAGTGGAATCCGGTCAACGGGACAACCACAAAAGGGGCGTAAACGCAACCAGTCCCGGCGTTTTTTGCTTCGGCATCCCGTGATTTGGAGTATTTTCTTCAAACCAACTGCGGGATGTTTGAACAAGCCATGAGTGAACCGGAAAGGATCGATACTACGAATCAACAACCCGGCCGCCAAACGGCCACCGGATTGGTGGCCGTGATGGAGCGTCCGATATTTATCTGCCTGTTATTGTCTCTCCTGACGTTTGCTGTGTTCTGGCCGGTCAAGGACTACAAGTTCATCAACTACGACGATCCGAAATACATCACGTCCAACCCGCACGTGCAACAGGGATTGACGCTGGAGAGCATCTTCTGGGCGTTCAACATCGGTTATGCCAGCAATTGGCATCCGTTGACCTGGCTGTCGCATATGCTCGATGTGGAGTTGTTCGGGCCGGGTCCGGCCGGACCGCATCTGGTCAATTTGCTGCTCCATGTGGCCAACACCGTTTTGTTGTTTCTTGTTTTAAGGGGACTCACCTTTGCCCATTGGCGGAGTGCATTCGTGGCGGCGCTGTTTGCGCTGCACCCGTTGCATGTGGAATCGGTGGCTTGGATTTCCGAGCGAAAGGACGTGCTCAGCGGATTGTTCTTCATGCTCACGCTCTGGGCTTATGCGCGCTACACGCAATGGGTGACGAGTGGCAGGTGGCAAGTGACAGGAACCGGACCCGCTGCCGCCTCGTCACCCGTCACCCGTCACCCGTCACTTTTTTACGTTTCGGCGCTGTTGTTCTTTGGGTTGGGTTTGATGAGCAAGCCGATGCTGGCGACCCTGCCGTTTGTCCTGTTCTTGCTGGACTACTGGCCTTTGGGAAGGATGCCTGATTTGACCTTCCCAGCCGTAAAACCGTTGTTTCTCAATTTTCAGCTTTCAACGATTTTGCAGTTGGCCCGGGAAAAGATCCCGTTTTTCGTGCTGGGTGCAATTTCCTGCATAATCACTTTCGTGGCGCAGAAAAGAACCGGGACAATAAATTCATTGATGAATCTTTCCCTGGGGGCGCGGGTTGAAAATGCTTTTGTTTCATACGCCCGATATTTGGGCAAAATGTTTTGGCCCACGGACCTCGCGGTGCTCTATCCGTATCCTGAGCAATGGCCGGTCGCACAAGTGGTGTTTGCCATTGTGCTCGTAACGGGGCTGTGCCTCGTCGCGCTGTGGCTTGGCCGGAAATGGCCTTTTGTGTTCACCGGCTGGTTTTGGTTTTTGGGAATGCTGGTGCCGGTAATCGGGCTGGTTCAGGTTGGAATCCAATCGTTGGCTGACCGTTATACCTACCTGCCGCTCGTTGGCCTCTTTATCGTGCTGGCGTGGAGTGGCGGCGCGGTATTGGCACGCTGGCGCCTGTCCCGAATCATGATCGGGATTGCAGCCCTGTTGGTGCTTGGCGCTGGCGCGATCCGGACGACGAATCAATTGCGCTGCTGGCAAAATACCGAACGCCTTTTCCAACATACGATTGCGGTCACAAAAGGCAATTGGATGGCTTACAATGTTCTTGGCTCTTATCTGGAACTGAAAGGACGCCCGGGTGAAGCGGTTGAAAACTATCACAAGGCACTTCAAATCAACCCGGACAACGTGAACATCTTGAACAGTCTTGGCAAGGCATTGGCCCGGCAAAAACAGACTGCCGGAGCGATTGAATGTTTTCAGGCCGCGTTGCGTGTGGCATCGAACTCCCCGGATGCGCACATCAATCTCGGTGTCGTCCTCAATGAACTCGGGAAAAAAGACGACGCCATCAGGGAATATCGTGACGCTTTACGCCTGGCACCAGACAATGTCATCGCCCGTAACGATCTCGCCAATGTTTTGATCGCACAAGGACAGGTGGATGAAGCCATCCAGCAATACCGGCAGACGCTCCAAATTGATCCAAAATACACGCATGCCCTGAACAATCTCGGCTGGGTCCTGGCCGGCAAGGGGCAATATCCCGAGGCGATCGCCTGTTACGAACGGGCTTTGCGATGGGAACCGGATGACGCAACGCTTCATAAGAATTTTGGCAATGTCCTGGTCAGGGCCGGCCGCAGTGAGGCGGCAATCGAGCAATACACCGAAGCCCTGCGCCTTGCGTCAGATGACGCGGAAGCCCATTTTGACCTGAGTTCCGTTCTGGTGCAGCTTGGCCGGTGTGACGAGGCCATCACACACCTGAGGGAAGCCTTGCGGCTCAGACCGGACTATGCGGAGGCGAAGCGACAGTTGGAGACGCTGGGGACAACGAATGAATGAACGTTGCGTCCTTGCCCATCAAAACCATTTCTTTGCCTTTGAGGATTCCAACGCGAAATTGAAGCGTCATGAACATTCAGGTTTTGCCGGCGCGGTGTCGGCGAACGGTGGAAACCGGTTGGGAAACAATTTTCGGAGGGCGGAGTTTCCACCCTCCGTAGCAAAGCGACTGCGGAGGACGGGCCACGACGCCCTGAATGAAATGTTATTGGGGACTCGCGGAGCTTGCCCCTCCGAAATCAAAAGCCCGTCAGGGCTGACATCTTTGTAGTCCGGTAGTTTCAGCTGGGAAAAGCTCCGTCAGGAGCGGCATCATCGGGAAATCGGCGCGGAATATGTCACCCCGCTGGGGCTGGATTTCATTTTGGATTTTGATTCTACAGAGATGTCGCGCCGTCGGCGCTTGGCGAAATCGCGGCGAAAATTGTGGAGTTGCCGTTTGTGAAATGATTTTTCAAACTGCCAGTGATTTTGAAAATGGGTGAATTCCTAAAATGCGAATGTCCGCATTGTGGTCAGCCGATTGAATATCCGTCGGAGGGAACGGGACAGATAGTGCCGTGTCCGACCTGTGAAAAGCCTGTCACGTTGACAGCGACGGAACTGCCACAAGCAGACGATGAAGCCAGACGCCAAAAGGAATGGGCTGAATGGAAAGCCGCTCATTTTAGACAATGTTGGAAGCCTCCCCGTTTAACACTGCCAATTCAAACTGACCCTTTAAAACTATTGCCTGTTTTCTCCGATGATTCGCTCCGTGCAATCGAAGTAAAATCTTCAGACTGGACTAAAACCTACGTCGTGAATTTGTTGGACTATACTTGCACTTGCCCTCTCTGTTTGGAAATTCATGCAGGAATCCCACCGCGAGACTTTGGCCGCCTCTGCAAACACATTATCATCGCTTTAAGAGGAGAAAAATTGGTAGCACAACTTCCACCTATCGCGAGGGGAATAGTAGATCACGGCTATCCCAAAGCCTACGGTGTTTATCCCGGCCGTTTTGCAAGTGACCTTAATGTGAATCCCATTTATATCACCGGTAAAAATTTTGATGGCTGGATTAATGTCTATGCGTTAGCGCGACGAAATGGTGTCAATTACTTTCGGTATGGATTCAACACCAAAAGCAAACGCTGGTGCCGAATAATGACATCAGGTGCGTATAATTGGACAAAACCACAAGTTGATGAATCAATTCTTTTTTAGAATTGAATTTCAGTTTGAACAGGCAGGTGAAATTTTCTCGCCCGTTCGTCCTCTTGCGAGTTTAATTCCTCTGCGCATGAAACAAAAAGCTTACGCCGCTGCCGGTGTGGACATTGATTTGGGCAACAAGGTCAAATCCACCCTGCCGCAACTGCTCGCGTCCACCCACCGCCGCGAGGTGCTCGGCAAGGTCGGCGGCTTCGGCGGCCTGTTCGCTCTCGACCTGAAAAAATACCGCGAGCCGGTGCTCGTGTCGTCCGTGGACGGCGTCGGCACCAAGCTCAAGATCGCCTTCGCGATGGACCGGCACGACACCATCGGCGCCGACCTCGTGAACCATTGCGTCAACGACATCGCCGTGCTGGGCGCCGAACCGCTGTTTTTCCTTGATTACCTCGGCACGGGCAAACTCGAGCCGCACGTTTTCACCGACATCATCAAGGGCTTCGCACGCGCCTGCGCGGAAAACCGCTGCGCACTCATCGGCGGCGAGACGGCGCAGATGCCGGGCTTTTACCAGAAGGGCGAATACGACGTGAGCGGCACGATTGTCGGCGTGGTCGAAAAATCCAGGATGCTCGACGGCCAGAAAACCGTCAGGGCCGGGGACGCCGTCATCGGCATCGCGTCGAGCGGCCTGCACACCAACGGCTACTCGCTCGCGCGGAAAATCTTTTTTGAGCAACTGAAGCTCAAACCGAAGAGCCGCGTGCCGGAATTGAAAAACACCATCGGCGACGAATTGCTGAAGGTCCATGTCAGCTACGGCCCGCTGGTGCAGCGGCTGCTGGAGAAGTTCAATCCTGTGGCACAGGCCTCTGGCCTGTGTAAAAAAGGAAAATATAATCACAGGCCGGAGGCCTGTGCCACGGTCAAAGCCTTCGCCCACATCACCGGTGGCGGGTTTGTGGACAACATTCCGCGCGTGCTGCCGAAGCGTTGCGACGTGGTCATCCGCAAAGGTTCGTGGGACATGCTGCCGATTTTCAAAATGATCAAAACCAAAGGCGGCGTGCCGGACGCCGAGCTTTACCAGGTGTTCAATATGGGCATCGGCATGGTGGCGATTGTTTCGGCGGACAAGGCGGATACGGTCTTGAAATTCATCCGCGCGTCCACCCTCCGCAGTGCTGCTACGGAGGACGGGCAAAAGCACCCGGCGTGGCTGATTGGCGAAGTGGTCAAGGGCCGCGGCCAAGTGCGCGTGATGTAGTTATGAAAGTCCGCATGTCATCCAATCCACTCAAGCCGTTTGCCGCATTAATGGCGGTCCTCATTTGTTGCCGTGCGGCCAATGCGGCGCCGGAGACGAACGCGCCCGGCATCGCCAGTCCCAATGGCCGGTTGGTGGTTGCGTTTCATCTCGATGCCGCCGGCGGGCCGCATTACGCCGTCCAGCTCGATGGCAAACCCGTGTTGCAGGATTCGCGCCTCGGTCTGGTGCGCGACGACGCCGACTTTTCAAAAAACTTGCAGTTGTTGTCGGTGTCCGCAACCGGGCCGGTGCGGGATCAATACGAGATTCTCACGGCCAAACGGCGGGTGAACACATATCTCGCAAACCGCAAGGTGTTCCAATTGCAGACCGCCGCCGGGCAGACGATGGACATCATCTTCCAAGTCTCGAACGACGGGGTGGCCTTCCGCTATTTCTTTCCCGAAACGAACGCCGCCATGCGCCGGTTGACGGAAGAGGTCACCTCGTTTCATTTTCTGCCGGGCACGCGGGCGTGGCTCCAGCCGATGTCGGTGGCCAAAACGGGTTTTGGACACAGCAATCCTGCTTACGAGGAATTTTATCATAAAGACATGTCGGCAGGCACACGGGCGCCGACCGCCGCAGGCTGGGTTTACCCGGCGTTGTTTTGTTCCGGGGACACCTGGCTGCTGGTGAGCGAAGGCTCGCTGTCGCGAAATTATTGCGCCACGCGGCTGCGCGCCGAATCGCCGGACGGCGAGTATTCGGTTGGTTTTCCCGATCCGCGTGAAACCATAAAGAACGGCCCCGTCAATCCCGAGTCGCCGCTTCCGTGGCTCACACCGTGGTGCATCCTCGTGGTCGGCAGCCTCAAGACGATCGCCGAATCCACGCTGGGCATTGATCTGGCCGACCCGCCGGCGCATCCCGCCGACAAATCCATCCGGCCCGGCAAGGCGTCGTGGAGCTGGCCGCTGCTCGGGGACGGCAGCGCTAATTATGACACACAGAAACGGTTCATTGATTACGCGGCCGAAATGAAATGGCGCTACACGTTGATTGACGCCGGCTGGGACAAACAGATTGGCTATGACAGGATGAAAAAACTGGTGGATTACGCCCGCGGCAAAAAAGTCAGGATTCTGTTGTGGTATAACTCGGCGGGCGATTGGAACACGACCCCGCAAACGCCGCGCGACCGGATGCTCACGCACGAAAGCCGCATCGCGGAATTTGAAAAACTCAAGGCCATGGGCGTTGCCGGGGTTAAGATTGATTTCTTCGGCGGCGACGGACAGTCGGTCATCAATTACTACCTGGACATTCTCGCCGACGCGGCGCCGTATGGCCTCCTGATGAATTTCCACGGCGCGACGCCTCCACGCGGCTGGCAGCGGACGTATCCGCATCTGATGACGATGGAGGCGATCCGCGGCCTGGAATACATCACGTTCGGACAGAACAACGCCGATGAGGAGCCGTCGCATGCGGCCATGCTGCCGTTCACGCGGAACGTGTTCGACCCGATGGATTTCACCCCGATGGTGCTTGATCACATCAACCACATCCAGCGCCGCACCACCAGTGCGTTCGAGCTGGCGTTGTCGGTGATCCTCACCTCGGGCATCCAGCATTACGCGGAGGTTCCGGAAGGCATGGCGAAGGCGCCCGATTACGTGCGGGACTTTCTCAAGGGGGTGCCGGACGTGTGGGACGACACAAAGTTCCTGGACGGTTTCCCGGGCAAGTGGGTGGTCCTGGCGCGCCGGGGCGAAGGCCGCTGGTATGTTGCCGGCATCAACGGCGAAGCGACCCCCAAAACTCTCACACTGGACCTGGGCGAACTGCCCGTTCGCAGCTCCGGCACGCTCATCACGGATGGCGATGGCGGCAACCTCTCGTTCCGGCAGGAGAAGGTCCGTCTTGCTGCTGACGGGAAACTGAAGGTCACGTTGCAACCGCAGGGCGGTTTTGTCCTGGTCCTCAAGTAGAAGGACGGACGCTGGTGAGCGCCATCGCGCCGGCGGACAAGGCGTGGCTGATTGACGAAGTGGTCAAAGGTAAAGGCGAAGCAGGGGTAGTGTAGATTTAGGCCGAAGGCGTTCAATTCTGTGGCACAGGCCTCCGGCCTGTGTAAAAGCACAACACAAATACAGGCTGGAAGCCTGTGGCACGGTAAAAAGCCATTGCTCCATCACCGGCGGCGGATTTGTGGAAATGTAGTCGCCTGGTTGGTGGAGAACTCGTCAATCATCAATCGCCAATCGTAAATCCTCAGTAGCTCATCCGGTCCAGCTTCACCTTGCCGCGGAAGATCCAGTAGATGCAGACGGTGTAGGCAATCACCACGGGCACACCGATGCCCGCGATGACCAGCATGATGCCCAGCGTTTTCGGCGACGACGCGGCGTTGTAAATCGTCAGGCTGTTTTCCGGATTGGGCAGGCTGTAAACCAGGTTCGGGAAAATGTTGAGCGCGAACAGCGCCATGAGCGTGATGATGGCCGCGCACGACGACAAAAACGCGCGCCAGTCGCGACCGTGATGGAATTCGCGCGGGATGTTGGCGATGGACAGCATGTTCGCCAGCGCGATGGTGAACAGCCACGGGTTCTCCCGCACCCGCGCGGTCATGTGCGGCACGTAAAGCAGCGTGGCCATCATCGTCATCGCGGCGCAAATCACGAAGAAGATGATGCAGTTCATCGCCCAGCCGCGCAGTTTGTCGTGGAGCGCGCCCTCAGTTTTCATCACGCCGTAAATCGCGCCGTGCATCATGAACAGCGCCACAGTCGTGACGCCAACCAGCACCGGATACGGTTTCAGCAGGCCAAGAAAGGTTCCGGCGAATTCACCACGGTCATCAATCGGAATGCCCCACGCGATGTTGCCCAGCGCCACGCCCAGGAGCAGGGCGGACAGCAGGCTACCGGCGGAAAATCCGATGTCCCACATCTGCCGCCACCAGCGCATCGGCTGTTTGCTGCGAAATTCGATGGCCACGGCGCGAAAAATCAGCGACGCCAGCAATAAAATCAGCGCGAGATAAAAACCGGAAAACACCGTCGCATAGACATTCGGAAACGCCGCGAACAGCGCGCCGCCGCCGGTGACCAGCCAGACTTCGTTGCCGTCCCAGACCGGTCCGATGGAATTGAGCATGACCCGCCGTTCGCTGTCGTCCTGGCTGAACAGGTGCAGCGCGCCGATGCCGAGGTCGAAGCCATCGAGCATGGCGTAGCCGGTGAACAGGACGCCGACCAGGATGAACCAAATCGTGTTCAAGTCAAAATTGTTCATGGCAAATGGAAATTGAATGACGAATGACGAATGACGAATTGCCAAACCATTTGTCATTCGTCATTTCTTTAATCGTGTTCATTCGTGGTGAAATCAATTCTTGGTTGGCAACGCCAATTTGCCAGACGGGATCAAATCTTGTTCATCCGGGCCGTGCTGGATTTTGTCGTTAAGCAGATAGATGAACACCGCGAACAACAAAAAATAAATGAAGGTGAACAGGATGAGCGACGTCAGCACGACGTTGGCTTTCACCACCGCCGACAATCCTGCCGGCGTGCGCATCAGATGATAAACAATCCACGGTTGCCGTCCGACTTCGGCGGCGAACCAGCCGAGCTGGTTGGCGATTTGCGGGCCGAGCACGGAAAAAACCAGGATCCACAGCAGCCAGCGCCGTTCGTGCAGCTTGCCGTTGCGGAAATAAAGAAATCCCAGCGCGGCAATGGCGATCATCGCAAAGCCAATCGCCACCATGCCGTGGAAAAACTGGAAGGACGCCTGCACCGGCGGACGATCTTCCGGCGCATAATTATTCAGGCCGATGACGGTCGCATGCACGTCGTTGTGCGCCAAAAAACTCAGCATTCCCGGCATTTGGATGCCCACAATTTTTTCATTTTTCTCGTCCACCCAGCCGGCCAATGTGAGTGGCGCATTGGAGGCGGTGACGTAAAATCCTTCGAAGGCGGCAAGCTTCTCCGGCTGATTCTTCGCCACGCCTTGGGCGCTGATGTGGCCGCTGACGAGTTGCAACAGCGAGGCAACGAGCGCCACGGTCAAGCCGACTTTCAATGATGCACGGGCAAAATCCAGATGCCGTTTTTTCAGCAGATACCACGCGCTGACGCTCACGACGAGGAACGCGCCCGCCTGCCACGCACCGCACAACGTGTGGAACAGGCGATCCATCGAGGACGGATTAAAGACCAGTTGCCAGAAGTCGGTGATTTCCGCGCGTTCCACGCCATTCCGAATTACGAGGTGATAGCCGGCGGGCGTTTGCATCCAGGAATTGGCGACAACGATCCAGATGGCGCTGAAGTGCGCGCCAATACAGACCATGCACGTGGAAAAGAAATGCAGCTTGCGGCCCACCTTGTCCCACCCGAACAGCAGCACGGCGAGGAAACCGGATTCCAGGAAAAACGCAAAGATGCCTTCCGCCGCCAGCGCGCTGCCGAACACGTCGCCGACATAACGCGAATACGTCGCCCAATTCGTGCCGAATTCGAATTCCATGACGATGCCCGTGGCCACGCCAATGGCGAACGTGAGCGCGAACACCTTGGTCCAGAACCGCGCCAGTTGGTGATAAACCGGGTTTTGGGTTTTCAGCCACAACCCTTCCATGCAGACGAGCAGGACTCCGAGACCGATGCTCAACGGCGGGTAAATATAGTGGAACGCAATGGTCGCCCCGAACTGGATACGGGATAACATTAAAACGTCCATAAGCAGATCCCTTGTAACCGTTTGGAATGCTAGGGTCAATAAACCTTGCACACGTAACCCACGTAGCCGCCGACGTCAGTCGGCGCCATTTTCCTGATTTGAAACCCTCTTTCGAATTGTTTCAGCGCGGACTCGCGTCCGCGGCTACAGGAAAATCATGCCGGCTCGTGTGCCTTGCGGCCGTGGACCCGCTCATAAGCCCGGCAGAACGGGCACGCGCGCCGCTCGATTTTGGTGACAAACCAAAATGCCAACCCGCGCTGCCGGCAGCGGGCCTGTTTGCAGACCGGACAGTTCATACAAACCCTGGCCAGCATCCCGTCAATCCGGGTTTTCATCCTGGCAGGCATTTTATTCCGTTCCGTTTATGGTGTTGATGCGCGTCCAGCTTGTGATGGCGGCGCCAGGCGGTCAAGCGGGTTGAAAGTGGGCGCGGCGGAAATGCCGGCGGTTTTTACCGGCAAATTGGCGGCGGGCCTGCCCGCCGTAGCGCAGCGCAGGCGGATGTGGTTCAGTGGTAGAATGCGGGCTTCCCAAGTCTAAGGCGTATTTGTCACTGACAATGATGCTTTAAGCCGGGCTGAAATCTCCTTCACATTCAGATCATAAACATTCGGGTCGAAGTTATCCTTTGCTTTCAAAATGCCATCCTTAACTGCGTCTTGTTGGGCTTTAATCATCTCCGCCATTTTGTCTATCGCCAGAGTAATTGCATTTGTGTTTGATTCAGCAATGCCGGAGCAACAAATGAGTTGCAACTCTGCTTCCGACCAATAATCACGCATGCAATGCTCATCGTAGTTTTCCAATTGTGGAAACTCTGCGTGGATTTTCTCATTCCACCAATGTTTTGATTCCTTGAATGCATCCACGCAGTTATCTGCGTGGCGCAAAAAATCGCGAGGGATACCCTCACCACGCAGGTCTTTAATTTTTTCTACGGACAAAACCTTATCTGTTAGAAGGTCGGAGAACTTGTTGTAATTCAACCCGATTTCAAGGGCTTTGCTGATTCCTTTCAACTCAGAAACAATTTCCTTACAAGCTTGCCGTGCTGCTTCGGTTTTGGGGAAATCACTCTCATCAAAAGTATATATAAAAAAATCGTCTTTATATTTTTTTATAGAATCATATTGAGCAACTTTCGCCTCGGCAATTTGCCTCTCTTGTGCAGCTTTCGCTTCGGCATTTTCTTCCGCCAGACGTTCTTCGTTTGCCTTGCGGATTTTTTCAGGATCGTAGCCAAACTGTGTTTGAACCGATGCAGACATATTGGTAAATTTAACCCTCGTATATTGCCAATCGCTGAAGCGAAATAAAACGCCCTCAGATTCAATTTTTACGACGGTTACGTTGCTGTAAACAATGCCACTGTTATTTGTAAAAGTGAGGGTGTTCGTTTGTGCAGAAGCCAATGTGCCGATGAGTGACGACAAAATTAAAATCAATGCTTTCATGGTGTGGTTTCCCCCTTGTCCTTGGCGGGCTGTTTGTGCGGGAAGCAAAGGGTAGTGAGAATTTCCCCTTCGCGCCGCGACTTGCACAACAAATTTGCCTGTCCCCACGTTCACGGGACAATTAAATGACGCAATGCGCCACTTGTGTCAACGGTGTTGGCTGTTGTCGTTTTCCCCACGCCGATTTTTTGAACGGCAGCAGCGCGTTCTTGCCGAAATACCGACGCGGCTGATAGTGTCCCGCCACTGAATCGCGTATGCTGGTCTTCATTGATGAATCGGGCGACCCTGGCTTGAAAATTGGCGGCGGTTCCACGGACTATTTCATCGTAACGCTTGTGGCGTTCGAGGAAAATGACGAGGCGCTGGGGACGGATCAGCGTATTCAACTGTTGAAGCATGAGCTTGGGTTTCCGCCGCATTTTGAATTTCACTTCACCAGCGTCAAAGGTTCTTACCGCGAAGCGTTCCTGTCCGCCGTGGCCAGTTACAGCTTTTTTTATTTCAGCATTGTCATCAACAAACGGAAACTCACGGGCGAAGGATTCAAATTCAAAGAGTCATTTTACAAATACGCTTGCAGCTTGGTTTTTGAAAACGCCAAGCCTTACTTGAACCACGCGACGGTGGTGATTGACGGCAGCGGCAGGCGGGAATTCCGCCGTCAGCTTGGAAGTTATTTGCGGAAGCGCATCAATGACACGAAGGGTGATGCGCGTTACATCGGAAAGATCAAAATCCAGGATTCAAGGCGGAATAATTTGCTGCAATTGGCGGACATGATTTGCGGAGCGGTGGCGCGGAGTTACAGCCAAAAGGATGACGCGGAGACGTATCGCCGCCTCGTCGCGCATCGGGAGATTTACGTCCAATTCTGGCCGAAATAAAAAACCCCGGCTCTATCCTTTCGGAACGCGCACCATACGGTGACAATTCAAGCCGGAGTTATTATCCACTTCAATAATACGCGACTTACGTATGGCTGTCAATGCTAACAAATCCGCAGGCTGGGGCGAATGGTTACTATGTCCATCCGGCGCACGCGGGCGGATTCGGCTGCTATCCAATCCCCAACCACACCGTTTTCAAATACGCCGGCTCGGCGCGGCTGACGGGAAAATCCGGCGGTTGCGGGACATGATGCCGCTGCAATATTTTCCGCCGCGAGGAGGGGATCGCCTTTTCCACGGCCGCGAGAAATTTCTCCGGCGGCCAGTCCGCCGCATTCGTCGAGGCGAACAAAACTCCGCCCGGCTTGACCAGCGGCAGCGCGGCCGCCACCAGTTTTTCGTAATCTTTTTCCGCGCGAAAGACGCCGTGTTCCTTCGCTTGCGAAAACGTCGGCGGGTCGAGCGCCACCGCGTCGAACGCGCGCCCTTGCTTCGCCAGCCGCCGCAGCCAGTCGAACGCGTCGCCGTAAATGAAATTGTGCGCCGCCGGGTCGAGGCCGTTCAACGCGAAGTTGCGCCGTCCCCAGGCGAGATATTTTTTCGAGAGATCGAGGCTCGTCGTTTTCGCGCCCGCTCGCGCCGCGCAAACCGAGAAGCCGCAGGTGTAGGCGAAGCAGTTCAAAAGTCCAAGGTCTGGAGTCCAGGGTCCAAAGTCGAAATTGGCGGCGACGTGGCCGGACAAAAAACGGCGGCGGTTGTCGCGCTGGTCCAGAAACAACCCCATGGAATAGCCTTCGTTGAAACCCAGTTCGTAACGAACGCCGTTCTCTAAAATCTCAAACCGTTCCGGCGCGGCTTCGCCCCATACCAATTGCGGTGACGCCTCGGCCGCGGTCGTGCGCCGTACCTGGCGCGACAGGATTTTGTGATATGCCCCGCGCGCGGAAAACAGTTTTGCGAGCCGCGCCAGTTCTTCCCGCTGTTCGGCGCGCAGCGGTTGTTCGGACTGCGAAAGCAGGAATTTCCCCAGCCGCTCGACATACCAGCCCGGCCAGCCGTCGCTCACGCCATGAATCACGCGGAAAGCGTCCGTAGAGCAGACATTCTTGTCTGCTGGTTCCCGGAACTTTCCAGTTCCGGGTTTGGCGACTGGAAAGTCGCCAGAACCGGCAGGCTGGAAAGCCTGCCCTACGTTTGACGGCGCCTGGAAATTCTGGTTTTCAAAGCTGAACAGCGCGGCGCGCAGCGCCAGGCGCGGATCGGCATCAAAATTCGCGGGCGCCTGAAACGTCACCAGCCCGCCCGTCGCCGGATGGGTGAAGGAAATTTCCGCCGCGTGCAGAAACACCCGCGCCGCCGGGGTGCCGCCGTAAAGCGTGTCGCCGAGAACCGGAAACCCGCGCTCCGCCGCATGGACGCGAATCTGGTGCGTCCGACCCGTAAGCGGCGTGGCTTCAATCACGTTGTAGCGGCGGTCTGCGACCGTCGCTGATTCTTTTTGCAAACCAGATTGGCGACGGTCATAGACCGCCGCTACAGCAAAATGTGTTTCCGCGATTTCCGCGCCTGCGTGCGGCGGACGGCTCAGATATTTTTCGCCGACACGCACCAGCGCGGTTTTGACGGTGAATTCGCGCTGCGGCACGGGCCGGTCGGTGAGCAGGAGATATTTTTTACGGACACGGCGTTCCGTGAATTGCCCCGCGAGTGAGCGGTTGGCGGCCGGCGTTTTGCCGAAGACCAGCACGCCACTGGTTTCCTTGTCGAGCCGGTGCAGGATGGCGAGCGTGGCCCAGCACGGCTCGCGATGCCGCAGCCAGTCATAAATGCCCTCGCCCGCGTGCGGTCCGGGCGCGTGCGTGTTCCAACCGGCCGGTTTGTGAACCACCAGCAGATGCTCATCCTCAAAAATCACGCACGGCACCATGCGCAGATGAAACCATTTTCCGACACCCAAATGAAAGCGTGGAATCGGGGCGCGGTTTGAAGAAAATCAAGAAGCTGCTGCCGGCGATTTGACCTTGAACAATCGGCTTTATGGGATTTACGACTGACGAGCCTTGCTACCATCCAGGCACAGCGCGCAAATCGTCTATCGGAAATCGGAAATAGTGAGTCTGGTTACTCCGGCTGCTGCAAGGGAAGATGTTTTTTTACGGTCTGCTAACCCATTCCACCGTCAGTATTCTTTTTGAGTTCACCCTTGACCACAGCCACAGCGTAGTCGCGGTTCATTTTGGCGATGAAGTCGAGACTGATTTCCTTCGGGCAAACGGCTTCGCACGAGCCGGTGACGGTGCAGTTGCCAAATTCTTCCCTGTCCATCTGCGATACCATGTTTTTGACCCGGCGATCTTTCTCGGCCTGACCCTGCGGGAGGTAATTGAGGTGGGAAACCTTTGCTGCGACGAACAGCATGGCGCTGGCGTTTTTGCACACGGCCACACAAGCGCCGCAGCCGATGCACGCGGCCGCATCCATCGCGAGGTCGGCGATTTCTTTCGACACCGGAAGCGCGTTGGCTTCCGGCGCATTGCCGGTGTTCACCGAAATGAAACCGCCGGCCAGCATGATGCGATCGAACGCAGAGCGGTCCACGATCAGGTCCTTGACCACGGGGAACGCCCGCGCGCGCCAGGGTTCGACGGTGATGGTCTGGCCGTCCCGGAAATGGCGCATGTGAAGCTGGCATACGGTGGTGCCTTTGCGGCCGCCGTGGGGAACGCCGTTGATGACCAGCGAGCACGTGCCGCAGATGCCTTCGCGGCAATCGCTGTCGAATACAAACGGTTCCTGGCCTCCGGCCACGAGGCGCTCGTTGACCATGTCGAGCATTTCGAGGAACGACATGTCCGGGCTGACGTCATGCGCTTCGTGCGTCTCGAAGCCTCCGGGTGACGCCGCGTTCTTCTGCCGCCAGATTTTGAGGGTGAGGTTCATTTGTAACTGCGCGTCGCCATTTTTACTTCCTCGTAAACCAGCGGTTCCTTGTGCAACTCCGGTTTCTTGTCCGCGCCTTTGAATTCCCACGCGGCCACGTAGGCAAAGTTCGTGTCGTCGCGCCGGGCCTCGCCGTCCTCGGTTTGATGCTCCACGCGGAAATGGCCGCCGCAGGATTCCTCGCGGTGCAGCGCATCCAGACACAATAACTCGGCAAATTCGAGGAAGTCCGCCACGCGACCGGCGTGCTCGAGGTTTTGATTCAACTCCTCGCCACTGCCGGTCACCCGGACGTTCTTCCAGAATTCCTCGCGCAATTCCGGGATGCGTTTGAGATTGGTCTCCAGGCTCTGACGGGTGCGCGCCATGCCGCAGTTTTCCCACATCAGCCGGCCGAGTTCCTTGTGGAAGCTCGTCGCGCTGCGTTGGCCGTTGATGGACAAAAGCCGCCGGGTGAGCTGGCGCACGTCTTCCTCCGCCTTTTTGAATTCGGCGTGGCTCACCGGGATTTTGGCCGGCTTCGTCGAGGCAAAATAATGCCCGATGGCGTATGGCAGAATGAAGTAGCCGTCGCCCAGTCCCTGCATCAGCCCGCTCGCCCCGAGCCGGTTGGCACCGTGGTCGGAGAAATTCGCCTCACCGATGATGAACAAGCCCGGCAATGTGCTCATCAAACCGTAATCCACCCAGGTGCCGCCCATCGTGTAATGAACGGCCGGGTAAATGCGCATCGGCTGCCGGTAGGCGTTCTCACCGGTGATCCGTTCGTACATGTCAAACAGGTTGCCATAACGGTCACGGATGGCGTTTTCCCCCAACCGCTGGATGGCATTCGAAAAATCAAGATAAACACCCCGCCCGCCGGGGCCGACCCCGCGCCCGGCATCGCAAACCTCCTTCGCCGCGCGCGAAGCAATGTCGCGCGGTGCAAGATTGCCGTAGCTTGGATACTTCCGCTCCAGATAATAGTCGCGGTCCGCCTCGGAAACTGCCTCCGGCCCCTTGTCGCAATCCTCCTTGCGTCTCGGCACCCAGACCCGGCCGTCGTTGCGCAGTGACTCGGACATGAGCGTGAGCTTCGCCTGATAATCGCCGCTCACCGGGATGCACGTGGGATGAATCTGCGTGTAGCACGGGTTGGCGAAAAACGCGCCCTGTTTGTAGGCGCGGTACGTCGCGGTGACATTGCAGCCGATGGCGTTCGTGGAGAGGAAAAAGACGTTGGCGTAACCGCCGGTCGCCAGCACCACGGCACCGGCTGAATGCAGGGAAATTTCGCCGGTGACCAGGTTGCGGACCACGATGCCCCGGGCCGCGCCGTCCACGATCACCAGGTCGAGCATTTCGGTGCGGGGAAACATGCGGATGTTGCCCAGGCTGATTTGCCGGCACATCGCCTGGTAGGCGCCGAGCAGGAGTTGCTGGCCGGTCTGGCCGCGCGCGTAAAACGTGCGCGATACCTGCGCCCCGCCGAACGAGCGGTTCGTCAGCGTGCCGCCGTATTCGCGGGCGAACGGCACGCCCTGCGCCACGCACTGGTCAATGATGCTGGCGCTCACCTGGGCGAGCCGAAAGACGTTCGCCTCGCGCGCGCGAAAGTCGCCGCCCTTGATGGTGTCGTAAAACAGGCGAAAGACGGAGTCGCCGTCGTTCTGATAATTCTTGGCTGCGTTGATGCCGCCCTGGGCGGCGATGGAATGCGCCCGGCGCGGGGTGTCCTGGAAACAAAACGCCTTCACCTGATAGCCAAGCTCGGCCAGCGTGGCGGCGGCGGCGGCGCCGGAAAGCCCCGTGCCGACCACAATCACGTCAAACTTCCGCTTGTTGGCGGGACTGACCAGCTTCATGTCGGACTTGAAGCGGTCCCATTTTTGCGCGAGCGGGCCGGGGGGAATTTTAGCGTCGAGATTCATGTCACCGGGCAGACTCCTTTCCGGAAACCGCATTCGCCGTGAGGCGTTGAAGTGCCTGCTCCTTGTAAGCCTTGCCGTAGCCGCACATCACGGCAATCGGGATTGACACGTAAAGGATGAAAATGATCAGGGCAAACCAGCGGGCAATCTTGTCGGGGAGATGCGACACGCCCCCGAACGTCCATTTCCAACCGACCGACTGGAACATGGCGCGCATGCCATGGCTGAGATGCAGGCAAAGCAGTCCTATGGCGATGATGTAAAAGACGGAAATGGGCCAACGGCTGAATCCGAGCAGCAACATCAGGTAGAGGTCCGGCCGGCCCTGGGAGTCTTGCAGCGTGCTGAAGTTGATGCCGGTCAGGTTGACCGCGCGCACGCCCAGCGCGTAGTGGAGCAGATGGAAAATGGCAAAGGCGGCGATGATGATGCCGCTCATCATGAGCGTGCGGGAGGCATAGCTGGCGGCAAACGGGGCGGGGTTGCCGGCGTAACCCACGGGCCGGGCGGCCTGGTTCTCGGCCCGCAGCTTGAACGCCGACCAGATGTGCAGCACGACCATCGTGAGCAGAACGATGCGCGCGGGCCAGAGAATTTCATGGCGTTCGTGCAGGAACTGGCCGTAGGTGTTGATCCAGTAGGGGCCGACAAAGATCTGCAGGTTTCCCATCAGATGGGTGACGATGAAGAACACCAGCACAAAGCCGCTGATGCCCATGATGTACTTCTTCCCGAGGGAAGAGCACCAGATTTTCATCAAAAAATTCATGAAGCCCGTATCAGGGAACCACGAAGCCGAATCTATCGCCCGCGGGCTGGCGCGTCAAACCGCTCACGCCCATGCCCAGCAAGTATAAGGAGTGCAGATATTCAAGCGCCGTTACATAAACCCGACCGTTTTGAGGAATTCATAACGCTAATTCACGCCAACAACGCACTTGGCCTCAGTCGAACCACGGATGCAGCGGCGGGCGACATCGTTGTTCCGTACGCCTGACTTCATCCTATCCGGTTGCGGGAAGCGGCTGTGGACGCACGCTCCACTCATTCAGCGCCCGCTCACCGCCGGTCGCCGGTGAAAGACCAAGCAATTCCAACGCCTCGCCGACCAGATAAAGCGAGCCGGTGACGACGACGAAGCGGTCGTTGGCCGCCTGGTCCAATGCCCTGCACAACGAATCGCACGCGGCGATTTCCACCGCCGGGTTCGCCGCGCGGCACGCCGCCGCGAGTTCGCGCGCGCCGGCGGCGCGCTCGCTGGCAACGGGCACGGTGAAAATCCGCGCGGCCAGAGGCGCGAGCGTCCGGCAAATCTGCGGCCAGTCCTTGTCTTGCAGCACTCCGAGAACCAGCGTTTGCCTTGCGGTGGGGAAATTCTTTTCCCATGCCGACCGCAATGCCTTCGCGCCGGCCACATTGTGCGCGCCATCCAGCAAATATCTTTGGCCGGATGGCCGTTTGACCAATTGCAACCGGCCTGGCCAATGCACCGTTTCCAACCCGGCGCGGACTGCTTCTTCCGAAACCGGAATGTGTTTCTGCAAAACTTCGACGGTTGCCAATGTCAGCGCGGCATTTAACCGTTGATGTTCACCGGGTAATGGTGGGGCGAGCGTCCCCGCGAGCCGCGATTGGACATCGGCGGTCGCAACAGTTTTCAGCGGCGCATTTTTCTCCCGCGCTGTTTTTTCGATCACGGCCAGTGCCTCCGGTTCCTCCGTTGCCGTGACGACGGGAACACCTGTTTTGATGATACCCGCTTTTTCGGCGGCAATTTTTTCGAGCGTGTTGCCCAGCCATTGCTGGTGTTCCAAGGCGATGTTCGTAATGACGCCGGCCAGCGGTGTGACAATGTTGGTAGCATCCAGCCGCCCGCCCAAACCGGTTTCCCAAATCACCAAATCACATTTCTGTTCGGCGAAGAACTTCAATGCCATGACCGTCACGACTTCAAAAAACGTCGGGTGATGGTCCGCCGGAAACTGTTTGAGCAACGGCTGCAATTCGACAACCAGTCGGGCAACTTCCGTATCCGAAATCAGTTGGCGGTTCACCTGGATGCGTTCGCGAAACGAAACGAGGTGCGGCGAGGTGAACAAACCGACGCGCAAACCGGCGGCGCGATAAATGCTTTCGAGCATGGCGCAGGTGGAGCCTTTGCCGTTGGTGCCGGCGACGTGGATGAAGCGAAGCTGGTTTTGCGGATTGCCCGCCAGCGCGGCGAGCTTGAACGTGTTTTCCAGCCCGAACTTCGCGCCGAACAAACGCAGGCCGTAAAGAAACTGAATGGCTTCGGAATAATTCACTGCCGACAGCTTGGCAAATGTCAAAAATCTTTGCCACTCTCTTCAGGGAATTTGTCGCTTGACGTTCACCCTGCCGGGAATAACCTCAACTCATGCCTACAGACAAGCAAACCCTATTAAAACTGAAGAAATTTGCTGATGTCTTCAGAGCTGCGCGGGATCGTAATGCCGACGAATCCAACACCGTGATGTTTCTCATCAAGTTCTTCGATGAGGTCCTTGGCTATGACCCACTGGCTGGTGAAATCACGACAGAGATTCCAATCAAAGACCGTTACTGTGATTTCGCCATTGTTCTTGGTGGCAAGACCGATGACGGCAAGCCCAAACCTGAATTCCTCGTTGAGGCTAAGGCTGCACACATCAAAACTCTCAATGAGAAGCACATTGAGCAGGCGGAGAACTATGCCCAACGGTCCGCCGTCAACTGGGTATTGCTGACTAGCGGCGTTGAATGGCAGTTATACCATCTGACGTTTGATAACAACGGCAGCCATCCTGACCTCGTATTCAGGTTAGATTTTTTAGAGACGCTTGCGAATGACGAGGATTTGGCATGGGACATATTATCCGTACTGACCAAAAGCAATGTTCAAGATGGCTCGCTTGATAATTACTACGAGCAGCAGAAATTGTTAAGCCCAAAAACGATTGTCAACACCTTGGTTGGCGAGGAAGTCTTGATGAAAATTCGTCAGGAACTAAATCGCAAAGCTCCCGCTCGACTAGAACTCAAAAAAGTGTTTCATGCCGTCGTGCAGGTTCTGAATTCGGAAGCTGTTGCTGCCGCCGGGAATTTGAACGCGCCTGCGAAAAAGAAAAAGCGTCGTCATCGCCGCTCGGCTGGAGAAAATGGGCAGACCGAAACAGAGATTCCAGTTGTGCCTGCCCAAGCACAGCCACAAACTTCAGCCGAGGAAGAAATGCCAGCCTAGCGCCGTAGGCGCGACATATTTGTAGTTTCAAATCCAATGCCACACAAGCTCCGTCAGGAGCGACATGTTGTTGATTTTCGTATGCCGCTCCGATGGAGCTTCGAAAATTTGGTTATTCGTGGCTACAAAGATGCCGCGCCTACGGCGCTATTGAAGGAAATTCACAGCGGCTTTTGATGCAACCGCGCGTGCGCAGCGGCGATGAATCCCCTGAACAGCGGATGCGGCTGGTGCGGTTTGCTCAAAAATTCCGGATGAAACTGGCTCGCGATGAAGAACGGATGGTCCTTCAGTTCGATCACCTCGACAAGCTTGCCGTCCGGCGACAGGCCGCTGAACACAAAACCAGCCTTCTCGAATTTTTCGCGATAGGCGTTGTTGAATTCGTAGCGGTGCCGGTGCCGCTCGTTCACCACGAACGAACCGTAGAGTTCCGCCGCCTTGCTGCCGAGCTTCAGTTGGCAGGGCTGCGCCCCCAACCGCATCGTGCCGCCTTTCTTCGTGATTTTGCGCTGCTCGTCCAGCATGGCAATGACCGGATGCGGCGTGTTCAAATCGAACTCGGTCGAATGCGCCTTGGCCAGCTTCAAAACGTTCCGCGCAAATTCAATCGTGGCAATCTGCATTCCCAGGCAAAGGCCAAGGTAGGGGATATTATTCTCCCGGGCGTATTGCACGGCCTTGATTTTGCCTTCGATGCCGCGTTCGCCGAAGCCGCCGGGCACCAGGATGCCGCCCAATCCCTTGAGGATCTTGGCCGCGCCTTCCTTTTCAATCTCCTCCGAATCCACGCGCACGATTTCCACGCCGCAATCGTTGCCGATGCCGCCGTGACTGATGGCTTCATACACGGATTTGTAGGCGTCCTGCAGGCCGATGTATTTGCCGACCACGCCGATGCGCACGCGGTGCCGGGGCGCGATGATTTTGCGGATGATTTCCTGCCAGTGCGTCATGTTGGCGGGCGGCACATCGAGGCGCAACAGCCCGCAAACCAACTCGTCGGCACGCTCGCGCTGGAGCATGAGCGGCACTTCATAAATCGAATGCTCCACGTCCTGTTCTTCAATCACCGCCTCCACGGGCACATTGCAGAACAACGAAATTTTCTGGCGCAGCTCCTTTGCCAGCGGCTTTTCACAGCGACAGACGATGAGGTGGGGCGTGATGCCGATTTCCCGCAGCTTGGCGACCGATTGCTGCGTGGGTTTCGTTTTCAATTCGCCCGCCGCCTTGATGAACGGCACGTAGGTGACGTGAACAAAAATCACGTTGTTCTGGCCGGCTTCCAGCGCGAACTCGCGGATCGCCTCCAAAAACGGCAGCCCCTCAATGTCGCCCGTCGTCCCGCCGATTTCGGTGATGATCACGTCGGCCTTGGTCTGTTCGGCCAGCAGATGGATGCGGTTTTTGATTTCGTCCGTGACATGCGGAATCACCTGGACGGTTTTGCCGAGGTAACGGCCTTCGCGTTCGTTGTTGAGCACGGTCTGATAAACCTGGCCGCTGGTGAGGTTGTTGAAGCGCGTGAGTTTGACGTTGGTGAAGCGCTCGTAATGGCCGAGGTCGAGGTCGGTTTCCGCGCCGTCGTCCAGGACATAGACCTCGCCATGCTGAAAGGGATTCATGGTGCCGGGGTCCACGTTGAGGTAGGGATCGAACTTCTGGAGCGCGACCTTGAGGCCGCGGTTTTCGAGCAGCGTGCCCAGCGACGCCGCCGTCAGGCCCTTGCCCAGCGAACTCACCACACCGCCGGTTACAAAAATAAACTTCATAAAAAATGACTAATCACTAAATCCGAATGACGAAATAAATCCGAATGACGAATGACAATCCCAACCGCTTCCGCTCTTATTCGGGCTTGGTCATTCTTTAGTCATTCGTGCTTAGACATTCGTCATTTGCTGCGGAGCAGCTTCTCCACCCGCTTTACATCTTTCGGCACATCCACGCCCACGCTGTCGTAATCCACCTTCACGACTGCGATTTGAATGCCATTTTCCAGCGCGCGCAACTGCTCCAGTTTCTCCGCGTTTTCGAGCGGCGACACCGGGAATTTCACCAGCCGGAGCAGCGTCTCGCGCCGGTAGCCGTAAATGCCGAGGTGCTTCAAAAAAGCAAATGCCGCCAACCGTTCGCTCGCTGAACGACTGGCGGCCTCGCGCACATCCGGAATCGTGCGCCGGGAAAAGTATAACGCGCGGCCGGCGGTGCTGACAACGACTTTTACGACGTTCGGATTATCGAGTTCTTCGGGATTTTTGATGCGCGTGGCAGCGGTGGACATTTCATCGCGCGCAAGTGCGCCGGCAACCGCGTCAATCACCGCCGGGTCAATCAACGGTTCGTCGCCCTGGATGTTCACCACCGCGTCGCAGGCGCAGCGCCCGGCGACTTCGGCGATGCGATCGGAACCGCTCGGATGGTCCGGTCGCGTCATTTCCGCGCGACAGAAATTCTGCGCCACTTCCCAGATGCGCGTGTCGTCCGTCGCCACGATGACTTCGCTCAACGACCTGGCTTTCTGGCATTGCTCGACGACGTGCTGAATCAGCGGCTTGCCGGCGATGAGCGCCAGCGGTTTGCCGGGAAATCGCGTGGAAGTGTAACGGGCGGGAACAATGCCAATCGTGTTCACGCACCGTATTTAGCCACAGCCCCCGCCGACTCGTCACGCCGAAATGCACTGAAGGCGGAAGCAAGCAGCGAAGGCGCGGATTGAATTGGGATGAAACACCGAACTGCCCGCCGACACCAAAATTCAGTCCGCCGGGATGTTATGCCCCGGTGTGAGGCGGCGGTTTGGGTTCGCTGACTTCATTGGTGGCGTTGCCGGGAGGAGCGGAAACATTGAGCTTTATTCCAAAATCGCCGTGTTCGCGCCAGCCAAAGTAGAAGTTAAATCTGCCCCGCTGGCAGGAAACATACGGAAGCAAAACCAATTTGCGCCGGGCCACCGCAAAGTCCCAGCCGCCGTGCGGTCTGGAATTTCCCTCCGGGTATTTGCCGCTCCGCACAAATTTCTTGTCGGCGACGCCGATGACGTAATTGCCAAAGTTGTGGAACGGATTGCGGAAGTGCCATTTCATCACCCGGTGCTTGTCATCCGGCTTGTACCATTCCGGCGGGACCGGCTCATCACTGTTTTCCACCCACCACACCGGGTTGAGCTTGTTGTAGGTGTGTATTTTGGGCAACCCGGGCCGCGGGGTGATTCTGACGCTGTGCCATTTGGCCGAATTCGTGTCGGCGGGCAGGCACTTCATGGGCGGCGGCTGCCACGTCGCCGGCTCGGACCACGCAAAAGTGGATTGCCCGCCGCTCAACAACCAAGCCGCGGCCCAAATCAGGCCGCGCCAGTTTTTTGTCCCTCGGGTCATAACGACATGTCAGTCACGGATAAAACACGGATGAAACGTGGAAGTTGCGCTAACATCATTTGTCACTGGGAGGAGATTGGCATATCGGCACTGGCATGCGAATCAATGGAATTTCCCTGTCCGCCCGCTCCCGACAGCCAGGTCAACACCGGTGGGACCAGTTCGGCAAAAAAATACGTTACCGCCTCGTGAGTGGCATCAGGCACCACAATCAATTCGCTTCCGGGCGCCGCCAGCGCGCGCAATTGTTCCACGTCGGTCACCGGCGTGATTTTGTCCTCCGCCCCGGCCACAAAAAGCGCGGTGACCGGACGCCGGGCCAGTTCAGTCGTGGTGTCGAGTTCACCGGCGGGGACTTCCAAAACGGAAGGCAGTTTTTTCAACCCGGCCTTGAGCCATATCCGCGGCATCCATCCGGCATATTCGTGGCAGAGGTTCAGGACGGCATTGGACAATCCCGCGTAGGGCGTGATGGCCATCACCGTGCGGACGCGCGGCTCGACTGTCTTCCAGCGCAACGCCAGCGACGCGCCGTAGGATTCACCGAACGCCGCCACCGGTTCAACCAGCCGGTCGTCGCGCGCCAGTTCATCCAAGAGCTGACTCAAATCGTGCGCTTCCCGGACGCCAAAATAAATCCGCTTGCCCGTGGATTTGCCGTGGCCGCGCAGGTCCACCAGCACACACCGCCAGCCTTCCTGCGCCAGCCGCAACGCCCAGGGCGCCATCGAAAACTGGGCCAGCCCGTAGCCATGCAGCAACACCACCGTGCCACGCGGCGCCGAAGTCCAGACATTCGACCCGCCGGGCAAATCGGCATGGAAATCGAACTCGAACTGTTTCTGGCCATGCTCCAGCCAGTTGGTCGGGGAAATTTTCAGGTGATAATCCGCCGGCTCGACGACGCGATAGCACAGCCGCGCCGGTGGCGGGCCAACGTCCACAAATTGTTTGGGAAAGTTTGTGAGAAATTTCGGACTGAATGCCACTGCCACGGGCGCCTTGGGCGCGAACCACTCGGGATACGTGTTCGGCGCCTGCGCCATCCGATGGGCCATGAACGTGCCGCAGCCCGCCGTGCTCAAAACCAGCAGGACGGGCAGCAACCACCAGCACAACCGGGTATTCCTCGACAGTGGTCTGTTCTTGATTAGGCAAACCCGGGTTTGCAGGAACGGGCGACTGGAAAGTCGCCCGAACCCGCGGACAAGAATGTCCGCGCTACGTAGCGCAGGCTTTCCAGCCTGCGGGTTCTGGGGACTTCCCAGTCCCCAGTCAAGAACAATGCCGCATTGCAACCAACACAATCTTTGCCGCATCACCCTGCTTGCTTAACCTGTTTCCGCCCTTTTGCCAAAAAAATCTTCCCGGTAAAACTGGAAACGGGCGGTGTTTTAATCTTAATCTTCCTCCATAACATTGAACCAAAGGTAATTTTTATGCCATTGCTGAAACTTGAAACCACCGTCACGCTCGCTGATGACAAAAAGCAGGCGCTGCTCGCGTCCCTCTCCAAAATCGTGGCCGGGACGATTGGCAAACCGGAACAATACGTCATGGTCGTCATCAGCGCCGCGGCCATTCTCATGTCCGGCAAACCCGGCGATGCCGCCTTTGTGGACATCCGCAGCATCGGCGGCCTGGGTGGCGACGTGAATCAACAGCTCGCGCAGAAGATCGGCGGATTGTTGAAGGAATCGCTCGGCGTGCCGCCGGACAGGATTTACCTGAACTTCACCGATGTCGCCGCCGCCAACTGGGGCTGGAACGGCGACACGTTCGGGTGAAAAAAGAAACGCGCGGCGAAAGGTCTAATGAGATCGGCGCTCCCGCCAAGCGGGATTGGCTGCTCCACGGAGCAACTCCTGACGCCCCGGCACAAGGATCTCGAACCGGTACTTGGAGCGAGACTCTTTCGTCGCGCAATCCAATCCGTAGCACATTGCTCCCAAAATTCCAGCGCAAGTTATTCACAAGTGTAGCGCAGACTTCCAAGCCTGCTGTATCGCGGATTTCCAAACCCGCGTGTTGTTGAACGTTGTGCGTCCTCCCGACTTGGAAGTCGGCGGCACAGCAGGTTTGGAAACCTGCGCCATGTGCCACCGTCAGTCCGCCGCCGAAAATTTTCGCGAGAAAAAATACCTCAACAACATTGCATTGGGCGGGACGGAAATTAAACTCCGCGCGCGTGTTGAACCTGAATCATGCCGCCGTGACCGCTGTTTCGACGGCAGGTGTCTCGTGTTCGGCGATTTTCACGCGCATTTTTTTCAACGCTTCCTCCTGGATCTGCCGGATGCGTTCACGCGTGACCCCCAGCCGGTCGCCGATTTCCTCCAACGTTTTGGGCCGGCCATCATCCAGCCCGAAGCGCATGGCCAGAATCTTGTTTTCCCGGGGCGTGAGCGTAGCCAGACCGGCCTGGACCAGTTCCGTGTCGTTTTTCCGGACCAGCCGGTCGAAGGGCGCCGCGGCGTTCGGGTCCGCCACCACTTCGGAAATCTGTTTCGGCTCGTCGGTCCCCACCGGGGCGTCGAGTGAAACGGGCGCCTTGTACGCGTCGCGATACTGCTGAATGCGTCGCGGATTGAGTCCCAGATGGTCCGCCACCTCCTGGTCCGTCGGGTCCCGGTCGAACGCCTCCCGCAGCTTCACCTCCGTCTTCCGGATGTGCGCCATCTTGTCCACCACATGAACGGGCAACCGGATGGTCTTGGACTGATTGGTCAGCGCCCGCGTGATGGATTGCTTGATCCACCACGAGGCATAGGTGGAGAGCTTCGCGCCCTTGCGGGGATTGAACCGCTCGACGCCCTTCATCAGGCCGATGTTGCCCTCGTTGATCAGGTCGAGCAACGGGAGCCCCAGGCCTTCGTAGTTGCGGGCGATCTTTACCACCAGCCGCAGGTTGGCGGTAATCATCTGCTCGCGCGCGCGCTTGTCTCCCTTCCGGATCCGTTTGGCGAGGACGATCTCCTCCTTCGGCGTGATTAATTTCACCTGCCCGATTTCGCGCAGATACAATTGCAACGTGTCGCCACGAAGTGATTCCGGTGAAATTGGTTCCAGCGGGGCAATGTTCGGGGACGCCGACAATGCCGGCATGCCAGCGGCTGTGGTTTCAGGTGCTGAAGACCGTAATCGCCGTGGCGCACGTATCCCGGTCCGGGAAATGCGAACGGATTTGACCGTTGAGCTTCGCGCGAACCGGGTTGGTTTCAATGTGGTTCTCATATTGGCCTTTTTCTTCAACTCGTTTGCCGGTTGCTTCGCTGTTCGGAAAGCGGGGGCAACCGGTCACGCTGCCAGGACGATAACCGGGCTGTTCTCCCGCACGGATTGCTGACGGGCGTTCCAAGCGGTCACCGCCCGGACTTTCTCCGTCGCGAGGGTGGGGAAAATCAGGTGCGGATATTTCGTTTGCCAGGCTACCGCCTCGGCTTCATTCAGGGCCAGGCGGACCAGCCGTTCCGGCACCGAAAACACGCGGCTGTATTCCGCAAAGATCGCCTCTTTGACCCCGGCAATCTGCGTCCGTATCTTCCGGCAGGATGGCCGGCAGGCGTTCCGGAACAAACCACCGTTTCCTCGATTTTCATTTGTGCTTGTCTGTCTCATCTTTCTTTTCTTTCAATTATATGTAATATCAACAGTTACATAATCGCACAAAAAAAGAGACTGTCAACCGGCTTTTTTGGCGGCGGCCGGACACGCGGCCTTGATCATGCCGATCACCCCGGCCAGGGTGGTTTTTTCCAGGTCCCGCTCCATGGCGTTTTCCGCCGACGTAAAAACCCGGTTCAAAGTTTTCCGGATGCAATGGCCCACCGGGCAGGCCGTGTTGGCTTTTCGGGCGGGACGGGCAAAAGGCTCAACAGCTTCCACGGCCCGATAGACTTCAGCCAGATTGATGCGGCCCGGGGAACGGCTCAAACGGGAGCCGGCGCCGGCCCCCTTGCGGGTCTCCACCAGCCGGGCCCGCTGCAACGACAGGAGGAGCCGCCGGATGATGACCGGGTTGGTGTTGACGCTGGCCGCCAGCAAGCCCGACGTGACCGGGTCGCCCTCCTTGTAAGCAAGGACGGCCAGCACGTGCACGGCCATGGCAAAACGACAACTCGTTCGCATAATTGCTGATTAACTGTAATCGCAGAGATTACATTTGTCAACCGGACTTTTATCCAGATCACGCCACCGCCGCGGGATCACCCGTTGCGCTGAATCACGCCACGCCGAGCAGCGCGTGAACCTTGGGCATCCAGTCGCTGATCGGGATTTTTTGCGGGCAGGCATCCTCGCAATCGTGGCAGGTCACGCAAACACTGGCCCGCGCCGCTTCCGGGATAAAAATCTGATACTTGAAGCGCGCGCCGGGAATGTCTTCGTGGAGAAACGCTTCGTTGTAGATTTCGAAATTGGCCGGGATGTTCACTCCGTTCGGGCACGGCATGCAGTAACCGCACTTGGTGCAAGGAATGGCGGCCCGCTCCCGATATTTTTGCTGCAAGTCCGCAATCACTTTCCGGTCCGTCGCCAGAAACGAATGGCTGCGGGCGCGAGCTGCCGAATCCAGGTTGGCGTTCACCTGGTCCAGGCTGCTCATGCCGCTCAACACCACCGCTACTTCCGGCTGGTTCCAGAGCCATTGCAACGCCCAATCCGCCGCCGTGCGTTTCACTTCCGCGTTCTCAATCGTCTGGCGGATGGGCGCCGGCGGTCTGGCCAGCCGTCCACCCAGCAGCGGTTCCATGATCACGACGGCGAGGCCCTTGCTGGCGGCGAGCTTCAAGCCCTTGGTGCCCGCCTGGTTTTCCGTGTCCATGTAGTTGTATTGAATCTGGCAGAACGTCCAGCGGTCATAACCCTGGATGACCTTTTCGAAGGCCGGGTAATCGTCGTGGAACGAAAAGCCCAGGTGGCGGATGCGTCCGTCGCGAATCGCGGCCTCGGATTTTTCCAGCAGCTTGAATTTCGGGACGATTTCGTTCCAGCGTTGTTTGTCCATGCCGTGGAGCAGATAAAAATCAATGTGATCGGTCTGGAGCTTGCGCAGTTGCTCGTTCAATATCCGGTCAAAATCGCCCTCCTGTTGGAGCAACCACAACGGCGATTTGGTGGCAATTTTCACCCGGTCCCGCTGGCCGCGCAACGCCTTGCCGAGGACCGTCTCGCTGTTGCCGTCGTGATAGATGTAAGCGGTGTCGAAATAGTTCACGCCCTGGTCCAGCGCGTGGTGGATCATGCGCACAGCCTCCGCTTCATTGATATTTGGGCCGCTGGCCTTTCCATCCGCGGTGGGCAGGCGCATGCAACCGAAACCCAGCACCGACGCGTTCCAATCCAGCTTGCCGAACTTGCGATATTGCATATTCATGATTTCAGGGGGTGAAAGTTTGAAGAAGCTCATTCTCGAACCACGGCGGCCGGGCGGCTCCCGGCGTGCTGATGGATGGCTGCGCCCAGCCAGGCGATGGTCTGGCCCAGATCATTCATGTTGCGCGATGCCTCGTCGTCCTTGGCCACGTCGCCCTTGTCCAGGCCAAATCCGAGGTTCCAATAAGTGGAACCCGGCACGATGGCGCCGGACATGAGGAACATATGATTGATGGTGTCGAACGCGTGCGTGCCGCCGCCGCGTCGGACCGCCACCACGGCGGCCCCGATTTTTCCACGGAACAATCCTCCGTTGGCCAACGCCACGAGTCCGGCACGGTCCAGCAACGCCTTCATTTCCGCGCTCACGTCGGTGAAATAGGTCGGTGAACCCAGAATGATGGCATCGGCCGCGACCATTTTCTCGAAGCACCGGTTGAAAACGTCATCCTTCTGGCTGCACTTGGAATTTTTCTTCTTGAAACACGTGTAACAAGCCTGGCAACCGCGGATGGGTTTTCCGCCGAGCTGGATGAACTCGGTTTCCCAGCCGGCGGCGGCCAGCGGCGCCAGCGCTTTTTTCAAAAGAATTTCAGTGTTCCCGCCCTGGCGCGGGCTTCCATTTATGGCAACGGCTTTCATGGCTCCAAATTCTAAACTGGAATCACCAGCAGTTCAAACTTCCTGCTTTAACCGGGCCGGGTCAACGACGAACCAAAGTTGAAAAAGGTTTTTGAACTGACACGGGTCCTTTCGTGCCGGACAGCAGCCAGAAGCCAGAGGGCATCCTCCGTCGCCAAGGGACATGGAGGACAGGGGGCAAACACGATTACGGACAACGGCGAATTTTGTAATTGTTACCCGGCACGGAAAAGTCTAAGTGTGACGGTTGTTATGAAAAAACTCGCGATCATTCTGTTTGTTCTGGTGGTGCTCGGCCTCTTTGTCTTGATTGCTGTCCTGGCGGCGGGCGCAAGTTACAACCATCTCGTCAAATTGTCGCAGGGCGTGGACAGCCAGTGGGCGCAGGTGCAAAACGTCTATCAACGCCGGGCCGATCTCATCCCGAATCTCGTCGCCACCGTTTCCGGCGCGGCCAACTTCGAGAAATCCACGCTGACGGAAATCACCGCGGCGCGGGCGTCGGTGGGACAGGTGAAGATTGACCCCAACACCGCGCCAAGTGATCCCGCCAAGCTGGCCGCGTTCGACCAGGCCCAAAGCCAGCTTTCGTCGGCCTTGTCCCGTTTGCTGGTGGTGGTGGAGCGGTATCCGGATTTGAAGGCGACGGAGAACTTCCGCGATTTGCAGGCGCAACTGGAAGGCACGGAGAACCGCATCAGCGTCGAGCGCCGGGATTTCAACGCGGCGGTCCAGGCTTATGACACCGCCATCAAATCGTTTCCCGAGGTGTTCTATGCCGGTTTCTTCGGCTTCCACGAGAAACCTTATTTTGCCGCCACGGCCGGGGCCGAGACGCCGCCCAAGGTCCAGTTCGATTTCAACAAACCGGCGGCGGCGACGAACCATTAAATTGTGCGACGCTTCTGCGCCATCCTGATTTTGGCGTCCGGCTTCCGGCTGTTCGCGGCTGAAGTCATCCCGCCTCCACCGGCAGCCTATTTCAACGACTACGCGCACGTCGTTTCCGCCGGCACGGCGGCGCAGTTGAACCAGACGCTCGAAGATTTCGAGCGCCAAAGCTCCGATCAAATCGTGGTGGCGGTTTTCCCCAAGATGCAGTCGGACTCATCCATTGAAGATTACACCGTGCGCGTGGCGCGGTCGTGGCAGGCGGGACAAAAGGGAAAAAACAACGGGGCGGTGCTTTTCGTTTTCGTGCAGGACCACAAGATGTTTTTGCAGGTTGGCTACGGACTGGAAGGCGTCCTGCCCGACGCGCTGTGCAAGCGAATCATTGACGAGCAGATTACGCCGCGTTTCAAGGCTGGCGATTTCGACGGCGGCCTGACGGCGGGTGTGCGGGCCGTGATTGCCGCCGCCAAGGGCGAATACAAGGGAACCGGGAAGACCGTGGCTGAACAGCGGCATGTGGCATATGCCAATCATGGCGGGGATGTGGTGTTTCCAATTATTTTCCTGATTATCGTGGCAGCCATCGTCCTGTCCCTCCGCACTCGGGCGTATCGGTATGGCGGCATACAGTATTGGGGAGGTGGATGGTCGGGAGGCAGTTCGTCTGGCGGCTGGTTTTCCGGTGGTGGTGGGTTTTCGGGCAGCGGCGGTGGATTTTCCGGCGGCGGCGGCAGCTTTGGCGGCGGCGGCGCGGGAGGGAGCTGGTAACTTATGCACCCACGAATCTTTTCCAAACATCTGCATCACGACAAAATTGTCGCGGCGATTCGTGACGCCGAACACAAGACCTCCGGCCAAATCCGCGTCAGCGTCAGCCACAAACACGTTGATGACCCTGTCGCCGCCGCGCAGGCGGAATTCCTGCGCCTGGGCCTGAACCAGTCGCCGGAACGGAATGGCGTTCTGATTTTCGTGGCCCCGCGTTCACACAAGTTTGCGGTGATCGGCGATGCAGGCGTTCACGCGAAGTGCGGGGATGAATTCTGGCGGAAGCTGGCGGACGCCATGGCCGGCTACTTTCGCAAATCCGAATTCACGCCGGGCATCATTCACGGCGTGCAAAAGGCCGGCGACCTGCTGGCGGAGCATTTCCCGCGTCAGCGCGGATGACCGGGCCGCGTAAAAGGTTTTACCTCACGCGGGCCAAAACCGTTTGCACCCAAAAAAAATCAAACAATTGGCAATAATGGTTAAGACTGCAGGCTTGTTTTAATTCAACGTCTCCCACGGAAGATGTGCACCGCGTGCCTTTGACGGCGGGCGTCAGCAGTGCGGACCGGTCCCGTAAAGCCGGGATTGGGCAGCCGCTTGGAAGACGTTTCCGGCACAAGGGTTGCGCCTTGATGCAAAGGCACGCTTGGGGTATTAAAAACGCAGCACCCAGAAGCAAGTGACGGTGGAACATTTTGTCGGCGGAGACGTAGTTGCCGCCGGGCGGAATGGCATCACAACTGGTCACCGGTAAAGGCATTTCCCTCAGAGGAAGGCCCGAAACCCGGACAGGATGAGATGACCTTGAAACGCAATGATACAAAGACGCGCGCAGAAAGAGAGTTTCTCAAACTCCCTGAGGCGAAGTCCATTTCTTCGATCACCGTCCGTGACGGCATCAGCACCCTTTCCGCATGAGCGATCGCAAACTGGCCTTTCTGTACTCGCCCGAAATCGAAGGGTTGAGTTATCCGCCGGATTGCCCTTTCAAAACCCAGCGCGCCAGCCTTACGCGCCAGCGTCTGAAATCGTTCGGATTGCTCGGCGGCGAGGGGAGCGTCGAGGTCGCACCGCGCAAGGCTTCCCTGGCCGAGTTGGAAAAGTTTCACACCGCCCGTTATCTGCAGGAACTGCAACGGGTCGCCGGCGGTGATTTGACCGTGGAAGGTTTTCACATGGGCCTGGGTGGCCTGGACACGCCGGTGTTCAAGGACATGTTCGAATGCGGCGCCTGGGCCTGCGGCGCGGGACTGGTCGCCGCCGACTTGTTGCTGGAGGGCCGGGCGGACATCGCTTTCAATTTGCTGGGCGGTTTTCATCACGCCATGGCGGAGCGCGCGGCGGGATTTTGCTTTTTGAACGACGTGGTGCTTGCCTGCATGAAACTGGCCGACGCCGGGAAACGGGTCCTGTATCTTGACGTGGACGCGCATCACGGTGACGGAGTGCAGGCGGCTTTTTATCAGCGCAAGGATGTGATGACCGTCTCGTTGCATGAAACCGGCCGGACGCTTTTCCCTTGGGGCGGTTTTGAAAATGAAACCGGCGAAGGGCCGGGGCTGGGTTACAACATCAATGTTCCGCTGCCGCCCGAAACCTATGACGAGGCTTTTATGACGGCGTTTGACGGCGTCGTGGTTCCGCTGGTGGAATTTTTCCGGCCCGATGTCATGGTGTTGGAACTGGGGATGGACATGCTGGCGGGCGATCCGCTGACGCATCTGCGCCTGACCAACAATGTGGTGGTGGAGATCATCGACCGGCTGTTGCGGTTCAACCATCCGATGCTGGTGGCGGGCGGCGGCGGGTATCACGTCGAGAACACCGTGCGCGGCTGGGCCCTGGCCTGGCGGACGTGTTGCGGCGGGGATGAGGAGTGTGATTTTGGCCTGGGCATGGGCGGCGTGATGCTGGCCAGCACCGAATGGGCGGGCGGTCTCCGGGACCGCACCCTGGCCGTCACGACGGAGCAACGCCGGGCCGTTGAACCGGAGTTGCAGGCCACCATTAAAATTATCACCAACAATGTCTTCCGGCTTCATGGCATTCAGGCCGGCTCCGGCCAGGGGGTGACGACGCCCGGCCGGGCCGGTTAAAATTTTATGGGATTCTTTGACAAACAAAACGGTATTCGACGGACCTCCCTCTCCGCCGCGAAGCGGGGGAGAGGGTCGGGGAGAGGTGGTGCTGATTTTCAAAGCTCCCCTCTCCGGTCGCTTCGCGACATCCTCTCCCCGCTTGGGCGGGGCGAGGGAATAATTGCTGAATTTTAGACAACATAAACAACCAAGAAACATATCATGACAAATCCAACCAAGACCGTTTCCACCAGTTCGCTGATGCAGGAAAACCGGACGTTTCCACCCGGCCCGGAAGTGATCAAACGCGCCTACGTCAACGCCGAGCAATACAAAAAGATGTATGACCGTTCGATCAACGACCCGGACGGGTTCTGGCTCGAACAGGCCGCGACGCTCGACTGGTTCAAGAAACCCACGGTGGGCCGCAAATATGTGTGGGACACCGCCGCAAAAAGGATCGAGCACACGTGGTTTGAAGACGGACAGCTCAACATCAGCGTCAACTGCCTCGACCGTCATCTCAAGACCAAGGGCAACAAAGTCGCGCTCATCTGGCAGGGCGAGCCGGAAAACGATGTGGTCAAGCTCACCTATGCGCAATTGCACAAGGAAGTCTGCAAGTTCGCCAATGTGCTGAAATCGCTCGGCATCAAAAAGGGCGACCGCGTCTCGGTTTACCTGCCCATGATTCCCGAACTGCCCATCGTGATGCTCGCCTGCGCGCGGCTCGGGGCGATTCATTCCGTGGTCTTCGGCGGATTCAGCGCCGATGCGCTGGCCGGACGCATCACGGATTCGGCGTGCCGGCTGCTCATCACCTCCAATGTTTCCCTGCGTTCCGGCAAGAGCATCCCGTTGAAGGGCATCGCCGACGAAGCGCTGAAGCAGACTCCGAGCATTGAGAAGGTCATCGTCGTCAAACGCAACGAGAGCCCGTGCAACATGGTCGCCGGTCGCGACGTCTGGTATCACGACCTCATGGCCAAGGCGGACGCCAACTGCCCGCCGGCGATCAACAACGCCGAGGACCCGCTGTTCATCCTCTACACTTCCGGTTCGACGGGCAAACCGAAAGGTGTCGTCCACACGACGGCGGGTTACCTGCTGCACTCCGCGTTGACCCACAAATATATCTTCGACGTGCATGAAGACGACATTTTCTGGTGCACCGCCGACATCGGCTGGGTCACCGGCCACAGTTACATCGTCTATGGCCCGCTCTGCAACGGGGCGACCAGTTTGATGTTCGAAGGCGTGCCGACGTTCCCGGATGCCGGACGTTTCTGGCAAATCGTGCAGAAATTCAAAGTGACCGTTTTCTACACCGCGCCGACGGCCATCCGCTCGCTCATCCGTCTCGGCGAAGAATGGCCGAACAAGTACGACATGAGCACACTCCGCACACTCGGCTCCGTGGGCGAACCCATCAATCCCGAGGCCTGGATCTGGTATCATCGCGTCATCGGCAAGGGGCGTTGTCCCATCGTGGACACGTGGTGGCAGACGGAGACCGGCGGCATCCTCATCAATCCGCTGCCCGGCGCGCACACTCTCAAACCCGGCAGTGCCAATAAACCGTTCTTTGGTGTCGAGCCGGTAATCCTGCGCGACGACGGCAAGGAAGTCGGGCTGAACGAAGGCGGCAAGCTCTGCATCAAGAAACCCTGGCCCGGCAT
Source organism: Verrucomicrobiota bacterium (assembly GCA_049511835.1). GTDB lineage: Bacteria > Verrucomicrobiota > Verrucomicrobiia > Limisphaerales > UBA11358 > UBA11358. The sequence goes on along the minus strand of JBEKXN010000027.1, from coordinate 19,284 downwards.
GATGCGCACCACCTGGGGCGACCATCAGCGGTTCATCGAAACCTACTTCACGATGTATCCGAACATCTATTTCACCGGTGACGGCTGCCGGATTGACGAGGACGGCGACTACTGGCTGATGGGCCGCATTGACGACGTGGTGAACGTCTCCGGCCATCGCATTGGCACGGCGGAAGTCGAGAGCGCGCTGGTGAGTCATCCCAAAGTGGCCGAGGCCGCCGTGGCGCCCATGCCGCACGACATCAAAGGGCAGGGACTTTACGCCTTTGTGACGCTCAAGGACGGCGTCAAGGAAAGCGACGAACTCAAGAAAGAACTGGCCAACCACGTCCGCAAGGAAATCGGACCGATTGCGGTGCCGGACAAGATTCAGTTTGCGCCCGGCCTGCCCAAGACGCGTTCGGGCAAGATCATGCGCCGCATTTTGCGCAAGATTGCCGAAAACGCCGTGGATCAAATCGGCGACACGTCCACCCTGGCCGATCCGCACGTGGTGGAGGCGCTGGTGAAGGGCAAGCAATAAAAAGGCTAAATGCGAAAGGCTGAAGGGATTTGTGGTCTCGGAGACGGGGATTGATTTAAATCGTCCTCGTTCTCCTCCTTCGTCCTCGACAACAAAAACTGAGAAAGAACAACACTTATGAGTGACACCGCGATGATTCCCCAGACTCCCATTCCGTTAAACAAATCAACTCCCAACATTATGAGCGAACCAACTGTCATTCAAACCAAAGATACCACTGCGAATCCTGCACCGCTCGGCCTGCTCGGTTTCGGCATGACGACCGTGCTGCTGAATCTGCACAATGCCGGCTTTTACGAGCTTAACGCCATGATTCTGGCAATGGGCATTTGTTACGGCGGAATCGCGCAAGTCATCGCCGGCGTCATGGAATGGAAAAAAGGCAACACTTTTGCTACCGCCGCCTTTACTTCCTATGGTCTCTTCTGGCTGTCACTGGTGACGCTGATTGTCTTGCCCAAATTGAATTTGATCGCGCCGGCGGATGAAACCGCCATGTCCGCCTACCTCGCCATGTGGGGACTGTTCACCGGGGTCATGTTCCTCGGCACGTTACGCCTGAACCGTGCCTTGCAAGTCGTCTTTGGCACGCTGACCATTCTTTTTTTCCTGCTGGCGTATGGCGATTACACCGGTGCGGGTGCGAATTTCAAACATTTCACCGGCTACGAAGGACTCGTTTGCGGCTTTTCGGCGATTTACACCGGCCTCGCGCAAATTCTGAATGAACTTTACGGGAAAGTCGTTCTGCCGCTCGGCGTGGTTAAAAAAATAAATTTTAATTAACTGCCAGCCAAAAAAGTAGCGCGGGCTTTCCAGCCAGCGGGTTCGGGCAACTTTCCAGTCGCCTGCAGCGGAACTGGAAAGTTCCGCCACCAGCAGACAGGAATGTCTGCTCTACACAGCCGATAAGCGGCGCAATCGTGCCGGAACCGGTCGCCCCAGCAAAAAAACCAGACCGTGTTTGCGCGCCAAGCGTCACCTGTACCGACGATGATTCTCCCTCTCGTCGGAAAGAGGCTTCCCCGAATCCGGCGTAGCGGCGTCTCGGCAGAGCGCCGCCATCCTTCGGGCGAGCGTTCGTCAAACTTTATGTCGGGACGGTCAAATCCAGTTTCTCGATGGCTGCCTGCAAAACGGCGGCGGACTTCACCAGGGCGCTCTGCTCGTCGGGCGGCAAAGCTACTTCCAAAACCTTGTCAACGCCCTTTTGGGAAACGATGCAGGGAACTCCCAAACTCACCCCGCTCAGGCCGTATTCTCCTTCCAGCACGGCTGAAACGGTGAGCACACCGCGCTGATTGCGCAGGATGGCCGCGGCAATTCGCGTCAAGGCCAGGCCGACCGCGAACCAGGTGGCCCCCTTGTAATCAATGATGTGATAGGCGGAATGCCTTACTTCCTCCGCGACTTTGCGGCGCTGTGCCTGCCAGTCATCGCATTTCAGACACAGATGGCAGAACTGTTCGATGGGCATGCCGGCCATGTTGGTCATGGACCAGGCGGCAAATTCACTGTCGCCGTGTTCACCCAGAATGGTGGCATGCACATTATGCACATCCACTCCGCAGTGCTGGCTCAACAAGTGACGGAAGCGCGCGCTGTCCAGCACAGTGCCGGATCCGATGACGCGTCCGCGCGGCCAGCCGGACCGTTGGTGGGCGACATACGTCAGGATGTCCACCGGATTGCTCACGATCAAAACCACCGCCGGCGACTTCTGGAGCACGATTTCATCAATGATATCGTGGATGATTTTGACGTTGCGTTGAAGCAGCTCCAGCCGCGGTTCACCGGGCCGTTGTTTGCTCCCGGCCGTAATCACAATCAGGTGGGCGTCCGCATAATCCGCCGCTTGGGCTTCATGAATCTGGACGGAAGGGAAAAACGCCTGGCCATGAACCAAATCGAGGACCTGTCCCAGGGCCAGTTCATGGTTGGCATCGCGCAGGGCAATTTCATCGGCCAGCCCGCTCTGGGCCAGCGCATAGGCAAAAGTGGAACCCACGGCGCCCGCGCCGACAATCACCACTTTTCTCGGTTTCCAAGGTTCATCATTCATTTTTGCTCCTCCGTTGTGGTGCAGATTGTCTTTAACAATGAAAACGTCAAGCCTTTGTCTGAACTTCAGATCGCCAGGGGCGCAATGAAACAGTGTCTATAATTCCCCTAATTTGGACATCTGTGCTGGCGGGTTCCTGCCCCGTGTAACTGTGTTATTTACGGGGTTATCCTTCACCTGCCGGTTATCGGGATGGTGTTTTTCCAGTTCGCGGGTGAAATGGGGAGCGCGTGTGTCTCGCGCGCGGCATCCGGCGTCGCGCCGGATGCGTTTGGGAAATGTTCGCAACGGGACGTTGCCAACGGCGACCGGGACGGTCGCGCTCCCCAGCACAACGTTCAGCACGTCCAGCGTCCAGCCGCGTTGGGTGACGGAAATGTCTTTTAGCGGTTTTACCTTCTTGAACTTTTCACGCACCTCCTCCGGCGGAACGATGACCGTCCGAAAAACGTTTCCCTCGCCCCGCAACGCGGGGAGAGGGTCAGGGGGTTTGATTTGCGCCACCTCACCCCGTGCCTTCTCCCCCGTCGGCGACGGCGGAGAGGGAGGGATAATGGAGGTAACGATGGCAATCCGTGCCTCAACCGGGACCCGGTTCAATGGGCGACCTGCCCCGATGTTGTTTATCGGGGTGTTGCATCCGACCCAGCCGACCCTGCGCGCCGTGGATGAGAGCGGCTTTCCGTCTTCGCAGTGCTTCGGCGCGACAAGCCGCTTGATGACAAATTATCTTGCCGCGCCGACCCTACACGGAGGCGGAAGTTCCAGCAGCATTTGAACCCTGTCTTGATAGATTTCGCTTTTGCATCCGTATTAGTAGTTGGGAAGAAGTGCAATCTCCTGAACATGTCACGAGTATTGGTAATGGATGACGAGGCGGATACAAGGATGCTCATCGAAGAAATCCTTGAATCAGCCGGTCACGAAGTGGTTTTAGCCGCCGATGGGTTGGAAGGCATGCGGCAATACCATTCCACGCCGGTTGATCTGGCGCTGGTCGATCTGTTCATGCCCAATCGGGAGGGGCTGGAAACGATAAAAGCGCTCAAGCAACAGTTTCCAGATTTTCCGATTATTGCGATGTCGGGAGATTCATTGGGCGTGACTCTGTTGTCGGTTGCCCGGCGGCTCGGGGCAACGGAGGTGCTGCAAAAACCATTTTTACCCGAGGAGTTGCTTGAGGCGATAAAACACGTGTTGCGGCCCAAATACCGGCGAACGGTAAAGAAATGACCGAACCGGCTTGTCAGACGTCGCGCTTGACGGACGCTGAAAACCGGACTTAACGCAACTCCGATAGATCGCGAGCAGGTGACGCCGAGACGCGAAGATTTTAACCACAGATAAACACGGATGGACACGGATGGACACGGATTTGGACTGCGGCGGCAGTGACGCCGCTTTCGGAAGATCCACAGAAGCAAACGAAGCAGTGACCATATTTCACACGCATCGGAATACCCGCCCGTGAGTGATGGCTCTGGCCGTGCCGATTGTATAGTTTAAGATGGCATACCTTAATGCGCCCCAGAGTGTAAAATGCCAGCATGTCTCCATGCCGTCCATAAACGTAATCAGTCCGCGACGCGCCATGGTTTCATACCGCTCCACCCGCAACCTTTTAAACTCTTCCACCTCGCGCCCTTCGTTAAAGGGTTGCACCATCGCGCCCTTGTCCCGGAGCAAATCTCTATGGTTCCGCAGCAGCGCCTGAAATGTGTTCACCACCGTCAACTGGCCCATCCAATGTCCCAATAAATCAATCTGCGCACCATTCTGATTGGCCGTGGTGTAATAGACCTTGCTGTTTTGTGTGGGCGTGTGAATCGTCACACTTTGCGATTTCAGTTTAAAAATGTTGCCGGAGCAAACCACGACCAGGCAGTCCCTTTCCGGCGAAACCAGCAAAGCGTAATTTTGGCGGTAACCCGGCGTCCTGGGATCGGGCGCCCAGCCCAACAAAATAAATCCGCCTTGGAGCGCCTGATTCGTCCACCGCTCGGCGTAACCCGAGACATCCGGGTAGGGCGGTTGCGTTCCCAGGTCGCCGTACTGCCAGACTAATCGCTTCTCAAGCCGCCCGGTCACCGCTATCAAGGCAATGAAAACCACCGGCAGGACAATGTATTCAATAATATGATAAGTCGTCATATTACGGTTTTGTTTTCTGAATGCCCCAAATTTGTCCTCCTGCCAGCCGATGTCAACCGCGAATATTTTGCCGTTCCTTTTCTTCGGAAAAAGCGGAAGTGTCTTAATTTCAAAATTTGGCAGGGCGGGCAGTCCTCTGCCCGCCGTAAACACGGAGAACGGCGCGCACGGAGTGACGCGCCCTGCCAAAATCAAGACATTCCCGAAAATGTCATGTGCTTGACAGCACACGCCCGGTTTGTCATTTGCAGGCTTGTGATGAAGCCTTTGATTTTTGCTCTCGGGGTTGTGTTTGCGTGTATCCGTCTGAGCGCGCAGACGAATGCCTGGCAGCCATCGTCGGGGCATACGCAAGTGCCGATATGGCCGGGGGCTGTGCCTGATCCTCAACCTGTCCCGGGGCCGGAGTATGCTACGAACGTGTTGTCAACCACCGGCGTGCCATGGATTGCGGTATGCAACGTCTCGCAGCCTGCGATGACGGTCTATCCGCCAAAAGGAACGAATACGGGCATTGCGGTAGTCGTGTTTCCAGGCGGAGGCTACAACTGTCTGGCCATTGATCTTGAAGGCACGGAAATCTGCGACTGGCTGACGTCCCGGGGCATCACGGCGGTGCTCTTGAAATATCGTGTGCCGACTCGGAGTTCCGGGGCGTATGCGGAGTCGCTGCCGGCGTTGGAAGATGCGCAGCGGACGGTGGGGCTGGTGCGCTTTCACGCCGCCGAGTGGCATATTGATCCGCACAAGATTGGAGTGATCGGATTTTCGGCCGGCGGGCATCTGGTGACGGCGATGAGCACGCATTTTGACCAGCGTTTGTATCCGGCGGTGGATGCGGCTGACCAGGAAAGCTGCCGCCCGGATTTTGCGATAGCTCTTTATCCGGGACATCTGTGGAAACGCGATGGGAATTTTGAGTTGAATCCGAATGTTCCTGTCACCACCAATACGCCGCCTGCGTTTTTGTTGCAGGCGGAGAATGACCCGGTGGACAACGTGAACAACTCGCTGGTTTACTACATGGCGCTGAAGAAGGCCGGGGTTCCCGTGGAGATGCATTTGTATGCGCAGGGCGGACATGCATATGGGCTGCGGCGCACGAAGCTTCCGATTACGGAATGGCCCCAGTTGGTGGAGACGTGGCTGAGGACGACCGGAATGATTCCGGAGTAATTCGTAAGATTCTCAGTTTGTTTCTGATCAAGGCCCCTTCGCTCCCTTCAACCAAACAATTCAGGTTGATACCAGAACCCGCCTTGTCTCGGCGACTTGCCGCGGCGTAACTCAGTGAAGACGGGAGCAGCGCGAAGACGGATCAGTTTGGGGGACGAACAACCCGCTGCAATACCGGTTATGTGTCAATATCAAGAACCGCCCGTTTCCAACCGGACGAAACCAATGACTCACTCAATCGGCACGCCCAAGGCTTTGGCCGCCGCCTGTATCACCTGCTCTTTTGTCGTGCGCTCACGGTCGGACTTCTCCTGGCGCGCCTCAGCCACATGTTTCAAGTATGACTCTGCGCTGCTCAAAAGGCGTTCTATGTTTTCACGAAAACCCGGCGGGAAGGCTGGAGGACTGAAAACAAGCATTCCGTCCCTGGCCAGGGTTGACTGATAAAGACCCAGTTGCTCGTCCGTCTCCAACATCTGCCGGAACTTCTCATAGACCTGCCCGGTCAATTTCGGGTCTGTGGTCATGGCAATGCTGTTTTCACCACAGAGTTCTTTGTTGATGGATTTGATTTTCATGTGGGGGTGATTGTTTAATGACGCGATTATTGGCCCACAGCTCCTCTCAGAATCATTACCGTGATCAAGCTGCCGGCGACGATCAGGCCCAGCGACAGGGTGGCCGCAATGATTTTGAACTGTTGGTTGTATTGTGAAGGATGCAAACGTGGAAAAAGCAATTTTCCGAAATAATTTTTCAGCATGATAAGCCTTTGGTTGGCATTAAACCCATTTCAGCACCTATTCCCTTCAATGTCCACACATTCCGGGGAATATATTCTGTAATAAAGTGAGCGCTTTCCCTGATTCCAGTGTAGGTTGTTGCATGGAGGACAAAGCTCAGGAATTCGGGAAAAATAAATACGGGCCATTGCCGGTTTTGGGCTTGCCGGTGCAAGTCCAATGTGACGGCTTCAGGTGCATGGCCTTTCGTGACCGGGAGGGCCGATGGGTGGATCTTTTCAGTCGTGAATTCGTGCCGCGAGTCCTGGGCGTGGTTCCCGCTTGATTGCGCTGACCGGTTTTTATTCACCCCGAAATGTCTGCGCTACGGCAACCGCCACCAACCGGGCCCGACGGGCAGCCGCAAAGTTCAAGAGGCATCCTTAAGCGACGGCTTGGTAAAGATGGCTGGAACGGTGGCGAGGATTCCCGGACCACCGGGTGGGGCGGCAGGCTCTTCGTGTGACCAGGCTTCGCTTGCGGTGAGAGTACAGGTTCCAATCGCTTTGCCGTTGAGAGCTTGAATGGCCGATCGAGCACCTTCCGGTGTGGCCATGGTAACGAACCCGAAACCGCGCGGCCGATGGCTGGCACGGGCGAGCGGGATATTGACCTCCGCGACGTTGCCATAAGGGGAAAACAGCTTCTTCAGATCGTTTTCCGTCGTGGCGGTGGCCAGGTTGTCCACATAGATTTTTGTGTTCATAATAGTTCGTTTTTAAATCAGCTTTTTGACCCGGGCCGGATTTCCAATCACTTCCCAAGATACTTTGACGGGTTGCGAATCCGGTCGAGCCGTTCGGCTTCAAGTTCGTTTCGAACCACCAACCGCCGTCTTTGCTGGACGGCGTTAGCGACCGATTGGGGAAGGAACCAGACCTGTTTGACCAGTTGGATGATTCAAACAAGCTTCAGTATCTTCATAAAGTGGTATCACTCCCATTCTCTAGCCGTTATGGAACAGAGCGCAGAAAACAATAATGGATGATTCCTCCATTCGGAGCATGACATTCAGCCCGGCGGCACGACCAGGGAGTTCATGACTGATCCTTTGGTTCCGGTTGCCGGCGGCGACATTCGGTTTCCTTTCACCGAACTCCGACATCCCTGCCTCCGGCTTTCAACCCTGCCGCAACTGCTGTTCGGCCTCGAACCAATGTTCCTGGTCATGGCCCTGTTCCTGTCCCCGCAACATCCAAATCTCGTAGGCCTTTTTCCCGATTGCCTCCCACGATGGGGCTGCTTTTCCCGACTTTAACGGATTGAGCGTGGCCGCCTTGGCAAACGCATTATGTATTGATTTCAGGGCTCTCTGACCGCTGGAAGCGGGGGACGGAGTTTTTTCTGTGGCTATGGTCATAATGTTGTTCTTTCTGGTCCTTGTTTACGCCTGTTTCAGGGCCGCCAATGCGGCTCCGGCAGTGCAGTGCAGAGAATAAGAGGAGAGGGAACGCCCCATCCGGGGGCAGTCAGACACCTGGTAAACGATGCTCCGTTAGCAAAGACAACTTACGCCCGAAACCGGGATGCGCAAGCTTAATCGGGATAAATCGGCATGGTTGGCGTTGAACACGTCCAACCTCGGAAAGCTGTCCGCTCCCGCAGAAATCATTTCAACCCTGGGCCTGAATCGTCATCACCTCACCCACAGAAGAATCAGCAAATCGATCGCAAAGAAAATCACGATGATGATTTCCAGCCACAACATCCTTTGCTCGTTCAGTTCGGTGTGGACGACGGAGTAAAGCTTGTCGAGTTGGGCGAGGCGTTGCTCCACGCTGGCGCGCCATTGGTCGAGATAAAAACGATCGCGCGCGCCGAGATAAACGCGGGCGAGATGCCAGTCACCAAAAAATTTCGTGATGTGCGTGACCTCATCGGTCAGTTTCGCCACGTCCACGCGGAACCGGCGCAAATGGCGCAAAACCTTGTTCGCCCGGCCGAATAATGGCACGTGCTGCCGTTCCACGTCCTCATAAGCCCGGTCGAGATATGTGTCGAGCCGGCGATCCATCACGCGGAATTCCTCCAGTTGCAGGTTCGCCAGTTCCAAGGCATACAACACGTCGTCCACGTAGCCCGTCAAATCCACCACCAACGCCGCGTCCCAGTCAATCACCGCCAGGTCCGTTTTTTCAAACGAACGCTGGATGCGCAACACTTCGGTCACCTGCGCCTCGCTCAATTGCTCCGCCGCCGTTTCCGTGAGCAGACCCGCCACCTCGCGCCGTTGCTCCTCAAGCCAGCGGTTCACATCATTCACCTCCGCAAGGTCGGTCAGGCAAAACACCGTGTAGGCCTCCGGCGGCGGCGGAAACTCCGTGCGCCCCACCAGCAAATCCCGGAGGCTGTCGCAGACGTCCGCGCAAAGCTTCAGCGCCACCGCATCCAGCGTCTCCCCGGTTTCCAGCTTTGGATTGTGAAACGGCATCAGGCCCGCCAGCGCGTCCGTTTCAAACACCGCCCGCATCATCACCGTGACCACGCCCACGTCATAAACACGAATCAGCAGGCGGACGGGGGCGCCGTGCAATCGGCCGGACAACGGATGTGGTTCGATGGCCAGCGGCTTGTAAAGCGGCATGTCCTTCGGCAACGTCCGGTCCATCCGGATTTCGAATGGGAACGGTTTTTCCGACAGAATTTCCTGCACGCGCGGCGTGATGATTTCGTTGGCCACATCAAACGCGTAAAGATAGACGACTTCACCTTTCATCCTGTCAAAGCTACTCCCCGGATGCGGTTTGTCGAGACCACCGGTCAATCCAGGCCAAACCGCGGACCGCACAAAACCAGGCTTTCGAGGAAGCAGCTCGTATTGCATGAAATAGAAATTCGGCGTCTCGTCGTGGCGGAGGGCGTTGATTTGGCTTTCGTTTTTACTTCAGCCTTTAGCCTTCGGCCTTCGGCCTTTAAGATGGTGCCGTCCGTGATGGACTCGCCGAGGCGCGATTGCTGGCGTAGCGGCGTCTCGGCAGAGCGCCGCCGATAGAAATGCGGCTTTCTGCCGAAAGCCGCTACACCCGCACTTGGGGCAGGAATAATCACTGGCCGGATGCCCCGGCTCCAGCCAGGTGTGTCACGACGTTGCACTGGCCAAGGAATGTCCCCAATGCGGCCTCGTAATTTTCCCAATCTCAAAGCGGCAAAACCCATCAGTTTCTCCTTGACTCACGTGCCCGGTGTATCACAGTACGATACCCGCTCCAGACAGGAGCCCCACGCTGCGTATCCCGCGCAGCGTTCAAAGGCATATTCCTGTCAGGTTTCAATGAAAGGAATCTGGTATGAGAAGGATATTGGCAGGTGTGGTAGTAATTGCATTGGTGACACCGTGGCTTCTGTTCGGACAGGCAAAGCCGCAGCAAGCGGCACCGTCCAAGAACGCAAGTGTCGAACAGGAGTTGATCAAATTAGAGGATGGGTGGGGCGATGCCCTCGTCAAGTGCGACGTGGCCTTCCTTGGTCGGATTCTTGCAGACAATTACACCGACACGGACGAGGAAGGCACAGTCACAACCAAGGCCCAAGACATCGCAGGCCTGAAGTCTGGCGATTTCAAATGCACCTCGATGGCAGCCGATGACTACAAGGTCCGCGTTTACGGAAATGCGGCGGTCATCACGGGTCGTTTCACTCTCAAAGGGCAGGCCAAGGACAGGGATGTCAGCGGTCAGTACCGTTTTACGGATACCTGGGTCAAGCGTGCTGGCCAGTGGCAGTGTGTGGCCACGCATCAGTCGAAGATAGTCGAGAAGAAGTAGTGCGATGTGTCGGGCATCAGCACGATGCGCGCGTGGGGCATGCCTTGGCGAAACCGACTACGGTAATCTCCATTCGCCACGATCGATGTGGAGCAGCAGGCCGGCATCACGTAACACCTGCAATTGTTGCCTGATTCCTGCCCCGTGTTTTTTATTTACGGGGTTATCCCGCACATGCCGATTATCAGGATGTAACCACGAACATCCTTAACGTGTCTTGCAAAGGACTGATCTGACATGAACCTGGTCCCCGGACTAACTCATGAGTGGTACACAACAGTAAACCTGGTCACGGCAAAAAGTAAATTTGGGTCCAACTCGATCCCGTGCCATTACGAAGGACGTAGAAGTCACTCCCCACCTGTGTCCTGGCCGGTTGCAATGCGCCGAGCGCATCATACCAGCCGTCGCCGGCATCCTGGCCGAAATAATAATCGGCGTCGGCAGCCGTAAAATATTGGTCAACATCATAACCGCCGCCATTCGGTAAATACAGGACGTCATTGAACCCGCCATTCGGATCAGATTTGCCAGGGAAATAAACATCGTTGAGACTGGCGGAAACCGGCGCAACCAGCGACAGCAAATTATATCCTGGATTTATCGGGAAGGTGTAAGAGCCTGCCGGCACCAGTCCGATGAGCGTCAGGGTGATGTTCGCGGACTGGGGATTATACACGACAGCGCCCGCGCCTGGATTCAGGGCCGAGTGTTGAATGCTTCCGGTGTTGAGGTCATACCAACCGTCCCCGGAACTCGCGCCAAAGTAATATAGCGCGTCGGCATCGGTGAAAAAGCTATAGATGTCATACCCGCCGCCCTGCCAGAGGTAGAGAACTGTATTATAAATTCCATTGGGATCCGAAGCGGGGCCGTTGATTAAAGCGACGCTGATGTCGTTCCCGCCGTTATTCAGTTGATTGGCGATCAGTTTGGAATGCCCGCTATCCACCTCAATCCGCACAAACCCAATCACCGGCGAATAAACGCTACCGTCGCTCAACAGGTAAAAGTTGTAAGATCCTCCCGCATTATTATCGCTGACAGTGCCGGTCCCCCCGGCCAAATACACGGAGCCCAGGGAAGTCCAGAATTGCAGATTGCTGGATTTGTAAACAGACCAGGTGGTGGACGGAGGACCATTGACCGTGAATGAGAATGTACCGCCGGAATATTGGCCTCCGCTTAATGTCGGGGGGCTTCCTTGTGCCGCCAGGCAGAGCGGCAGGAGCCAAAGAACGGCAACGAATGAACTAATCAGCGACTGGACACGGATTGTTAAACAGGTTTTCATAACGTTTGGTTGTGGTTATTACAGCATTGGTTTGGAGTGAAGAATACTCTGGTACGATGAAGTGGGCGGACAGGTTGAAGCGAACACGCCGGGAAATGCGCCTCCGGAAAGATAAACCGCCCCTCCAGCTTAAGGAACGCATCAGCCGCTTGCGTCCAACCCATGGCCAACCTGGTTTCATACCCACCCAACCGATCCACCCATTGGAAGGCAACTTTGTTTCTACAACACTGTCGGAAGAACAGGCAAGTCTTTTTCGCACAAGCTGAAAGTATTCAACCGGACTAATCAGCCATATTACGATTTTGGATTTCCCATAAGCGCCAGACGCTGTGCTCCCTCAATCATTTCAGCGCAATCACCCAGAGAGGAACAGTGAGCGTAGAGCGCCGCCCAAAATGGTAGGGACGCACCGCCGGGGCGACCGAATAACGCCAAAACAACCCACGGCAATCTCCATTCGCCACGGACGATGCGCAACAGAAAACCGAGGTCGCGTCCAGATGTTGTTTATCGGGACTGGTGGATTGGGACTCACTCGCGCCATGGGGTGTTTACCCTATGGCCAATCAGCCAGAATCGGTTAATTTAGCAGCATGAAAATAAATCAACTCCGCTCGCCGCTCCGGCTGTTGTTATTAAACGTGACCCTTGTGGTTTTGGCCGCTGGATGCGCCACACCCAATGAGAGATCCTTCAATCGGGATTTTAATCAAAACCTTCCAACCTCACCCAATTATACCATTGAGAACGTTGATGACACACATTTTAAAGTTATCGTCCATCAAGGTTCTCCTTTGCCGGGAACGGATCGCATCATTTTTGTGAAAGAAGTGGCCTCAACTGTTGCTGCAACCGAAGCTAAACACCGGGGATGGCAAAACTGGGACCTTGGTTATATTCAAGATCGCGATCAAGGGTGGATGCACATTGTTATAGCCGATGTCACCCGTAAAAACGCTATCGAAAAGACGCCTGACTCAACCCAATAACAATCCATAGGTTTCACCGATTTTTTACCCGCCACGTCGCCAGCTCGTAGTGCATGAAATAGAAATTCGGCGTCTCGTCGTGGCGGAGGGCGTTGATTTGGCTTTCGTTTTTACTTCAGCCTTTAGCCTTCGGCCTTCGGCCTTTAAGATGGCGCCGTCCGTGACGGACTCGCCGAGGCGTGATTGCTGGCGTAGCGGCGTCTCGGCAGAGCGCCGCCGATAGAAATGCGGCTTTCTGCCGAAAGCCGCTACACCCGCACTTGGGGCAGGAATAATCGCTGGCCGGATGCCCCGGCTCCAGCCAGGCTTGTAACGGCGAAGCGTAGCCGAAGAAGGATCAGTTTGGGAGACGAGCAACCTGCTTCAATCCCAGTTTGTATCAAAAGTGAGGACTGACCCGTTTATGCAGGTGTACGCCTTAAATGAGTGCGCCGGGCTGAAGGAGTTCGTCCACGTCTGCGATCCCCACAGGTCACACCCAGCAGTTTCGTTTGATTTGTTCTGTTTGGCCGGGTTAACCTCCCGCCACCATATGAGCACTCGCAATTTTTCTGTTTCAATCCCTTCCCGTTCCGGCGGTTTCTTCGCCGGAGCCGCGGCCATGGTGTGGGCGTTCGGCCTCCAAGCGCAACTGGATCCGCAATGGCTGGAACACGATCGCCTGCGTCCACAGCCGCCGGTGGTCAATCCGGGCACGTTCAGCTCGCAGGAACAACCCGGCCAGCCGCCCTCCGATGCGATCGTGGTGTTCGATGGGAAGGATTTATCCCAATGGGTTGCGATGGATGGCCGTCCGACGAAATGGGTGGTGAAGAACGGCGCGATGGAATGCGTGCCGGGCAGCGGTTACGCCCGCACGCTGGAATGTTTTGGCGACTGCCAGTTGCACGTGGAATGGGCCATGCCGGTTCCGCCCCATGGCGAAGGGCAAGGACGCGGCAACAGCGGCGTGTTTTTCGGCTACGACCGGTATGAAATCCAGGTGCTCGATTCCTACGAGAACAAAACCTATGCGGACGGCGCAGCGGCAGCGGTCTATGGCCAATATCCGCCGCTGGTGAACGCCTCACGCCCCCCAGGGCAATGGCAGTTCTACGATATCGTGTGGACCGCACCACGTTTCGACGCGGACGGCAAGCTGATTTCCAAGGCGCGAGTCACCGTGTTTCACAATGGCGTGCTGGTGCAAAACAACGTTGAACTGACCGGCCCGACATCGTGGCTGGAACGCGCCCCGTACAAAGCCCACCCGGAAAAACTCCCGATCGCTTTTCAAGATCACGGCAACCCGGTCCGCTACCGCAATGTCTGGGTGCGCGAACTCGACCAAGGCAGGAGGGAATTCCTGTTGCCCGACTCGGTGCTCGAAAGTTACGTCGGCGATTACGAGCTGGGGCCGGGAGACGCGGTGAAAATCCGGCGCGCGGCGGATGGATTATTGTCGATGACATTTGGCGGCGCCAAATTCCTGCTGCACGCCGGGTCGCCGACCCATTTCTTCGCAACCACCACGGATGTGCAATGCGATTTCAATTTGACGGAGGCAACGAAGGAGATCGTTTTCTCCATTGGTGAAGGGGAAATGCACGCGAAAAAAAGGTAGCGGCTTGGCGAGCGCTACCCTTTGAGTTGATACCAAAACCCGCCTTGTCACGCCGACTTGTCTCGGCGAAGCATTGCGAAGACGGAAATCAGATGAAGGCGGAAATTGGGACAGGAATAATCACTGGCCGGATGCCCCCGGCTCCAGCCAAGCCTGTCACGGCGTAGCGCAGCGAAGACGGATCAGTTTGGAAGACGAGCAACCCGCTTCAATACTGATTTGTGTCAATAGTGAGTACTGACATGTTTCTGTTTCCGGGTGAAGGCTTGAATCAACATTTTTAACGCGATAAGCTTTGACATCCAACGAACGGGAAACTTTATGAGTGAATTCAAATTTTCATGCCCGGCTTGCAGCCAGAACATTTCGTGTGATACGGCCAGTGTGGGAACGCAAATCGCCTGCCCGAACTGCAATGCCACCATCACCGTGCCAAAAGAAACTGCCGGAACTGCTCAACGGACTTCTGGTTTGGCCATCGCCTCGCTGGTCTGCTCCCTGTCATCATTCATCACGTGCGTTGGATGGCTGCCGGGAATCATTTGCGGGCATCTGGCCAAATCACGCCTCCGCCGGAATCCATCGCTCAAAGGGAGCGGCCTTGCCACGGCGGGCCTCGTCATCGGCTATTTGTTCCTGATGTCCGAAGTGGGAACCACCGCCGTCTATGTCTGGCGTGTTTCAAACGCAGTGAAACACGGATTCGAAAATGCCCGGCAAAACCTGGCCACAAACAAAATCATTGTCGTGCAAACTCAATCCATAACCGTTTCCAACAAAAGCCAGCCGCCGGAACCCGCCCGAGCCGGAGTCGTTGTCACAAACAACCAACCGGCGGAACCCGTCACGCCCACAACCGCTGTCGCCACCAACCAGCAAATCGAACCCGCCAAATCCGAATGGACAGCCGACATCAGCAAGGCTTCCTTCCCCGACCATCCGGCCAGCGGGAAACTTCATGGAATTGATTTCACCGTCAAAACGGCGTCGTTCAGAAATGGCGACCTGAAAATCAGGGCCGGGAACGGAACGTTCGTGGACATTTTTCATCTGGATGCGTCCATTGAAGGTCACAGTTATGAAATCCAGTCCGATGAGGTCGGCACCACCAATAAGCCGCTCGTCAGGATGACTTGGAATGAAGGAGATGTGATTCAGACCTCGACGTTTAGCAAACGCTATGGAATGAAGCTGCAATTCGATCAAGCCATAAACCGGACGGTATCTGCGAAAATCTATCTGTGTTTCCCTGACGATTCAAAAAGCTGCGTCGCCGGCACATTTGAAGTGAGGCTTCTAAAACAGAACTGACGACAAATCTGCTGCTCTTTTACGGGTAACGCAGCCAGGGGATTCATGCGCCGCTCGCGCTTGGGGCGGGAATCATCACTGGCCGGATGCCCCGGCCCCAGCCAGGCTTGTCACGGCGTAGCGACTCGTCTCGCCGAAATCAGATGAAGGCGGAAGCGAAGACGGATTGGCTTCGGGAGACGAACAACCAGCTTCAATATCCATTTGTGTCAAAAGTGGGGACTGACCCCTTTTCTTTTTGACCCCTTTTTCCTTTTCGGTCACGGCAAAAAACTCAGCGCGTGACCTGCATTGCGATGGTCTGAAGATAGAGCGTCTCGGTGTGGCTGAGATCGCCGTGGTAAGAGACGTTCAGGTTCAGCGGATGATAGATGGTGCCGTAAATCACGAGTGCCGCGAGGTAGGAGCCGTTGAAGGCGGGGTGCGAATTGTCGCTGACGTGGAGGCGGATGGCGTTCGGATTTTTGTAATTCAGTTCCCACGCATCACCGACGGGCGCGATGATAAAGTCGTTTTTCTGCGCAGCGGCGTTTTGATGCCATTTGCGGATGCGCGCCTGCATGTCAGTGGGATTGTTGCCGATGCTTCTGTCGGCTTTGGGGTCATTCCAGTAATCGGCGTGACGCGCCCAGGTCTGGTAGAGGATGATTTTGGCGCGCGGGCTGCTGGCCTTGATGCGGTCGTAAAGGCCGGCTGCACCCTTGAGAAAATAGTAACGCCAGTTCGGAAACTGCTCGGACATGGCAGCTTCCAGACTTTGCGCCTGCAGGATGACAATGTCCCAATTCCCCTCGTCAATGGCCTTCAACGTGCCGGGAGAATTGAGTTGTTGATACAATGTCACCCCGCCGGGTGTGACGGCCTTGATTTCGGACGGCGCGTGGCCCGCGCTGACGGCAACATCATGAAAAATCTGCGGGAGATTGTTGACGCCGGTATAGCTGTTGCCGATGAACAGCACACGCGGCGAAGCAGAATCAGGCGCCGCGGCGGACGTCGGCGCGGAACGGCCTTGGTTGGACGGCAGCAGCGCCGGGTGACTGACGTGATCGGCATGGTATTGAGCGTTGGCCTCAATTTGTTTTTTCTCCACCGTCAGCGCGTTGGTCGTGTTGTAGTGAAAATGCTTTTGCCACTCCGGGTCGAGCTTCTTCAATTTGGCATTGGCCATCCCGCCGGGGTAAGTGAAGTAAATGTCCGTGGGCGTAACTGCGGTGACGGTCACATTGCTGAAAACCTCGTCCCCCACCTTGAGCGCTGGCAATTTTTCATCCGCGCAAACATTCAGCGCGATGAGCAACAGCCCCAGTGCAATACATGTCCCCAAACGCATGTTCCGTCTATGCTCCCTGAATAAATATTTGTCAAGCGCCGCTGCAGAAACCGCTCTGACCCGGCAAAATCACCGTCCGGTTGAAAGTGCCGGTCGGTATTTTTCAATCGTGACAAAACTTGGCTGCCGGAATGGAGACTGCCAAATTGGGTCACGGTTAGTGGTTCCAGCGGTTTTAACCCGGATTTCCCGGATTAACTTCAAAAGCCAATATTATTGACTTACAATGGAGCCGCATAAACATGGGCTTTCCGTAAATGAACCGCTTGACCCAGTTCCTTGCCCTCGGCTCCTGCCTGCTGGCGCTCATTTTCTCGAACGGAGTCCGGGCGGAGGAGAGCTACCCGTATTACATGGGCCGATGCGCCCTGGCCAAACGTGCCGGGGACATGGCGGGTGTCGAGAACGCCGTTCTCAAGGCGCTGCAATACGGTCCGGGAGACGAATATGCCTGGCGCACCCTGGCCTGGGCGCAGGGCAAACAGGGGAAATGGCCGGAGTCCTTGACGAACGCTTGCGAGAATGTCCGCCGTAACGGTGTATCCGGCTGGTCCCTGGCGCAACTGGCCGACTCGGCATTGGGGAACGGAGATTTTGCACTGGCGCGGAAAACTCTCAAGCAGTCTGACACGCTCCCGCGAGGTTCGCTCGGTGGCAGCGAGGTTGAGCTCCGGCACGCTTACGACCGATTGCGGGCTGCGACTGAAGAACGGACTTACGACCTGCGATTCCGGATCGACCCGAAACAGGGAGGGCCACAACAGAAGCCTGTATGGCTGCTGATACCCCAGATGAGCACGGACCAGCAGACCTTCACCTTTCAAGTAACAAATGCTGTTTCATACCAGACCAGGCACGTGGGAATCCGCGACTACATCGAGGTCGTTCAAAAGCCCGGTGAAGCCTTCTATGTTGACGGCCAGCTTACGTTGAAGCCCTTTTGTCTCGGCGCCCGGCTGAACAATGTCCCGGGTGGCGTGTGCCCCGAAGACCTGAAGCCTTATCTGACAAAATTCCTGAACTATTCCTGGTGGGATCCGGAACTGCCGGAAGTCCAGGAGATCGCAAAAACCGTCAAAGGTCCGACCGACGCCCAGACCGTCCAGAACATCCTCAACTGGTTCCGGAAAAACATTCACTATGATGCAAGCATCAAAGACGATCCCGCTCTCGGACAATTGGGGACAATCCTCAAACTTCGCTACGGGGGGTGTCATCATAACAGCGGTCTTTTTGTGACCCTTTGCCGTGCGGCCGGGGTTCCCGCCTGTGTGGCGCATGGCATGAAACTGCCGAGGGATGACAAGCCCTTCGACCTCACGCATGCCAGCGGTCACGGTTGGGCGGAGGTCTATATCAACTCCATCGGTTGGGTGCCCGTCGAACCCATGGACCCCGACTCGTTCCGTCTTTTCACGGCAAAGAATGCTTATCTGGCTTTCGGCGCTTCAAATCGTCCGCCGGAGAATCATCATTTCAGCAAAACCATTAAATATGAAGGCCAGGAATACCGCCTCTCTTCTGTCCTGCATAGCGAAGAAATCAGCGGTCGGCTGGTCGAAGTAAAGCTTGTGGAGTAAGCCATTGTTAAACGGCAAGACACGGCTTAATTGTGGAATTGATTCCACGATGACCCGGATGGGAACGGTGATGGTGCCGCGCAGCCACAGCGCCGTAGGCGCGGCATTTTTGTAGAATCTGACTGGATGCCCCGGCTCCAGATGGGCTTGTCACGGCGTGGTGTAGCGAAGATGGATCAGTTTAGGGGACGAATAACCCGCTCCAATACCGGTTTGTGTCAATACTGAGGACTGACCCGTTTCAGAGGACTGCCCCGTTTCAAGTTTTTCCAGCTCGCGGGTGAAATGGGGAGCGCGTGCGTCTCGCGCGCGGCGTCCGGCGTCCCGCCGGATGCGTTTGGGAAACTGTTCGCAACGAGACGTTGCCAACGGCGACCGGGACGGTCGCGCTCCCCAATCATTTCAGCGCGATGACGCGGATGGGAACGGTGATGGTACTGCGCGGCCTCACGGCGGACGCCAGCGGCCGCTTTCTACATGAATCAACAATTCGGCATCGCGCAACACTTGAAGCTGCTGACGGATTTTGTCGCGAACGTGCCGGTTGTCCGGATGGAGTTTTTCCAGCTCGCGAGTGAAGGCATAAACGTCGGCGGTGGTGAATTCTTTCCACGACTGTAGCGGCGCTCTGTGAGCGCCGGATAATTTGCGACGGTCACAGACCGCCGCTACAACATTGAACACATCCAGCGTCCAGCCGCGTTGCGCGGTTT
>JBEKXN010000026.1:0-58919 GCA_049511835.1 Verrucomicrobiota bacterium | reverse complement strand
GTGCCGCTGCCTGAGTAATCGCAATCGAACGTCAACTGCACGAAGGGGAAATAACGGCCGTTACCCAGACTGGCCTGGTTCACCTGATTGACGGTAACGTTGTAAAGATTGTTGTCGTTGCCATAGGTCTCGGTTCGGAATTCCATGCCTTCCTTGGCGAAGTTGCCCGAATCCAGATATTCACCCAAGTTGGTGCGGCTCTGCCCGCCGCCTTGATGAAAATAATGGACCGTCCTTCGGTTGTACGAGGCGGCGATGGGTTCCGGCGGATTGGTGACGGTGACCATCGCAAAGCCGTGAAACTCCCGCCGTCCGCCGTCATAATATCCACCGGTATAACCGTAGGAGGTGGTGCGGGCCGGGTTGATGCCGTCGTATTCGGTGACAGAAGTTACCGTTTGTTTGGGAAACGGCAGCACACTCCCGGAATTGGTATCCGTCAGGTCCCTGCGATTATCGTAAGCCGTGGATGACTTGTAGGCGACGGTGTAAACGCCGCCGATGCCGTTGGTTATGCCGGTGAGCAGGTCCGGAACGGGTCCCTGGTTCAACTGGACCAGATAATAGTTGGCGGAGGCGGGACTGCCGGAAACAAACATGACCCGGTCAAGCAACCCGTCGCCGTTCATGTCCATTAAGGAAATTAGAACGTCGGCAGCAATGCCGCTTTGAGCCGCCCAATAACCCTGATCCGATACCTGGCCCTGGAATTCGATGTTTTTGACCACAATCGCGTTGGTGTCAAAACCGTGGCCATTGTTCAAATAAACCAGCCATTGCTTGGTGGTCGTATTGGTGATGGTCGAGGCATCCTGCATCACCCGGTCCGGCAGGCCGTCTCCGTTCAGGTCGTACAGACCCACGTAAGGCGGGTTCATGATAGCGTCATAGCGCGTAAAGCTGTTGTTGGCCTGCGATTTGACTCCAGACCATTTGTCGAAAGCCCCTGGAGCAGTCGTAATATTCAGGTTCGTGGATTCAAAGGAATAGCCGTCGTTAAATTCTACCGCATAGTAAATGGTTTGGGTTATTGAAGGATTCATCGGCAGTTCCTGGCCGGCGAAACCGTTGGTGGGGTTCATGGGGAACATGACGCGATCGGGCAACCCGTCGCCATTGATGTCGATCATTTTGGATTCAAGCGTCTCCAGGCCCGCCCACCAATAGCAGGGGTAATTGGTCAGCTGATAATTGTAATTCTGGCTGCGGTAGGGACCGAACAGCCTGACAGGGGTGAAATTGGTCCCGGTATTCAACTGTACCCGCATCCAGAGCATTGCTCCTTCGGTGTAATACATGGCCGTTACCCGGTCAGGCAGGCCGTCCCCGTTAATGTCGAAAAAACCACTATTGACCCTGCCCGATTCCACACATTGATATTGGCTGAGGTCATTGGGATAAGCGGCCGATGGCCCTTCCCATACCGGCCAGGCCACAACATTGGTCGAGAATCCTTTGCCGGTGTTGGTCATGACCATGTAATTGGTGTACGAATTGATGACGTAGGTGCTGTAACTCCATAAATCACATACCTTGTCGGGGAGTCCGTCTCCGTTGATGTCCCGAATGCGCACATGCTGGGAATTCATCGCCGCCCAGCCATCGTCATTGCCTGGAATCGGGTTGGAAGCAGAGGGCAGGCTGCTGGCGCTGGTGGCGGTCGGGCCGAAGGTATATCGCGGGCCGAACAAGCCATTGCCGTTGGCCTGCAACCCCAGGTTCCGTTGCACCAGAAATTGGTTGGTCCCGTCAAAGTTGACCCGGTCGGGCAAGCCGTCTCCGTCAATGTCCACCAGGTCGGCAATCGTGTAGCCGGCGGTGTCCACGTCCGTAACATACGGCTCGGACATATTGGGCGCTCCGGGCATGGCCAGATTCAGGTTGGTCCAAAGGATCGTCGAACCAAACGACACGGCATTGGTATTGCCTTGATAGCTGAACGTCTGAACCGGCAACGGCGTCGTGTCATCGGAGCCGTAAGTGGTCAACGTTTTCAACAACGAACGCCGGGTTGCCGGTGAAGTCGTGTAACCCAAGACATAACGCCAGACCTTCTGCGATCCCACCTGGCAGACGATGTTGGTCAGTCGCCGGCATTGTTCGGTGCGAAAGCCCCACCGGTACGAAATGCCCCAGTCATTGGTCCGCAACTCTGTCTGAAACGTAATCGTGTTGCTACCGGCGGAACTGGCGTGATAACCGTTGTAATCGGCGTGCCCGTTGTAGGTAATTTGGGCGGGATAGAGGATTCTCTCGGGCTGGCTGGTGGCAGGGTTCGTGTAAGTATTGTAGGTAATCGTCGTCAAGTCGCCGCTGGCCGTAACAATCTGGTCCAGCGCCCAATGGAAGGTGCCGCTGTAACCACTCCAGCCGGTCTTGGGGTTGGCCACTCGGGAACCAGCGATTTGCCCGAAGTAATAGACATTGCCGCTCTTGTCATAGACCTGCCATTTATTGTTGTTGGTATCACAGATACAGCGTAGGAATTCCGTGTCCACCTCCGCCCGATATTCATTGGCGGTCGCCGTCGGCAGCAGTTTTAGTTCCTTGCCAAATACATTCAGCAGGAAGCCTTTGCTGTCGTCATAGCGGTTGGTGGGGCCGGGCTGGCTGCCGCTCATGTATTGAATCGGAAAGCCGTCTTTTGTGTTTCGCTCAATGTGGCCGATGTCGAGCTTCCAACCCATGCCACACCAGCCGAGATCGCCGCCAGAGGAATAGCTTAAAGCGAGGGCCGGCTCCGACCCGTTCCGCGCCGGGGCGCATTGAATGGGAATCGAATAGCCAAAGCTGCCGGTAAACAGATCAACCTGTTCCTGCCCGCGTTTGCCTTCCAGGTCTTTGGCCTGGATTTGCTGGTCTGAGGAGCATGATGTCTTCCGATTCACACCGTCAGTTGTCTGAGCCAGCGCACCACCCGCCAGCCCTAGCACCATCATCCCGACCCAAAGCCGCTTCATGTTTTTAAATTTCATAAATTTGTTTGGCGTTTTCATTCTGAGTTTTATGGGACGGGGTTCTTGCTGTAGGCGGGTAGTCCCGAACCGCCCGAGCCAGCCATTGTCTCATACAACTCCGGCAGTCCATCCCCATCCGCGTCCATTTTCCAGGTGGGACTGCTGGTCATCATGGTGCCGCCAAAATAGGGCTCCATGAAATTGGCCAGACCGTCCCCGCTGTAGTCTTCATACGCGTCACCAACCCCGTTCGTGTTCGAGTCGAAAACGGCCGGGTTGTATCCCGCTGTGCGCATCTGCCATTCCTGTATCGTCGTCAGGCCATCCCCGTCCGGATCACCGCTCGGACTATTTGAAATGCTTCCAAAGCTCTGCCATTGCCAGCCGTCGCTCATGCCGGAGCCGTCGGTGGAATACAGAGTCGGGTCGGTGTGCGACACCAACCGTTCAAACGCATCCGAGAGCGAGTCACCGTCCGTGTCGTTGGTTGAGGCCAGCAGGAAAAATCCCGTTGCACTGGCCAGATTGGTTACGGCGAGGTTGGTCTGGCCCGGCGCACAGCGCAGCAACCAGTGCCACGCCGTTGGCGCAAGGTTCGTCGTAGCAAATAAGTCATAAACACCGTTAGCCACGTTCCACGGTGTATGAATTACCAAATACGCCGTCAGGCTGGTGCCGGTGTTGGTCGTCCCGGTGATCTCAAGCCACAAATCATTGGTCGTGAACACCTGGGCCTGATAACCGCTGGAAAAATCGTAGCTGTTTGTGTCACCGCCGCCATAGCCCGGAACGGGTGGATAATCTATATCGTCCATCAAATAAAAACCGAAACCTGAATCCGAGCTTACCGTTGCCGCCTCCGTCGTTAAACTCATGGCCGAACTGGAAACTGCACTTGAACCCAAAACCCAGACCGGTGTGCCAAATGTGGCCGGCAGCGGCGGCCAATCCGGATGGGCTAATGACCAGTAGGTTCCGCCCATGCCTTTGTTTGGCAGGTCCTCCGGCCATGTCAGCGGCGTGGCCGCCAATTCTGCCAGTAACAGAGTTAGTTGAACGTCGGAGTAATGTTCGATGGCTGCCAACTCCGTGTGCGACACGGGAAGTGCCGCCGTTGTGGTTGAGGTTGCTGTTTCCTGGGCGCGGGCCGGTATCACCCCAGCAACACTCACAATAACAAACACGTGGGCAAGTTTGACGATAAGGTTTGAGAGACAATGATTTTTACCAAGGGTCGCCTTCATAAGTTCCATTTGATTTCCATGTTTAACCCGTCACGTTTCTAACACTGTCCTGTTCGCGGTCAAGCATAAATTAAATACCATTGTATTCAATACAACTGTCTGTGTTCTAACGCGGCTTTTCGTCCCATGCTGGCACAATGCGGCGTTTGGAAATGTCGGATGCCTTCGCCCTGGTGCTCCGGCGGCACCGGGAGGGGAAAGCTTTTTCCCAGGAAAAACTGGCGGAAAAAGCGGACTTGCATCCGACCTACGTTGGCATGTTGGAACGCTGCTTGCGCAATCCTACTCTGAACGTCACGAAAAAGCTGGCCCAAGGCTTGGGTATGCCGTTGTCCAAACTCATCGCCGAAGCCGAAACCATCCAGCAAAAGTCGAATTCCAGGAAATAATTTCCCGGTGGTGATGGGAAATGCCAAGCGGCCAGGAACTTGTTCAAATGGGCATTTCATGTCTGTGAAGTTTCCTTCATATGTGAAAGCACACGTGAAACAAAGTCCCCCGACGAGAATGGTATTTCAATAAAATCTACCGCGCCGAGTTCCAAAGCGCGCTGCTGATCTTCGATGGTGGCATGACGGGAAATAAAGACGATTGGGGTGTTGTGTGTTAAGTGCCTTTGTTTCAGTTCGCCACAGATTTCAAATCCGCTGCGATCGGGCAAAGCCAAGCTCAACACGATAAGGTCGAATTTGTTTTCCTGTGCCAGCTCCTTTCCCTTCGCCCCCGTGAACGCGGCCTGCACGTCGCAGCCAGCCTGCGTCAGCGCGTTCACCAGCATCATCACCGAGGGCGCATCGTTTTCGATGACCAGAATTCTTCCCTTATCGTTCATAAACCCAATCCCGTCGCAGCAGCGACCCGAAGTCTTGTTCATTTAATATTAACCAGAACGTGTCACGATGTAAAGCCTCGTGTTCTGCGGCAACGCTTTTGTTCAGCATTCATCAATGCCTGTGCGCAAACCCAAAAGCTGTCCGCATCGGACACGGTTAGGAAAAAACATCGCCTCGTTAAGGACGCGGCGAAAAATGACACAGGAAAGCCTGGCCGAAAAAATCGGCACGAGCGCACGTTATGTACAAAGCCTCGAAGCCGGGGAATATTTTCCAAGCCTGCCCACATTGGCGCGATTGAAATTCGCGTTACGCTGTAATTGGAATGAGCTTTTCGATGGGTGCGACAAAGCGTAAATGATTCAACAATGCCCGTCATAAGCGAATGATTATTGAGTGTTGGGCAATGGATGTAAGAATTCTGGCATACCTTGTCAACACTTTTTTTCGGTATTGCTTCGGTATGCCGAAAAACGAATTTACCAATGCGGTCAGTTCTCATGTGGCTTCCCTTTTGAGAGAGGAGCGTTTGAAGCGCAAATTGTCGTTAAAGAAACTCGCCGAAAAATCCGGTATCGCCCGTCAAACTATCAGTTACATCGAAAAAGAAGTGCAAAGTCCAAGCTTGGATACATTGTTGTGGATCGCTGCTGCATTGGAAATTGATTTGGCAGACATTATTGCTCGCGCTCAAAAGAGGGCAGGTGGTTGAGCAGCATAGGTTGCTTTTAGCTGCGCGTCATTTCCCGCGCGAAATCCTACAAAGCGAATCCTCGGAGCCGGGCGGCGGGTCAAGGTGGAAGTTCAAGGGTGACAGGGGAACTCTTACCTTGACGCGCTGCCCGGCGACATACAATCGAAACCGGATTCGCGCGCGGTTTGATTGCGCAACTGCGCCAGGAAGTCAATATCCGTGAATTTCATTAATGGCGAGGCAATAGCCCAGCCCAAAAGCAACCAACGTCCAAGCCGCCCACCAAATCATCTTCCGCCACGCGAAGCGGTCATGCAGGTCATTGGCAATCAGTTCCAACTGTTCGCACTGAACCTTTGTGTCAGCCTTGGTGATCTCCCAAAGAGACGCCGCTCTTTCCATCAAGGATTTGATGGATTTGGCGACAAACTCGGCATCGTCAAATCGCGCCTGAATTTGCTTGGCCGCATTTTCAACGGTACTGGCGTGTAATGACATGTTGGCGGTAAAACCCCGGGTCTCGTTTTGAATTGTTTGTCTGAACTCATCCAGCAACGATTGGGTTTGCCGCCGGTATTCGGCCAGATGTTGTTCCAGCCATTTGCGGTTGTCGGCAATAGAACGCGGCACGCTGGCTGCGCTGCGCAACTGTGCCAGCGTCAGCAATGACAGTTGTGTCGGGAAGCTGTCCTCCGGCCCGACGCTCCACTCATGCAGGAGCCGGTGAACCTTATCTACCTGGTCCCGGGTCATCCCCTCGCAAAGCACGGCTAGGTCGTCTTTGTCCAAATTCATAACCTCATTCGCCCAAGTTGAACATGGGCTGTTTGGAACGGGCGGGTTTCGGTTCCGGTTCGGGTTGCGGCTCAACCTCCGGCATTTGTTCGGGTGGCAAGAGTAAATCGGCGACGGTATCATATTGCCGGAACATCTGTTGCATCGCCCATTGCATTTCCCCGGCCAACATCAATTCTAAGTGTGGAGCACCGGGAATCGCCACTTCGGCAAAGCTCAATTTGCGTCCGGCCTTGGCCTCGGCGCGTTTGATGGCCAGCAACGTGATGGAAGTCACCACTGGCAAGGTGATTTCCCTGGCTCCGAACTTCTTCAACTCCGCCTCGATGCCGGATTTGCGAAACAGGTTGGTTCTGACCTTGGCCGGGTTGTGGACGATGACGTAATCCACTCGGTCGCCGGCAAAATAAAACAGATCGAGTAGATTGTTCATGCTCTCGGTATCCTCGCTTGGGAACAGGAAGAACGTGAATCGAATTCCTTGGGCGGCCAGCGATTCGAGCAACTGCAATGAATCAAGTGCCTGCACGATGAGGCCGTCGGCCTGTGCCCGGCAATCAACAATGTGAACCGGCGCGTCGCTGCGCGACACGCTGCGGAACAAACCCAGCAGAGTGGATTTGCTTTCATCATCGCTGCCGAGCTTGAAGGACTGCACCTGTTCAGGATGGCGGTCGGCGAACGAATGGTGCCGGTCATCGAGGTCGGAGCCATTCCAGGCAATGCCGTGGTAGTCCAACCAGGCGGTTCTAAATTCAGCCTCAAAACTTTTGCCAAGACTGCCTTTGGATTGGGGATTGATATGGATGCGTTTGATGATGTTGGTATTCATGTGAATTCTTGTTCGGTGTTGAATTTTTCGCGGTCGGGACGCTTGAAAGCGGGAGCCGGTGGCAAGGGCGCTGGTCGGGATTGCGGCCGGCTGGCCGCGGTGATTGGGTGGGCGGGCTGGGAATCAACGGATGGATTTTCCCAATGCGGCTTGGCGCGTTTCAATTTGCGCCGATAAAAGAGATACGGGGCATAGACCGTGACGCGAATACCTTTTTCAGTGAGCAACAATTGTGTGATTTCCTGCCACGTCTTGCGCCGCTGGCGCAATTGGCGGATGAATTCAAAGTGCGGCTCCAGGATGCTGCGGAAAGGTTTTCCGCCGCGTTTTGACTGTACCGTTTCGGTCATCGTCCGACAGCATAGCCCGGTGGCGAAAAATGGCGGTAGAGAGCAGGTGAAAGTTAAAGTGAGATGAAATCACATCGCGCATAGCAGCAAAAGGCGACGAAAGGCGACGAAGTTTCGGGAACGGATGCGACTAAAAGCAACGAATTCGTTGTCGCTTTTTGTTGCTTTTCGTCGCCCGGTTTCGGGCGGCACTTTTCCCTACCGAACCTGGTAGGAGATGGTGTCTAAGCAAATTACCGGCTTTCAAATTCCAGAAAGCCGACAGAAATCACGTTCGTCTGAACGTATCAATTGAATGATGATGGACGCACTTAACGAGCGTTCTGAAACCGGCAGCGAAACGGAGCAGGTCGGGAGTGGCATGAACGGACGACGGCGTAGTTGAGCGCGGTTTTAGAACAACCGGTGAGTGCGAGACCGTCTAGGTTTCCATCACGGCGATTTGTCTGGCCGGTTGCTGAATACCTGGAAGCAAGCCGGCCAGTCAAAGAGCCGATTTGTCAGATGGAAATGCCTTTTGATTTTTTGTAGCCCTGTTCCAACTGCTGCTCTTGAAACCGCCTGATTTGCTTGTCCTGGCTTTTGGCGATGGCGGTCAACGGCAGAATTTCCGCCCAGTTGATTTGATGTTTGCCGGCGATTTTCCGGGCGCGCTGGTCGGTCGTCAATTTCAACACCTGATTGGCCGCACCCAGCCAGTGTCTTGCCGGAATCTGGCCGCGTTCGACCTGTTGCAAGAATTCATTCAGAAATGCACGAACGCAGGGCAATAAAATTTTCAGGTGTGCCACGTCGCGCCTTTTTTCCTGCGGCACGCTGACGACCAATTCCAGTTTGCACGCCAGCAGTGAAATGGGATCAAGGACCCGGATGGTTTTCCCATTCCACTCCGCCTGAACTGCCAGGGCGTCCACGGAACCTGAAATTCCAGGAATCCGCCGGACCACTTCTATGTTTGATTTCAAACCGCCGATTTGGAAGGGAATGGTGCCCGCCAGCGCGGTCATTTCCACTTTGGACGGATAACCCGGAGCCAGTTCCAATTGCCGGGCAATGCGCTGGACATCATCGGAACGGCCTTTGAAATCAATGTCTTCGCTCGTGAATGGCTGTAACGGTTTAAGTTGTGGTTCGGTGGATAGATACCGTTCCGCCCAATAATTGACCGCCTGACCGCCGATGAGAAGATAAGGCTGTCCGGCCGCGTCGCGTATTTTGAAGACTTCCGAAAATTGGTGGAGGGAAAAGCCCACAGTTACGCCCATTGGGACATGGCGCGGGCGACCTGCTTGAAGTTGGTGATGCGCCACCTGGCACCATTGCCTACCAATGAAGCACGCTGCTGAAGCGCCGCTGCCGACCGTGGACTGCGGCGAGCCTTGCGCGCAGCCGCCATGCGGCTGTGCGCTTCCTGCCGTTTCACTTCATTGAAATCCACCGTTTTCACTCTGAACAACACATACCGCAATCAGGGGCAAGAAGCAAGCTTGCGACAGCACCGAACGGGCGGTTCTGGAATTGGAGCGGACGGAACGACTGGTGGAATTGCGGGATTTTTGAAACACCCGTTGAGTGTATGACCGTATGGGTTTCAAAGGGCGGCCTCATTTTGTTCGGAAATCGAGCAAACGCTGCTTTGGACTGTGGGAAAATGCCGCCATGAGTCAGCTTGATTTTGGATGGCTGCGGCGTCCGGCAGAACGATGGCTGTGAGCAATTAAGGGCCATGCGGTCGGTTAAAAATCGTCGGGGATGTGGGGTTGATTTCAGGCGGCACGGCGGGGCGGTGCATTTTATGTGCGTGGCACACTACAACGCGGGCCATTCCGGTAAAATGACAAACCGTGAATGGAAACAGAAAAGGATCAGACGATTGTGTAAAGATTACACAAAGGAGGGCGGGTCATCGGATAAAATTACCGCATGAATAGATCCGTGTTCATCTTTGATTCAGCCAGCCAATGGCGCGGGAAAAGCGGGAAACGCATTTCGTGTCGCTGGGACACCTTTGCGGGTTCGGCTTCGGGTAAAATGTCAAAACGGTAAATGAAAACAGGGAGGAAATTAAAAGTTGTTCCAAAAAGGAACAAAGCTGTTTTTGAAAACCGTTAATGTTGCGCCGTATGTTCACTGCCGTTGCGCAAAAGAATCTGGCCGATGCCGAGAAGTATTTCGACGAGCATCTGGCGCAGAATGATTACTACGCCGCCGGGGAGATCCGTCCCGGCCAGTGGATCGGCGCGGGCGCGGAACGATTGGGATTAAACCGAGCCGTTACGCGCGAACAATTTCACGCGCTCTGCGAGAATCGGAATCCAAACGACGGCCAGCGGCTGACGCAGCGGCAATTGAAAAAGGACAAGCGGCGCGTGTTTTATGACTTCACCTGTTCGGCGCCCAAATCCGTGTCGGTGCTGGCGGTGACGTTGGATGACCAGCGATTGGTCGCGGCGCATGAGGAATCGACCAAGATTGCTTTCCGCGAATTGGAAACTTTCGCGGCAACGCGGGTACGCAAGTCAGGCAGCCAGCGTGACCGCACGACCGGCAACTTGGTTGCCGCTACGTTCCTGCATGACAGTTCGCGTGAGCTTGACCCGCTGTTGCACACGCACTGCACGGTGTTCAATGCCACGTTTGATGAAACGGAACGATGCTGGAAGGCATTGGAGGCCCGTGGCATGTATGACGCGATCCGTTTCGGCACGGCAGTCTATCGGAATGAACTGGCCAGACGGATTCAACAAATCGGCTATCGCATCGTGCCCGCCAAGCACGGCTTTGAAATTGAGGGCGTAAGCGATGACGTGCTGAATCGCTTTTCCAAACGCGCGCGGCAGCGGGACCGGCTGGTTCAAGAGCGGGAGCAAATGCTTGGACGTAAATTGACCAACAACGAAGTGGCCCACGCGGTGCATCACAGTCGCGCCAAGAAGCTCAGGGGCATTTCAACGGTGGAAGTGCGTGAACGCCAACTGGCGCAGTTGTCGGCGGATGAACGGCAATCACTGCAAAAACTCTGCTCGTCCGTTCAACCCGCCCGGCTAGTGCGTGTCTTCGAACCGGAAACGCAAGCCCTGAATCATGCCGTCGCCCATGTCTTTGAGCGCCAGTCCGTCGTGCCGGAACATGAACTGTTGAACGTCGCGTTATCGCATCGTCCGGGCGAAGTGGATTTGGACCTTTTGAAACAGGCGGTGAAATATTCGGCGGAAATCGTAAAAACGGAACGCGGATTTTCGACCCAAAAGATTCTGGCAACGGAACTGGATTTGATTCAGACGGTCAACGCGGGATGTGATGCGGTCGCACCGTTGCATCCTTGCTACCGGCCTGCCGACTGGTTGAGCGAGGATCAACAACGCGCGATTTACCATGTCCTGCACACCAGTGACCGCATCACCGGCCTGCGCGGTCTGGCGGGCACCGGCAAAACCACGGCGTTGCGCGAACTGGTCGCCGCCTGCAAGGAGGCCCGTGTGGAACCGTTGTTCTGCGCGCCGACAGCGGCGGCGACAGACGTATTACGCAAGGAAGGATTCGAGGCGGTGACGCTGCAAAGTTTGTTACAGTCAAAGCCGTCGTTGTCCCAGCGTCATTTGATTGTGTTGGATGAAGCCGGGGCGGTGGGAATTGACGACCTGAAACGGCTCTTCGACCTGGCGAAAGATTGCCGTGTCCTGCTCTGCGGCGACACCGGCCAGCACGCGTCTGTTGCCCGTGGCGACGCTCTGCGGGTTTTAGAGAACCATTCGGATTTTAAATCCGGTCAATTGACCCACATCCGGCGGCAACGCAAGGCCGAGTATCGCAAGGCGGTTGAACTGGCCGCGCAGAAACAAACGACGGAAGCGTTTACGCAATTGGAACGCATGGGCGCGGTGACTGAACTTCCCAGTAACAAACTTCACGATTCCGCTGCGCAATCGTATCTGAAAGCGTTGGAACAAAATCAATCCGCGCTGCTGGTCGCGCCGACGTGGAATGAAATTGAAGCGGTGACGGAAAAAGTTCGTGCCATGCTGAAAACGGCTGGTCGGCTGGCCGGCGAAGAAAAGGAGTTTCAAGTTTTCGATTCGCTGTCGTGGACGGAAGCACAGAAACGGGATGTGCGGCAATACCGTCCCGGCATGGCAATCCAGTTTCACCGCAGGATGGGCAGTTTTGCTAAAGATGAATTGGTGCAGGTGGTCGCCGTCGAAAATGACACCATCAAAATTCAACGAGCCGATGGCGCTGAAAATCTTTTGCCATTGTGGACAGGCGCTGCCTGCTTTGATGTGGGGGAGAAACGGAAGTTGAAAGTAGCCGCTGGTGACAAGCTGTTACTGCAAGCCAACTGGCGGAAGAAATTTGTCAACGGCGAACTCGTCGAAGTGCGGGCGATTCAGGGCGATTCCGTGGTATTGGCCGATGGCCGGGTGATTACAGAAAACTATCGCACGTTTACTCACGGCTACGCCGTCACATCGCACGCCGCCCAGGGCAAGACCGTGGATGAAGTGTTGGTTGTGGCGTCGTCGCGTTCGCTGCCTGCCGTCCACCAGCAACAATTTTACGTCAGCATTTCGCGCGGGCGCGAGCGTTGTCAGATTTTCACTGACGATAGCGATTTACTCCGTTCGCACGTCACCCGTTCCAGCGCCCGCCTGGCGGCGGTGGAAGTTGTCCCGCGCGTTCACCGCCGAAAATTCATCCTGAGCGTTTTGCAATGCGGTCATCGCTTTCTAAAACAGTTCCGCCAACGACTTTCACAGCGCCGAGACATCGGACAAATCCGTGAACCAGCTTATGAACACCAACACCAATCCACCCACCACATCTCCGTCTAACTTGCGTGACAATCCCTGTTACGACATTGATCCCACTGTGGCCACGCTCAACGTGTTTGCCGATGATGAACACAGTTACCATCTGCCCTACGCCCAATTCCTGTATGCCGAGATGATTCCCAATCCGGCATTGGAAAAAGAGCCGGACGCCCCGCCGCAAAAACTGTTGATCTGTTTTGCCGTGGCTGAGATCGCGGTGCTGGGCAGCGGCCTCAAGTCCCTCGAACGGGCGATTCAGAAGTATGAATTGAAATTTGTGAAGTCGGCTGACCGCCGTTACGCCGCCACATTGAAAACCCATGTTGCCGCCGTCAACATTACTTTTACCAAGGAAAACGTATGAATCCAGAATCGTCATTAAAATTACAGGTGCTGGAAAAATTTCCCATCTTCTTGACCAAGGAGAAAGTGGCCGAAGCGCTGGGCATCGCCACGCATAACATCCCGCCACTGGTACGGGCGGGCCTGCTCAAGCCGCTCGGCCATCCGGGGCGTTATTGCGTGAAGCATTTTTCCCGTGACGCGCTCGCGGAGAAATTTGCCAGCCCGGATTGGCTCGATAAAGTGGTGGCAGCCATCCATCGGCACTGGCGCAACAAGAACGCAAGGAAGCGGGCAAGGCAGGCCCAACCGGCATGAGGACGGGCGAGTCCGTTACGCAGTAGCGACCGGCGGCGCGGCGAGCTGGCGGCTCAAAGCCCCGCGCCGCCGCTCGCCCGTCCCCATAGTCACCCTTTACAGAACACCTGGTTTAATCCATGCCATCATCCGGCGGGTGATATTCGTGGAAGATGATTAGTGGTGGTGGCGGTGGTGTGTGTGGCTGTATGACGATGCCGATGCCGGCACTGACGTGCGGTTGATTGGGAAATTTCCGGCGCAACCCGCCACTGAATACCCAGGCCAGCACCAACACGGACAGCCAGACCAATACAAGAAAGAGATAAACGCCATATTCTTCGATGACGTAATCCAACAAATGAAACACCGGGGCGAGCACTATGGCAGGATTCAAGTTCATATCGCCCCCTTCAATTGGGCACTCGTCATTACCGGTTGTTCCATGCGGACAGGTTCACGCTGAGTTAAATTCGTCAACGGCACAATTTTCTGTTCGTATTCCTCCAATGGCGGCAAAATCACCTGCGCTTTCTTCGCATAAGCACGGTGGATGGCCTTGCTGTTGTGCCCCAAAGCCATTTGCGCAAACCGTTCGGGATAACCGGCCGTTTTTGCCCGCTCCGCCCAAGCATAGCGGTAGGAATGAAGTGAGATACCAGTGACGCCTACGCGGCGGCAGGCCCGTTGAAAAAGTGCGGCACGGTGTTTTTCATCCATTCCTGCAAGTCGTGGAAATAACAACCCTTGTCCGGGCAAATCCCGCAGCACCTCGGCTAAAGCGTTGCCGAAATGAATAATTTGGGCCGTTCCGGTCTTGGCGCGGAAAAAACTCACCACTTGGGTCCGCCAATCAATATCTTCCGCCTTCAGATGGGCGACATCACTTTGTGAGCCGCCAATGTGCCAGCAGCACCAGAGGAAGGCGTGCATTTCCGGGTTGCGTTCACGGCTGAGGATCAATTCGTGCTCTTCCCGCGTCACCGCCCGTTTTTCCTTGTAGTGGATGGCCGGCCACTGTCGTTTTGGCATCACCGGCCAGGGCAGCCAACCCATGTCCACGGCGAAATTGTGAAACCGCCGGAGATAATTGTTGGTCGAAATTTTGCCGTGTTCGAGCACCCGCAGAAAATGCTCCGAGCGTGTCTCGATCAATTGCCGGTCACGAATCGAATCGAAGGCTTTGTCCATGACCGCGCGGTCCGAGCGGGTCCGATTGCTGCCGGTCTTGACTTTGACAAACTCGACCATGACCTCCCTCCAGGTGCGATTGATAAAGCTTTCATCCGTGGCCGCCAGATAGGCCTTGGCGATTTGCAGGTTGAGTGCGGGTTGTTGCCTGGCCTCGTTTTTAGCGTGCATAAGCCGCGTTGCAGTTGCGCGGTCGCTGGTATGCAAACTCTCCTGTTTGCCCGTCAGATCATTTTGAAGGTAATACCGTCCGCTTTTCTTGCGGCGGTAGAGTCGGAATTGCTGTCTCATAGCTGTTTTTTTCTTTCACAGCGATGAGGTTACGACATTTGATCTCGACTCCGGCAGGGAGCAGGTGGGAGTTACAGAGAATCCGCCAGAGTTAAATTCTGCTGGCATTTCTGCTGGCACTTTTACATCCCACTTTCGTAACTCTTTGACATCCAATTGTCAGAGAGTGGTGGCTGGGGGCGGAATTGAACCGCCGACACAAGGATTTTCAGTCCTCTGCTCTACCAACTGAGCTACCCAGCCAGCCGCAGCCGCGCATTAAACCTCGCGTTTGACCCGTTGGCAAGATGAAACGCGAAGGCGACACGGTCGTGTATTTGTGTGTCGCCAATACAGTTTGTTTTTGGGACATAAAAACGAACGTAAAACCGTTAAAAACTTCCCGATTATCAGGCATTTTTGAGTTGGTATGCACGATGCTTGGAATCGGGCGTGCCGAAAACCGAAGTTCCCAACCTGTTGTTCCTCCCGTCGGGATCAAAGAGCTTCCGCCGTTTTCTTGTTCTCCTCCTGATTCTGACCGCGACTTTGGTATTTGGGCTGGGATCAGCGGTGACTCCGGCGATGGTCAGTCACAATCAATCACCGGCACGGACGCCCGCAGTGGCCCGCCATGATTCGGCAACCAGTTCCTTTCCTTGCGTTTCCACTTCCCGTCTCCAGTACCCGGCTGTGGTGTCGAAAACCGACAATCAAAACGCCACCGATTTCCGTCTCGAAAAACAGAGCGGTTCCAATCAGCGCGATTTATTTCAGTTGGTTCACAAAAAATTGTACGCGGACGGACGGACGGGCAAATGGGTGGATGTCGAAGCTGGATACGGACAGATTTGTGGGGTTGAATCCGGCATCGGGAAAAATTCAGTGGAATTGGAGCAACCAGGTTGTGCCTACCTCAAGGCCAGTTTCAGCTTTTGATTCTCCGAAATGGTTCCTTCCCGGCTGAGCCACCGGTTCCAGCGGGTGCCCGGACTTTGTTTTTCATCGCGCCAGCGGCCCATCCGTGTTAATCAGTTTCCATCCGTGGTCAAAATTCTCAACAACCGCGCGCGCGAATTTCTTAACGCCGCCGCCTGGAACAACGCAGCCTGTGAACCGCTCACCGGCGATGCCTCCGCCCGAAAATATTTCCGCCTCCAAAAGGATAAACAAAGCGCGGTCCTGATGGATGCCTCATCAGTTCTGGAGAGCGTGGCCCCTTTCATCCAGATCAGCCAGCATCTCCATCAACTCGGGTTCAGCGTGCCGGCCATTCTTGCCCGGGATGAGAAAAAAGGCCTCCTGCTGCTGGAAGATTTCGGTGATGCAACCTTTATCCGCCTGTTGGATAACCCATGCGAACCGGAAAAGCTTTATACGCTGGCCACTGATGTCTTGATTGCCCTGCACCAGCATCCCCAGGCAATTCCAAAGGGCTTGCGGACGTATCATCCGGAAAAAATGCTGGAAGACATCGGGCTGTTTTTGAAATGGTGCACCCCCACGATTTCAGAAGCCGGCAAGGCGGAATTCAAAGCCGTCTGGCGGGAGGTATTGCCTGTCGCCCACCAGGTTCCCGCCTCGCTCCTGTTACGCGATTATCATGTGGCCAATTTGATGTTGCTTCCAGAACGCGAGGGCGTCCGACAGGCCGGGCTTCTGGATTTTCAGGATGCGTATCAAGGCCCGATTACGTATGACCTGATGTCGTTGCTGGAAGATGCCCGGCGCGATGTCCCGGACAATCTCAGGGAAAAGATGGTGGCGCGTTACCTGGCCCGGTCCCCTGCCCTCGACCGGAGGGCTTTTGAAACTTCCCTGGCCATTCTGGCAGCGCTGCGGCACACGCGCGTCCTGGCCATTTTTGAACGGTTGAGCCGGCACGAGAAAAAACACGATTACAAAAAACTTCATTCGCCGCGTGTGGAACGTCTGTTGCAAAGGGCTTTGCGCCATCCCCTGCTGGCCGGCGTGAAACAATGGATGAAATGCTATGTCAATTTCAATTGAAAATAATAACTTAAAATTAAAATAAACGCCCCTCGCCCCATCCCTCTCCCCGCCGGGCGGGGAGAAGGTGTCCGCAGGACGGGAGAGGGGTTCGTAACGACGTTCCGAAATTTATTCCGGCAACCATTCTATGCAGCGTAAAATTAAAACAGCCATGGTCCTGGCCGCCGGATACGGCACGCGACTGAAGCCGTTAACGGACCGGAGGCCCAAACCGCTGATACCTGTGGCAGGCAAACCAATGATTGAATATGCCCTCGGCAAGCTGCGGGCGTACGGGATCAAGGAAGTCATCATCAATGTCTCGCACCTCAAGGAACAATTGACCGCCTATTTGTCTGCCTTCAATGACCTGACCATTAAAATCTCGGAAGAGGCCGAACCCTTGGAAACGGGCGGCGGATTAAAAAAAGCGTTTCCGCTTTTGGGAAATGATCCCATTTTCACCATTAACAGCGACATCATCTGGACGGATGAACAGGAAAGTGCGCTGGATCGTCTGACCCGTTATTGGGATGACCCCAAAATGGATTTTCTGCTCCTCACGCAATCCAAAGCAAAAGCTACCGGACATGACAAAGGCGAAGATCATCTTTTCATCAAACCCGGCAACACCTTCGATTGGAACGAGCGGGAAGCGCCTTACATCATCGCCGGCCTCGGGATCATGCACCCCCGCATTTTATTGAATGCTCCGGCCGGAAAATTCACAGTCAAAGTCCTCTGGCACCAGGCGCTCAAGCAAAACCGTCTTGTCTGCCTGCCGCATCACGGCCAGTGGTTCCAAACCGGCACCATGGAAGACATCAAAACAGCCGAAAAACATTTGATGAGGCATGGAGGCTGTCCCTAAAATGCGCCGGGCCGGGGCGGTCAGGCCCGCCTGAACCGTGGTAAACGCGAGATGATTTTGAACCGATTTATTTCTGCTGATGGCAGAAGTTTCCAGTATGCAGCATGGGTAATCGTGCTGTTGGTACTGGTTCATCTGTGCTGGTTGCAATTGCGGCCGGAATCGGAACTGCACCGGATCTGTGCTTTCGCAACGCAATCCACGGCCAGCCGCGCGGCATTGATGCCGTATGAGCAACTCGCCCGGTTTACAGATCAGGCGGGCAATGGCAACGTGCTGTTGAAGCTTGCCGGGTATGCAAAGACAAACCCGATCGTCGAAAATTCCCTGAGTTTCGTTTATTATCGAACAAGTTACGCTTTATATCCAAGGCGGATGTACGTTGCCCCGGCTGACCAAGTCATCAATAACGGCCGGGACATTATGCAAGTCGAATTCAATCCGAGCCTACAATGGTTGCAGGAGCATGATGTCCGTTCCGTATTTACATTTGGCAACGACAACGCCGGCGGGGAGACGCTACGGTTGGAGATCCGACCGCCTTGTGATGGTCAGGCTGGGATGCCGGCCGCCAAATCAGGAGGCAATTGATGGCATTCCTGGCCTGTTGCTTGTATCTGCTGCTGATTGTGCTGGTGGGATACACCCTGCTCTCGGCCATCCATTGCTCAAGTCGGATGACAATTGTTCAATTGATTGGGCTTGGCCCGGCCGTCGGCGCGGGAACCATGGGTTTGCTGCTGTTTTGGGCATCATTGATCGGGTTCGCCCCCTCGCGGAAGGTGTTGGCAATCATTGGCGTCCTGACGCTGGCCTGTTTGCTGGTTATGGAGAGAAAAAAACGGCTGGCACAGGTGAGAGTCTGGCCGGCCGACTGGGAAAAAGGCGATTGGTGGATTGTCGTACCGTTGGTCGTAACGCTGGCCGGACTGGCGATGATTGCGGCGGGAGCTCTCTCGGCACCGCTGGTGGAGTGGGACGCGTTCGCCATTTGGGGATTCAAGGCGAAGGTGTTGACTCACGAAGCCCTGCGTTTGACACCGGCCTATTTCCATGATCTGACCCTGAGCTACAGTCATTTGGATTATCCGCTGATGGTCCCGTTTCTGACGGCTGGCGCATATGCCGCGATGGGAACAGTTGATGACCAGACCGGGAAACTGGTGTCGGTATTTCTGGATGTTCTGGTCGTGCCGATGGTGTACCTGGGGCTGCGATGGAAACTGCGGCGACTGCCGGCAGCGTGCTTGAGCGCGATAGTGACCATGCTGCCGGTGATGTTCCGATCCGGGGGCGTCGGATGCGCGGACCTGCCGCTGACCATGTTTTATGCCGGCAGCATTTTTTACGTGGCCAGATGGATTGACCGGCAACAATGGCAGGATCTCATCCTGGCAATCCTGTTCAGCGTCTTCGCTGCGTTCACGAAAAACGAAGGAACGGTGTTGGTGTTGATGAATGGCGCGGTGATCCTGGGATTTGGGCTTTGGGGTGGTCGGCGGCGTGCTTGGGTTGGAGCCGCGGCTTTTTTCATGGGTTTGCTGGCAATTGATGCGGCATGGTTGATCTGGAGCCGGAGCCTGCCGCGCACCCATGAAGATTACGGGTCAAAATTATTGTCATCGGCTTTGGTGACCCATTTGCCAAAATTGAAGGAAATTATTCCGGCGATGCTGGTGCAAACAACCGAATTCCATGTTTGGGGTCTGCTGTGGATCATGGCGGGAGTGCTGGCACTGTTGGGATGGCGGGCGTTGGCACGGCCCTATGTGCTGGCCCTGTGGATTTTGCTGGGATTGCACCTGATGAGTTATGCGCTGGCATACAGTGTGACACCGTGGGACCTCAACGTGCTGATGCCCATGACCGTAGATCGGTTGCTGTTGCATACAGTTCCGGCGGTCATTTTCCTGGCGGGATGGCATTGGGCTGAGGTGGGAACGGCAAGGCGAATTGCGGAGAGCGCCCGTCGGTGAAACAGTTTGTAGCAGCGGACGTAAGTCCTATCGTTATTCCCGCGGGAGAAGTTTGAGCCGACTCACGTCGGCTGCTGCGGTGGAAAGCGGTGGTGCTGGTCTATTAACCTCCCCTGCCCTGTTCCGGGTCTGGCCTGAACTCAAACAATCTGCGGCTGGATTTTTTCCGGATTGACACTCAAATCTTTGATCGCCTTGGCCACGACTTCCCGTTCCACCTGGCCTTTTTCGGCCAGCGCGTAAAGCGTGGCGATGACGGTGGATTCGGCGTCAACCTCGAAGAAGCGGCGCAGGCGCGCGCGCGTGTCGCTGCGGCCAAAGCCGTCCGTGCCCAGCGTCATCAAACCGCCCGGAACCCACGGCGCTATCTGGTCGGGCACCAGCCGCATGTAGTCCGAAACTGCGACAAAGACCCCCTGCTCTTTCGCCACCAATGTCTCAACGTAGGATTTCTTCGGCGCGGCGGTCGGGTGCAGCATGTTCCAGCGCTGGCAGCGCAGCGCGTCGGTGCGGAGCAGTTTGTAACTCGTTGCGCTCCAGACATCGGTAGAGATGCCGTAGCGGTCGGCCAGAATTTCCTGCGCCTTGAGCGCCGAGTTGATGATTGTCCCGCTGCCGAAGATGTGGGCTTTCAGACCCTCACTCCCGGCTTTTCTCCCACCCGATGAGCGAGGAGTGCCAGAAACCGACACAGACCTGGAGGTCTGTGCCACAGGAATTTCTGGACCGGGCTTAAATTTATACAACCCCTTCAAAATGCCGTCTTCGACGCCCGCCGACATCGGCGGCATGGCATAATTTTCGTTGTAGAGCGTGAGGTAATAAAAGATGTCCTCGCCCTCGGCATACATGCGGCGCAGTCCATCGGCAACAATAACGGCGATTTCGTAAGCGAACGCCGAATCATAGGCCAGCAACGTTGGCACGGTGCCCGCGTGCAACAGGCTGTGGCCGTCCTGGTGCTGGAGTCCCTCGCCGTTGAGCGTGGTGCGACCGGACGTCGCGCCCAGCAGAAAACCCTTGGCCCGAATGTCGCCCGCCAGCCAGAACAAATCGCCGACACGCTGCGGACCAAACATCGAGTAATAAATGTAAAACGGCACCATCGGCACGCCGTGGGTCGCGTAACTTGTAGCGGCGGAAATAAACGACGCCATTGAACCGGCCTCGGTGATGCCTTCTTCGAGGATCTGTCCGTCTTTCTTTTCGTTGTAGTAAAGCAACGACTGGCTGTCCACCGGGTCGTAAAGCTGACCTTTGGACGAGTAAATGCCGATGTCCTTGAACAGCGCGTCGAGGCCGAACGTGCGTGCCTCGTCGGGAATTATGGGCACAATGTTTCGGCTCAAACCCTTGTGCCGCAGCAGAACGCTGATCAGCCGCACGAAAGCCATCGTCGTCGAAACCGCCGTGCTTGAGCCTTTGAAAAATTCGGCGAAGTAGTCAGGCTTGGGCACATCAAGTTTGGACGCGTCGGGATTGACCTGACGCGCGGGCAAAAAGCCGCCGAGCGTTTTGCGCCGTTCGAGCAGATATTTTGTCTCCAGGCTGTCTGCCGGCGGACGGTAGAACGGCGTCTCCGCGATGACGTCGTCGCTGATCGGAATATTGAACCGCGCGCGGAATTCGCGCAGCTCCTTCTCGTTCATCTTTTTCTGCTGATGCGAAATGTTGCGGCCTTCACCGGCTTCGCCGAGACCGTAGCCTTTCACCGTTTTGGCCAAAATCACCGTCGGCCGGCCCTTGTGCTCCATAGCGGCCTGATAAGCGGCATAAACTTTGCGCGTGTCGTGACCGCCGCGCTGCAGCTTGCGAATCTGGTCGTCGGTGAGGTGGTTCACCAGTTCGAGCAGTTCGGGATATTTGCCGAAGAAATGCCGGCGCGTGTAACTACCCGGCTCGACGGAATACTTCTGGTAATCGCCGTCCACCGCCTCTTCCATGCGCTTGACGAGCAGACCGGATTTGTCGCGTGCGAGCAAATCGTCCCAATCACTGCCCCAGATGACCTTGATGACGTTCCAGCCGGCGCCCAGGAACGCGGCTTC
Organism: Verrucomicrobiota bacterium; assembly: GCA_049511835.1. Classification (GTDB taxonomy): domain Bacteria; phylum Verrucomicrobiota; class Verrucomicrobiia; order Limisphaerales; family UBA11358; genus UBA11358. Next base: position 37,416 of record JBEKXN010000026.1, on the reverse strand, counting down.
GAGTTCCTGGATGATCTTGCCGTTGCCGCGCACGGGGCCGTCCAGTCGCTGCAAGTTGCAATTCACGACCCAGATGAGGTTGTCGAGGTTCTCGCGCGACGCGAGCGTGAGCGAACCGAGCGTCTCCGGCTCGTCCGATTCACCGTCGCCGACAAAGCACCAGACCTTTGGTTCCTCCGTCCATTTGGCCAGACCGCGCGCCTGGAGGTAGCGATTAAATCTCGCCTGGTAAATGGACAGAAGCGGGCCAAGCCCCATGGAGACCGTCGGGAATTGCCAGAACTCCGGCATCAGATACGGATGCGGATACGACGACAACCCGCCGTCGTCAACGAGCTCCTGCCGGAAATTTTGCAGATGTTTTTCGTCCAGACGGCCTTCGAGAAACGCCCGCGCATAAATGCCCGGCGCGGCGTGACCCTGAAAATAAACCATGTCGCCGGGAAAATTCTCCGTGCGCCCGCGGAAAAAATGATTGAAACCGACCTCGTAAAGCGTCGCCGCCGAGGCATAGGTCGAGATGTGGCCGCCGACGTTGGTGTTGGAGTTGGCTTTGACCACCATCGCCATGGCGTTCCAGCGGATGTAGCTCTTGATCCGGCGCTCCATCTGCCAGTCGCCGGGGAAAGGCGGCTGTTGTTCCGGCGGAATTGTGTTGAGGTAAGGCGTGTTGAAACCGCGCGGCAACCCGTCCTGCGACGCGCGCAGACGGTCGGCAAGTTTGTTCAGCAATTGCGCCGTGCGTTCCGGCCCCTGGTTTTCCAGGGCCAGATCAAAAACGGATTGCAGCGACTCCGCCCACTTGTCGCTCGAACCGTGAATTTCTTTTTTCTCCATGTTTTCTGTGTCCTCCGCTATTTTCCAATCTCACAAAAAGACGCGATAGGATTAAACTGGAACTGTACATCCAATGCCAGCAAAATCAGCGCAACTGCAAAATGAAATTACTTGATCTGACGCTCCCTTCGCCCGCCGAAAACCTGGCGTGCGATGAGGCGCTGCTCGACGCCGCAGAAACCGGCGACGGTGGGGAGATCCTGCGCTTCTGGGAACCGTGTGAACATTTCGTCGTTGTCGGCTATGCGAACAGGGTGGCAACGGAAGTGAATGTCGCGGCGTGCGAGGCGCGCGGCATCCCGGTTTTGCGACGCTGTTCCGGCGGCGGCACCGTGGTGCAAGGCCCCGGCTGCCTTAACTACACGCTGGTCCTGCGAATTACCGCCGACGGCCCGCTCCACAACATCGGCGTTGCCAACCAGTTCATCATGCGCCAAAACCGCGCAGCGATTGAATCCGCAATCCGCAATCCGCAATCTGCAATTGCGGTCCGCGGTCACACCGATCTGGCGATTCGCGAACGCAAGTTTTCCGGCAACTCCCAGCGCCGCCGGAAACATTTCCTGCTCTTTCATGGAACATTTCTGCTGAACTTCGACCTCGCGTTCGTCAGCGAGCTTTTGCCGATGCCGTCGAAACAGCCCGAGTACCGCGAAAGCCGCCCCCACGACAGATTCCTGACCAACTTGAAAGTATCCGCAGACAAAGTGAAGGTGGCGATGCGACAGACGTGGAAAGCGGAAGAACCACTGAAAAATTTGCCACTGGAAGAGATTACGGCATTGTCGCGGGATAAATACGCCACGCGCGAGTGGAACTTCAAATTTTAGTTTTTGGTAGGGCCGCGCGGCCCGTGCGGCCGCCCGGACATCTCGGCGAGATGTCCCTACCTACAACCGTTTCGCCGGCTCCGCCCGGCTCTTCGCAAAGTCAATTCACTGTTCCGCCGATTTCACCGGCCAGTTTATGTTGAAATCCTGCAATGGATAATCCAAGCGGCAAAACCGGACTGGCATCGGCGACTGGTAGCAACGGGTTGCCCCGGATCCAGTACCGGCGGAAATGGTCATGGACACCACTTCCAATCCAGCCAAATCTTGCAGGCCAGTGGAAGCAATCTTGGCAAAAGACCGGTTGTCCGCAATCAGCGGTGACAGCAAAAAACCGCCGCCAGCCATGCCAGGAACGAGGCGGAAACGGCGTTCCGTGTGGTCTTGAAGCAACACGGTCAGCATCAATACCGGCGGTTTGTAGAGTGTCGAGACCACGATTCCCGCCAGGGATTTTTTAATCTCGATTTCAACCCACACCGGGCCGTTGGTCGCGTCAGGCAACGTGACTGGTTCGCCAAAGCGGGCTGACGTGTTCTGGAGCGGGATCAGTTGAAACTTGCGCGCCACCGCCGCCCGCGACAGCAGCAAGAATGTCCCTTTGTCATCCGACGCACCCTTGAGATCGTACAGCGTCAACAATTCCGGCCAGGAGCGGCCGTCGTCCAGCGAAGGAAATCTGCCATCAAGCGGCTGAACGGCAAAAAGGATGTTACTGGCAGCACGCGCTGTCCGCAAATGGGCGGCGTTCATTTTCGCCAGTTCGGGCGTGTAGGCCGAATAACTTTGTATGATCGGCCGCGGTTGATATGACAACACATGCGCAAATAGGATGGTTTGATCATGGGAATAAAGGTCCGCATTCCCTCCAATTGACGGTAATGGGTTGGCTTTTCGCTCGATCGCAAGATTGTTTTCATAATGACTTCGCAGATACCCGGTAAAAGGACCGGCAACCGGAGCGAACAGGTTGTAGATGCTGAATGTCCCGGCGATTTGTTTCCATAACCCGTCGCCCGGGAGCCAGCAGTTGAACACGGATGAAGCAAACAGTGTGGAGGCAATCAACAGGCATGAAGCCGCACCAGCCGCGCGTTTTCCACCAGGCCAGGCTAGCGCGAAACACGCCAGCGAGATGAGCAACAGCGCCATTGCCGAGGTGATTTCGTGCCGGTCGTTTCGGACATAACCTAGTTTGAAAACGATAAATAAAATTGTTCCCAGTCCCGCTAAAAGCAGCGATCCCCCCCAGGAACCGGTGCGCGACCAAGCAACGCGACCAGTCAGCGCGCACAGCAACACGGCAATCAGTAGGAAACAGATGGCATCGCGAGTTTCCGCTTTGCCGGTCAGCATCATCGCTTCTGTGTAACCGCCAGTGATTCGCCAGGAATTGCACAAGAACGGTCCCAATGAACTAAAATATTGTCCGGCAGCAACCCAGAAGAACATGAGGCTCGCCACATATAACGGCACGATCCACGGAAAACGCCGGTGGCGGAAAATGTTGTCCGCCGCAACGACGGCAACCAACATCGCGCTTTCCATCAAGCCGGTAAACTTGACCAAGCTCAACCATCCCAGTGACACCGCCAGCAAAGCTTGGATCGGCGTAAACGCGCATTTTTCCACAAAAAAATGCAGGAACAATAACAACACGCCCCAAGCGACCAACCGGGTGTTGAAATCATCCCCCACCGGTATGCTGGCTATTGCAGTGAATCCGACCAGCCAAAGCCCGGCCACTAGCCGGTTGTCCGAAAGGTGGCACGCCAGCCGCCAGACCGCACATAAATAAACGAGCGACAGAATTATCCATGCAATCACGGAAACGGGATACGTCGGAGGGTAATAGCCTCTGGCAAGAAATCCCCAAGGACCGTAGGTAAAAACAATGTCCTGGCCGAACTGCCAATGCTGGCTGAAGGCCACATGCAGAGCCTGCGCCCAAGCGTTTTCAATACCATCAATGATCGGGTAATCATCAACTGAATTGCAGGGGATAAACCTGGAAAACACGTAAAGAAACATGCCGGCCACGGCCAATCCGCGAACCACTGTCATCAACGAATTTTTCCCGTGGGAATTCACAACGATTCTGCACACGCGGTTTCGATCCGAAACGAGCATGCAATGGAATTCATATCGCGACAAGAAAACTCGGAATCGTTGTGATACCGGGACGGAACAAATACGCCAGGTGCAGGTGGAATTTTAGTTTTTGGTAGGGCTGCGCGGCCCGCGCGGCCGCCCGGACATCTCGGCGAGATGTCCCTACCTACAACCGCTTCGCCAGTTCCGCCTGACTCTTCGCAAAGATCTCCTTGTGCAACGAATTGCCGCGCGCGTCCATCGTGACCACCGCCGGGAAATCGGCCACTTCAAATTCCCAGATCGCCTCCGGCGCGCCGAATTTGTCCATCAGATAAACATTGTGCACTTTTTTGATGCACTCGGCCAGCACCTGTGCCGCGCCGCCGACCGCATGCAGATACACGCAGCCGAATTCCTTGCACGCCGCCAGCGTCTTGTCGCCCATGCCACCCTTGCCGATGACGCCGCGCAGACCAAATTCCTTGATGATATGCGCCTGATATGGCTCTTCACGGATGGAAGTCGTCGGGCCGGCGGCGGTGGCCTTCCAGGAACCGTTATCCTGCTTCATCACCACCGGGCCGCAGTGATACAGGATGCCGTCGTGAAAATTCACGCCTGGCGGCAGCTTGCCGCCCTCGTGCAGGTATTTGTGGACCGCATCGCGCCCGGTGAAAACGACGCCGGAAATCAGGACCTCGTCGCCGACTTTTAGCGCCCGGATTTTTTCTTCGGTGAAGGGAAAGGTTAATTTTTTCATGGGATATCCGGTTAAAAATCATCCGTGGGTTCAAACCTCATTCCTTGGTCCGGGGTCGGGAGGGGGAAAACAAAACGACCACCTTGACGTCAAAGGCCCGGAACAGGTCGCGAAACCGGGTCTCCATCATCCGTTTGGCATCGCCCACCGCCAGGGTTGACTCGGCGCTGTTGCGGGCCTTCTCCTTGAGTAGTATCAAAATTTGCTGGTGATCGGCGGTGGTCAGCCAGTTGAGATAACCGTCTTCCTCCAGATAGTAATTTGCCTCCGGGTTGACGGTTTCCAGCGACAGGATTTTGGGTTCGGGCAGGACGATGGTCACCACCTGGTTGGACGGGTCGTAGGCGGCGGAAAATCTGGCGGCCAGATCGAACCCAATTTTGGCCACAAACGTCTGCTCCGCAATGATGCGTTTGGTGCTGTGCAGGTCGGTTTTTTTATAATCGATGATTTCGCAAATATTTCTTTGCAGCACCGCCAGTTCCGCGATGGGGGTCGCGTCGCAAACGGTCGTCGTGGAAACCACATTGACCTGCGACTGGAAAATCGCCTTGAAGGCATCAATCCCCTGTTTGCCAAAATCAAACATCTGTTCAACAATTTTGCCGGGAGCTTCCACCGCCTTTTCCACCACCCTGGTAACCGGCCGGACCACCGCCAGGTGAATGGCCAAGGCAGCCGCCACAATCAACAAGGCGATGCCGATAAAAATCGTGAGCGTCTTATTCATGTCTCAATCTCCCAATCCACACCTCGCATCACGCACGGGAAACACGACGCCGAAAATCAGCATCTCGTCGCTGACCTTCAGCGCCCGGATTTTTTCTTCGGTGAATGGAGCTGCAAACTGGATCATTTTGTCACCTTTTCAATAAAGCCATTTTTGGATTTTCCCACTTGCATCCAGCGTTACACCCTGGCGGCGATAGGCCCAGCACATATAGCTGACGCTGACGAAATAGGACGCGGGCAGACGGTTCGCGGCGCAAATTTTCACGCCCAGCAGCGTCGTTTTGCCGCCGAAACCCATCGGGCCGATGCCGAGTTCGTTTGCCGTCTTCAAAATGTCCTGCTCCAGCTTGTCCAGTTCCGGGTTTGGATTGCGGTCGGGAATCTGCCGCAGAAATTGCGTCTTGCTCATCTCGTAGCCAGTGGCGCGGTCACCGCCGATGCACACACCGAGGATGCCCGGGCCGCAGCCCTTGCCTTGCGCCTGCAACACCGCGTCGAGAATCACCTTGCGACAGCCGTCGAGGTCGCGGTTTGCGTTGAGCTTCTCACTCGGCAACGAGTATTGCGCCCCGACATTTTCGCAGCCGCCGCCCTTGAGCACCAGCCGCACGCTCAATTCCGGCGAACGATGCTGATGAAAATGAAACACAGGCGCGCCCGGCCCGACGTTCGTGCCGTCGTTGATGCCGGTGAGCGAATCCACCGAGTTCTGACGGAGAAAACCCTTCTTCGTCGCCAGTTTCACGGCTTCCTTCGCGGTTTCTTCAAACTTGATCTGGTCGAAGCCAATTGAGCAATCCACGTAAAACAGGATGCTGCCGGTGTCCTGGCAGATGGGCTGCGACTTGCGTTTGGCGAGCTGGATGTTCTGATCAATAATCTTCAGCGCGCTCTCGGCTATCGTGCCTTTTTTCTCCTGTTCCAGCGACGCGAGGATGGCTTGATTCACGTCGTCGGGGATTTCCGCCGAGGTGCGCCGGATCAATTCCAGCAGGGAATTTTGCAATTCATGCATAAAGCTCAGTTAGCGTAAGACCTTCACACTTCAGCGTCAATTAAGTGATGTTCGGTGGGTGTGCCGTTGCCGCGGCGCACGGCGGCGCGGCAGCACCGCCCTACCAAAGTCAGCGTCAACCGCGCGGGAATTAAAGTGGCACAGGCCTCTGGCCCGTTTTGCCGTGTTTGCAGCAGGATGCCGGCGCTGCTTTTAACCCGAACTCCGAAGTTACGAAAAACAGGCAATAGTATGAATGGCATGATGGGTTGTTCAAAACATTGCGGGGCGGGGGCGAGGCCAGGCCGGAGTGCGCCCGTCCTCGGGCGCAGCAGTGTGGGCATTGCCGGCACACGCGAAAAGTCCATGGCATCCGTTCTTCCAACATTGCTGTGCCCGGGGACGGCCGCACTCCGCTGAAAAATATTTCCCATCCGTCTTCATCTGATTTGATAGGGCGCGTCACTCCGGCTGCACCAACTAAAAACCTAATTTAACGCCACGCCGCGGCGGACGTAGGTCGGGATGTCGAGGTCTTCGCCCTTGTGAATCGTCGGCTCGCTTTTGTCAAAACGTCCCTTGGAAATGATCGCCAGCGACAACTGCGCCTGGCGCATCTTCGGATTGGATTTTCGCGCGTGAGTTCCGGCGTTTTTGGCCACCGACTGTTCACGCTGCTCAGGTGTCATGGACGATCCCGGCGAAGCGTAACGCGAACCTGGCCGCGAAACCACGCCACGCGCAGTCACTTGTTCCACTGAATCACCGGACGCCGCGAGGGGAGGCAATTCCATGGGAACCGGGCCGGGTTTGGCCGCAACCACCGTCACCAACAAACGGTTTTTCAGCGTTTCGTCCACGGCGGCGCCCATGATGATTTGCGCGTGTTCGCATTGCCGGCCGATTTGTTCCATCACGCGATTCACCTCGGCCATGGCCAGTTCCTTCCCGCCCATCAGGCTCACCAGCACCGCGTTGGACTCGGCCAGCGCCCGGCCCTCATCGAGCAGCGGATGGGCAATCAATTTTTCGACGACCTCGCGCGCGCGCGCCGGACCGGTGGCTTCAACACACGCGAACACACTCTCGGAATGGCGGTCGCGCAGCAACGCGCACAAATCGTTGAAATGAATCTGAATCAAACCCTTCCGCGTGAGCAAATGCCAGACGCCGCGCACGCTTTCAACGAGCAGTCCGTCGGTAATGCGGAACGTGTCGAGCACGCTGGTGTTCTCGTCAATCAGTTTGAAGGTCTTCTGGCACGGCAGGCAGATGACGCCGTCGGCAACGGACTTGAGCTGGTCGAGTCCCTGCTCTGCCTGCTGCTGGCGGCGGTTGCCCTCGCACGCGAACGGCAGCGTCACAAACGCCAGCACCAGCGCCCCGGCTTCCTTCGCCGCGCGGGCGAGCACGGGGCTGATGCCGCTGCCCGCGCCGCCACCCAGACCGGCAATCATAAACACGACATCCGCCCCTGCACACGCGGTCTTGAGCGCGGCAAATTGTTCCTCGGCAATGGCGCGGCCGCGTTCGGGATCGCCGCCCGTGCCCAGGCCGCGCAGCAATTTCGTTTCGAGTTGAATCTTGACGGCTGCGGACGACGACGCCAGCGAGGACGCGTCGGTGTTGACCGCCACAAAACCCGCGCCCGCAAAATCCCTGCCGTTCAACGTGTCGAGCATGGCGACGCCGGCGCTGCCGACGCCGAAAATTTTCACCGCCGGAGCCTTGGCCGGCTCGAGCATTGCCGCTGAAGCTTGAGGTTTGGTTTTCATGATGAATCGGATTCAGGAACGGCGCAAAAAACTGGCGATGGTGCCTTTGATTCCCTGCGCCAGGGACGGTTTGCCTTCGCGTTTGCGGGTTTTGAACGAACCGAATTTGACGAGGCCGATGGCGCTGACAAATTCCGGCTGGTCGAGCGCGGATTTCAGGCCGCTGATGGAATTGGTCTGGCCGAGCGACACCGGCATTTGCATCACCTGCTCGGCCAGCGCCGCAATTTGCGGGACGCGGGCACAACCGCCGCACAGAAAAACCCCCGCCCGCAGATAATCGAAGAGTCCGGCCTGTTCCAAATCCTGCGCGACCAGTTGGAAGATTTCCTCGAGCCGCAGCGACATGATGCGGCGCAGGTGTTCGACGTTGACCGTTTTCAACGGCAGGCCGAGTTCGTTCGTAATGGTAATCGTCTGACCCTTGGTTTCCTTGTCCACCAGCGCCGAGCCATGCTCGAGCTTGAGTTTTTCGGCGCGGCTCAAGGGCACTTTCAGGCCGTAAGCCAGATCGTTGGAAACATGATCCCCGCCAATCGCCAGAACGCCCGTGTGCCGGATGACGCCATTGGTATAAACGACGTAGTCCGTCGTGCCCCCGCCAATGTCAATGACCAGCGCGCCCAGTTCCTTCTGTTCGTTGGACAGCAGCGCGAGCGACGACGCCAGGCCATTGAAAACAATTTCATCCACTTCCAACTGCAAACCTTTGACGAGGCGGATGGCGTTTTGAAGACGGTTCGTGTTGCCGTGAACGACGTGGACGTCCACTTCGAGCCGCGAACCGAGCATGCCGACGGGATTCGTGACGCCGGCCTGGCCGTCCACAAAAAAATGCTGGCGGATGGCGTGGACCACGTTGTTTTCCGTCGGCAAATTGATCGCCTTCGCGTTTTTAACCACGTCCTGCACGTCGTCCTCGGAAATTTCGCGGTCGGCGGAAACCACCGGATGCACGCCGCGATTGTTGAAGCCGCGGATGTGCGCGCCGGTGACGCCGAGATAAACGTTCCGGATTTCCACGTCGGCCATCTGTTCGGCCTCGACGATGGCGTTGCGCACGTCCTCCTCGGCCTGCGTGGTGTCCACGATCTCACCCTTGCGCACGCCGCGTGAGCGCGCCTGGCCGAGGCCGATGATGTTCAGTCCCGCTCCCGCGGGATCGGCGTTTTGCTCGCCGACGACGGCGCAGACCTTGGACGTGCCGATTTCCAAACCGACGATGATGGATGAATCATCAAACATTTTACCTCCGGGTAGTTGCGGGGTTGACTGTCCTGGGCGATGCGGACGGCACCGCGACCGTTTCCATCCAACGGACGGGAACGTTGTTGGAAACCGCCAGATTGAGCGACGCCACCGCTTTGTTCATGCGCTGTCCCAAATCGTAAATTTCGCGCCACCGCCGCAATTGTTGCTCCAAATTGTTCAAACCGAAAGTTATTTCACCGCCCTGCCCCGTCGTCGCGACCACGACCCCCGGCAAAGACACATCAACGCGCCGCAAATCCACCAGCCCGGCCATCGGGGAATGGCCGAACGCGCCGATCAATTCCAGCGCCGCCTGCACTTGCGGCGATTCGACACGATGGCCCGGCTGTAATTGATACACATTAAGCCCGGCAATCACCGGCAACTGATCGTTCACCTGCGCCAGCGGAACCACGCACAAACGCGGATCGAGCGGCAGCATGACGTAGCCGTCCGCGTCGAGTTGAAACACCGCCACGGCGATGCCGCCGGACGCATCGGCGCGCGGGACGTTCACCTGGGCCACCGGATCGCGCTCGGTCACGCTGATTTTCAACGTGCGCGGCAGGATGCGCTCGATGGAGACGGAACCAATTGTCGAAACCAGTTCCAGATTCCGCTTCACCGCCGTCAAATCGAGCGCAATCAAATTGTCGCCGAGTTTCACGCCCGACCAGCGGCGCAACTGATCCGGCGCAATCACGCCGTCGGTTTTCACCTCAACATGTTGGACCGCAAACTCGGAGTTTTGGTAAACGAATTTGTCCAGCGCCCACTCGCCCGTGCGCCAGAGCAGATAAAGGCCGAACACCGTGCCGAACAGGATGCCCATCGTCAGCGCCGCCAGCCGCGTGCGCGTCGCGCGCACCTGGTCGGAACGCAGCTTTACGTCAAGCACATGCCCGCGGTGCAACCGCCGGTTTTTTTGTCCGCGCCTAAACCACATAAAACTTCATTTGTTGTAGCGGCGCTCTGTGAGCGTCGCATCCGCAAAACCATTCCGGCGGTCACAGACCGCCGCTACAATCAGGTCACCATTTTCCGTTTCAACGCCAGATCCACCATCCGCTGGCAAAGCTGGGCGTAATTCAGCCCCGCCGCGGCTGCCGCCTTCGGCAGCAAACTCGTCTCGGTCATCCCCGGCAGCGTGTTCACTTCCAGCACCATCGGTTCGTCACCGGCGCGCACCATCACGTCCACCCGCGCATAATCGCGACCGCCAACCGCCTTGAACGCGCCGAGCGCCGCCGCTTGAATCCGTTTGGTCATCACGGAATCAAATTCGGCCGGACAAAAATATTCCGTGCGGCCGGCCGTGTATTTGTTTTTGTAATCGTAACTGCCCACTTTGGGCCGCACCTCCACAATCGGCAGTGGCTCGTCACCCAGGATGCCGACGGTGGTTTCGCGGCCAACAATTTTTTCCTCAACCAAAACCTCGGAATCAAATTTCAGAGCTTCCACCAGCGCCCCCGGCCAGTCCTCGATGCGCTCGACGAATTGCAACCCGACACTCGAACCCTGCCGCACCGGTTTCACCACCAGCGGCAGTTGCCAGTCTTTCGGCCACGGAGTTTTTTTTGAATTCACGACCAAAAATTTCGCCGTTGGGACCCTGGCCTCAACGCACCGTCTTTTTGCCAGCACCTTGTCAAATGCGATGCAGCTCGATTCGGCGTCACAGCCGGTGTAAAGCGCGCCGAGTTCGTCCAGCCGCCGTTGCACCGTGCCGTCCTCACCGTAGGTCCCGTGCAACGCGAGAAAAACCACGTCCGTGGCCGGCGGCAGACTCCACGACCCGTTGCGTGGATCGAGTTCATGGACTTCGTGGCCGAGCGAGCGCAGCGCCGTGGCCACCGCCGCGCCGGAGCGCAGCGATACTTCGCGCTCGGCGCTCGGGCCGCCCAGCATCACGGTGATGTTCAATTTCCGGCTCACTTTTTTCTCTTCGCAAATTTTTCCAGCGACACAGCGGTTTTCGGAAACGCGCGCAAAATCTGTTTGTCAGTCGTCACCAGCGGCACTTCCAAATCCTGCGCCAGCGCCACGTATTCACAATCATAGGCAGTGCAGTTCGAAGCCAGGACCAGCTTGAGAATCCGCTCTGTTGGCACGGTAAATTCATGCGCACCCAGATCCTTCTGCACATTCAAATAAGCGGCGTTGGCCTCCGCCTCGGTCAAAAGCTTTTTCCGCAAATATCCCGCCAGCACGTTCCTGAATTCCGCCCGCCACAATACCGGAGCCGCCCAAACGCCGTCCTGCGCTTTGGCCGCTTCCGCCCATTCCGCGAATGCGCTCGGCAGCCAGAAATACACCAGCACGCTGTTGTCCGCGACAATCACGCACGGCCCTTTTCCTTGAATCGCTTCAAGTCCGCCGCCGTCACCCGGAACTTCAGAGAATTGCGGAACTCCCGCGCCCGCTGGATGACCGCGCTGGAATCAGCCGGCGTGCTGCGGACGCTGGATTCCAGCACGGCAATCGCCTCGGTGTTCAAACTGCGCCCATGCGTCACCGCGCGCCGTTTCAACTCGCGGTGCGCTTCCTTCGATATGCCCTTGATGGTGATCGTTATCATGCCGCAACCATAACGCAACCATTTTGGATGTCAACAAAAACCCGTTCAATCCACGCCGATGACTTCAACTTCCGTTTGCAATTCGATGCCGCGCGCCTCTTTGGCCCGCGCCTGGAGAATCGCAATCAGTTCCAGAACGTCGCGCGCCGTTGCATTGCCGTCATTCACAATAAAATTGCCGTGCTCGGCGGAAACCACCGCCCCGCCGACGCGCGTGCCTTTCAAGCCCAGCTCGTCAATCAATTTGCCCGCCGGAGTCGTGCCGGGATTTTTGAACGTGCAGCCGGCGCTCGGCGCGGTCGGCTGCGATGCCCAGCGCTTCTCGCTGAACTCCTTCATTCGCTTTTCGATTTCCTCGCGCGGCGCGGGCGTGCACTTGAACACCGCGCCCAGGGCAACGTGATCTTTCAGCAGCGGACAGCAGCGATATTCCACCGGCATCCCGGCATGGCTGCGTTCCTGGATTTTTCCGGCGTGATCCATGAGCCGCACCGACTCGACGACATCAAACGTCGCGCCGCCCATCGCGCCTGCGTTCATGCGCAGCGCGCCGCCGACGCTGCCGGGAATGCCTTCGAGAAATTCCAGGCCGCTCAAACCATTTCGCTTCGCCTCGACCGCGACACTTTTTAATTTCGCTCCCGCGCCACAACGCAAACGTTCGCCGGCGGCCACAATGCGCCTGAAATTTGCCTGCGTCAGGCAAATCACCACGCCGCGAAAGCCGCCATCACGCACGAGCAGGTTCGAGCCGCGGCCAATCACGAAAAACGGCAGGCGGCTTTCATGGCAAAACTTCACCACCGCGGCCAGGTCCGCTTCCGAGGCCGGTTCGACGTACACGTCCGCCGGTCCGCCAACGCGCAGGGTGGTGTGCTTCGCCAGCGGTTCGTCACGGCAGATGTCTGTCGCCAGCGAAACACATCCGGCCAGTTCACCGGCAATTTGCGCCCCCGTTTTCATCGGTATTTTGAAATGGAATCGGTCATGGTCATGCGCCCGGTGACACCGCCTGCTTTGCGGACTGGTCGGCACAGCCGCACGAACATTTTGACATCTGTGCCACTGCCTGCCCTTGTTGTCGCGCAATGGCAGCCAGCATGATGTCCGCGATTTGCTCCGCCGCTTTGGGCGTGTGCCATGGCACCAGCGCTGCCTGAATTTTTGCGCGGGCGACCTGGCCTTCAACCAGCTCACACAGCAAAGCAACCAGCTTTTCCGGAGTTGCATTTTTTTGCTCGAGCAATCGCGCCGCCCCGGTGATTTCAAACGCGCGCGCATTGTAAAATTGATGGTTGTCTGCCGCGGCTGGAAACGGCACGAGCAACGACGGCAGGAGCATGGCGGCAATTTCAGCCAGCGACGAGGCGCCGGCCCGGCTCACGGCGGCGGTCGCCGCGCCGAGCGCCAGGTCCATTTTCGCAAAAAAGGGCTTCACCACGGCATCGAGGCCGTGTTTGTTATAGGCGGATTGTACCAATTCAAAATCTTTCGCCCCGGCCAGATGCAGCCATTGCCAGTCGCGCCCCTCAAGCAGCATCAATGCGGACAAAATCATTTCGTTGATGGCACTGGCGCCCTGGCTGCCGCCCATCACCAGAACCGTCGGACGATCCGGTTCAAGTCCGAAGGCCGCGCGGCACGGCGCGGGGTAGCCGAGCCGAAATTGCGAGCGGACGGGGGTGCCCGTCCGGGTGACTTTACGGGCGCGCAAGCGGGCGGCGGCATCGGGAAAACCGATGAACGCCTCGTCCACGAACCGCGCCAGAAAGCGGTTGGCCCGGCCGGGAATGGTGTTGGATTCGTGCAGGAAAGTTTTGGCGCCGAATTTTTTCGCCGCCAGAACCGGCGGCGCGCTGGTGAATCCGCCCATGGCGAGCACGGCGTGCGGCGGACGGGCTTTGAAAAAAATTCGCGATGCGCGCCGCGATTGCCAGAAGCTGCGCGCAAACGAAAGGTAGTTGCGGTTCTGCAGCGCGACGGCGGGCAGCGTGACGATTTCCATGCCGCGCGCGGATTTTACGGCTTCCTGGTCCACGTCCTTGGGTGAAATGAGCAGGGCCACGGCGCAGCCGCGCTTCTGAAGTTGTTCCGCCACCGCCAGACCCGGAAACAGATGCCCGCCCGTGCCGCCGCAGGCGATGGCGACGAAGGGCGTGTTGGCTCCGGGTGAAGTCATGTGGCTTTGGCGGCGAATGGATTTTCGTCAATGACCGCGACCGTTGCCCGGACCTTTTCCCGCGCGGGCGCCTGACGGGCGATGCTGAACAACAGACCCACGCACGTGAGCATGGCCAGCAGGTTCGAGCCGCCGTAGCTGATGAATGGCAGGGGCAGGCCCTTGTTCGGCAGCGCGCTGGTGACAACGCCGATGTTGATGGCGGCCTGCAGGCTGATTAAAAACGTGACTCCGGCCGCCAGCAAACTGCCAAACGGGTCGCGCGCCCGGAGTGCAATGTAAATCCCGCAAATCGCAATGATGACGAACGCGAGAACGACGAGCAGCGTCGCGATCAAACCGAGTTCCTCGCCGATGATTGAAAAAATAAAATCGGTGTGATCTTCCGGAACGAAACCGAGCTTCTGCCGTCCGTTGCCGAGACCGAGTCCCGTCCAGCCGCCGGAGCCAAGCGCAATCATGGCCTGATACGCCTGATAACCGACGCCGTCCTTGTGCTGTTCCATGTCCCACCAGCCGAAAATGCGCCGCAGCCGCATCGGGTCGTGCAGCAGGGAAACGGCCAGGCCGGCCCCACCGAGCAGAACGGGCAGAACAATACATTTCAAACGGACACCGGCGACGAGCAGCATCATGCCGCTGACCGCGGCGAGCAGAATCGTGGTGCCGCGGTCCGGCTCAACGAAGACCAAACCGAGCATCAACGCCATGAACGCGCCGGGAAAAATGATGCCGCGCTTCCAGGCCGGCATCTGCCGCTGGTAACGGTCGCCATACCACGCGAGCAGGATGATGAGCGCGATTTTTCCGAGTTCGGACGGCTGAAAGCGCACGCCATGAAAATCAAACCAGCGGCGCGCGCCATTGATTTTTCTGCCGATGTGCGGGACGAGCACCAGCACGAGCAATAGCAGCGCGAGAATGAAAACCGGCACGGCGATTTTTTTGAGCCATTGATAATCGAGGGCGGTCGCCGCCACACAGAGGGTAAAGCCGAACGCGCACCAGATGAGCTGCATCATCAGGTAGTGCCCGCCGACTTGCGTCACACTCGAGCTATAGAGCATCACCAGCCCCAGCGCCAGCAGGGCGGCAACGCAAAACGCCAAAGTTGTGACGGCGACTTTCATTTCAATGCCTCAAAATCCCGCAAAGCGGGACCAGCCGCTATCATTTCAACGCTTATTGACCAGGCGTGCTGGCGGGGGCAGGCGCAGGTGCCTGCGCAGGCGCAACCGGAGCCGCAGCTTCGGCTTTTGCCGGAATCTTCAGCTTCTTCCCCACTAAGATGTGGTCCGTGGTCAGATTGTTTTCGGCTCTAAGCGCCTTCACGGTCGTGCCGTGCGCCTTCGCAATCTTCGTCAGCGTATCGCCGGATTTCACCGTGTAAGTTTCGCCACCCAGGCCGGTGTCGGGCGCGACGGAAGCGCCGTTCGCTGACGGGGCCGTGCCGCCGGCCGGAATGGTCAGTTTCTGTCCGACTTTCAACTTGGTCGGCTCAACGCCGGGGTTGGCCGCTTTAAGCGCACCAAGCGTCACGCCATTCTTCTTCGCAATTTTTCCGAGGGTGTCGCCGTGGACGACGACATACTCGGTCCCGGATGGCGCCACGGGCGGCTGCACGACGACCGGCGGCGGTGCCACCGGCGGATTGGAAGCTTGAAGTGGTGGAGTATTCGTATCCATGACCACCGTGTTGGTGTCCACCGGCGGCGGCTGGTTTTCCGCTTCGGTGTTCTGTTCGCGTTTGCAGCCCTGAATGAGCATTGCGGTCAGGCCGACAACTCCGATCAGGAGCACGCAAAACACGCCGAGTTTCATGTGCGAACGGCGTTTGCTTTGCTGCTCCAACAGGGAGCCCTGGGGTACGAATGGGTTCGGATTATTCATTGGTTTGGCGCTGATTGCGTCCTTTCTTCGAGGTTGGTTGATTTTTTCCACAGCGAAATTTTCCCTCGGCAAATCTCGCGGCGCGTTAAATTCATTTTGTTCATTGGCGGCGGACTGAAGGCGCCGCAAAATTTCAAACCGGCTGGTGAAACGAACACTCCGCCGGCCATTGCGCGTCTGGCCGCTGCCGCCAAAGTTATTAACAGCCGGAGGCCGCTTGTGCAAGGAGCAAAGCGTCCGGTCAAAACTTCATTATTGTCCAATGGCAGCGTCATTTCTACCTCAGTTTCAGCGTCGCCAGGGCAACGACCGCAAACAGCACGCACAAAATGTAAAATCGCATCACCACCTGTGACTCGTACCAGCCCTTTTTCTCGAAATGATGATGCAGCGGCGCCATCAAAAAAATCCGCCGGCCGGTGCCGTAAAACTTTCGCGTGAAGCGAAACCAGCCGGTCTGCAAAATCACCGAAACGGCTTCCAGCACGAACACGCCACCCGCAATCACCAGCACGAACGGCTGATGAATCAGCACCGCGATGATGCCGAACGCGCCGCCGAGCGCCAGCGACCCGGTGTCGCCCATGAACACCTGCGCCGGATGGCAGTTGAACCACAAAAAGCCAAGGCCCGCACCGATCATCGCCGCGCAGAACACCGTCAATTCGCCCGCGCCGGGCACATGGGGAATTTGCAAATAGCCCGCCGCCTTGATGTTGCCCGCCACGTAAGTGAACACGAGAAACACAAAGGCCACAATCAGCGTGCAACCAATCGCCAGCCCGTCGAGACCGTCCGTCAGATTCACCGCATTCGAGCTGCCGACAATCGCCAGCACCACAATCAGCAATCCGATCAGGCCCGCGCCCGTCGCCACCGGGTGTTTGTAAAACGGAACCATGATATCCGAAACCAGCCTGGTCGTCGAAGGGGTCATCCACAAATAGACGGCAATAAAAGTTGCCAGCGCGAATTGCGCCACCAGCTTGACGCGCGGCGGAGTGCCGCCGCCGGTTTGCTGGATGATTTTTGCGTAATCGTCGTAAAATCCCAGCCCCGACAGCACCAGCACCGAGAGCAGCGTCAGCAGCACCAGTTTGTTGTCCAATTGTGTCCACAGCACGGTGGAAATAAACAACACCGCCACAATCAAAATGCCGCCCATCGTCGGCGTTCCTTTTTTGCTCAAAACCCGCGCGGCCAGACCGCCGGCCTCCTCGGCCCGGTCCGCATAGTCCTGGCCGAATTTCAACTGTTTCAGCCAGTGAATGATCCTCGGGCCGAGCCACCAGCTCAGCATCAACGCCGTGATCGCCGCGCCCGCGCTCCGCACCGTGATGTAATGAAACAGCCGCAATGCCGAGAGGTGGCCCGCCCAGGGCGTTCCCTTCGACCAATCGAGCAACTGCTGGCTCAAATAATAAAACATGGTTCCGGTTCACGACTTTTCCGACTTCAGCGTCCCGGCGATGCGCTCCAAACGCGACGCCCGCGACGCCTTCAACAAAACCACATCGCCCGCCTTCAAAAAATCCTTCACCGCCTTCATCGCCGCTTCCACGTCCGCAAACTCCATCACCCGATTCAATCCCGCCTCGCGCGCCGCGTGCGCCGTGACCGGCGCCATTTTGCCGATGACAAACATCTGTCCGATGCCGAGTTCCGCCGCGCGGCGTCCGACCTCCGCGTGCGCCGCCTCGCTGTGCGCGCCCAGTTCGTTCATGTCGCCGAGCACCGCCACGCGCCGGCCCTGCAACGGCAGATCACAAAGCGTTTCGAGCGCCGCGAGCATCGAATCCGCGTTCGCGTTGTAGGCATCGTCGAGCACGCGCACGCCGCCCGCTTCCCAAAATTGCATACGCATCTTCGGCGGCTGGCACTCGGCCAGGCCGTCCCGCACCGCGGGACGGCCCAGGCCTAGTTCCTCACTGACCGCAACCGCAAACAAGGCGTTCGTCACCTGATGCCGCCCCAATAAATTGATTCGATACTCGCCGCTGAATTCAGCCTTGGGCGCTTCCACGCGAAACGTCACGCCGTTTTTGTCCAAGCGGATGCCCTTCGCGCGCCAGTCGTTTTTTTCACCGAGTCCGACGCGCACGACCGTCGCGCGCGTGCGCCGGATGACCGGCTCCGTCCCTTCGCCGTCACCGTTGACAAAGAGCCGGCCGTCCGCCGGCAACAATTCCGCGAGCCAGCCTTCTTCCTGCGCCACGCCCGCCAGGTCGCCAAAAAATTCCAGATGCTCGCGGCCAATGTTCGTCAGCACGCCGTATTTCGGCCGGATCATATTCACCAGCGGCGCAAGTTCGCCCGGATGATTCGTGCCGGCTTCGAGCACCGCGGCCCGGTGCGACTTTTCCAGGCGCAACAACGTCAGCGGCACGCCGATGTCATTGTTGAAACTCGCCTCGCTCCAGAGCGTGGCCAGTTTTTGTTGCAACGCCGATGCGATCAATTCCTTCGTCGTCGTTTTGCCATTGGAACCGCCAACGGCAATCACCGGCAGATCAAATTCCCGGCGGTACGCCGCGGCGAATTTCCCGAGCGCCGCGCGCGCGTCATCCACGACCAGCACCGCGCATCCCGGCAACGGCGCGGGAACTTTTTTTCGCTCCACGACCACAGCGGCGACGCCTTTGGCCGCGACTTCGTTCAAAAAGTCGTGGCCGTCAAAGCGCTCCCCTTTGATGGCGAAAAACAGGTCGCCCGGCTTCGCCTGCCGCGAATCAATGCCGGCGCGCCGAACGGGCATCTCCGCCGAACCGCGCCGGAGTTCGGCGGCGCAGGCCTCGGCGACAAATTTCAAAGAGCGTGTTTCCACTGTAAATTCACTTCAGCAAAAACGTGGCGGTAACAACCGCGGTAATGGTTTTGTCCAGTGAACTGGTGTCATTTTCTCCCATACCGCTGATATCAGTACCGTGCAACGGCGTGATTTGAAACACGCCCATTTCCGCGTCGTGCAAACAAGCTATGCTCCGCCCGCCTTGGGCGGCAATCTGCTCAGCCCGAGCCCGGGCATCTTTGGTGGCTTCGGCGAGCATCTCGATTTTTTCACCAGCGACCTTGGTGTAGAGAAACAAAGGCGGCTCGGCGGTAAATATTACCCCCGATTCAACCAAGGGCGTGGTATCGAGTTGTGCCAGAAGGTCAACGTCGGCTGATTCAACGCGAACCGACTGAGTTAGCCGATAGCCCACCGTGCGTTGTTCCGATTGGGTGGTGTTTTCGGCCGGGGTTTTCACCTCTACATTGGCCTCCCGCTTTTCGATGGTAATGGGTTTGAAAACGATGTTGGTAACGCCATTGCCAGACAAAAATTTGGCCACGGCGCCACGATCCGCCTGAAGTTTGTGCTGTGCTTCCAACAGTGTCGGCGCTTCGGTGGTGAATGACCCTCTCCACACTGCCAGATCAGATTTGACATTTCGACGGATTGAACCTTTCGAGGAGATGAACTGTGAATTTTTTACCTTCAACCACGTCGTCGTAGCGAGCATTGAAGACAGCACCAGCCCGGCGGCCAGAAATAGTCCGGCGAGCATGCCAAACAGTTGGGGACGGGAATTATTCATGGATTTGAGTTGAATGTGAACCGCCGGTGGCGACGAGCGGCGGTGACGATGCCGCCGGTTGTAAATTTTTGTCCGCCGGAAGGTTCAAATAACTGGCGCAACGTTCGGCAATTTCCTTGAAGACCGGCCCGCAAACCTGGCCGCCGTAATAACCTTCCCTTGGCTCGTCCATCACGACCGAGATGCAAAGTTCCGGGTTGTCGGCGGGAAAAAATCCGACGAACGAGGAATAGAATTTATGTTCGGCATAGGTGCCATTCTCGACTTTTTGCGCCGTGCCGGTTTTGCCTGCGTCGGTGTAATCTTTCATCGCCGCGCCGGGCGCCGTGCCGTCCGGCGTCACGACGGTTTTGAGCGCTTCCACCATCAATTTATCCGTGGATTCGCTGACGACCTGCCGCACGCGCTGCGGCGCGTATTGCTGCACCACGTTCCCATTGCGGTCTTCGAGACGATTCACCAGCATCGGCCGCATGAGCCAGCCGTCGTTCGCCAGCGCGCTCATGGCCATGGCCATTTGCAACCGCGTCACCGCGATCCCCTGTCCCATCGGAATCTGCGCGATGGAAACCTTGCTCCAGTCCTTTACCGGATACAAAATTCCCCGGGCTTCACCCGGCAGGGAAATGCCCGTGCGCTGGCCAAAACCAAAATCCCGCACGTAATCGTAAAGCCGGTCCTCACCCAGGTGGATGCCAATCTTCGCCGCGCCGATGTTTGATGATTTGGTGATGACGCTTTCGGTGGTAAGAATTCCAAACGGTTCGTGGTCGTGCAAAACCCGGCCCGCAAAGGCAAAGTGTCCCTGCTCGCAATCGAACGTGTCCGCCAGGCGCACGATGCCTTCGTTCAACGCCCCGGATACGACGACGATTTTGAACGTTGAGCCGGGTTCCATCAGGTCGCTGATGACGCGATTGCGGCGCGCATCGGCGGAGGAAGCCCCGGGATTGTTCGGATCAAAATTCGGCAGCGTCACCATCGCCAGAATTTCGCCCGTGCGCGGACGCGTGACGACGGCGGTGATGCTGATGGGCGTGTGTTTTTGCAGCGCGTCGGCCAGCGCAGTTTCCACGATGTGCTGAATCGCCGCGTCAAGGGTAAGCACCACGTTCAAACCGTCGCGCGCCTGCACATCTTCATCGCGCAACGCAACCAGCTCGCGCTGCTGACGATCCGTTTGCGTCACCCGCCAGCCCGCCACGCCGCTCAACGCCGAATTCAACACCAGTTCCACGCCGTCGCGCCCAACCGTTTGCGAAACGTGGTTGCTGCCATTCTCTGTTCCCACGAAGCCGAGCACGTGCGCCGCCAGCGGGCCGTTCGGATATACGCGCAATTGATCGTCCACCGGATCGGTAAAAATCGCGCTCGTGCGCAAATCACGGAAAAATGCGCGGCCGGCCCGGGACAATTTTTTCTCGTCCCCGCCGAAGGCAAGGTTGGTCATCGTCATCTGAATTTTCTGCCAGGTTTCGTCCGCCACCTTGCGCTGGAGCACGACGTAACGGTTCGTGACCGTTTCCCCCTTTTGATTTTTCACCAGGCGGGGAAGCAGGCGCTGATACAAATCGCCTTCGCTCATTTGCAGCAGCGGTGCGAGCTGGCGGGCGACCGCGGCCTGCTGGTTTCCAATCAAGACCGGATCGGCGCAAACCGTTTTCACAAAAATGCTCGTGGCGAGCAGATTGCCGTGCGCGTCGAGAATGTCGCCGCGGCGCGGCGCCCGCCAAAACTCGCGCTGGGTGTTTTGCTGTGCCTTGGCGGCCAGCTCGTCGTGACGCAACACCTGCAACTCCACGAGCCGGGAACCCAGGCCGGCGAAGGCCAGGCACAACAGCCCCAACAGGGTCAGCATGCGTCTCAATTGCAGCCGTTTGGTCATCGCAAAAACGGCCAGCCGCCCGTGGCGATCGGTTCCTCACCCGACGGCGTCACGAGCGGCGGCCAAAATTTTCATGTTATTGCGTCATTGCGCCGGCGGGTTTTTCCGCAAACTGGCGCGTCAAAATTTTATTTTCCGGCGGCGCGGACGCCGGTTCCGCCAGCCGCAAGACCTGCATCGGTTGCGCCGGCAACAGACCGAGATTCAGTTCGCGGACGCGGCGGTCCAGCATCGTCGGCGACCGCAAAATCGAAAGCTGGTCGCTGAGTTTTCGGTCATCGTTTTGCAACCGCGCCAGGCGGACCTCGCGCTGCCGGATCTGCTGGCCGAGCTGGTAAATCTGGCTTTTCTGCCAGACGTAACCCACCGCCGAACCGGCAATCAGCAGGCACAAAAACAACGCCTTCAGCGCCGGCCCAAACCGGATTGCCGCCGACTGATTTTTTCGATTTTTAGCCATTTCCGTATCTGTAGCGGCGCTCTGTGAACGCCGCACCTTCTCCGACGGTCATAGACCGCCGCTACAATTTCTCCAACACCCGCAATTGCGCGCTGCGACTGCGCGGATTGTCGTTCAACTCATCCGCGCCGGGCTTGATTGCCTTGCGCGTCACCCATTTCAGTTCGGGCGTGCGCGGCTCGCGCAACTCCGGAACGTCCAGGCCTCCGGGGAACGCATAATCCCGCGCCCGCGAGCGCCCGAAGTCCTTCACCACCCGGTCTTCCAACGAATGAAACGTGATGACTGCCAGCCGTCCGCCCGGCTTCAAAATTTTTACCGCCGCTGCCAACCCGTGTTTCAAAGAACCCATCTCGTCGTTCACCGCGATCCGCAGCGCCTGAAAAATTTTCGTCGCCGGATGCGCCTTTTTCCCGCAGCGCGGACTGAGCCGTTCGATCCATTCCGCCAGTTGCCGCGTCGTCTCAAACCTTCGGCGTTCACGGTCGTGCACCATCGCCTTCGCCAGCCGCCGCGATTCGCGTTCGCCGCCAAATTCCCAAAAAATCCTCGCCAGTTCTTCCGCACCGGCGCCGTTCACCAAATCCGCCGCCGTCAGCGTTTGCCGCGTGTCCATCCGCATGTCCAGCGGGCCGTCGTGCTGGAAACTGAATCCACGTTCGGGCGAATCCAGTTGCGGCGAACTCACGCCCAGGTCCAGCAGCACGCCATCGCATCCCGCCGCCGGAATCCATCCGGCCATTTCCGCAAAATTTCCCTGCCGGACCTCAAAACGTCCGGCGAATTTTTCCGCGAGCCGTTTTTTCGCGGCATCAACCGCGGTGCCATCGCGATCGCACCCAAACAGCCATCCAGTCGGTGAACTCGCGGCCAGGATGCCCGCCGCGTGCCCAGCCCCACCGAGCGTCCCGTCGGCGTACCGTCCGCCCGGGTTCGGCTTTAGCGCGTTCAGCACCTCCGCCGCCATCACTGTTTTGTGAACGAAATTCAGCACGTTGCATCGGTTTGCCGTTGGTTAATCCACCGTTGCGTGAAACATCCGCTCCGCCAGATACTCCCAGGATTTTTCCGGGGGCGGCAGCACCGGCACGGCCGTTTTGTCCGCCGTGCGCGATTTGATCGGCACCACCGCCACGTCGGCATCGCTGAGGTCGTTATGCACGACTTTCACGCTGTCCAGCGAAAGTTCGGACTGCACCGGACACGGGGCGCTGGGCGCCGCCGGGGCCGAACCGCGCCAGATCGAAATCGGATTCAATTTGCTGGCCCAGGATGTCGCGCGCGCCGGACGCGGCCAGGGTGGTATTTTTTGCGTTTTGGCGGCGATGGGCGTGACGGTCTTTTTGATCGGGGCGGCGATGGTTTCTACCACCGGTTTCGCCGGTTCCGCCAGTTCCGCCTCGTCCGGCGACTTGAAGGGATTTTGCGCCAGACCGAATTTGGGCAGATAAACGCGTTTGTTGGCGCGATACGAAATTTCCTCGCATCCGTTGATGATGCTTTTTCCAGCAACCAATAATTTTCCAAGATTCATAATTACTCCATCAGCTTGAAGGCTTCGTGCGCCAGCACGGCGTCGGAAGCCTTGACTTTTTCGTAACTCTGCGGATTCCAAATCTCGAAGCGGTCCAGCAACCCGACGAGCATGGCTTCGTCCTTGATGCCCGCCGCGCGTGCCATTTCTTCCGGCAGGCAAATCCGTCCCGACTTGTCCACGCTCACCTGCACCGACTCGCTGCCGATGAAACGTTTCAAAACCACTTTGTTCGCGTCGCCGTTGGACATCGCGTCAATGGCTTTCACCATCTTCGCCATTTCCGCCGGCGGCAAAACGCGCAAACACGGACCCTCTTTCGCCTTTGGCCAAAGCATCAGTGTCAGTTCCGTGCCCGGCTTTTCCGGCCGCCACTTGGCCGGGATTTGGATGCGCCGCTTCTCATCCACTCCATGCCGATAGAGTGAATTGTAATAAGTCGGCCCTTTGTTCACCGCGACACTCATATATCCACAATCCTGACCCCAAACTGCTTTGTTCCCCACAACGACCCACTTTTAACCACTTTACCCCACTACGTGTCAACAAAAATTTTACGATTTATTCAAAAGTTATTCACAACCAAAAAAGCTGGGGTTAAACACTTTAAATTGAAATCTTATGGCATGACGGCTTGAAACTTGAAACCTGAAACTGGAAACTCGCCGCGTGCGAACCGCTGACTTCAATTTTGACCTGCCGCCCAGACTGATCGCGCAACATCCCGCGCCACAGCGTGATGAATCACGGCTCCTGGTCCTGCCTCGCACCGACGGAAGCATCGAACACCGCTACTTTCGGGATTTGCCGTGGGTTTTTCGCGCGGGCGACGTGCTCGTTCTCAACAATTCGCGCGTGATTCCAGCCCGGCTTCGTGGCGCGAACGCCCGGACTGGCGGCAAATTTGAAGTTCTATTGCTTGAAGAAAAAGCAACCAACGACTGGTGGGTCATGCTGCGCCCCGGCAAAAGCGCCCGCGTCGGAACGCAAATTGTTCTTCAGGGCAACCGCCAGATGACCCCAATTTGCGCCACCGTCACGGAAGTGAACGATGAGGGGCACCGGCGATTGCATTTTTCCGGCACGCCGGACATCAGCCGCGAATTGGATCGGCTGGGCGAAGTTCCGCTGCCACCCTACATCACCCGTGCCAATCCGGATGAAATGGGTGAGGACAAGGAGCGTTATCAAACCATTTATGCCCGGACCGACGGTTCGGTCGCGGCACCGACCGCCGGTTTGCATTTCACCGGGAAATTACTGGATGAAATTCGCGCGCGCGGCGTGACCATCTGCTTTGTCACGCTGCACATCGGACCCGGCACGTTTGCGCCGGTGAAGACCGAAACGCTGGCCGCGCACAAAATGCATGAAGAACGATTCGAGCTGGGCGAAGAGACCGCACACGCCGTAAACGAGGCCAAAAGCGCCGGTCGCCGCGTCTTCGCCGTCGGCACGACGACCGTGCGTGTGCTTGAAAGCATTGCCGCCAAAAACAACGGAAAACTCAATGTTTTCAAGGGTCGGACGCACATTTTCATTTATCCGCCGTTTCAATTTCAAATCGTGGACGCGCTGTTGACAAACTTCCACCTCCCCTGCTCCACCTTGCTGATGCTCGTCAGCGCGTTCGCCGCGCCGGGTGAAACGCGCGGACGCGAAATGGTTTTATCCGCCTACGCCGAGGCCATCCGCAAACGTTATCGCTTTTTCAGTTACGGTGATGCGATGCTGATTTTATGAACCCGTCATTTGTCACCCGTCACCCGTCACTGCCTTTTGTTTTCGTGAACATGGCGATGACGGCGGACGGGAAAATCGCGACGGCGAACCGCGCGGTGTCCTCGTTCGGCAGCGCGCACGACCACAAGCACTTGCTGGAATTGCGGGCGACGGCAGACGCGGTGCTGGCCGGGGCACGCACCGTGGATTCGGCAACCATCAACCTGGGACCGGGTCCGGCCAGATTCCGGCGCCAGCGGCTTAAAAACGGGCTGATGGAGAACAATTTGCGCATCATCGTCAGCGGCAACGGCACGCTCAATCCCAACGCGGAAGTTTTCAAACATCGTTTCTCGCCCATCATCATCCTCACCACCGGACGAGTATCGAAGGCCAAATTGCGTCAACTGCGGGCCTTGGCGGATGAAGTAAAGGTTTGCGGCCGGCAGGAAATCAATTTCCGCGAGGCATTTTGCTGGTTGCGCGGGAAATGGGGTGTCCAACGCCTGCTTTGCGAAGGCGGCGGCGGTTTGAATGACGCCCTGTTCCGGGCCGATTTGGTGGACGAACTGCATCTCACGATCTGCCCGAAAATTTTCGGCGGGCGCGATGCCCCGGCTATCGCTGATGGCAAAGGTTTCCGTCGATTGGTGGAAGCCCTACCCCTTCAAATCAAGTCATTTAAGCGTATCGGGAACGAGGCTTTTGCCGTGTTTGGGCGGGTCCAGCAGCGGTGAGTAACCCTCAACTTATTCACAAGGTGGCAATGCTGGCTGTAACCGGTTCGTTACGAGGATAAAACGCCCATGTTGCCTGTTTAAGGCTGGTTGAACGATAAAGTAACATTCCCGGTAAGGGCTTGCGTTGCTGCGCGGCCACCTGACTTGGCGGCGCAGCAGCGCCATCCTACCATTGAACCGGTTGTTCGGTGTGGATTTTCCCTTATCTAACTGGTTTCGGTCTTCGATTCCACCCAACGCGCGAACAGCCACAGCAAATCGCTCAGGCGATTGAGGTAAATCACAATTTCTGCGTTTTTTAACTCGCTTGAGTCCTTCAACACGCATACGCGCCGTTCCGCGCGACGGCAAATCGTCCGCGCCAGGTCCAAAGCCGCGCCCGTCGGGGTCGCCCCCGGCATCGCCCAACTCTTGGAACTCACGTTCTGCTCCTCGATTTCGAGCACCAGTGCATCGAGCGTCGCCGTCATCACTGGTGTGACCAGCGAATAGCCGTCCTTGACGTAACGGGACAAATCCTCCGGTTGGACGCACAATTCGCCCATCAACACAATCAGGTCCTTCTGAATCACCAGCAGGTTGTTGCGCACGAAATCGTGTTTTGCCGACGCATGCGCCACCCCCAGCGCGGCGTTCAACTCGTCCATCGCGCCGCATGCCTCAATGCGCGGATGGGTTTTCGGCACCCGCCGGTCATACATCAACGCCGTCGTGCCGTCATCCCCGTTTTTGGTCGCAATGCTCATTTGAACAATGACTAATGACTAACCCCATGACGAAGGAATGTCGAAGCCCAAATGTTCAATGCTTGGGTGCCAAATTAATTTCTGAGCTTTTGTCATTGGGATTTATTTAGTCATTAGGGCTTAGTCATTAGTGATTCCTTTGGTGGTTCCGTTTTCACGGCGCGGGTTTGGGGTGGAAACCCTGTTTGAATTCACCACCGGACGATTGGTGGATGGCAACGCCGGAGGCGGTGGCGAAACCAATCTTTGATAGGCCAGAATGCCCTTCACCATTGCCTGCGCCATCTGGCGGCGATACGCGGCATCGTAAATCTTTTTGCGTTCAACCGGATGGGTCATGTATCCGCCTTCAATCAAAATCGCCGGCATCGTGGCGTCACGCAAAACCGCGTAACGCGCCCGGCGCACGCCGCGGTCCGGCACCCGCAGGCTTTGCACCAGCGACTTCTCCATTTGATAAGCCAGCAGCAGACTCCTTTGCTCGACGCGATTTGCCGTGGTCGGGCCGAAACTGGTGCCTTCGCCCTGCGCGTCGGTCGAACTGGCGCCGACGGGCGTGATGCAATATGTCTGCGGCCCTTCGACATCGTCTTTCCCGGTTGGCGTCGCGTTGAAATGCAGGCTCACGAACAAATCCGCGCCGCGCCGGTTGGCCAGCGCCGGCCGGTCGGACAAATCAACATAGGCGTCCTTGCTGCGCGTCAGGATGACATTGAACCCGGCCTTTTGAAGCTGGCTGCGCAATTCCAGCGCCAGCGCCAGCGTGTAGGTCTTCTCACTGTGCCAGAACGTGTGGTTGCCCGTGTCCTTGCCGCCGTGACCGGGGTCGAGACAGATGGTCGTGATGCGTTTGGCGTCGGCGAACCGGGGCGGGTACAACAGCGGCCGGATGGCCGTATTGAGATCCATTTGGGCGATGAGCAGCGCGCCGTGGTCCGACGCCACCGGGAAGGACAGCGCCACATTGATGCCGTTGACCTCCGCCATGCGCGAATCCTTGTCAAAAACCAGCCGCGTCGTGCGGTTGGTGGCCACGATTTCGTCCCCGCGCTTGAGCCAGAAACATTTCAAGCCGTTCGCGCGCGCCCAATCCGCCAGCGGCACGTAGCTTTGGCCGTTGAAGCCGGCCGCGTGCGCCGGCGACAGGCAGGACGCCAGGCACAACGCCAGCAGGAGCATGAAAAAATTCTTCACGGCGGCGCAAGTTGCCCGCCCGCCGCGACGGATTCAAGGGAAATGGTTGCAACCCTTATCGTCCTCGTCCTCGTTCTCGTCCTCGAAAAAGTTTAACGCAGAGACGCAAAGGACGCAGAGGAGCGCAGAGAATATAAACATTTTCTTACGCGAATTTCACGAACTCCGATGAATCGCGAGCTGGTTGCCACGAATTCTTTGTGACCCGAAATCCGATTCCCCGTCTTCTCTTGAACCTTAGCCTTCCCCTTGTCGCGTCGTAGTGAAACGAAGACGGGTTGCCGCGCCGAAGCTCAGCAAAGGCGGGAGCCTTCAGCTTTCCGCCTTCCCCGCGACGTCCCAACCGCGTGGCGTAGCTTTACGCGGTTTTGCCATCAACCACCCGGCCCAGAGCAGCAGCAGCAGCGTGCCCAGGTGGACGGTCCACATCGGCAGGACGCGATGGGCATCGGCCAGGTCCGTGCCGCGGACGGTGGCCATCCACACATCCAACCGCCAGTTCAGCAGCAGGAGAGTCACTCCCCACCACAAACCTAAAAACACCCAGTTCATCCGCAATTTAAACGCCCGATTTGTCCCCCAGAAATCCCGCGACCCAAAGCCCCACACCAACATTAGCACGACAGTCACGGCGACAATCCCGGCCGACATCCGGTCTCCCATGTGCCACGCCAAGCCGAACAGCCACAACATGCTCCCAACCACCATCCCGCAGAACGCCAGCGCGTTGACCCGCTTGCGGGCCGGAGACAATGCCTGGCTGTTCGTTCCCTGGCTGGAATCCTTTTGCGGCCGGATGCCGGTTGCGTGCATCGTGGCGAGGATCATGGCAAAGAACCACCAATAGCCAACCCGCACCAAGGCGTAAGTCTGGTCACTCCACTGCCAACGATGCCTCAGAACAAACGCCAGACTTTCCACCATCACCAACGCAACCACGAGCAGCAACAATAAGATCAACCCCCAATACGCGCGGCGGCGCGCAACCGGCGACTCGATGGTTTGCACGGTCACCACAGCCCCCAGCATTGTGATAAACACTCCGATAAACGGCAGACTCAGCAAAAACAACAAGCCGCTGCTCTTGGCCGCCGCGGTTCCTTTTGCCGCCCCAACACCCGCCGTCGCCACCCCACCGGCGGTAAGAGGCAGCGCCGCGAGCACCGTTCCCGCGAATGATTGCCCCGGCGCGGTCTGGCGCAACGCGCCTTCCACGAACATCACGACTTTTTCATGCAACAATTTGCGCCCGCGCGCGAGCCGTTGCCGGACGGCGTCCTCGGACAAATCCAACACCTGCGCCACCCGTTCCACGGACTCGTGTTCGCGGTAAAACAGGATGAGTGGTTCGCGGTAAGTTTCCGGGATGCGTTCCAGCGAACGCCACAGGATGGCCTCCTCTTCCCGGCTGATGGCCTGGTCCAGCGGGGGCGGTTCGGGCGCGGGCGATTCCTGCGCGAAGTCCAATGACTCTGCCGCGTGCGCCGGTTCGCGTTCCTGTCCGCGCAGCGTCCGGCGGGTGAGATTTCTGACGATGCCGCACAGCCAGGCGCGCAGCTTGCCCGGCTCGCGCAATTCGGCCAGTTGTTTCCAGGCGGTGACAAATGTTTCCTGCGATAAATCCTCGCTTTGGGTCAGGCTGCCGGTGGCGCTGTAAGCGAGCGAACAGATCAGCGTCTGATAGCGCACTACAATCTGGCCAAAGGCATCGCGGCTGCCGCGCAAACTCTGCGCCACCAGTTCCGCGTCGTTATATTCCATGGTCGGCACCATTCCGGTAGTAATCATATCACCGTATAAGTGCCAAAAAAGGCCGAACCTGTGACAAAAATCCTTGGCGGATATTGGGTCTGGGGTTTGGGGTCTGGGATTTAGGGTTCAAAGCCTGCTCGCGATGCATCGGAGTTGAATGCCTGACCTGGCACCCGGGTTCGTGGATTCTCCGCGCAACGCAGATCAATCCCTGCATCTGGCAACGATATGAAATCATTTTTTATCCTGACGCTCGCGCTAGGCTTGCTCGCCGGTTGTGGCGCCAAAAACGACAAGGCAACCATGCAAACAAATCCCGGCGTAAAATCCGACCCCGGCGCAGCCTTTCTCGCGGCGAACGCCAAAAAGGAAGGGGTCACCACCACGGCCAGCGGTCTGCAATACAAGGTCATCCAGTCCGGTACGGGCGAGTCCCCCAAACTGACCGATACGGTCAAGGTGCATTACCAGGGCACGTTGATTGACGGGACGGTCTTTGACAGTTCGATCCAGCGTGGCCAACCCATCAGCTTTCCGGTCGGCGGCGTCATCCCGGGATGGACCGAGGCCTTGCAACTGATGAAGGTCGGCGACAAATGGCAGTTGTTCATCCCGGCCAGACTGGCCTACGGCGACCAGAGTCCCACCCCGGCGATTCCGCCCAACAGCGTGTTGATCTTCGAGGTGGAATTGCTCGGAATTGAGAAATGAGTCCGCGTAAAGCTGCGCCACGCGGCAAGCTCGCGCGACGAGGGATTTAATGTTTCGGACGCCTCGGCGGTGCGTCCCTACCTTTCGTGTGGTTCGTGTGTTTCGTGGTTAAAACTGGCTTTCTGCTTTAGCCGGGCGCGCGCTGGCGTTAACTTCGCGCCATGGTTCAACCCTGGCAACTGCCGTTGCTTCTCGGGACGGGTCTCGTGGCCGGATTTGTTGATTCGGTCGCCGGCGGCGGCGACCTGATCACCCTGCCGGTGCTAATGAACCTAGGGATTGACCCTAGAGCGTTTCCAGTTATTACGTAGCGCAGGCTTTCCAGCCTGCGGGTTCAGGCGACTTTCCAGTCGCCTCTTTCGTGCTGATCAATCACGGGACAAGAATGTCCCGCAAACCCGCAGACAAGAATGTCTGCGCTACATCAAAGTTGTAACCGCTCTAAGCTCGCCCTCGGCACGAACTAAATTCCTGACCGAACCACTTCAATCAGATGGAGTTTTTCGGCGACTTCACCGCGGATGACGATTTCTTTGCCCCGGATTCTTTGGCGGCCTTGGCCTCGACTTTTTTCTCCAGCGAGTCGAAGTCTTTGCGCAAAGCCTGGTCTTCCTTCTGCAAATCCAGGAATTCCTTGCGCAAGTCGGCCAGACCTTCCGTGGTCTTTCGGAAATTCTCGATGTTCTGGATCGCACTGGCCGCAGCGCGTTGTTCCGGGCTCGCCCGGCGGGCCAGCGCAAATTTCTCAAGCGCCGGCAAAGCGACCGGGTCCGCCAGCGCGCCCAGAGCGTTAATGGCTCCCAGTCGAACCCTCTCCTTCCGGTGGTTCATATAGCCGAGAAGAAATTCGCGCACCGCGGTCTTGTCCTTTTCATCGCGGTCCAGGTAAGCCAGCGCACTCAATCCCTGGACGAATCCGTTGCTGGTGTAGTCCGCCTCGCGCTGCCTGAGGTTGTCGCGCAGCGGATCGATGAAGGAAGGATCGTCCTGCGCTCTCAGTCCCCGAATGGCGGCCTCGGCCAGTCCGTTGCGATACGAGGTGGAATTCAGATACTGCAGCAACAGCGCGCGCGCGTCCGGTCCGGCATAGGTCCCCAAATCCTGGATGGCCAGGACCTGGATGTCCGGATTCTTTTCCACGGCGAGCATCCCGCGCTCCGCATCGCTGCTTCGCGTCCCGTAAAACCCGCCGATTCCGGCGTGGACCCGGCGGCGCACGCGGGCGTCGGGCTGTTGGGTGGATGCGAGCAGCGCATCGAGGGCGTCATCGGTGTGAATGTCCCGCAACGCCTGCGCCGCCTCCAGGCGCACGCCGTAAAAGGTGTCGTGGTTCAGCGCGCCCTTGAGCTTTTCCACCGCTTCCTTGTCCTTCCGGGTGGCCAGCGTTTCGATGGCAAGCAGCCGGCCGACGACGTCGGTTTGATCCTCCAGTTGCGCGTAAAGCATCGGGGTGGGAGGGATGAAATGGATCTTTGCCAGCACCGCATACTCGGGGTCGATGCGCACCGCCGTGGGCGCCTCATCGAGCGCAAAGTAAAAGTCCTCCGATTTTTCCTTCACGATGATCGGCTTGTCCACGTTGGTTGATCCGGTTTTGAAACGGATGGAAAGCGGAAGATTGAAGAGGAAGGTATCGTCGCTGATTTTTTGCGTTTGACGCACGGAAATTTTGGCCAGCTTGCTGCGCGCGTCCCAACTGTAGCTTGCGTCCAGGTCGGGACAGCCGCCGTGATAGACCCATTGGTCGAAGAACTGATCGTAGGAACGGCCGGAAAGCTCTTCGATCACCGCGTTCAGATCCTCGGTGACGACCGTTCCGAACCGGTGCCGTTCCAGGTAGGTCCGGATGCAGCGGCGGTACAAATCCTTGCCCAGTTGCGCGCGCAGCATGTGGAGCACCCAACTGCCCTTTTGGTAGGCGAGAAAGCTGAACAGCTCCATGGGGTTGTCGTACTTCCGGTCCACCATCGGCCGCGACGAGTCGGTCATGGACAGGATTTGCCGCGCGTCGCCATACAGGCCGTAGAGCATGGAATCCCGGCCATTCCGGTGCTCGTCGTACAGAAGCGCGTAATAGGTGGCAAACCCTTCGTTCAACCAGATGTGGCTCCAGTCTTTGCAGGTGACCAGGTCGCCGAACCATTGGTGGGCCATTTCATGCGCGACCAGGCCCTGGCTGGAACGGATGTTTTCCGTGTTGGTGGTGAAGAGCGTGTAGTCCGTGAGCGTGGTGAGCGTCGTGTTTTCCATGCCGCCCGCGACGAAATCGTTGACCGCCACCTGGTAGTACTTGGCCCAGGGAAAGGGCAGGCCGATTTCATCCTCGTAAAAGGCCATGATGTCCCTGGTGTCGCAGAATGAATTGGTGGCTTCATTGATCTCGGACGGGGGCATGTAAAACGCCAGCGGAATGTCCCGGTGCCGGTCTTCCACCTTTTTGAAATAGCCAGCCACCAGCGACAGCAAATAATTGGCATGCGGCTGGTCCTGAAGCCATTTCACGGCGACGAGGCCGGTCGCGGGGTCTTTCTCCTCGGAAACCAGCCGTCCGTTGGACAGCACGGTCATGCTTGCGGGCACGCGGCAGGTGATCTCGGAGGTGAACTTTTCGTTGGGCGAATCCAGGCAGGGATACCAATGCCGGGCCTCGACCGGCTCGCCTTGCGTGAACAAATGCGTGTCCCCGGCTTTGTAGCCCATTTCCGGCGTCCGGAAATACATTCCCTCCGTCGGTTCCGCGCGATGCTCAATCGTGACCCAGGCCTCCTTGTCCGCGGGAACCGGCTGGGTGAAGGTGACAATGATTTTCTCGTCCGTGACTTGGTAATCCAGGATCGCTTCACTGGAAGTCACGGAACTCACCGTCAGGTCAACGGCGTCGAGGCTCAGTTTCTCCAGCGGTTTCGCGATGGGTTTGAAGGTGATCGTGGTTTTGCCGGCGACAGTGCGATTGGTGAAATCAGGAGTGACATCCAGCGCCACGTGCAGGATGTTGATTTGGCGGCTCGGCGCGTATTTCCGGTAATCGGAGGAATCGGGCGCGGTCAGGAACGCGGCCGATTTCCGGCACTGGATTTCGTCCGCGGACTCATCGGCCAGCGCCAGGCCGGCGACGCGGCAGAGCACCCACCCGGCGAGCAGGACGCGAGCAGTATTCATGGCGTGCTTTTACCACGTTGACCACAAAGCGAAAGGGAAAAGTGCGATGCCCGACCCTGAAGCGCATCTCCAAAGCGCGGTTGCAGAATTTTTTGATGAAAGGGTCCTAAAATTGTGACATTTTCTCCTCGCACCGAAGAAAGACCGGGTAGGTGTTACCTATGTTTTGACTGCGCCACTGCGCCGCTGTCTTTAATTCTTTAGCCTTTAGCCTTCGGCCTTTAGTTTCATTTTTCTTTGGAATTTCGCCCCTCACCGGGCGCAATCCACCCCTCAAATCCCGTAATGTGCCCCTAATTCATTATGTTTCTGCCCGTTTGTGTTAAATAACTTGCACGGTTTGGCAAGTTGGTTGGGGGGATGATTTGGTGCGAAATTTTGCAGGTTGAAAGGAGCAAATTATGAAAGCGTCATATTCGGAACTGCGGCATGATACACTGCCGGACACGCCGGAGGTTTCCCGGCACGGTCCGCAAACCATCAATCAAGCGGGCGGGGACAAAGCTCCAACCACACCGAAGCGCTCCTTGCACATCCTTTGCATTGATGACGACGAACAGATTCTGGAAATGATGAAAGATTGTCTCGCGCACTACGAGCATCGGGTGAGGGTCGCCTCCGGCGGAAAGTACGGGATGGAATTGTTCCGCACCGCCATGCTGAAAAGCGAGCCTTACGAAGTGGTCATAACCGATTTGGTTATGCCGGATATGGACGGCTACCAGGTGGCCCGGGTGATCAAGACCGAATCCCCCAACACGCCCATCATCATGATAACCGGAAGGGACACGCTAGCGAAGGAAGGCGGAGCAATATCTTCGGCAGTGGACGCCGTGGTGGACAAACCGCCGCACATAGAGGAACTGAACAACTTGCTCCTCCGGATTGTCAAGCCGGCCAAGCCGTCGTAAAAAAGGCTCCCGTCTTCGCATTGTTTCGACGCGGCAAGGAAGGATAAACAGGTACAATTTCGTCCATCGTTCTCGAATCCCTTTCGCGTTGTTGGTGTCTTTCGCGGTTTAATTCGGGTTTCGGCCTTCGGTTTTCTTTCGGTTCTCGACCTTCGGCTTTTCCGGCCGATTCGCCTGGCAATTAATGCGTTGGCCGGGTTTTAAGTTCGAACCTGCTTTCGGTCAAAAGAGCCGTGGCGAAAATTTGTAATCTTTTGCCAGAAGTTCGCGAACGATTTCCACTGACCATTCTTCCGCAATCTTTCCGTCATCCACGTTTCGGGCGATATCCTTGAGCGGCACAAAAGTGCCGCTTAAAGCAGTGCCCTGTCCATCGAAAAATTCCCCACCGCTCAAAACGATGATAGCGTCGTCGGTTTTTGCTTTCCATTCGTAAACGATGGCTGCGCGCTTTTGAGTTCCTTTGCCACCGCGTCCGGAATAAACAGCTCCCCGCAGTTTTAGTTCTTGAGGCTCAAGGTCAAGCTGCAATCCCTCTTGAATCTCTCTCAAAGCACATTGTAAAATTGAGTCTCCGCTGGCTTCGTCTTCCTTTCGCACGGGTCCGCCGGTCCAGATGACAATCTTCTCGTTCAGAGGGTTTTGGTCGGTCCGTTCTTTCCGGCGGAGGCGCAACACCCGGCCGCTTTTATTGCGGACAACAACCAGAGGCAGTGCCTGAACACGGGTTTTGCCCGCCTCCACCTCTTCCCCGGGCATATAATTGCCTGATTTGACAAACAACTCAACCAAGGCGGCTGCTTCCGAAGAATTCAAACATTTCCTGCCGGCAAACATCCGGGAGACGTCCTCTCCCGGTAATGTGAGAATATCCTCGCGGAGGTGTTCCTCAATGACATTCAGCGCCAGATTTGCGACCGCTTCCGCAATCTGTTTGGCACCGCCCTTTCGTTCGGCTGAGGTGTCAATTTCGAAAATCCGGAATTCCTTCTTCAAGCTTTTGGATGTCTTTCGGGTCGTGTTTAACATCCGGGCCAGAACCTTTTTATTCATAATCGAGCCTTCCCGGCGCTCGACTGGCAAAAGTCCCTTTTCCCGCTGCATCGCATCTTCGGGTGATGCCGTCATTACGAAAACCGCCGAAATACGCTTGCGCCAATCCGCCAGCCTCAGAAAACTCTCGATCACCTTGCGTTCCTCCGGGCGAATCCGCTCCAGACGCTCCATGAGTCTGAGCCAGCAAAGAGCATCAAACAGGCCCCGGTCCAAAATCAATATGTCAGGGTCATCAAATCCGGGTGGGTTATGCGTTTTTTCCAGAATTTGCGCCAGCGTTGTGCAAGCCGCGTAAAGCGGTGCCACGCGGCAAGCCGCCCAAACATTGAAATTTGAGTGCGTCTGGTCCCGGATCGGGCACAGGGAAGCTCGTTCATTGACGATTTCGACCCGGAACCCGCACCGCTTCAAGAAAGCTTGAAGCGCGTTCGCCGTCGATGTTTTGCCAGCTTTGGGAAATCCGGCAAATTCAAACATGACCGGCTTGCGAGCGCCGTAAAAGCGTTCGGCAACGTTTTCTGCACGAATCTGCAATTCTGTTTTCATTCGGGAAAATCCTTGTGTTCTTCAGCCTGACGATTTTAGTCATGAATGTCAATGGACAGATAAAATCCAAGGCGACATCCTTCCACCAACGTCTTAATCACAATCCCGTTTTGCATCCGGGGGATGGTTTTGCTATAGTTATTTGCATGAAAGCCAAAATCTTCCTCAAGCAGGCCATTGGTTTCAGCGTTTTGCTGGCGATGTTGAGCTTCATCTTCGCGGGCTGCAAGAGCACTCCCAAGGTGGATTGGAACAGCCGCATCGGAAATTACACTTACGACCAGGCGGTGGCGGAACTCGGGCCGCCGGATAAAACGGCCAAGTTGAGTGACGGCAAAACCGTGGCCGATTGGATCAAACACAGCCCCGGCGGCGGCGTGAGCTTCGGCTTGGGCACGGGTTTTTATGGCCGCGGCACCGGCGTGGGCACTGGCGTGAGCACGAGCACCGGACATCCCGACCGGGTGCTGAGGCTGACGTTCGGGCCGGACGGAAAGTTGTTGGAGTTTAAAAAGACCTATTGAAGCTGACGGTCCCGCGTAAAGCTGCGCCACGCAGCAAGTCCGCGCGACGAAAGGTTTAATGTTTCGGACGCCCCGGCGGTGCGTCCCTACCTTTCGTGTGGTTCGTGTATTTCGTGGTTGATCCCAAGCTCGCCCTCGGCACGAACAAACTCCAGGCCACGTTCGGCTCCGGCAGCGCCTCGTGGCATTACGCCCGCGCTGGAACGGTGTCGCCGTCCGACCGCAAACTTGGATTTGCCGTTATTTTCCTCGGCGCGGCGCCGGGCACGTGGCTCGCGCAGCGGTTGCCGCGGGATTTTCTGATGCGCGCCATCCCGGTCCTGCTGATCGTCGTGGCGGTTTATTGCCTCCTGAAACCGGATCTCGGTGCCGCAGCCGCGCGTCCGCGACTGTCGCGGGTGTGGTTCTCCGTGGGCTTCGGGCTGCTGCTGGGCTGGATTGATTCCGCGACGGAGAGCTTCCTGCGGGCGGATATCCGCCCGCAGGAAGCTGGTCAAAGTGACCCAAATGTGTAACCTCTAACCAACATTGTGTTACCCATGTATTGAACCACGAGTGTTACCTATGTTTTGACTGCGCCTTCTGACTGCGCCTTTTGACCATTCTGTTTCAGCTTTCAGCTTTTAGCCTTTCCCGCCGTCCGGCCTCATTTCCTTCGGAATTCTGCCCCTCACCGGGCGTAATTCACCCCTCAAATCACGCAATGTGTCCCTTATTCATCACTTTTTAGCCCGTTTCTGTTAAATACACTCTGACGAATTAGTTGATCAGTTACCTGGTGCGAAATTTGAAAACTAAACAGGAGAAAGTTATGAAAAAATCATGGATGATGTTTCTAGTCGGTACCCTGCTGGCAGCCGGCAGCCTGGCCCTGTCAGCGCGGGCGCAGAACAATGTCTACGCCGTTGAGTTCAATACCGGCAGTGACAACCGTTTCGGCATCGTTAATCTGATGAACGGCAACTTCACCGAAAT
>JBEKXN010000025.1:0-59806 GCA_049511835.1 Verrucomicrobiota bacterium | reverse complement strand
GACCAGCGTGTTGGTCGCGCTGCCGGAGTAATTGGAATCGTTGATGGTGCCGATGACCGTGTAGCTGCCGGTATTGGTCGGCGCGCTGGCCGAACCGTTGTAGGTGAAGGCCACCGTCAAACCAGTCGGAGTCGTGGTCGCTGTAACGGCCTCAGCCGATCCGCTATAGGTCTGGCTCAAACTGCCGAGAGTGATGGAAGCGGAACCCTTGCTGATGACCAGCGTGTTGGTCGCGCTGCCGGAGTAATTGGAATCGTTGATGGTGCCGATGACCGTGTAGCTGCCGGTATTGGTCGGCGCGCTGGCCGAACCGTTGTAGGTGAAGTTCACCGCCAAACCAGCCGGCGTGGTGGTCGCTGTAACGGCCTTGGCAGAGCCGTCGTAAGTCTGGCTGAGGTTGGCCAGAGTTACGGTTGCGGCCGCTTTGTTTACGGTCAAAGTCGCGCTGTTGGTCACGCTGCCGACGGCCCCACTCACAATCACCGTGTAAGTTCCGGCCTGGCTGACGATCACATTGCTCAAGGTCAAACTGCTATTGGTGCCGATCACTGAACTGTTAAACAGCCATTGATAGCTCAAACTGGTGCCGGTTGCCGTTACGCTGAAGGCCGCGCTGCCGCCCACCACGGTTGTCTGATTGATCGGCGCGGCGGTTACCGTCACCGGTACGTTCACCGTTAGCGTCGCGCTATTGGTCACGGTCCCTATGGCTCCTCCCACAATGACACTGTAAGTAGCCGCGTCGTTGGTGGTCACGTTGTTCAACGTCAGACTGCTGTTGGTCTGGCCACTGATGGCCGTGCCGTTTTTCGACCACGCGTAATTGTACGGCCCGGTTCCCGAGGCTACCGTGCTGAACACCACGTTGCTTCCCACCACAGTCGTCTGGTTCGATGGTCCCGTTGCGCTCACCGCCACGGTGAGATTGGTGACCGCTTGGGGAACGTTGCCCGAAAAATTGAAATTGGCGGGGAAGTTGGTGCCGGCACCCACCAACGTGGGGATGATCTGGTTGGTGCTGCCATTGGCATTGGTGCCACCGTTGACAAAGCTGTTCAGGTTGAAGGTCACCAGCTTGGGGGACGACGCGTTGGTGGAAGATCCCAAGTTGATATAGACCCCGTACATGTTCGAACTGGCGTTCTGTAGCATCAGGTAGGGGTAGCCGGTGGCTTCGCCCATCCATGTCGCCGCGCCGTTCGTGGTGTTGATCCGGTAAATATCGGTGTTCGTGCTCGTATTGCTGACGTAGAGGTTGCCGTCCTGCGCGAAGCGGATGTTCTGTGCAGAGGAGGTGCCAAGGTTTTTAGGGCTGCCAAAACTTCCGACGTTGGTTGCGCCGCCAGTGGCGGGATTAATCCGGTACAAATTGGTATGTGTGGCTCCGAACATCTGTCCGTCGCTGGGCCGGAAGGCCAATGACTCGATGCCCTTTGCGCTGAAAGCTGCGACACTGCTGATTGTGCCGTTGGTTTTATTGAACGTCACCAGTGCCGTGGTGTTGGATATGCCATACAACGTCCCGTTCGTGGGGCAGTAAGCGATGTCGTTAATCAGCGTTGAGCCGATGGAGGAAATCTTGATGAAGTTGCCGCTTAACAAGTCAATGGTGCCGAAGCGATTGGTTGACTGGTTGTACTCGACGGCATAGACGACGTTGCTCTGCGCCCACGCGGACATGGCCAAGCCGCCGGCCACCAGCAGGGCACCGACTAAAATCAACTTCCATGACTTTTTCATAATTTTTCCTGTTTAATCCTCAAAATTCTCACCACGTATGATTCACCAGACTGTTATTTAACAGAAAAGGGCTAATACGTAATGAATTAGGGACACATTGCGGGATTTGGGGGGTGAATAACGTCTGGCAAGGGGCGAAATTCCAGAAGAAAATGAGGGCCGGACGGCCCAACTCAATCTGTTGAGCTTAAGGCATCACGCCCAGTTGCCGGAGTTGTTCCCGATAGCCCCGGGTGAGCGTCGCGCGCGTGCCGTTGCGCAGCGAGACCATGTATTCGCCGTGAAACATGGGATGCAATTCCTTGACCGATTCGATGTTCACAATGGTCGAGCGGCTGATGCGCACGAAACGATCCGGGGGAAGTTTTTCCTCCAGCGCGGTCATGGTTTCGCGAAGCATGTGTGTATCCTTGCCGACGTACAGCTTCACATAGTTGTCCGCCGCCTCCAGCAGGTCAATGTCCGTCAGGCGCAGGAACACAATCCGCCCGTTGGATTTGACAGCCATTCGCTCCGGATATTTTGAAACGGCCTTCAGGTCATCCAACAAACCGGTAAGCTTTTCCTGGATGTCACCATTCTGGTTGCTTTGGATTTGCTGCCGTGCCCGTTGCACCGCCGATTTCAGGCGGGCCAGCTGGCAGGGCTTTACCAGGTAATCCAGGGCGTGCGCCTCGAAAGCCTTCAACGCCAGATCATCGCGCCCCGTCACAAAGATGATCACCGGCATCTGCGGAAGCTTGATTTGAGCAACCACCTCGAAGCCGTCCACTTCGGGCATCTGCACGTCGAGGAATACCAGGTCGGGCGCGAGTTGGTTGATGGACTCGACGGCTTCGCGACCGCTGGCGGCCATCCCGATGATTTCAATATCCGGTTCGGAATGGTGGAGCATGTCCCGCAGCACCGCCAACCCGGTTGGCTGGTCATCCACGAGTATCGCGCGAATTTTCATTTCGTTTTTCGATATTGCCAAACCTGCAATTTTTGTCCTTCAAAACGTTAAACCTGATAACGTGTTAATTGTCTGAAAAATTTGAGCATTTGCCATGCCTTGGCCGTCTGTTCCCATGGGCGATGTCTCGATTTGAGATTCGTTAATTGAAGAGCCCCGGAACCCCCCAAAAACGAAGGCAACCCCCTGAAAACCAGAAGGGAAAGAACCCATAAAAATCCGCCGGCTTTGCTTCATTTGAGACACTGATACGCAATTTCGTTGACAGTGTCCCCGAAAACCCCGTTTGCCGATAAAGCGCTCTTTCGCCGCGTCACTTCCAGTACGTCCAATCCACGTCGGGGAAAAGGTTGTCGCGAGATTCGATTTCGCGCAGCCATTTTTCGTCCACCTTCGTGACGGTGAGTTGATCGTGCAGCCCGATAAAGCGGAGCAGATGGTCCTTCACGCGGCGGCGCGCGTAATCGGGGCTCGTGCCCGCGCGCAAAATGAACGGCCAGTCGCTGGCCTGTGCCAGCAGCAGTTCGCGTGCGGCCTGGCGCAATGCGCGGGCCTTCAAGCCGGTCGCCGTCGGAAATTTTTGCGCGAGATTGGTCATCCATTCCTGCGCGACTTGCAGGTGCGGGTAAATCCATTCGTTGTTTTCGTTCAGCCAGGCGCGCCAATAACCTTCCTCGCCCCAGCTGGACGCGCCGGGGGTGGCGATTTGATTGGTCGGATGCCGGCGCAGATATTCGCCCGGCGTAATGAGCGCGACGGTTTTCTGGTCGTAAAAAAGTTTGCGCGCAAAGTAATCAAGAAATTCCGGCCCCTCATACCACCAGTGGCCGAACAATTCCGCGTCATACGGCGCCACGGCGAGCGGCGGGCGATCCAAAAGCCCGGTGAGCCGCTGGACCTGGTTCACGCGTTCGTCGAGAAAATGTCCGGCGTGCCCGGCGGCGGCCTGCAACGCGGCGTCGCGCTGATAAATTTCCTTGTCCCCCGCGCCGCCGGTGATGCGGTAATACTTGATGCCCGTAAAACCGCGATTGTCCGGCGAAGGCAGATGCGGTTTCACGTAATCGAAATCAAGATCGAAACCGATGTCGCGGTAAAAATCGCGGTAACGCGCGTCCCCGGGATAACCTTCGTGCTGGCTCCACACCTGCCGCGAGGAATCGAAATCGCGTCCGAAGGCGGCGATGCCGTTGGGCGTGAAAATCGGCGCAAAGGTGCCGTAGCGCGGACGCGGACGCGCGTGGAGGATCCCGTGCGTGTCGAGAATGAACCAGCGGATGTCCGCATCCTGCAAAAATCGTTCGACGCCGTCCACGTAAGCGCATTCCGGCAGCCAGATGCCGTGCGGGTCGTGTCCGAAGCAACTGCGGTAATGGTCGCGCGCGGTGAGAATTTGTGCGCGAATGGACGGCGGATGATTGGCCAGCAACGGCAGCAATGCGTGCGTGGCGGCGGAGGTGATGATTTCAATCCGGCCTTCGTCCTGGAATTGTCGAAACGCGCCGACGAGATTGCCGTCGCACGCGCGCCACGTGTCGCGCACCGAACTGAAGCGGTGGTGATACATCCACGCCAGTTTGTGAAACGCGCGGTCCCAGTGGGTGCGGTGAATTTCCTTTTCCGCCAGGGCGATGAGGCTGTCCAGATGCCGCTCGTAACGCCCGCGCAGGAGCGGGTCGAGCAGCATCGCACACAGCGTCGGCGAGAGCGAAAGCGTGAGGGGCGTATTCATGCCGTCGCGCCGCCAGCCGTCGAGGATTTGCAGCAGCGGAACGTAGGTTTCGGTGACGGCTTCAAAGAGCCAGCTTTCCTCCAGAAATTTTTCATGCTCCGGATGGCGCACGAACGGCAGGTGCGCGTGCAGGACCAGCGACAGATATCCTTGAGGCCAATGAAGTTCGCCGCTCATTCGTCAAACTTGTTGGAAATCCATTCCGCGACGGCTTTGGCCCTGGCAAAAATGACGACGCCCAGCACAAAGGGAATGAAGAGAAGCACGCCGTGCAAAACCTGGACGGGCTGGTGATGCACGAAACATTCGCCCCCATACAAACCCAGTTCCAGCGCGCCCAGCCCGATCAGTCCGGCGGCGGTGAAGCGAACGAGCATCAAAGCTCCGCGTGGAGGGGCGTCCATGCGATCAAACGTTTTCCGCCAGCGGCGGTTTGAGCGCGGGGTCCTGCGGATGCGCGCCGACATCACCGAGATATTCGGTATCGCGGCTGAATTTCAGATCGGCCGCGCGCGCGTCCGCGCCATCGGCGGAAACGGCAACGGCGGGCAAATCATATTTCCCATCCGGCAACGCGAAGCGGTAGCTGAACGAGCCATCGGAGCGCAGTTTGATTTCGTGTCCGCCGAGCGTGACTTTGGCC
Organism: Verrucomicrobiota bacterium; assembly: GCA_049511835.1. GTDB lineage: Bacteria > Verrucomicrobiota > Verrucomicrobiia > Limisphaerales > UBA11358 > UBA11358. Next base: position 54,736 of record JBEKXN010000025.1, on the reverse strand, counting down.
TCCGGTTCGGTCGCGCCGTAAATGATCAATTCGGCGTTGACGTTGAACCAAAAACCCTGGGGCTGCCCGGCGCCGCCGAATGGACTCGAAAGGCTTGAAAGACTCGAGATGCCGAACGACGAAATTTCATGCGCGAGCCGGCGGCGGATGAGCTCGGTGATTTCGAGCGAACCCATCCAGACGCGGCGCACTTCGTCAATGTTGACGACTTTGGCCAGTGCCTGTTCCTGCCGCGGCGTCCAGGTCGAAACCGGCTTTCCTTTGACGCGCGGCAATTCAGGATGGCCGTGGCGGCGGAGCTCTTCGACCGCCTGTGCCAGAGGAAGATTTTCGCGCACGGCGGATTTGATGATTTCGATCAGCCGGGCAAACGGAAATTCAAACGGAATCGTGGCGAATTCAACATCGCTCTCCGTGGAAACGGCGTCCGGCGGCGTAACCGTTACGCCGGAAACAGCAATGCGCGTCCACCGGCGTGACGGTGAATAATAGCCCAGCTCGGCGGCGTAGGAAATCCCGGCGCGCTCAACATGCGCGAACCAGTGGCGCGATTCAGGATGAACGTGAATTTCGCAAACCGGATGGCCTTGGACCTTGCCGGCGTAAATGCGCAGGATGGGATGGCCGTCGTTGGATCGCGCGTTGAGCTTCAACTGCTGCTCACGCGTCAAATCCCAATGCGCGTAAAGCCAGTGCGGGTCGCGTGCGGTCAAAAAAAGTTTTTTCGTGCCGTAAGCCTCGGGCAATTCGGTTTCCACCGTTTCAAAATGTTGCAACGGCGGCACGGGGCCGAGCGCGTATTTCCGGCCGGGGCCGCTGGCGGGCAGCGGTGCGGGCTGGTCGCCTTCGAGCAGGAGGGGCGGGACTTCAATTTTTTTGCGGCGGACGGTTGTGGCTTTTGGTTTGGCGGCGCGGCGTGGGCGCACAACCCGGGTGGTCGTCTTTTTCCGGGCCGCCACGCGTGTTGGTTTTTTTTTCATAACCGCAATTCCCTGTTTTAAGCGCTTAATGCACTGCCGGGGGGAAGTTACGGCGGGAATTTGCCGGGCGCAATGTGAATTTTCCAGCGGGGTGTGGATAATTTTTTTTGAAACGCACTTGCCAGCGGGTGCGCGAAGGTGTTTTAATAAGGGTTATGGCAGGCATGAACGGCACTCCATCCAACAACGCGCCGGTCACGATATTCATCGTGGACGATGAGCCGATGTTGCTGGAGATGGCGGTGATGATTCTTGAGCCGTTGAATTTTCGGGTGCGGACGTTCCGCGATCCGCAAACGGCGGTGGCGGAGTTTTCCGCGGCGAATCCACGACCGGCGCTGATCGTGACGGATTACGCGATGCACTCGATGAACGGCATGGATTTGATTCGCGAATGCAGACGCATCCATCCGAAGCAAAAAATCATTCTCCTGAGCGGAACGGTGGACGAAAGCATTTACACCAAAGCGGAGGTAAAGCCGGATCGCTTTCTGGCCAAGCCGTATCAGGTCAGTGATTTTGTCACCCTGATTCAATCACTCGCGACGGGTTGAGGCCGGACTGCAATTTGCCGGCCAAAGCGGTGGCGGAGTGATTTAAGCGGATTAAATTTATGATGAAGAAATTATTCCTGAGCGTCGTCGTCGTATTGGTGGTTTTAATCGTTGTCGCGGTGATTGTCGCGGGTTTCTTTCTCGGTGCCATCGTCAAAACCGGCATGGAAACGGTCGGCCCGAAAATCACCCAAGTCTCCATCAAAGTGGACGCGGTGAATTTATCGTTGCTGACCGGCTCGGCCGGGGTCAAAGGCCTCGTCGTAGGTAATCCGGAAGGTTACAAGACGCCGCAGGCCATCAGCGTCGGCTCCGCGGCCGTGAATGTGAACCCCTTTTCGGTCTTGTCGGACAAAATTGTCATCCGCTCGGTGCGCGTGGAGGCGCCGGAAATCACTTTTGAAGGCAATCCGTTCAGCGGGAACAACCTCAGCGCCATCATGAAAAACGTCAACGCTGCCACCAAAAACGGCGGACCGGCGCCCACAAACACCACCGCCAAGGCGGCCAATAAGCCTGCCAAGAAATTGGAAGTGGACGACTTTTTAATCGCCGGCGCCAAGGTCAATTTCAATGGGGTTACCCTGCCCCTGCCGGATATTCACCTCACCAACCTGGGCAAGGACAAGGATGGCATCACCGCGGCGGATTTGACCCGGCGCGTGCTCGACGCCATCACCACCGCCACCATCAAGGCCGTCGCCAACGCCACGACCGACATCGGCAAAGGCACCGGAAAAGCAGTCGGCGAAGGTGCGAACAAAATCACCTCGGGCATCGGCGGTTTGTTCAAGAAATCAACAAATTAACCGGCATATTTTATTTGCCGTCCAATGCCGCCACCGCTGACCGCACCCGCTCAAGGCTGGGTGATCATCAATCTATAGAACCGGTGCGGCGCGTTATCATTGTTGTCATCAATATTCAGCAGATACCCCGTGCCGGCAACGGGAGCCCCCAATGGAGTCCATGCCGGGTCGTCAAGGTTGTCCTTGTATTCCACCTGATAGTTTTGACCCGCAATAGTCGGCCAGGTAAGGGTGAATTGATTTCCGCTTACGCTGATGCCAGCCAAATCCGGCCGCGCCACCACCGTCAACGTACCCGCAACATAACTGATGGTGTAGTTGGCCGCCACGGCTCCACTGGCTATAATCGGGTAAGCGGTGCCGGCCGGGCTGTTGGCATCGGCCGCCGTGCTCAATGTCACCTGAGTCGTCAGTGCGTTGGTATTCTCGCCATTGACAAAGCCATCGTAGCGGGCCGTTAACACTGGGTTCGCCAACCCCTGAGTCTTGCTCTTGTTGTCCGCCGTCACCGTAATCGCCTTTTGGCTGATTGTCAGATCGGCTCCGGTGTACGTCAGGTTGTAGTTCGCACCCGCCGTGAGCGTGCCTTGCAGGATGGCATGCGCCCCGGCGTTCTCGCCCGCCGCGCGGGTCAAGCCGCCCGCAAAGCTGTCACCCGACACCAGCGAACCGCCGGTCAACTGCCAGGTCAACGCCGGGTCGGTATCGCCATACACTTTGCTTTTGGCATCCGCTGTCACCGCGATTGGCTTTTGGCTGATCGTCAGGTCGGCTCCGGTGTAGGTCAGGTTATAGTTCGCACCCGCCGTGAGCGTGCCTTGCAGGATGGCATGCGCCCCGGCGTTCTCGCCCGCCGCGCGGGTCAAGCCGCCCGCAAAGCTGTCGCCTGACACCAGCGAACCGCCGGTCAACTGCCAGGTCAACGCCGGGTCGGTATCACCATACACTTTGCTTTTGGCATCCGCTGTCACCGCGATTGGCTTTTGGTTGATCGTCAGGTCGGCTCCGGTGTAGGTCAGGTTATAATTCGCACCCGCCGTGAACGTGCCTTGCAGGATGGCATACGTCCCGACGTTTTCGCCCCCCTCGCGGGTCAAGCCTCCCGTGAAGCTGTCGCCCGACACCAGCGAGCCGCCGGTGATCTGCCAGGTAAACGCCGGGTCCGCATCGCCATATGTCTTGCTCTGGGAATACGCACTGACCGTCAAGGTCGCCGGACTGACAATAAATGACTGGTCCATATTGGTCGCGGCGTAGGTTGTGTTGCCGGCTTGAGAGGCTCGAACGGCAACCGTGCCCGCGCCGGTGATTGTAAGGATGTTTCCGACAAGAGAGGCCGGGCCGGAAAGGATGGAGAAGCTTACCGGTAAGCTGGAGGAAGCTGAGGCGCTTAAAATGATGGGAGCATCTCCATAAGTGTGGTTGGCGAGGGCGCCAAAAGTGACGGTCTGGCTGAGGTTGATGAGCTGGTAAACCTCGCTGCCGGCGAGCAAAAGGGCGCCCAAGGTAAAATCGTCGAAGTCGGGATCACTGGTGTATGTAACCGTCGTCGCGTTGTTGGTAGGGTATGAGCCAGAGCTCTGCACATAACCGATAAAGCCGGCGTCGGTACTGGGGCTGTGGTGCAGCGCACTGGTGGCCAGGGCATTCCATCCTTTGATGACCGTCGGAAGATAGGTGGCGGCGTCGAGATAGCCGTGGTGTATCCCCCAGGCCAGCCCATAAGTGAACATGGCCGTGCCGCTGGACTCAGGGCCGGGATAATCGTTGGTGTAGGCGAGATTCATGTTCCAAAAACCGTCCGAGCGTTGGACGGGTTTGAGGGCGGCCGCCATATTCGTGAAAGTTTGCACATACTCGGCGAAATTGGTGTCGCTGGAAGGAAGCACGTCCAGAACTCTAGCCAGCCCGGCGAAAACCCAGCCGTTGCCGCGCGACCAGTAACATTTCTGGGTTGTGCCATCCGACGCCTTGTAATTGGCCAGGTAGTTGGTGTCCCGCCACCAAAGATGGTCGGTGACATTGTACAGGCCGTTGGAACGGCCGAAGGTGCTCTTGGTGCAATGGAAGTAGGAATACATTTTGAACGCATAATTCGTATTCGAGCTGCCGGAAATCGCGGCCATCTTGGCAAAAGCCGGCATCGACATGTGAATGCCATCAATATAAGTCCACCAATCAGTCTTGGTGCCACTGCTGTTGGTCATCCAGTAGTTAAGATTGGCAACGATGTTGGTGATCCGGTTGGTTAACGTGGTGTTGAGCTGGTACAGCTCAATGTATTCCGAACCGGCGCACTGATCGTCGGCACTGGTGCCCGTGGCCCCGTCGCGTATGTTCCAGTTGGTAAAGCTGGCCCATCGGATTGCGTAATTGGTGATGGCTGGATCTGGGTTGATCCGCCACATTGCCATCGCGCCCTCAATGTAGGTCGCCCGTGTCCAGATGCAGCTTGCATGGCCTCCCGATAGACAACTGCTGCACCCGGGTGTGGGCCAATTGTTGGTGAAATAGTTGTTCGCCAGCAACATGTCGCTCAGAATCTGCGTCTGCGAGGGCATGGTGGCCGACGCCGTGCCGGGGGCTTCGGTCAACGTGCCGAAATTGCTGCCGTCGGAGCCATCAACGGAGTTCGTGATACCTTTGATAACGGCGGTCCCGCCACCGGTGCTGGGACGATAAATATGCTTGCCCGTGGCGAAGGGCAGGCTTGCCGTCGGGCGCACCTGGATTCCAGTGGTGCTGCCAATCGTGAGCGAGTCGGTGGCATTCGTACCGGAAACGGTGAGTGTGACGGTGAGGTTCGTCGCATCGGTCATGACGGCAGATGCGCTGGTGATGTTCTTGCCAGCGGTAAACGTGACATTGGGAGTTACCGCAGTGTTGAATTGAAAACCAGCGGGGGCCTTGAGAATCAAGGACACCCCGGTGCCGTTGATAAAATCATTGGTCACGCCTTCGGTGATGGTAATCGCGCCCAGCGTCGTCCACGCGGGCGAAGGCGCGTTGGAAGCGGTGTCAGCCGAGATGGTGCTGCCGCCGGTCGCGTTGGTGATGGTGACGGTCGCAAAGGCGGAACTGGCCGCAGCCAGAAAGAGTCCGGCGATAAGGGTGAATCGGGTCAAGGATGTTAACTTTTTCATAGGTCTGCTTTTTTTGAGTGCAATCGGCGCATTCTGTAAATTGCTAATGCCTGATATTTTTGGGGGAGCATGCGGTCGCCTTTAACGGGCAATCACAAACTCACCTTGTTACATGAACACCGTGAGTATTGCGCGTGGCTGTCCAAAATTAATAAATTAGGGACGAACCAGCTGAATTCAGGGGTGAATTGCCGGGAATCAGTGGTGAAAAGGGATGAATTCCAGGATAAGCCGAGGCGGCTGAACTGGCTGCGGTCACTGCGGGTGAGGGTTTGATTGTGTACCGTTGTGCGGTACGATGACGAATTCCCTGTGAAATATCGGGTGTAACCCCTTGATGCGCCCGGGTTTCACAATGGCAAGGTGGCTGATGCGGAGGAACCATCGGATGGGATTTCCCCCAAGCCAGTCATTGTTCCGCGGAGCATGTGAGCCTCTTTGTTCACCAATAAATTAGACATTATCGCTGCCCGCAGACCACAATTCCAACGTCACTCCAGCAGTTGCATTTTAGCCCGTTGCTTCAGTGCCGCCGGTGAAGGGGCGCAACTGCGATTTTTTAGAGTTGCGATTCTTAGATGTCGATTTTTAGATTGCAAGTGCGGCGGTCTGCTTTTAGACTCCGATTGAAGCCCGTGAGTTAAGGTTATGTTTTTTGGCGTTGATTATTATCCTGAGCAGTGGGTCTTCCCTTACGCCGGCACCGCCGACAATCCCGAGGGCGGTTGGGAACACGATGCTGAATTGATGACCCAGGCCGGCATCAACGTTGTCCGGATCGGCGAATTCTCCTGGGGACTCTGCGAACCCAAAGAGGGCCAATACGATTTCCTCTGGCTGCGCCGCGTAATGGACATCATGGAGCAGCACAACATCAAAGTCGTTCTCGGCACCCCCACCGCCGCGCCACCCATCTGGCTGGCCAAAAAACATCCGGAAATTCTGCCGATCGATGAGTACGGCCGGGTCAAGCACGAAGGCACGCGCCGCGCCGTTTGCTTCAACAATGATATTTTTTGGAACACTTCCAAGCGCCTGGTCGAAAACATGGCCCAAGCCCTGGGCGATCATCCCCAACTGATCGCCTGGCAGATTGACAGCGGCCTCGGCGGACATCAAACCGAGTGGTCGTTCAATGAAGATTCGCGCCTGGAATGGCAAAACTGGCTCAAGTTGAAATACGAAACTGTCGAGAACCTCAACAACTGCTTGGGTTTGCGTTATTGTGGACAGGTTGTTTCCTCCTTCGATGAAGTGCCGATGCCCATGCATGCGCCAACCGCGCACAATCCCGCGCTGCTGCTGGATTGGAATCGTTTTTGCAGCGACACCATCATCGCCTTCGCCCGGATGCAGGCCGATGTTTTGCACGAAATTTGCCCCGACCATCCCGTCACCGTCAACCTGCGCGCGCTCCACCGAAGATTCGATCACTTCGACATGGCCGCCGTCGTGGACTTCGTCTCCGTTGAAAGCAACGCGGCCATTAAAACCAAATCCTCCGAACTCGCCTGCGACATTGACATCCTCCGCTCGCTGAAAAAGTCGGACATCAAAACCCCCGACGGTGATTGTGGCTTTTGGGTCATCGAACAAAAGGCCGGCCAGGTCAACTGGCAGGACGTCAACTCGCTCGTGCGTCCCGGCGTCATCCGGCTGTTCACCTACCAGTTGATCTCGCGCGGTGCGTGCGGCGTACTCTACTATCGCTGGCGGCAACCGCGTATCGGCAACGAAAAATTTTTCGGCGCGCTGTTGCCGCACCATCTCGAAGGCAACGACCGCGTCTTCAAGGAAATCAGCCAGATCGGCGAAGAATTGAAATTACTCGCCCCCGCCATCAAAGACACCAGGGTCGTGGCCGACGCCTGCATTCTTTACACGCACGACAACGACTGGACGCTGCAGCAGCCAATGCAGCCGAACAAATTTTTCAACCTCCGCGAGCACATTCAACTCATTTACAACGCAATTCACGACCGCAACATCTCCGTGGATTTCGCGCGGCCAACGGAAGACCTTTCGCAATACAAAATCGTTTTCGCACCGTCGCTGCACCTGCTGTCCGCGGGCGAGGCCGACCGGCTCAAACTTTACGTCCAAAACGGCGGCACGCTCGTCGGCACGTTCAACACCGGCCTCGTCAATGCCCATAGCATCGTGCCCGACACCGGTTACCCGAACGACATGACTGACATGTTCGGCCTGGAAGTTTTGGAATTCGACCCCATTCCGCCTGGCGAGGAAAATCATCTCACCTTCAAGGGCGCGTTCCCGACCAGCCATTTGCATCCCGCGCGGCTTTGGTGCGACATCATCGAGCCGAAGGAGTGCCAGATTTTGGCGACTTACGCGAAGGACTTTTACGCCGGACGTCCTGCCATCACGATGAACAACTTCGGTCTCGGCAAGGCCATTTACATCGGCACCATGAGCCACCAGCATTTTTATAACGACCTCGTTTCGTGGCTGCGGCAGATGTGTAATTTGCATCCGTTGCTTAAAGTTCCCGAAAACATCGAAGTCAGCATGCGCCAAAAGGAAGGCATGCGCGTCTTCTTTTTGCTCAACCACCAAAATTCGCCCGTGCGCATCCAGTTTTACAAGCCCATGCATGATTTCCTCACGGGCAACACTTTTTCCGGCAACTACGACCTTCCGCCGCACGGTGTGCTCGTCCTCGACGAACATCCCGAAGACAAAATCTCTGGCGCTGCCGCCTGATTTGCGGTTTGGAAAATAGCGTGTTGAAATTGTTGAAATAAATCTTGGCAATTAGTGGTCGCAGAGGTAGAACCGCGTTGTCTACGGGATGTTTCAAAAAAGAATGTAAAAATTAAAAACAACAAAGACAAATTTGCGGCTTCGGCTGCTGTCATCACGAAACTGGTAATCTCAAGCACAAGACAGCGTTTGAAGCACGCCCGCGCTGGGCGTGCCGAAAGCGTTCTTGTGAGGCATACCAGTGCCTGTGATGAGCGTGAGTAATCACGCCCTCTGTGTTGAGGGACGGGGACGCGGGGAAAGGAAATCAGAATGAAGAATCGTGCAAAGGTAGCAAAGGCGATGGCGCTTGTGGTTTTTCTGGTCATTAGCAATTTTCTTCACGCACAACAGCCGCCCGGCGGGTGGAAAGACGGCCCCACCAACACACCGTTGGATTCGTGGTCTTTCAACGACCACACCAACTGGACGAGCGACTTGGGCTACCAACCCATTTCGTTCACCAATCTTAATTTTTCCAATCTTGGCAACGGCGACTCGCTCGTGGTGGATACAAACATCCCAGCTTGGCTGCAATACAACTTCTATGAAGCTGACGGCACGACCAACCTGACCGTGGACGTTGGCAGCGTGACTTTCTGGTTTGCGGCGGACTGGTCCAGTACCAATGACGCCAACGGCGGGCTTGGCCCGCAGGAGTGGGGACGGTTGCTTGAAGTCGGCGGCTACACGCCCGATTCGAGCTACGGCTGGTGGAGCATTTATGTGGATGATGCCGGAGCGAACCTCTATTTCTCGGCGCAGACCAACGACAATTCGGGAAACACCTATACCATTTCCGCGCCAATTGATTGGACGACAAATTATTTTCATTTTGTCGCGTTGACCTATTCCAGCACCGATGTTTCGCTTTATCTGGATGGCCAACTGGCGACGAACGATCCGGGCGGTTTGAACGTCTGGCCGGGGAATGATGTTCTTTCCAACGGCTTTTACATCGGCAGCGACAGCAACGGGGTCTTGCAGGCGCACGGTTTGTTCAACACGGTAGCGACTTACAACTATCCGTTGGCTTCCAATGACGTTCAAACGATCTTTAACTGGGATTACACCTATTACGTAATCAGCCCGTGGAACATTCCCTACATGAACGCTATGAATTCCGCGCCGTCGTCCCCATCCACCAATGGCCCAGACGCAGACGTAATCACCGGGACGGGCTATCTGCAACTGGTTAGTTCGGGGGCGGGCATTACCAGTTCAAATGTCTGGATTACGAATGTCGTGGCCACGGCAACCGGGAGCGGCACGAACATGATGGTCCTGAAATTTACTATTCAGGGCGGCACGAACGGTGTGCCCTATGATGTTTTTGCAAATTCAGTGCTGTCGTTTGGCACCAATGGCATCCCTTGGGCCTGGATGGGACAGGGAAATCACGGTAACACCTATCAACTCACGAATCTGCCGAATACGGCGTGTTTCCTGATTCTGGGCACTCCGCTCGATTCGGACGGCGACGGCCTCACCGACGCCTATGAAAAGTTGGTTTCAAAAACCTGCCCCACTAATTATTCCACCGACGGCACGGGCATGAGCGACGGCTGGGAGATTTTGTATTTCGGGCACACCGGCATTGCGACCAATGCGGACCAGGATGGCGACGGCCTGAGCAATTACCAGGAATTTCTGATGCGCTCGGCGCATTACAACCCCACGGTATGGGATTCAAACACCAACGGGGTCAGCGACGCGTATGAAGACTACAGCGGGGATGGGTTGGCCAATCTCATGAAGGCATATTTTGGCGGCAATATGATGACCAACAATCCCGCTTGGAAACTGGACGCGGACGGTGATGGCTTGCCGGACTTGTATGAAACCATGGCCGGTTCGGGCGGTTCGGGCCTGCCGGGCTACAGCAAGAACCCAATCCCATAAAACTCAGAACCAACAATCTATTTTATGAAATCCAAAAACATAAAGCGATTTTCAGTCGGGATCATGGTGCTCTGGGCCGCTGGTTGTCTGGCGCAACCTGTCTATTACAGCGGGACATCCCAAGCTTATGTGCCGCCCTCCAGTGGTTCCGACCAGCAGACGCAGGCCAAAGACCTGACCGGCAAGCGCGGTGAAAAACAGGTGGATCCGTTCACCGGCAGTTTTGGTTATGCCATCCCCATCCAATGCGCCCCGGCGCGGAACGGGTCGGAGCCGGGCCTGGCCTTGAGCTATTCATCCGGCGGCGATCTTGGCTGGTGCGGAATGGGCTGGCGGCTGGACATTGGGGGCATTGAACGCAACGGCAAGGATGGCTTTCCCCTCCAGTATTCAACCGCGGTGCCAGCGGTTCCCCAAACGGCGTATGACGACGGCAAAGGTTTCCTCCTGAATTTGTTTGGCAAAGAAATCAAATTGCTGCCGACGGCAACCGCCAATGAATACCGGTCGGAGGTGGACACGGCCTTTCTGCGGTGCGTGCTGGATACCGCCAACAACAAATGGCTGGTCTATGACAAGAGCGGGACGGTTTATTCCTTTGGCCAAAGCACTAATTCGCGGGTGGCCAACCCCAAGACCGGCTGGAGCGGTTACAGTGGGACCTTTTACTGGGGGCTGGACCAGATTATCACGGCCTCGGGCGACTGGACGACGGTGGCTTACACCAACTTTACCAGCCCGGACACGGCGCAGCCGGAGCGGACCCTCTACCCGCTCCAGATCACCTACAACGGCCACACCAATTTCAACGGGTATTCGGCGAACGTCGGCGGGACCCACACCATCACCTTCGGGACCGAAATCCGGCCTGACCGGCGATTTTCCTATCGGTGGGGATTTCGGACCGAGCAGAACCGGCGGTTAACCAATATCGTCTGTCAGGCAGGCGGGCAGAAGGTTTGGCGTTATGCGTTGGGTTACGCGCTTTCACCGGCAACCAAACGGTCGTTGTTGAACACGCTGACCACCTATGGTTCGGACGACAGCACGGCGTTGCCGGTGCAGACGTTTAATTACCAGGGCAACCCCAAGGGCGTGTCGTTTGGCTCGTCCATTAAATGGACCAACGTGGACCTGACGTGGCCCGGCCAATCAATAGCCCGCAGAGCTACAACCGCTATTCCTACTGCGGGAATAACCCGTTGAGATATACCGACCCCACGGGATTGGATTTTATTGCATCAACGGCAGACCTCCTCTATGGTTACATCCCTGGACCAAATGCGTATAAGACCGGTAATTCCACGATTGGAAAGATTGGAGCGAGCGTATATAATGTTGCGCCGCTGATAGCGAACGCAACGTTCCAAGGGATGAGGGGGCTAGCTGCTGCGGACCGCGCGGTTGGTGATGTGCTTGCGACCGGAACTTTTGCAGTAACCAGAGACCCGCAGCTTGCGGAGAACTCAAGAAATTTGACGTTGCTGGTTGGCGGCATCGGTGAGCTTGGCAAAACTGCAAAAGTCGGGGAGGCAATGGCAACGGTAGAAGAAGCGCAGCAGCTTTACAAGATTGACAATGGTGTTCGGCGTTCAGTTGCTGCAAATCTTTTAGGTCAGGACACGGTTCCTGCTGCCATCAAGCAAGCTGGACAAGCAGACAAAATCACAGACGTTCCGATTTCAAGTCTTCGTTCACCGAAAACAGAATTGTCCACTGACAGCCGGTTCATTAACAATAATCTCAAACCAGCGCAGAACGGCTCAAAGCCACCTCCTATTGAAGTAACGCCAATAAATGGCGAACTACCTGGTCATGTTCCTGTCAAAGATGTTAAACTTGTCCCACCAGAGAATTGAGGACGATATGGATGAACTAACTAGAAAATGTTTGCTTGGAATTATTCAACGTGGAATCACAGAAGCGCGCAGTTGTGCTTTATCCGGTCATAATAAGGCAACTGCGGATTTGCTCGATGCACTCGACAATATTCCGAGACATCTTGCAAAGTGGATGCCAGATTCTGAACGTGAGATTGCCGTCCAGCTAGAAACTTTTCAGAAACAACACCCGAATCACGCAACGGATTATGCCGCTATTTTTAAAAAGCGCCGTCAAACGCTTTATTGAAGCAAAGCGGCATTTGTTATTTGTTGAATCTCGAATCTAAGAACGGCAGACTGAGAGATGAACGATGATACGATTTTAGAATCGGTTGCGGGCAATCCAGAGAATCAGGATTGTGGCGCGATTATCACATCAGGCCCTCGCCAGGTTTTAATCATTGCTGATGGAGCAGGCGGACTTAGCGGCGGAGTTGAAGCCGCTAACTTAGCCGTTAAGTATATTCGCGAACGTGCAGAATTGCTGAACGGCCCCGCTTCATGCGTGTCTATTCTGCAAAAGATGGACCAAGAAATTGCACAAAACCAAGACGCAGGTGAAACAACATGTGCTTTTACGGTCGTTAGCGATAAGCAAGTCTTTGGAGCGAGTGTTGGAGACTCAGGTGTTTGGGTAATTGGTGAAACGGGATTTAAGAATCTCACAGAAAACCAATCGAGAAAACCACTTATCGGTTCGGGTAGTGCACGGCCCGTTGCTTTCAATCAAACCAGAGTGTGTGGAGAATATTTGCTTTTGGCAACGGATGGTCTTCTCAAATACGCTCCGGCGGAGCGTATCATTTCTACTTGTCGTAAATCAGTAGCCGAAACGGCTGTGAAAAATTTAATTCAATTAGTGAGGTATCCGTCGGGAGCTTTGCCCGATGACGTTACCGTCATTTTAACCAAACTGTGACAGGATTCGATCGTTCTTGATTTTGAGATTGGCAGCCGGGCATTTTCCTGTCAACAGTTGTCGGCAGCAAATCATTCTTTGAAAGTTTTCGCAAGCCGGGAGGGTGGTGGTGGAATACGGCTACGCAGCGGATGGCACCCGGTTGTGGAAGCGGGTGGACCAGAACACTAACCAGGTGCAAATCTGGATTGGGAACAACTATGAGGAAAAGAACGACACCAACGGAGTTCACAAAGTTCTGTTCCACGTGTTTGCCGGCGGCCAGCAGGTTTGCACCTTTGAACCGACCTCAACGCTGAACGGCGGCGGCAATACCACGAACGTCGGCTATTATTACCACGAGGATAATCTCAATTCGTCTTGTGTGTTAAGCGGGCCGGTGACACCGGCTTCGCAATTGGAGTTGGACTCATACTATCCGTTCGGTCGAAATCAGACAGCCAATCCACAGACAACTCTGAAAGTGTCGCGCCAGTTTACCGGGCAGGTTAAGGATGATGAGACGGGGTTATACTATTACAATTTCCGATACTACGATCCGGAGTTGGGCAGGTTCATCCAACCCGATGACAGAATTCCCGACCTCAGCAATCCGCAGAGTTACAATCGTTACAGTTATTGCGTCAATAATCCTCTGAGATAAACGGACCCAAGCGGGCATCAAGAAGTGGAGCCGGAGCGGCCAGAGCGGGAAGAGTACGAAGGCGAAATTACCAGAGAAATCCGTGTAGCTCTAAATTACAATTCTCGTGGCGAACGCATTGTGACCACCGCGCAACGAGCTCAGGAGGCAAGGGAACTCGCAAACTCCGCAGCGGCAATGAGAATGCGCGGCTTGGACCCGAATAAAACCTACATCGGCGCGCCGGAATCCCAAACTCAAGCCAAGCCGATGACCGAAAAGGAATTCGCAGAGTGGACGAGTAAGCAAGATTGGAGCTCCAAGTTGACCGGCGGAGGGGGAAGCAGCATTGTCAAGTATGACCCCAAGTTTGCTTTGCAACAGGGGGCAAACCCTGCTACTGTGGTTCCGGATCCCTACGCGGTTGTAAGAGGTGGACAAGCTCCAATGCCAACCGCCGGCACCACTTTTTCTGGAAGTATGGGCGCTACCGTGCCAGAAGCTGCCGCCGGGGTTCCTCACGGCACCATTCGGTCCACTACCGCCGGTGCCGTGCGCGAACAGGGTGGTAGTGTTGTGCTTGCGCCGGAAGCAACAAGAAGTGGTGCGATTAACCAAAGCCACGTAAATGTTACTGAAGGATCAAGTCCGACCGTATTTGGGCCACCCGCTCCAAATCCGGTGCCAAAATCGGAGAGAGTCCAATAATATGGATTACGAACCTATCCAGTACAGGGATTTTTACGACGTGCCGAGAATGTTTATCGTTCAATCTCACGGCAGGACTTACTTATTCGATTGCCCATTTGATGAACGCGAAGACGAGTATAGCACTCATTACTCCGTCTTTCTCATGCCACCGCTAGACGCTGCCGATCTTGCCGGTGATTGGAGGCAACTTCCAATAATGGCCGTGCAACTCATGGGAAAAGTTCTGGTGTCTGATGTTAAATTTGATGCGTCGAAAAGAAATGCGATAAGCACCAATGTTATTGGCAGGCTGTTGAAAAAGTCTGGCGGGGATTGAACGAGAAGGAGTCAGAGCAAACAATTTACAATGGGGCGGTTCATTAACAACAATCTCAAACCAGCGCAGAGCGGCTCAAAGCCACCTCCTATTGCTTCTGCGGTAAGGGTGTTGCCGGAGGCTCCCCGCCCGCAACAGCGGAATTGCATTGGTGGCAGGCGGTGTTCGTTGGACACTGACGGCGGTATTTTTCGGCAATGAACCTCCTAAATTCAATTCTCGCTGTTCTGGCATTGTTGAGTTTTGCCCTCGCGCTCTGGCAATGGGTCGCCGCCCGGCGTTTTCCGCTGCACCAGCGCGTCACGGATTTGTCCTTTGCCCCGGGCATCACTCTGCTCAAACCGCTCAAAGGTTGCGACGCCACCACGGCCGAATCGCTCCAAAGCTGGTGCAATCAAAATTACGCCGGCCAGATTCAAGTTCTGTTTGGCGTCGCCGACGCCGGTGATCCGGTTTGCAAAATCGTCCGCGAACTCATTGAAAAAAATCCCGGGCGTGACGCGCAACTCGTCATCTGCGCTGAATCGCCCGGGGCCAACGGCAAAGTCTCGACCCTCATTCAACTCGAACGGCTGGCCCAACATCCGCTGATTCTCGTCAGCGATGCCGATGTGCGCGTGCCTCCGGATTTTCTCGCCAACATCGTCGCACCGCTGCGCGATCCCCAAACCGGCCTGGTCAATTGTTTTTACCGGCTGGCGAATCCCGCGACGACCGCCATGCGCTGCGAGGCCGTTGCCATCAACGCCGATTTCTGGAGCCAGGTTTTGCAATCCACCAACCTCAAGCCGCTCGACTTCGCCCTCGGCGCGGCGATGCTCACGCGCCGCAAATTGCTCGAAGAAATCGGCGGCTTCACCGCATTGGTGAATTGCCTCGCGGACGATTATCAACTCGGCCATCGCCTCGCGCAGCGCGGCCATCGCCTCGCGCTTTGCCCCGTCGTGGTGGAATGTTGGGACGCGCCAATGAACTGGCGTGAGGTCTGGAAACATCAACTGCGCTGGGCGCGCACCATCCGCGTCTGCCAGCCCGTGCCGTATTTTTTCAGCATCCTGTCCAACGCCACACTCTGGCCGCTGCTGTGGCTGATGGCATCGCTTGTCTGGTCCAAAACACTTTGCGCTCCGCTCATTGCTGTCGTTTGTTTGCTCATCCGCATTGTCCTGGCGCAAAATCTTCAGCGCCGGTTCATGCCATCGCGCGACAACATCGCACCGCCGTGGCTGGTGCCGGTAAAAGACTTGCAGCAAGCGGCGATTTGGGCCGGCGCGTTTTTGGGAAACACCGTTGAATGGCGGGGGCAGAAAATGCGTTTGCGCCGTGACGGTGCTTTAATTGCGGAAAAGTGAACCACCTTGCCCATCGTTGCCAACGGGCAGGGCTTTGATGACGCGTTTTGGTTGGGCGAATTGAACTCGACACGCCAACCATAGCACGCGTGATGCCAGTGAAAATTGGACGCTGGAACGGCTTCTCGGTTACGGACGGCTTTGTGACTGCCTTGTCCAACAAAATTGATTTCCGGTCAATCTTTTTGGCGGGCAACACTTCCGTGACCAACCTGGTTTTGGTCAGGAGCGCGGACCGCTAAGAAAATTTCGCTTTGCCGCCGAAGAGGGGCGAAAAAAAAGGCCGGCAGCACGTTGAACAAAGCACGGTGATAGTTTGCCAATTTTTGCAGAGTCATCCGCGCCTGCTCCCGCGAAAGTTGTATGGACGCCAGCGCGGTTTTTGACCGCGCATTGGGGCGGGTTGCACAGGTTTCAAGTCATGAACGCCACCACCGAAAAAGACAATGGAACGCGCCTGACGGCTGTTCTTCAACAGGCCGGAGGCGATCGGCGTTTCAAGCTTCCGGAACGTCCTCCGGAATTGACCGCCAGCGCAGCGGTGGCGCATAATGCGGTGGCGATCAAGCTGGGAAACAGCACGATCACCACGACCATGCCTGAAGAACCTCCAACCGAAACCGGCACGACCGCGGGCAAACCGTTCAAAGTTTCCGTTGCCCAGTTGCTGGTTTACGAACTGCGCGTGCGCGACGCCATGACCCAGCCGCCGGTGACCGGTGCGCCCGGCGACTCGCTCCGCACCATCCAGAATTTAATGAAGACCCACCGCATCTCGGGCGTGCCCATCCTCCAAAACGGCGCCCCGGTGGGACTGGTCAGCATCGAGGACATCATCAACGCCCTCGACCAGGGCCACGTCAACGACCCGGCGGAGCGGTGGATGACGCGGAACATCGTCACGTTGCGCGACCATTTCTCGCTCGTACGCGCGGTGGCGGAGTTCGACCGGCATGGCTTCGGCCGTTTTCCCGTGTTGAACAGCAGCGGCGCACTCGTGGGAGTCATCACCCGCGGCGACATCACCGCCTGCCTGATGCAAAAACTGGAAAAACGCGCCGAGGAAGCCGCCGCCCGCGAGGCTGCGCTGTTCTCCGCCAAGACCGGCGACTCGGAACGCGACCAATCGTTGGTCTTGCAGACGGAGGTGAAGTCGGGCGATTACGAGAGCGCGGGCAAGATTTCGCAACGCATGCGCCAGATTCTGCGGGAGCGTGGCGTGGATCCGGTCATCCGGCGCCGCGCGGCCATCATCGCCTACGAGGCCGAGATGAACATCATCATCCATTCCATCGGCGGCGAACTCTCGGTTGCCATTTCGCCCGGGAAGGTGGTCATCGAGGCCGTGGACCGCGGGCCGGGAATCGAAAACGTGGAACTGGCCATGCAGGAAGGCTGGTCCACCGCCGGGCCGCTGGCGCGCGAACTGGGTTTCGGCGCCGGCATGGGCCTGCCCAACATCAAGAAATGTTCCGACCAGTTTGAAATCCATTCCGAAATGAGCGTCGGCACGCGCCTGCATTGCGAAGTGCTGTTGAGCCAGGTGGCCCCGCTGCCCAAGCCGGGAGAACCAAATGAAAACTGAAAAAACAAAGAAACTGTCGTCCGTGCTGGCCGCGATCAAGGCCGAGCCGCTGACCAACCGGGCCGAGGCGGACCTCACCGGCTGCTACATCAGCGACCTGCTCAGCGACGTGCTGGCGCACGCCAGCCACGGCATGTTGTGGATCACCGTCCAGACCCATCGCAATGTCATCTCCTGCGCCACGACCAAGGACATCGGCGCGGTGCTGTTCGTCTGCGGCCGCAAACCCGACCCCGGAGTCGTGGCCGAAGCGGACGCGGAAGGCATTGTGTTGCTGTCCACGAAACTGGCGGCCTACGAGGCGGCCGGAAAACTTTGGGAGGCCGGATTACGATGAACGAAAAAGCCCTCAGCGAGACCGCGCGCATCGCGGCCATGGATACCAACCATCCGAGCGGCGACCCGCGTTTTGCGGACCTCGACCGCACGATTGAAAACTACAATCACGAGCCAACCTCGTTGATTCAGGTGTTGCACGCGGCGCAGCAGATGTTTGGTTATCTCAGCACCGACGTGCTCCGCTACGTCGCCACCGCATTGAAGCTGCCCCTCTCGCACGTCTATGGCGTCGTCACCTTTTACCATTTCTTCACCCTGGTCCCGCGCGGCAAACACCAGATCATGGTCTGCCGCGGCACCGGCTGCCACGTGCGCGGTTCGGAGGCGATCATCGCCGCGCTGGAGAAGGAGCTGGGGATCAAGGAAGGCGAAACGACCAAGGACGGCCTGTTCAGCCTCACCACCGCCCGGTGCATCGGCGCCTGCGCGCTGGCCCCGGCCATGTCGGTGGGCGACGACGTCTATGGCAAGCTGACGGTGGACAAGATCCCCCAGCTGTGCAAGGTGGACCTGAAAAAATATGTTTGAAGAGCTGTCACAACACATCCTGGACATAGCCATGAATTCGCTCTCCGCCAACGCCAAGCAGGTGCAAATCAGCATCCTGGAGAGCCGCAAACATGACTGGCTGGTCCTGCGGGTGCGCGACGATGGCCGGGGCATGGACGCGGCCACGCTGAAGCGGGTGCTCGCGAACCGCTGGAGCAGCAAGTCACAGCGCCGCAAACCCGTCGGGCTGGGCCTCGCCCTGCTGCAACAGACCTCCGAGATGTGCGGCGGACATTTTCAAGTGCGGTCCGCCCCCGGACGGGGCACGTCGGTCACGGCCTCCATGCGGCTCAGTCACATTGACCGGCCGCCGCTGGGCGACCTGAACGCGACGATCCTGGCGCTGTGTGCGACGGACAAAAAAATGGACGTGCAGTTGAACTACCGCTCCGATGGGCAGAAGTTTTTCTTCGACTCGCAGGAGCCAGCCACGAAAGGAAAAGTCAATTTATGAACCTGGAACAATTGAAACAACTCAAGGAAAAGGCCCGGAAACAAATCGCCCTGCGCGAAGGCGGTAAAAAATACCGCGTCGTCGTCAGCATGGGCACCAGCGGCATCGCCTCCGGCGCCCGCGAAGTCATGAAAACCATGCTCGACGAAATTGAAAAACGCGGCCTCGATGACGTGGAAGTCCGCGTCACGGGCGAGCACGGGCTGGAGGACATCGAACCGGTCGTCGAGGTCGAGGAAGCCGGTGGCGAAAAGACCACCTACGCCAAGCTCGACACCGAGAAGGCGAAAAAAATTGTCGCCGAACACCTGCAAAAGGGCCGGAAGGTGGACAATCTTGCCATCGGCAGGCAAAAGAAGACGGAGTAACCAGCATGATTCGCTCTCAGGTATTGGTTTGCGGCGGCGCCGGCTGTTTCAGTTCCGGCTGCCGCGCCGTCCAGGACGCCCTCGCGTCGGAATTGAAAAAACACCGGCTGGACAAGGAAGTCCAGATGATCGTGACCGGCTGCATGGGGCCGTGCGATCTTGGCCCGGTCATCCTCATCCACCCCGACGGCACCTTCTATCAGCGCGTCACAGCGTTGGACGTGCCGGAACTGGTGGAGGAACATTTTGTCAAGGGCCGGCCCTGCCAACGGCTGCTGCCCAAGACGGAAGTTGGCGACAACGTCATCACCACCCAGCGCGATTTCGCGTTCCTAGCCAAACAGACCAAGATCATCCTCGAAAACTGCGGCGTGATTGACGCCGAGAAAATCGAGGAATACATCGCCCGCGATGGCTACGCCGCCCTCGGCAAAATCCTCACCGGGATGACGCCCGAACAGGTCATCGGGGAGATCAAAGCCAGCGGCCTGCGTGGCCGCGGCGGCGCGGGTTTTCCGACTGGCGTGAAGTGGGAGTTGATGGCCAGGGTGCCGGTCAAACCCAAGTATATCATCTGCAATGCCGATGAGGGCGATCCGGGCGCGTTCATGAACCGCGCCGTTCTCGAAGGCGATCCCCACCGCGTCATGGAAGGCATGGCCATCGGCGGCTTCGCCATGGGCGCCAACCGCGGGTTCATCTACATCCGCGCCGAGTATCCACTCGCCATCAAGCGCCTCCAGATTGCCATCGAGCAGGCCTACAAAAACGGGCTGCTCGGCAAAAACCTTTTTGAAAAGGGATTCGACTTCGACCTCGAACTCCGCATCGGCGCCGGCGCGTTCGTATGCGGCGAGGAAACCGCGCTCATGCGCTCCATCGAAGGCCGCCGCGGCCAGCCGATGCCGCGTCCACCCTTCCCGGCCCAGCGCGGCCTGTGGGGCAAACCCACCAACATCAACAACGTCGAGACCTGGGCCGCCGTGCCGGCCATCATCCGCAAAGGCGCCGCGTGGTATGCCACGTTCGGCACCGAGAAGACCAAGGGCACCAAGGTCTTCGCGCTCGCCGGCAAGATCAAGAACACCGGCCTGGCCGAAGTCCCCTTCGGCACGCCGTTACGCGACATCATCTACGAAATCGGCGGCGGCGTCCCCAACGGCAAACAATTCAAGGCCGTCCAGACCGGCGGCCCCTCCGGCGGCGTCATCCCCGCGCAACATCTCGACACGCCGGTCGAGTACGAAACGCTCCAGCAGCTCGGTTCCATCATGGGTTCCGGCGGCATGGTCATCATGGACGAGGATTCCTGCATGGTGGATGTCGCCCGGTTCTTCCTCGAATTTTGCTGCGATGAATCCTGCGGCAAATGCCCGCCCTGCCGCGTCGGCACCAAGCAGATGCTGAATCTGCTGGAGAAAATCACCCGTGGCGAAGGCGAGCTCACCGACCTCGACAAGCTCGAGGACCTGTGCTCCGTCGTCCGCGATGCCAGCCTTTGCGGCCTCGGCCAGACCGCGCCGAACCCGGTGCTGACGACGCTGAAATACTTCCGGCACGAATACGAGCAGCACATCCGCGAACACCGTTGCGTGGCCGGCCTGTGCGGCAACCTGCAGCTTTCGCCCTGCGAAAACACCTGCCCGTTGAACATGAACATCCCCGGCTTCCTCCAGTTGCTGAAGGAGGACCGGATTGACGACGCCTTTGAACAGGTGGTGATGGACAACCCGCTGCCCTCGACCACGGGCCGCGTGTGCCAGCACCCGTGCGAACTCCGCTGCCGGCGCGCCGGCGTGGATGCCTCCGTCAACATGCGCGAAACGCACCGCTATATCGGCGACGTGATGTATGAAAGTGGCGGCGCCAAACGGGTGTTACAGCGCATTCTTAAACGCAAACAGGCCGCCACCGGCAAAAAAATCGCCGTGGTCGGCGCCGGTCCGGCGGGTTTGAGCGCGGCGTTCTACCTCGCCCTGCTCGGCCACAAGGTCACGGTGTATGACCGGGCGCCCAACGCTGGCGGCCTGCTCCGCTACGCGCTGCCCGAGTATCGCCTGCCCAAGAAAATCGTGGACCAGGAACTGGCCTTCATCCGCAGCGCGGGCTTCCAATTCAAGTTCAAGGCCGAACTCGGCAAAACACTGCAACTCGACAAGCTCGCCAAGGACAATGACGCCGTCTTCCTCGCGCTCGGCACCTGGGAGGAACAGGCGCTCGGGGTCCCGGGCGACGACGCGAAAGGCCTGCTGTCCTCGCTGTCGTTCCTTAACGATGCCGCCGTCGGCAAAAAACCGGCCATTGGCCCGAAGGTCGCCGTCATCGGCGGCGGCAACTCAGCGATTGACGCGGCGCGCACCGCCAAACGGCTGGGCGCCGACGTGACCATCGTCTATCGGCGGTCGCGCGGGGAAATGCCGGCGATTCCCGACGAAATCGAGCAGGCGCTCGAAGAGGGCGTCAAGCTCATCACCATGGCCGCGCCGTTGCGTGTCATCACTGTCCAGACCGGCAAAGTCACCGGCTTGGAAGTCGCCAAGACCATTCCCGGCAAGTACGACGCCCGCGGTCGCCGCGCTCCGGTCGTGACCAAGGACACCTACGTCGTCCCCTGCGACACGATCATCAAGGCCATCGGTGAGAAACCCGAAAGCAAGTTGACCAAAACGCTCGGTCTGGACACGACCTCGTGGGGTTCGCTCAAGGTGGACCCGTGGACGTTGCAAACCAGCAACCCGAAGATTTATGCCGGCGGCGATTATGTCACCGGCGCCACCAACGTCTCCACCACAATGGGGGCCGGCAAGAAGGCCGCGAAGATGATTGACCGGCAGTTGACCGGGCTGGACCGTTTCGAGGAGTTGTGGCCGAAGTTCGATTACGACCATACCATCCCGCCGCCGTCCCAGGGCGGGCCGCGCAACCCGGCGCGGCTCATTGCGCCCGACCAGCGGCGCGGCAACGTGGAGGTGTCACCCACCTTCACCGAATGGCAGGCCAAGGCAGAATGCTTCCGCTGTCTGCGTTGCGACATCAAAACCAGCGGCAGTGGAGAAAAATCACATTGATGCGGAGTGAAACCATGACTGCAACCAAGAAAATTTCCCTCACCATCAACGGCAAGGTCTGCGCCGGCGAACCGGGACAAACCATCCTGGAAATCGCCCGCGCCAACGACATTGACATCCCGACGCTGTGCTATCTGAAGGGGCTGACCTCATGGGGCGGCTGCCGGTTGTGCATCGTTGAAATCGTCGGCAGCCCCAAGGTGGTGCCGTCCTGCGCCACCCCGGCCGTGGACGGCTCGAAGATCATCACCGACAGCCCGCGCCTGCAGGGCCTGCGGAAGGCCACGCTGGAACTGCTGTTCAGCGAACGCAATCACATCTGCCCGATGTGCCCCTACAACAAGGGCGACTGCGGCCTGCAGCACCAGGGCTACGTCCACGGCATCTCCGGCATTCGCTACCAGTATCTCTATCCCGCCCTGCCGGTGGACCTGACGGCAAAGTATTTCGGGC
This sequence comes from Verrucomicrobiota bacterium, assembly GCA_049511835.1. Taxonomy (GTDB): domain Bacteria; phylum Verrucomicrobiota; class Verrucomicrobiia; order Limisphaerales; family UBA11358; genus UBA11358. The sequence goes on along the minus strand of JBEKXN010000025.1, from coordinate 31,966 downwards.
TGGACCACAACCGCTGCATCCTGTGCATGCGTTGCGTGCGGACCTGCGACGAGATTGAAGGCGTGCACACGCTCGACGTCGCCTACCGCGGCATCCGCAACCGGGTGGTCGTGGACATGCTCAAAAAATTCGGCGAGTCCGAAACCTGCACGTCCTGCGGCGCGTGCGTTGCCAACTGCCCGACCGGCGCATTCTTCGACAAGGCGGCGGCCTTCCGGGGCCCGCTCGCCAGTTGTCAACCGGTGCTGACGACCTGCACCGAATGCCCGCTCGGCTGCGGCCTCAAGGTGTTCGTCAAGGAAAACCGCATCGTGAATGTCTGGGGCGACCCCGATTCCCCCGTCAATCGCGGCCATCTCTGCGTGAAGGGCCGGTACGAAACGTGGGCCGAACCGCGCGAACGCATCACCCGACCGCTGCTCCGCGGCAAGGACGGCAAATTGAAGTCCGCCACTTGGGACAACGCCATCGCCGCCATTCGCAAGGCCGTCAAGGATGCCAAAAAAATGGAGAAGGCGCTGCTCGTCGCCCCGCGCGTGACCAACGAGACCGCACAGACCATCACGAAATTCATCGGCAAGCTCGACCGGGTGGGCATGTGTGTGGCCGTTAACGAGTCGGCGCTCTGCCGCGAACCGTCTTTCAGCGCCGACGCCATGCGGAAACTGGAGGACGCGGACGCCATCATCATCATCGGCGCCCAACCGTCCCGCGACAACGGGGTTGTGGCCGCCCGCATCCGCACCACGGTCCGCAAACGCGGGGCGAAACTGCTGATTTTCCACGCCCGCAAGAGCGACCTCGACCAGTACGCCAACATCTATGCCCACGAGGTCAGCCTGGAACACCAGTTCTGGGACCAGGTGGCGGCAACGCTCGAAGGCGCGCAACGGCCGGCCATCGTCTATGGCCCGAACGCCATGACTCCCATCGGTGTGACGGTGATGGAACGGCTCATCAAAATTTTTGAAGGCCATCCGGGCGGCCAGGAACCCGCGCTCATCGGCCTGCCGGTCAGCGCCAACAGCCTCGCGTTGGCGGCCGCCGGCATCGAGGCCATCGAAGACATCGGCCCGTGGCTGGACGCCAAACCACTGAAGTTCCTGCACGTTGTCGCCAGTGACGCGCCCGACGGTGGCGCCGGGATGCTGGACGAGAAATACGTGCCCGATCTGCTGAACCAGATTCCGTGCGTGGTGGTGCAGGCCGGCTACCGCTCGGCGCTCACCGACAAGGCGGCGGTCGTGCTGCCCGCCACCATTTGGTGCGAAAAGTCCGGCACCATCACCAACTTGGAAGGACGCCGGTTGTCCCTGCGGCCCGTGCTGCCCGTCAGCGGCGAGGCGCGCGAAGACGCGGCAATTTTGGAGAGTGTATTTGCATGAACAAGACGACCCGCAAAACAACAACGAAGAAAACCACCCGCCCGGCGGCGAAGGCCGCCGCCGCGCCCGCCGCGCCCGCCCGGGTGCGCGTCGCCACCATGTGGCTGAGCGGCTGCTCGGGCTGCCACATGTCGTTCCTCGACCTCGACGAACGCCTGGTAGGCCTGATGAAGCTGATTGACATCCTGTTCAGCCCCATCGTGGACACCAAGGTGAAGGACATGCCGCAGGTGGACGTCGGCATTGTCGAGGGCTGCGTGAATAACACCGACCAGGAGCACGAACTGCGGATGCTGCGCGATCGCTGCAAGATTCTCATCGCGCTCGGTGACTGCGCCATCACCGGCAACGTCCCGGCCCTGCGCAACCAATTCCCGTTGAAAGACTGCCTGGCGCGCGCCTACGAGCAGGCCGAAAGCAACCGCATCAGTTGCATCCCCAACGATCCCCTCGTGCCGAAGCTGTACCCGAAGGCGCGGCCGCTGCAGGAGGTGGTCAAGGTGGACCTGTGCATCCCCGGCTGCCCGCCGGACGCCGACGTGATCTGGTACGCCCTGACGGAATTGCTGGCTGGCCGCATGCCGCAGTGGAACGAGAAGAATTTGAGGTACGACTGACATGACAACCAAGACCATCACCATCAACCCCGTGACCCGCATCGAGGGCCACGCCAAGATCACCATCCATCTCGACAGCCGGGGCGAGGTGGACGACGCGCGTTTTCACGTCGTGGAGTTTCGCGGTTTTGAAAAGTTCTGCGAAGGCCGGCATTTCACCGAGATGCCGCAAATCACCCCGCGCACCTGCGGCATCTGCCCCGTCAGCCATCTGCTCGCCAGCGCCAAGGCCTGTGACGCCGTCGTCGGCCGCGAGATTCCGCCCACGGCGAAGAAGTTGCGTGAACTGATGCACATGGGCCAAATCATCCAGTCCCACGCGCTCAGCTTCTTCCATCTCAGCGCGCCCGACCTGCTGCTCGGGTTCGACTCCGACCCCGCTGCCCGCAACATCGTCGGCCTCATCCGGCAGCAGCCCGACATTGCCGTCAAGGGTGTGCGGCTGCGCAAATTCGGCCAGGAGCTCATCAAGCTCGTCGCGGGCCGCAAGATCCACGCGGACTTCCCGGTGCCCGGCGGCGTGAACAAGGTCCTCACCATCGCGCAACGCGACGAAATCCTCAAGGGCCTGCCCGAGGCGTTCGGCCACGCGAAATTCGCGCTCGATTTGCTCAAGGGCTACCACCAGGCCAACCTCGCGGAGGTCGAGGACTTTGCCCGCTTTGATTCCAACTACATGGGCCTCGTCCAGCCGGACGGCGCGCTGGAGTTGTACGATGGCAACCTGCGCTTCTGCAATGCCGCCGGCGAAATTGTGCACGACCAGGTTCCCCCGTCGAAATACCTCGACTACATCAGCGAGGCGGTCGAGCCGTGGTCGTACATGAAGTTCCCCTTCATCTCGGCGCTCGGCTATCCGCAGGGCATGTACCGCGTGGGACCGCTCGCGCGCCTGAACGCCTGCAGCCGCATTGCCACGCCGCAGGCCGACGCGGAGTTGAAGGTCTGGCGCGCCAAACACCGCGTGCAGACCAGTTCGTTCTACTATCATTGGGCGCGGCTCATCGAGGTGCTGTACGGACTCGAACGCGCGCAGCAGTTGCTGGAAAGCCCCGACATCACCGGCACCGACATCCTGGTGCCGAACGAGCCGACCTGCCGGGAAGGCGTGGGCGTGATTGAAGCGCCGCGCGGCACGCTCATCCATCACTACTGGGTGGACGCCGATGGCCGGATTGAGAAGGCCAACCTGATTGTCGCCACCGGCCACAACAACCTGGCGATGAACCGCGGCGTGCAGGCCATTGCCCGGAAATACGTCAAGGCAAAAAAACTCAAGGAAGGCATGCTCAACCGCGTCGAGGCGGTCATCCGCTGCTACGACCCGTGCCTGAGCTGCGCCACCCACGCCATCGGCCAGATGCCGATGCAAGTGGAGTTGGTGGACGCCGGCGGGACGGTGGTGGACAAAGTGCATCGCGGCAGCGCTCTGTAGCGGCGGTCTGTGACCGTCGCCAATTGACACAAACGACGCTCATAGAGCGCCGCTACAAAAGATGGCACCATGCTCGTAGCAAACCAGTCATTCCCGGAGCTGGAGCTTCGGAATTCGGGCTTTGGATTTCTTTCGTCATTAGGATTTAGGCATTAGGATTTCCCCTGTGAGCACCCTCATCATCGGCTATGGCAACCAGAGCCGCCGCGACGACGGCGTCGGCTGGTTCGTCCTCGAACAACTGGCTGCGCTGGACCTCCCCAACGTGGAACTGGAAACCGGCCAACAGCTTGAAGTCGAAGCCGCCGAGACCATCAGCCGCTTCGACGCCGTTATTTTCGTGGATGCCGCGATACCCGAAGCGCCCGAGCCAGTCCAACAAACCGTTGTCACCCCCAACTTCCAAAGCCACGCCGTGGCCCATTATCTGACGCCGGCGGATGTGCTGTCGTTGTGTAAAACGCTTTATCACCGGGAGCCGAAGGCCGTTCTGTTCAGCATCCGCGGTCGCGATTTCAATTTCGGCACCATCCTCTCCCCGGAAGTCGAACAAGCCGCGCGCGAAGTTGTGAAGCAAATCGTCGAAATCATCCGCGGCGGTGAACTTTAACCCAAGTTCGTCACGCGGAAAGCCAAATTGATATTTGCGACGGAGTTCCTTCGGCTTTGAAGAAATTATGGCTTAAGCCGGCGGCAAATCTCAAAAATTTATTTCATCGCCGCATAGACGCGATGCACGTCGTCGTGGTCGTCCAGCGCGTTGAGGAAAGTTTCGACGTCCTTGCGCGCGGCCCCGGTAACTTCGACAAAATTCTTGGCGAGATAACGGATTTCCGAGGCGATGACGTTCCAGCCGGCGGCTTTCAACGCTTTGGAAACGTGATCGAGGTCCTTGATTTCCGTCAGAAACCGCGCGCCCTTCTGTCCGGCGGGGACCTCGTCGGCTTCCAGCGGCTCAATTTCCTGCGCGCCGGCTTCGATGGCGTCGGCTTCCGCGTCGCGGCTGGCATCGGGATGGGTGGCTTCGACCACGCCGAGGTGATGGAAGAAGAACGCCACGCTGCCGGGCTGGCCGAGCGAGCCGGCCTTGAACAAATTACGGATTTCCGGCGCCGTGCGGTTGCGGCTGTCGGTGAGACATTCAACGATGACCGGCACCTTGTGGGGGGCGAAACCTTCATAGACGATGGTTTCGTAATTGACCTTTTCCGTGTCGAGTCCGGCGCCCTTTCTGATGGCGCGTTCGATGGTGTCCCGGTAAACGGAGGCTTTTTTGGCTTTTTCGACGGCGACGTAGAGGCGTGGATTGAGGTCGGGGTCAGGCCCGCCCAGTTTGGCCGCGACCATGATTTCGCGGACCAGCTTGGCGACCATCTGGCCTTTTTTCTGCGCGTTGATTTCGCGTCCGGCCTGTTTCCATTGTGCGCCCATCGTGCCGGGCAGTATGGAAGAATTGGCCCGCCGATTCAATGCAAATTGCGTCCACTGGCGGCTTGTGCTTTGGCCGGGTTTCGCCTATTCGTCGCCAATGCTTGTTGTTCATGTTCATGTTCATGTCAAGCCGGAGTGGGTGGAGACTTTCAAACAGGCAACGCTCGCCAACGCGCGCGCGAGCCTGAAGGAACCGGGTGTCGCGCGCTTCGACGTCGTCCAGCAGCAGGATGACCCGACACGATTTGTATTGGTGGAAGTTTATCGGGATGCCAACGCCGCCGACACGCACAAGGAAACCAGGCATTATCCGGTCTGGCGGGATGCGGTTGCGCCCATGATGGCCGAGCCGCGCCACAGCGTGAAATTCAACAACCTTTTTCCCGATGACAAAAATTGGTAGCCGCGCTTGTGAAAGCGCGAAGAACCGCATTCTCACGAACGCGGCCACAAGCGAACATGAAATTTGAATTTGCAACCATCACACGGATCGTCTTTGGCGCAGGGGCGGTCAAACACGTCGCCACAGAAATGTTGATGAAACGCCATGGTCGGCGTGCGTTCGTTGTGACCGGACGCAATGCCCGTCATGGTGAAGCACTGGCTGCGGTTTTGCGAGGCCAAGGAATGGATGTCGTGAACTTTTCCGTGTCCGGCGAACCCGAAATTGACACCGTGCGTGCCGGTGTTGCGTTGGCAAAACAGGAGCGCCGCAATTTTGTCATCGGCATTGGTGGCGGCAGCGCGATCGACGCAGGCAAGGCCATCGCCGCCATGCTGACGAACAATGGCGATTTGTTGGATTACATTGAAATCATTGGCCGCGGAAAGGCATTGACAAAATGGTCCGCGCCGTTTACCGCGATTCCCACTACTGCCGGCACCGGCTCGGAGGTCACGCGCAACGCGGTATTGGCGTCGCCCGAACACAAGGTGAAAGTGAGCTTGCGCAGTCCGCTGATGGCCGCCCGGGTGGCGGTGGTTGACCCTGAATTGACCTACGATTTGCCGCCGGCACTCACCGCCAGCACCGGCATGGATGCCTTGACGCAACTCATTGAGCCGTTTGTCTGCAATCGCGCCAACCCGATGACCGACGGATTGTGCGTCGAGGGCCTGCGCCGCGCCGCACGGTCGTTGCGCGTGGCGTTCAGCAAAGGGCAGGACAAGGACGCGCGGGAGGACATGGCGGTGGCAAGTTTGTTCGGCGGGCTGGCTTTGAGCAATGCCGGTCTCGGCGCGGTGCATGGTTTCGCCGGGCCGATGGGCGGCAGCTTTTCCGCGCCGCACGGCGCGATTTGTGCCGCATTGCTGCCGCACGTGATGGCGATGAATCTCCGGGCGTTGCGCCAGCGAGATCCGAACGGCGCCGCGTTGCACCGTTACGAAGAGGCGGCTTGGTGGCTCACCGGCGATTCGCAGGCCAAGGCTGACGACGGCGTGAAATGGGTTCGTGCACTCGTAACCGACTTAAAAATACCGCGGCTCGGCAGCTTTGGGATTCAGCGCGAACATTTTCCAGAATTAGTAGCCAAGGCCGCCAACGCCAGCAGCATGAAGGCGAATCCCATTTTGCTGACGCCGGGGGAATTGACTGAAATTCTGGAGCAGGCGTTTTAATTTCCAGAGGCGGCACGCTGGCCACAGAGACGTAGTTACTGACGGTGCTTGTCCGTCAGGGCACGTAGAGACGGTAAAAGACCGCCCCGTTGGTTATGCTGTTGGTCACCACGTTCTGATTTCCGACAACAACCGGCAAAGACAAAACCGAATTCCAGTGTGCCGGAGCGAGATTGGTGGAACATACCAAGGAATACCCTGCGATATTTGTAGCCCAGGAGAGAATGATGTTGATGCCTTGTTTCGTCGCCGCCAAAGTTGGCGGTGCGGCTGCTCGCCCGACAAAAGTCGAAACACTCAATGCCGGCAAAACATTGGTGAAGGCCGTCCCGTTAACGGCCAGCGTGGGTTGTTGCGCGAGGGAAAGGGCGCCGGAAGTGAGCCAGGGAGTCACGGTGCTGGCGGCAAAACCCGACAGGTTGAAAATCTGGGTCACCGAACCGCTGGTGGGATTGACGGCCACAATCGCAAAGTTGCGGGAGGCGGGGTCTTTGTAAGCGCTGACCTGAGTGGCGCTGGCGGTGTTGGTCACGCCGATGCGATAATAACCGGCACGCACGAAACGGCTGTAATTGCCCAATACATACATGCGCTTGGCAGGATTGCCGGAGTCATCGGTCAACGCCAGATTTTCCGGGCCAGTTGGATCATACGGAATGAGCCAATAATAGTGCCAGGCGTTGACTTCCGCCACCGTCATGAAGGCATGAATTTGGCCCGCCCAATAGATGCCGTTGGTGATGCTGCCATCAAAGACATCAAACGAGGAAATCTCAGTTTCCCAGAGCGCTTTGCCATAATTGTTCACCGGCGCAGCGGTGCTGCCGTAATTGTGGCCGCCCAGAATGCCCACCACCGCCGCCGTGTTCGGGTCATTCATGGCGTTGGTCGCGATGTCAAACTGCCAACGGGAATATTCCGGCATCATGATTTTGGTTGAAGCCACATTGCTGGCGGCCAGGGCATTGTGAAGGTAGGGGAGAAAATCATGAAGTTGTTGGGCTGTCCACAGGCAGGACTCGTAAGTGGTCCATTGGTCCGGCTCATTTTGAATCGAAACGGCATAAAGATTGACGTTACTACGCATCATGCTGGCCACGTAGCCGGCCAGTTGCCGGGCATAACCCTGGTAGTTGCCCGCGCTCGAGACAAAGTCGCCGCCGTTCACCGAGTTGGTATCTTTGTAAACCGCCGGCGGACTGAAGGGCGTGCTCCACACCCGCGCGCCGCGGGCCTGGGCTTTCTGCATGGTCAGCACTTCGGTGGTCGTGCCGTCGGGTGCGATGCGGTTGCGCAACAACGAAAGGCCGATGCCGTTGTTGGTGGAAAAAAACATATCGGCCTGGCTGTCAGACAGACTTGGCGCCGTCCACGCCGAGCAGGCGCCAAAGCCGTCAATGCGTTGATGCACGTCGTTCCAATTGACGGTGCATTGTGATGATGTTTGGAACGACATCGTCACCGTGAGATTATCAATGGTCACCTGTTCGTTGGTGTGGATGGCCGCGCCGTTCCAACCGTTCACCTGGAGTTGAATTTGCCAGGTCCCGCCGGCCGGATTGAAAGTGTTGGCTCCCGGCCAGATTGTGACATCCGCCAAATTCACCGAGATGTGTTTGAAAGTGCCGGTCGTATAGGATCCCAACGGAATGTAACCACCCGGCGTGGTCGTGAACGCACCGCCATAACCGGTATTCCCCCAACTCTGAAGCACGCACCAGATTGCGCTCAACCCGGGATTATTCACCTTGATGTCAAACGATAACTGATAATCAACGAGGTTTGTGCTGGGATTCCCGAAAACCGCCGCGTTGGCATACTGATAAGCCACGTAACCCGAATTGGCCTGCGTAAAATCTGCCTGGATCACGAGTGCCCGGCTGCCACTCACTCCCGCCCCGTCAACGTAAGTCACGACGATGTTGCTCAGTCCGTCCCCACCAAACCAGCCAAGCGCATTGGCGCCGGCGGGGGTGTTTGCGGTATCATACGTCTCGTCAAAAATGGTGTCGGTCTGTGCCACCGCCACGCCCGCGAACCAGCTGACCAACACCACTATGGCCGTGCCGAGAGAACGCTTGATGAACGCTCCGCAGAGCAGCAAAACCATTTTAGTTTCGGAGGGACTCTGCCAACGCGCTTGTTTCGGCCAGGGCATCGTTTCAAACAGTTCAGAGAACCAAAACATCAGGTTTAAAATTAGAAAACCTTTTTTCGTTCGTGACGCTTCCCTAAACAGCATAATCCATTATAAGCGAATTTGCCCATTTCTGCAAACCGGCATTCCCGCAGCGCCTGTGACCGGCAATTTCCGCCGAATTTCCTGCCTCAATCACACTTTCTGGATTCTCCGGCGCGTCGGGGCTTGTGCTTTGCCACGCGTGCTCTAATTTGACCGCGTCATGCAAAATGGTGTGAACGCCGCAGATTCCAATCCGCCCGCCACGTTTTCTGAATCGCCAGCGCAAAGCATCGACCGGCGGTTGTGCCGGCTCGCCGCCATTCTGATCACGGTGGCAGTTGTCGGGCTGCATTTCTTTTTCCTTTTTCATGCGGGTGGATTCTGGCGCGACGAAGTCAATCTCATCAACCTCGCGGCGAGTCATTCGCTGGCCGATATGAAAGAGGATTCATTCCCGGTTCTGATGCCGCTGCTGGTCCGCGGCTGGTCAGCCATTGGCCCCGGCAAAAACGATTTGACCCTGCGCCTTCTGGGGACGTTGATCGGCCTCGGAATTCCCGCAGTTCTTTGGTTGACCGCCTGGAAAACGAGACGGTCTCCGCCCTTGTTAAGCCTTTCGCTTTTTTGCCTGAACAGCACGCTGCTCGTCTTTGGCGATTCCATCCGCGCCTACGGTCTGGGCAGCCTGCTCATTGTGCTGACGGCGGCCGGCGCGGTTGCATTTTTGCGTCGGCCTTCGTGGCTGCGGACCGGCTGGCTGGCACTGTTTGCGACGTTGAGTGTGCAGGCGCTTTTTCATAACGCGATTCTGATCGGAGCGATTTGCATCGGAGTTTGGGCGGTGTGCTGGCGGCAAAAAAATTGGACGGCAGCGGCGCAAATATTTCTGGCCGGCCTTGCCGCCGCCGTTTCACTTTTGCCTTATGTCTCCGGCTTGATGGCCGGGCAGGAATCGTCGGTGGTTTTAAGAACCGGATTGAAACCGTGGCGTTTCATCGCCGCTTTTCAGGATGCCCTGGGGTTTCCGCTCGGAGCCTTTTTTTATGCGTGGGCAATACTGGCGCTGGCATTATTTTTTTTGGCTGGTGCAACATTGCGCCACGCCCGAAAAATTTCCACCGCGCCGGGCGCTGACCTTGATGATTTAAGTTTGTTTGCCGGAACAACCGTGTTGGTCGCGGTCGCGGGATTTGTTCTGTTCCTCTGGCTGGCGGCGTTTCCTTCACAATCCTGGTATCTGCTTCCGCTCATGGCCTTGACGGCGGTGGGTTTTGAGATCGGACTGCCGGGGTTGCGCGGAAAAATGCGCGCGCTGTTTTTCGGACTGGTTGCGGCCACGGCGCTGATTGCCATTCCCACGGCCAGCCGTGATTTGCATCTTCGTTTCACAAATATTGACACCTGGGCGGGAGAATTGAAGACCGACGCTTCGCCGGATGATTATATTGTGATCGTTCCGTGGTTTTGCGGCATTACTTTCGACCATTATTTCAAAAGCCCGACCGCGTGGACAACTTTGCCGCCGCTGGCCGACCACGCCACGCACCGCTATGACCTCGTCCGAATTCAAATCCAGAACACCAATGCCATTCAACCTGTGCTCGAACGCATCGGCACAACCCTCCAGCGCGGCCACCGCGTGTGGATTCTGGCCAGCATGGGCTGGATGGATATTCCCGAGGCTGGAACGTCCGCGCCGCCCAGCCTGCCGCCGGCGCCCCTGAAAAATTTCGGCTGGTCGGATGCCCCTTACACCATGGTTTGGGATTCCCAGGTCGGCCACCTGCTCGGCGACCATGCCATCCAGTTCGCCCGCGTGAAAAACCCCACCGCCGGAATGCAAATCATCGAAAACACGGAATTATTTCTGGCCGAAGGCTGGAAAAATCAAAACCCAAATTAACCAGGGCCCGGATGCGCAGCCAGGCGGCAAAGTTTCGTGAGTGGGAATGTCTTTGAGGTTGGCGCGACGAATTAACCTTGGACCCGTTCAGGACACGCCGACAAAGCATCCTGCCAAAATCTCCGAGCGGAAAATTATTATGCCCCTCTGCCTGGTTGCGTCCGTGCGTGTCTTGATTTTTTCCGCCGCGGCCCGTTTTTCAGCAACGTGTGCGAACCAACCCATTTCGACCTGTGGTCAAGTATTCGCAGGGGCATATCCCGCACGCGCTGGAACTGGTTTCACATTTAAAGCCATCGGCGCCGACGGTAATACCAGGGACAGGAATCCGGGCAATGGGGTGCTCAACCTTTGCCGTCAAAACCGGTGAATTGGTAGATGAAGATTGAATAGCCGACTGTGTCCACCAACACGGCATGTTCGAGGATTCGCCGCCAGGCATCCCGGTCCGCCTGGTGGAGGTAAACGCCCTGCAGTTTGGTGGCGCTGATGGCGATGAGCCCACCCGGCTTCAGCACGTCAAAACCTTGTTGTGGTTCGAACAGACATCCTCCTGGCAGGTTGTAATGCAAAATCCCGTAGTAGCGCGGGTCCGCCATGCCAAAATAACAAAGGCAAACAGGGTCTTTGATGTCATGCGCCACGAGCCAGAGTTTCAGGTTCTTGAGGTCTTGTCCCCAGTCCAGATTGGAGTCCACCAGTTCCTTGAAGCCGTTGGCCGGACCGCCGGCAAGTTCGTTGAAGTAAGCCAGATAATGCGGGGCCACGGTCTGCCATTTCGAACCGACGGCCGGAAAGAAAACGATCCGGCTGCTCACCGCGACTGTGCATACGATGACCAGCAAGGCAACGATCCGGGTCGTTTGTCGCAAGTGATTTAATTCCAGAACCAGACCGCCGGCCAGAACATAGAGCAACGGATAAATGGGCAGCAGATGGCGAACGCCAAGGTTGAGATGCGACGTCACGGCCACCAGAAAATACAACCCGGCCGGCACCAGCAGGAAAATCACCGGCCAACGCCTTTCGGCGCATCTCCGCAGGCTCAAAACCAGCGCGGTCAGGATGAGCAGGAGGGCCGGCAGCGGCGTTTTAAGCAGGAACGCATAAAAAAAATAACTGTGAAACCCGGTGTTGGAATAATTGCCGAGCAGGAATGAGGGCAGGATATTTGCTCTCATTTCGGCACGGGCAAAACCATAAATGAAAGCCTCCGGCAACAAACGGTGTTTTTGGGCGAACAAAATCAATTTTTCGCCCAATCCGAGCGGAACTTCATCCATGGCGCTGAGGATGTCGTCTTTGCTGACCTGGCCTTGCGGGGAGGCGGCCAGCAGTTTTTTTGTGGCAGCCGAAATTCGCACAGCGGCCTCGATGGGAAAATATCCCGGTTCGCGATAAGCAACCAGGGATGCCACGACACCACCTGACGGTCCGGACGCCGGCTTCCCTGCCCTCAAGATTTGCGCCTCGGTCTTCGCCGCCATTTCCGGGTTTTTTGCGGCTGAATAACGGAAGGAATACGACGCCCAAATCGCGGCGTAGGTTCCCAGCAAGGCCAGCCCAAACAGCCCCGCAAACAATGCCATTTTGGAGGCCGGGGAAGCCAGCTTCACCCTCCCCGCCGCCCCGATAAGCAATGGTTCCGGCGAAAGCATCCGTCCCAACACCGTCAACCAGAAGATGGGCAGCAGCAATACGGCGGAAAATTTCGTGACAAAAGCCAGGCCAAAAAACAGAAGAAACAGGACCACACTGGCGGCCTCCAGCCGGCGGCAGATCCGCCACAAAAAATAGACCGCGCCGAACATGAACAGAGCCGCTCCCACGTCCGTCGTCACCAGTCCGCTGTGGGCTATGAAATTGGGATCAAAACAAAACAAGGCCAGCGACAACACCCCCCCCGCAAAACCGAACAGTTCACGCGACCATGAAAATACCAGCACCGCCAGCGCCACCCCCAACAGCAGCACCGGCATCCGACTCCAAAAAAGCAATTCGTCCGCGTTGTTGTAAAAATCCTGCCGGCTCAACGACGCCGTCGGAGGAACGGCCAGCGGACTGTTGATGCCGGGATCCTTTTCTTGCAGACGCCGGAGGGCTTCCGGACGGATGCCGTAAAGGAAGAAATTACCGAAGGTCCATTGATAATCTGCAATGGCCAGTTCCATGGTCCAGGCCCAACGCAGGACCTCGTCGCTGTCGGTCATGGGCTGTGACGCTGCGGCGTCCTTGGACAAATCAACGTTGGCCGGCCAGCCCTGACGCCACCAGAGGGGCAGGGCGGCCAGCTTTTTTACCAGCGGCGGATGTTCCGGGTTCATCCGGTAATCATGCCACCGCAGGTAGGTGTAGCCGGCCGGCAGATGCGCGACCTCGTCAAAAGTCGCCGACGAATTCCGCGCAAATGAGATTACCGATGCGGCAAAGATCGCACAGAACAGCAGTACGATGCCGCCTTCCAGCATCAGCCGGGAAACCGCTCCCGCCCGCGGGGAATGATCCTGAGGAGGGACGTCAGACGTGCTCTGCACCGGCATGGTTTCAATTTTAGACCAAAGGCAAAATCAACGTCAATCCATTGCACCACAAATTGAAATGCCCGCTTCCGGAAAAACAGCCAATGGTGCCCGGCCGCATCACCGCGCGCTGCGACACGGGCCAAGGCGTGTTCATGTTGATTTCGGAAATTCTCATTGATTGGCGGCTGTTCCTGAACGCCTGCAACTGATTTCACCTGTAAAACCATCGGCGCTGACGGCAATGCCAGGGGCAGGAGTCCGGGCAATGGGGTGCTCAACCCTTGCCGTCAAAACCGGTAAATTGGTAGATGAAGATTGAATAGCCGACCGTGTCCACCAACACGGCATGTTCAAGGATTCGCCGCCAGGCATCCTGCTCCGCCGGGGAGAGGTAAACTCCCTGCAGGTTGGTGGCGCTGATGGCGATAAGCCCGCCCGGCTTCAGCACGTCAAAACCCTGTTGCGGCTCAAACAGGCATCCGCCCGGCATATTGTAGTGCGCGATCTGGTAAAAACGCGGGTCCGCCATGCCAAAATAACAAAGGTAAATGGGGGCCTTGATGTCATGCGCCACGAGCCAGAGTTTCAAGTTTCTAAGGTCTTGTCCCCAGTCGAGGTTGGAGTCCGCCAGTTCCTTGAAGCCGTTGGCCGGACCGCCGGCAAGTTCGTTGAAATAGGCCAGATAATGTGGGGCCACGGTCTGCCATTTCAAACCGTGGACCGGAAAAAAAACAATCCGGCTGCTCGCCGCAATGACGCCCACCATGACCAGCAAGGCAATGATCCGGGTCGTCCGCCGCCAGCGATCCAATTCCAGAACCAGACCGCCGGCCAGAACATAGAGGAACGGGTAAATGGGCAGCAAGTGGCGGACGCCGAGGTTGAGATGCGACGTCACGGCCACCAGAAAATACAACCCGGCCGGCACCAGCAGGAAAATCGGCACCAAACGCCTTTTGGCGCATCGCAGCAGGCTCAACACCAGCGCGGTGATGATGAGCAGGAGGGCCGGCAGCGGCGTTTTGAGCAGGAACGCATTAAAAAAATAACTGTGAAACCCGGTGTTGGAATAATTGCCGAGCAGGAATGTGCCCCGGACATAGGATTTCATTTCGGCATGGGCGAAACCATAAATGAAAGCCTCCGGCAGCAAGCGATGTTTTTGGGCGAACAAAATCAATTTTCCGCCCAGTCCCAGCGGAATCTTATCCATGATTTTGAGGATGTCGTCGTTGCTGACCCGGCCTTGCGGAGAGGCGGCCAGCAGTTTTTCCATGGCGGCTGAGCCCCGCACAGCGGCCTCGATGGGGAAATATCCCAGTTCACGATGGGGCACCCGGGATTCAACGGCACCGCCTGACGGCCCGGACGCCGGGTTCTCTGCCTTCAAGATTTGCGCCTCGGCCTTCGCCGCCATTTCCGGGTTTTTTGCCGCTGAATAACGGAAGGAATACGACGCCCAGATCGCGGCGTAGGTTCCCAGCAAGGCCAGCCCAAACAGTCCCGCAAACAATGCCATTTTGGCGGCCGGGGAAGCCAGTTTCACCTTCCCCGCCGCCCCGATAAGCAATGGTTCCGGCGAAAGCATCCGTCCCAACACCGTCAACCAGAAGATGGGCAGCAGCAATACGGCGGAAAATTTCGTGACAAAAGCCAGGCCAAAAAACAGGAGAAACAGGACCACACTGGCGGCCTCCAGCCGGCGGCAGATCCGCCACAAAAAATAGACCGCGCCGAACATGAACAGCGATACTCCCACATCCGTCGTCACCAGTCCGCTATGGGCTATGAAATTGGGGTCAAAGCAAAACAGTGCCAGCGATAATATTCCTCCCCCAAATCCAAACCATTCGCGCGACCATAAAAACACCAGCAAAGCCAGGCCCAGCCCCAGCAACAGGATTGGCATCCGGCCCCAAAAAACCAGGTTGTCGGCCTGGTTGTAAAAACTCTCCGGGTCCGGCGGCATCGTGACCGGCGATGGGTTTGCCTCCGGATGCGGAAGGGCGCCGGGCCGGGTGCCGTACAAAAAATTGCGTCCAAAATCATAATAGGCGTTGCTGTCCTCAAAACTCATGGTCCAGGCGCGGCGGAGGGATGATTCGCCGTCGGTTTCCGGCCGGGTTGAAACCTCGCCGTTCTGAAGGTCAACCTGGGCCGGCCAGTTGGTGCGCCACAACAGGGGCAGGGCGGCCAGCTTTTTTACCAGCGGCGGGTGTTGGGGGTTCAACCGGTAATCACCCCAGTGCAGATACGAATAGCCGGCTGGCAAATGCGCAACCTCGTCATAAGTCGCCGACGAATTCCGGGAAAAGGAAATGACCGTCGCGGCAAAGACCGCGCCGAACAGCAGCACCACGCCGGTTTCCCACACCCTTCGGGAAATGGCAAAAACCCGCCGTGGATGATCGTGGAGAAGGACAGGATCGGTGATGTTCTGTTCCAGCACGGTTTCAATCTAACAAAGACGATTTCAACGTCAACCCGCCGTCCGGGATGTTGTGGAGTGCGCCCGTCCTCGGGCGCAGCGACTGGCTTCAATCAAGCCCCGGAACATTTCCCAACCGCCCGCCTCACCTGGCTGCGGCCGGCGACGGCCGCACTCCGCTGACACAGAAATTCAACTTGGGAGTTTGGGGTTGATTTCCGGTTTTCCCGCCCTTGCATTCTCCCAAACGGGGCGTAGCTTGTTTGTAGTGGGCTGACATGGATGCGCAATGCGGTTATTGAGCACCGGTAAATTTCGCATGGCAATGTCAGCCCACTTTGCTTCTTGGATTCCAGCCCAAATTTGTGTTTAACTTCCCCGCCGCCAGTTTTTATGGACGACACGAATTCATTGATCGAACAGCGCAAGGCCAAACTCGCCGCGTTGCGGGCCAGGGGCATTGACCCGTTCCAAAACAAGTTCACGCCCGGCGAAACCTGCCGGCACGCCCGTGAACATTACGCCGAGGGCCGCGAAGTCGCGCTCGCCGGCCGCATCACCGCGCACCGCGACATGGGCAAATCCATGTTCCTCGACATCCGCGACCAGAGCGGGCGGATGCAGATTTACGCGCAGAAAAATATCCTCGGCGACGAGCAGTTTGCCATCTTCCAGCATCTCGATCTCGCGGATTTCATCGGCGTGAAGGGCGCGATGTTCACGACCAAAACGAACGAGATTACCGTCAAGATCGCCGGCTTCGTCATCCTCGCCAAGGCGCTGCGCCCGCCGCCGGCCAAGTGGCACGGACTCGAAGACACGGAAATCCGCTACCGCCAGCGCTATCTCGATTTGATGGCGAGCAAACCAGCGGCGCCGGGAACGTCCACGACCGGATTTGAAAAAGGTTCCCCCGGCGACGTGCTTTTGCTTCGCAGTGAGATCATCCGCGAAATCCGGAATTTTATGCATGCCCGCGGCTACGTGGAGGTCGAGACGCCGATGATGCAGGCGATTCCCGGCGGCGCGGCGGCGCAACCGTTCGTCACCAAACACAACGCGCTGAGCTGCAATTTTTATCTGCGCATCGCGCTCGAACTGCCGTTGAAACGGATGCTGGTCGGCGGCGTGGACAAGGTGTTCGAGATTGGCCGTGTCTTCCGCAACGAGGGTCTCTCGCGCAAACACAATCCCGAGTTCACCATGCTCGAGGCGTATCAGGCGTTCGGGGATTACGAGAGCATGATGGAACTGGTGCAATCCATGATTTGCCACGTCGCGCAGAAAGTTTTAGGGACGCTGAAAATTGAAACAAAAGACGCCGACGGAAAAATTGTAAAATCAATTGACCTCACGCCGAATTGGAAACGTGCGAAATACAAAGATTTGATTCGCGAAAAAGCCGGCGCGGACTGGTTCGATATTTCCGCCAAGGAACGCCGCCAGCGCGCGCACTCGCTCGGCGCGGAAATCGGCAAGGAATACGAGGACTTCGAAGTCACCGGCGCTGTGTTCGAGAAATTGATCGAGCCGACGCTCATCCAACCCACGTTCGTAACGCATCTGCCGAAGGAACTCGTGCCGCTGGCCAAGCTGTCGCCCGACGACCCGACAACGGTGGAAGTTTTCGAGTGCTGCATCAACGGCCAGGAAATCGCGCCCGCCTACACCGAACAGAACGACCCGATTGCGCAGCGCGAACGGCTGGAACACCAGGCGGGCGGCGAACAACAGAAGCTGGACGAGGATTTTCTGGTCGCGCTGGAGCACGGCATGCCCCCGGCAGGCGGCATGGGCATGGGCATTGACCGTTTGTGCATGATGCTGCTCGGCCAGGAAAGCATCCGCGACGTCATCCTGTTCCCGCAGCTCAAACCAAAATAAGGTAGGGACGGCTCGCCGAGCCGTCCAATGCGGACGCGCGGGCCGCGCGTCCCTACCAGTTTTAAATTCCATGCTCACCGTTGCCGGACTCAGCAAAGCCTTTGGCGGTCGTCAGTTGTTTGAAGATGTCTCGCTCACGCTCCAGTCCGGCGAGCGCGTCGGGCTGGTCGGGCCGAATGGCGCGGGCAAATCCACGCTGCTCAAAATCATCCTCGGCCAGGAACCGCCGGACGCGGGCGAGGTCACATTCATCCGCGGCACGCGGTTCGGCTATCTGCCGCAGGAAAGCGAACCCGCCGGCAACGAAATCGTCCTCGATGTTGCCGTGCCGCACGACCACGAGCACGACGGCCAGTTCGTCGCCAAGGCCAAACAGATTCTCGCCAGCCTCGGTTTCAAGCAGTCGGATTTCGCGCGTCCCGCGCGCGAGATGAGCGGCGGCTGGGTGATGCGCGCGCACCTGGCGCGATTGCTCGTGCAGGAGCCGGACGTGTTGATGCTCGACGAGCCAACGAACCATCTCGACCTCGAAACGCTCCTGTGGTTCCAGGAGTATCTACGGAATTATCCCGGGGCCATCCTGCTCATCTCGCACGACCGCGAATTTCTGAACCGCCTCTGCACGCACGTCGCCGAGATCCGCTCGTCGCGCGTGCTGCGTTACACCGGCAATTACGACGAATACCTCGAACAACGCGCGGCCGCGGAAGTAACGCTGATCGCCACCGCGAAGGCGCAGCAGCGCGAGATTGACCGGATGCAACTGTTCGTGGACCGGTTCCGCGCCAAGAACACCAAGGCCGCGCAGGCGCAGAGCAAGCTGAAGCAGATCGAGCGGCTCAAGGAAGATATGGTGGAAACGCCCGACGGCCCGGGCCCGACGGTGGGTTTCCGTTTCCCGCAACCGCAGCGCAGCGGCCATCGCGTCATCACGCTGAAACATGTGAAGTTTGGTTATGGATTGAAAAGTCCGGTTGAAACCGGGCCCCGCCTCTCCCGACCTTCGGCCACCCTCTCCTCCGTCGCCGACGGAGGAGAGGGGCGGGGTGAGGAGGCGTCCGGCTCGGTGGAGAAACTCATCTATGAAAATCTGAATTTCGAAGCCGAGCGCGGCCAGCGCATTGTGCTGGTCGGGCCGAACGGCGCGGGCAAATCCACGCTGCTGAAGCTGCTGGCCGGGGTGCTGCAGCCGCAGGCGGGCGAGCGTCGGCTCGGTCACAATGCGAAGTCCGGCTACTTCGCCCAGCACCGCGCGGCCATGCTCAATCCCAAGCACACCGTTTTGCAGGAGGCGCTCGACACGCCGCAACGGGTCACGGAACAGTTCGTCCGCACCGTGCTCGGCAGCTTTTTGTTTCGCGGTGACGACGTGTTCAAGCCGGTGAGCGTGCTGAGCGGCGGCGAGAAAAGCCGGCTGGCGCTCGTGAAATTGCTGCTCGACCCGCCGAACCTGCTGCTGATGGACGAGCCGACGACGCATCTCGACCTGGCGAGCGTGGATGCGCTTATTGAAGCGTTGGAGCCGTTCGAAGGCACGTTGATTTTCATCAGCCACGACGTGCATTTCATCCGCGTGCTGGCGAACCACGTCGTGCGCGTCGAGAACGGCCGGCTCCGGCATTTCACCGGCGGCTACCAGTATTACCTCGACAAAACCTCGCAATCCGCGCGCGTCGCACTGACAAGTTCCGGTTCCAATTTCGGAAGGGCGGGTTCCATAAGCCCCAATAATCATTCAAGGCGTCGGGGACCTCCGCCCTCCGAAGGAACGTCAACGACGGACCGGAAGGAACAACGCCGCGTCGAGGCCGGACACCGGCAGGCGCGTTCGCGGAAAAGGCGCGAAATTCAGGAACGCATCGCCGCGCTGGAAAAGGAAATTGCCGGCTTGGAGTCGCGCGAGAAGGAATTGACGGCGGAACTGGAGAAGCCGGAGACCTACACGACGGGCGGGCGGGCGATGCAGATCAATCGCGAGCTGATGGAAGTGCATGACCGGCTGGCCGGGGCAAACGCGGAATGGGAAAAGGCCGGAACAGAACTGACGCAATTCGAGGCGGAAGCATCCGCGACGTGATTTTGTTTCCGCAGTCATAGCCCAAAATGTTGCCGTCGTCGGTCAGCTTCAAAGCTGGTGAATTAACAGGGCGATGGCAGTTATTTAATCTCCGCACATGATCAAGAAAACTGTCGGCGTGAAATCAGACGCACAAAGCTCGGAGTGACCTAACCACGAAACCACAAATACTTTTTCATCAAAGCGTGGCAGGAGATGGCTGGTGGCAGGTCATACTGAATTGCGTTCGAAGTGCTACGAATTGATTGACACTCCTCCTCTCCCGCCCTGCGGGCACCCTCTCCCCCGCTGCCAGCGGGGGAGAGGGCGGGGCGAGGGGGCGCTTCGTCGATTGTTTGATACCTGCCCGGCTTTTATGGCAGTTTGATTGCACATTGGTATCAGACGAAATTTGACAAAAAGGCGCCGGTTACCCGGCGCCGTTGTTATGTCGCACTTTATATCCGAAGCTTATCCCAAATCATGGGTAAAACACATTCGTTGAGAGCACGAATACCGCAGTGGGAGCAAGCGGTCCGCCTGGAAATCCATCAGCAGTTGGCAGATCGTCCTCGGGCAACAAGACCCACATCTTCTGGCCAAACTGCTGCGCGGCCCCATAGGGAGGCGAATTATCAAAATAGCCGCTGTAAAACTGCGGGCTAATCCACGGACCTGTTTGCAGCAGATTGGTCTTCGAGCCGATGTCAAAGCCGTCGGTTGGAGGGGTCCAGGTTACCCAATACTCAGGGAAGTCATTGGTTGAAACAACGACGATGCTGGGGAGCGTCTCCATTGCTGTCCAAACATAGCTTAGATTCCGGCTCGTGTACTTGGTGAAGTCTTCAGCCACACTGCCACCAACAACGTTGGTAATCAGGATTGAAGCCCAATCCTCATACTGTCCTATGCCGGCCGTTCCGTTGGGTTGCAACCCGAAATAGGCAACCATAGGACCACCAAAGTCAGTCGTGACATTCGGATCAGCAATCGTGAAGGCATGATTGGTGCCATCCGGCCCAGTCACCTTGCCTGAGTTGTCGCTGTCAAATTCCAGCGTCCACGTGCCAACCGTCCCCGCGTTGGTAAAAGTAAGCGCCGTTTGGTTCGGTTTGGCGTTTGCCAGGTTTGTCTTCCATTGAACACAGGCCACGATGCTGCCAGTGTTAGGGCCCGGGTTGAGGACAAGCCGGACAAGATTGGACGCATAGTCGTAATCAACATGGTTGTCGCCGTACGGCCACTGCCAATCGCCGAGGAAATTCAACGGAATGAGGAAGATATGGGTCTGATTAATGTTTGACGGATAGCTTAGAAGCGTAAATGAATAACGCGTCGGATGAGAAGCGCTGGCAGCGCCAACCCACGATTTATCCTGGTCGGCCGTCGCGAGCTCTTCGCGATGATTAATGTCGGTGTTGTCACCTGCGAATATCCGCAATGCCGGAGTCGCTTTTTGAATGGCCAGCGCAGGTCCAACTGCCAAAGTGAACTGGCGGCTTTGTCCAACATTGTCGTTCAAATCGGTGAACCAGACACTCGCACTATACACCCCCGCAGCTAGAGAACGGGCGTTGGTATTCAGACTCACGGTTACGTTGGTTGTTCCGCCAGCCTCCAGTGTGCCGCCGCCAGGCGAGGCGTTGCACCAAACTGAAGTGTTGACGAGAGTCCAACTTAGTGAATTTGTCCCGGTGTTGGTCAATGTAAAGTTTTCATTGGTTGGAGTGAACGGTCCGCCAACCGGTCCGGTGGCGGTGAAACCTGTTGCCGGCGTAATTCGCAAGGGGTCAACTAGTGGTGATACCTTCTCCAAAACAAGCAGGGCCAACTCCGTGGATAGTATCGCATCGCCGTTATAAGAGTCGGCGGGCCAGGAGCCGTCGCTCTGTTGGCTCGCCACTATGGCATTAGCGAAGTCCGCAAACCAGTCCACGCTGATTCCATTGACCGTGATGTTGGTAATCCCCAAGGTTCCAAAGCCTTCCATCAGAGAGTCCATGGCCAAGTAGTTGTGTGGCCTCCAACCCGGGTCCTCATTGTTATCGTCCCAGTTCCTCCCGATATAGGCAATAGCGCGCTGAACCCTTGGCACCGACGTGTCATCACCCACGAACGACATCTCGAACAGCAGATTGCCGGTGTAAAGCAGATTGGTCTCTGCACTCAAGTAATGCCAAGAACAGGATCCACCGTCATCCGCACCCCCATTTACCTGTATTGCATTAATCCAATTTGTGCTGAGTTCAGCCGTCAGTTTTGGAGGAACAACGCACGCGAAGCCATAGACCGGTGACTCGGCATAGTAAAGGCCGAGCACGGCATAGCCGGTGTTGGAGTTGTCAGGTGGCACGCCGTCCGGGTAGGAAGAGGATAGCCAGCCACCCTCAGATTGTTGCGACCATGCAAGATAGTCCACAGTTGACTGCATGACCGCCTGGTAAGTCATGCCATTGACTATACTATTTGTGACGTTCACCATGTTGGTCGGAGCCCTGCTGGCCGCAATGGCCATCATTGCTATGCCAGTGTCGCGGGTTTCGTCATAACCGCCTTGGTCGAAGCAGATCCCGGTACCAGTACCGTACGCTTCTGGCACTCCTGCCTGGCTGAAGAGATAGTTCAGACCGTTGATCACGTTCGTCTTGTACTGGTATGCGTCATCAAACGGAGAAACATAGCCCAGCTCAAAGGCGTGCTCCTCCAGCTTGAGGACAGCAAAGCCAGTGTGCGCCACTGGAGTATAACCATTGCTGCCTTGCCAGGAACCGTCGCTGTCCTGTTGGCTTACCAACCAGGTGAGTCCGCTCTGTATGACATTGGAAATACTTAATGATGACACCAAGACTACCATCACCGTGAAGCTGCAACTGTTGGATTGGCCGCAGGCATCTGTTACGCTCCAACTGACGTTGGTGGTGCCGATCGGGAATATGCTCCCGCTGGGCGGCACAGAGTTGGTCGTGTATGGCGGACAGCCGCCACTGATCAGCACGGTATAGTTGAAAACCGTCCCGTTGGGACTCGTGGTCGTCATGATAATGTTGCCGGGGCAGGTGACGTTTAGCGGCAGCAGCGACACTGTCACTGTGAAGCTGCAACTGTTGGACTGGCCGCAGGCGTCCGTCGCGCTGCAATTGACGGTCGTGGTGCCCATCGGGAACAGGCTCCCGCTGGGCGGCACACAATTGGTTATGATTGGTCTGCAACCGCCACTGACCGTCACGGTATAATTGACCACCGCTCCGCTTGGATTGGCGGTTGTCACGGCGATGTTGCTGGGGCAGGTGATGCTCAACGGCAGCGGCGATACTGTTACTGTAAAGTTGCAACTGTTGGATCGGCCGCAGGCATCCGTCGCGCTGCAATTGACGGTCGTGGTGCCCATTGGGAACAGGCTCCCGCTGGGCGGCACACAATTGGTCGTGATTAGTGGACAGCCGCCACTGACCGTCACGTTGTAATTGACCACTGCTCCGGCGGGATTCGTGATCGTTACGGTGATATTGCCAGGGCAGGTGATAATTGGCGGGCCGCTCACGGTCAGAATGAACTGACGACTTTGCACGACGCCGTCGCTCAGATTGGTAAACCATACCGTTGCGGTATAAATCCCCGTGGGCAAACTGTAGGCGTTGGAGTTCAGACACACAGTCGCGTTGGTCGTTTCGCCGACCGCCAGTGTGCCGCCGCCAAGCGAGGCATCGAGCCAGCTTGAAGCGTTAGCGAGGGACCAATTTAGTGGTGCTGTGCCTATGTCGGTCAGTGTGAAAATCTCATTCGTTATGGTGAACGGCCCGCCAACTGGACCGCAGGCGCTAAAGCCCGTTGCCGGTGTGATTTGCAGGGGGTCTCGCGGCGATACCTTCTCCAGGACAAGGAGCGCCCACTCGGTGGATAGCATCGCGTCGCCAAAACCGTCCGCTGGCCAGGAGCCGTCGCTTTGTTGGCTCGCCACTATGGCATCACTGAAATTGGCGAACCAGTCCACGTTGATCCCGCCGATGGTGATGCCTGTGATATTCAGACTCGTGAAACCTTCCATCATACAGTCCATCGCCTGGTATTGGTGGGGCCTCCAACCGGGGTTTTCATTGTTGTCGTTCCAATTTGTCTGGATGTATCCAATGGCACGCTGAACCCTTTGAGTCAACGTGTTATCCCCGACGAACGACATCTCAAATAACAGATTGCCGGTCTCAAGCAGATTGACTCCGCTAAGGCCAGACGTGTAGCCGCCTCCACCGTCATTCGAATCACTGCTGTTATCTTGAATTGCATTTATCCAGTTTGTGCTGAGCGCAGCCTTCAGTGTCGCAGGAATGACGCACTCGAAACCATAGAGCGGCGATTCGGCATAGCGAAGTCCCATCACGGCATAGCCCGTATTCGAGTTGTCGCTTGATCCGGATAAGGCAGAGTATCGCCAGCCGCCATCCGGGTTTTGCCCTCCTGCAAAATGGTTCACAATTAATTGCAAAACCGCCTTATAGGTCATGCCGTTGACCACGTTGTTGCTGACGTTCACAATGTTAGTCGGAGCCTTGCTGGCGGCGATAGCCATCATTCCTATGCCAGTACAGTAAGTCTCTTGCCCGCTGCCACGGTTAAAACAAATCCCCTTTGTTGTCGTATTCGTTGACGCCTGACTGAACAGATAATTTAGGCCATTGATCACGTTTGTCTTGTACGGGTAGGCGTCGTCGAACGGAGAGGCATAGCCCAACTCAAATGCCCGATCCTCCAGCTTAGCGACGGCAAAGCTGGTGTAGGCCACGGGATAAGAACTGCCCCAGGAACCGTTGCTGTTCTGTTGGCTTACCAGCCAGACCAGTCCGTTTGTAATGGCTTGGTTAATCTGGTCCTGAGTCGCTGCGCTGGCCGGAACGGCCAAGGCGGACAGCACCATTGCTCCCGCGACTGCAATCACTAGCTGTATTTTTTTCATAGTCTTTCTCCCATTTTGAATTTCATTGTTGATTTGTATGTTGGGGACGCACGCTTTCGTCACGTGCTGCTCCCCTCGTTAAAGGACTTTGCTGTGCGAAGCCAAAAGAGATTCTGGAATGAGAGACTCGGCAGGCGCTTGTCGCCAGCAGGCGGCAAGTTCGAAACATAAACCATCTCCCTGAAGGAAGCTGGGGCGGAACGACTTTGTCTCTGCTTCGATTTGCCAACGACCTCGAATGTCCCTTCAGTCGCACCATTCTGAATTCGCCGAAAACTGGGCGTTTCAGTCTGTTACCAACAGCATCTGCTCCGATAGGAGCGAATCACATAAAACCGAGCTTTTTAGCATGCAAGCTCAAACTCATAAATCCTCTGAATTGCTTTGCAAATGTTTTGGGCTTCATATAATCCCTTTCCAAGTCACCTGCATTCGGATCTCCATGCGTGTTCCGGCCACGAAACCCGTATTTGAAATTGTCGCTTCATAAAAACTTTAGTCTCTTTTACTCTTTGTCCAAGCCTTGGAAAACTGTGCGTTTGGCCGCACATCCTGTGCATTTGATTGCACACCCACCTGACACACCCTTATAAGACAATGCACCTTCAGAACACTCACGCCGCCACGCGCCACGAGGCGCGCATGCCTCATGTTCTACACTCGCTGCCAAGCCGCAAATGCCGCTCGCAGACACCCTCAAGCTGCCTTGAGTGCGGAACTGCCTTGTGGTACTCCGCACCCGACAGCCGCTTCCCGCTTCATCAGACGGCGACCACCGAAACTTCCTCGTCCAATTGATTCCGGCCTTTCCCCGTCGCCCGAGGGTCAAGCACGGGTTTGCCATCCACCAGGAAACGATACTGATGATGGCCGCGGCTGAGCATGACTTGGATGAACCACCAGCCCTCGTCGCGCCGTTGCATGGGAAACGGGGTCCAATGGTTGAAATCGCCGGCCAGTTGAACGGAGTTCGCCTGGGGCGCGCGGCAGTAGAAATGGACCGGCCGGAGCGAATGCCTCGCCGAATACAGTTCACTATCCGGTTTTCCATAAATCGTTTCCATAGCGGGCCTTCCGGTTGATGTTTTCGTGGCTCATGGGTTTCATGTTGCGCGGCCCAATTTAGACGACGCACCTTCCGAAGGTTTCACGTCCTCGTGTGGTGCGAAAAAACGCTCTGCTGTAGCCTGCGAACGCGCGCCTGGCCGGCCCGCATGATCGCATGGCGCGGGAAATAGCTTCTCAACACCGCACCAGGGGACGGCCGGCTGTAAAATGCGCTCCGCACTCTTCATGGCTTGGGCCGCGTTTGCCGGTTTAAACGATGCCCGCAATCCGGTTGTTCCGATTCCGATGTTCACCACATTGATGCGCCACATAATTTCCCTCCACCATTTCACTGACCACGGTCAACCCACCCGCGCCTTGCCAATTGGACAAGGCGCACTCCAAATGCTCACGTTTCCAATTCCGGGGGCCAAAAATGTTCGCGAGCGACCGAGTTCACTGTGCCGTCCGGCTGGAAACATGACTGATCATAACTCGTAAGAAATGAAACGGTTCTTTCAAAAATTCCCGGATTTTAACCGCCGCCTTGGGAAGAACTTGCATCGAAAACCGGCTATGGTGGCTGGTGGCGTAAAATTATTGCTAAGAAAGTGGTTCTTCAATCATCCCAGCATGATCTGTCAATCTGGATGCCGGTGCGGGCGTCTGTTTATGTGCGCTGGCCGACTCAATTTGCGTGCGCACCGCATGGGGAGAGCGTTCCCAAAAACCGCGCCAGCACAGGTGTTGTTTGATTCATTTGAAGAACAGTTCCACCTGCCAGCGCCGCAAACCTTCCTTGACTGGACATTAGTGCGCAGGACTCGCCCCTCCGGAAGTTTGGTTGTCTGCGAATTTCGCGAAGGGACGTGAATGGCTGGCTGTAGCACCCGCGTCCCGCGGGTTCAATTTGGCGTCCCGCCGAATTGCATCGGCAAACGCACGATGCAGAAATCACGGATGAACGACGGCAAACTGTGGCCGCATGCGGTTTCGGGCGTGACGCCCGAAACAACCCGCGGGACGCGGGTGCTACCTACAAAATCCGACCGCTCACAGCCATTGTTTCAACCGTTCGCGCAAAATCTGCCGCGCGCGCGAAAGCCTTGATTTCACGGACTTCGGTGTCGTTTCCAAAACCTCCGCGGCTTCGGCCACGCTGAATTCCTCCCATTGGCACAACGTATTCATCTATTTATTGCGCGAGTTGGGATCGTGATCGAGTAATTGCAAGCGCGCGCTGACCCGGCCCCAAAGGGGGGTTCCAGTTGGGGTGTTGGTCAGACAGAGTCGCAGATAATGCGTGGCCCGATTGGTGTCGTGGCGACGCTCGGCAATCATCGCCAGTCCATAACTGACGCGGCCGGGTTCCGTGTGCGAATTTTCAAGTTCCCGGTAGTCCGCCTCCGCCGCCGCATAATCCTGGCTGGCGAATCGGGCGTTGGCCCGGTTGAGCCGGGCCGTCGGCAGGTTGGTGAGAGCCAGGACATGATCCAGAATCGGGATGGCGGCGGCGGCATGACCGGAAACAATCAGTATGGCAGCCTGATTGTTCAGGTTCGTTATATCGTCCGGCGACTTGGACAGACGTGTGTTCAAGAGTTGCAGGGCGTTCGTGAAATCGCCAAAGGCGAGATATGCGCCTAAGACACTGTTCGCAATCCCCGCGCTGTCGGAATGCTGCTGCAAAACAGACTGGAGAACGTCACCGGCGTTGGCGGTGTTGGTTTGCGACAGCCAGAAGTTCGCCTCCAGCAGCGCCATTTCCAGGTCCAAATCGCTGCTCGCCGGAAGATTTTTGGTCTTGTCCCGCAGATGGTTTATGAGCGGACGGGCGCGATCGGCGGACTGGAGCCGGGTGTAAATCTCCGCCAGGGCGAATTCCGGAGCGAGCGCGCCGGGCGCGAGTGTCCGGGTCCGTTCAAATTGTTCCGCGGCTTGCAGCAACATGCCATTTTTTTGAAACGCATAGCCCAACAGATAACAAAAAATCGGTTCGTCAAATGGGCCGCTGCTGTCCAGGATGAAACTTAAGTGCTGGAAACTTCCCAATTGGCCGGCCACCTTGTCTGCACCGGCAAGTCCCCGCCTGAAGCCGGACTGAAGGTTGGTGTTACAGGCCAGACTGATTCGCGCCGAAAGGTTGTTGGTATTCAGTTGCAGCGCCTGCTCGAAACGAAGCCGGGCCTCGGACCACCGGCTTTGCCGTTGCAAGGCCGCGCCCCAGGCGTCCAGCGACAGCGAATACCATTCCGCCAGCAGGCGGTCCTGATAAAATGGCGCGGGGGTGAAGCCGAGGTGTTGAATTTTTTTCTGCCAGCTATTTTGTCGCCGGATCGAAGTGGCGGCGAGCGGGGCCAGTTCCTTTTGCCAGGCGCCGGTCCAGAAAGTTTCATTCGCATCCGTTAAGGAACCGGGCAACAGGGTGTTATCCAAAGAATTTTCACTCCGCAATTTCATTTCATAAATTGCGCCGGTGGGTTCCAAATAAAACCGTTCGAAAAGGGAGCCGTAGCTGGGGTGCAGGTAAAACAGGCGGTTGGTGCGGGCAATTTGTTCGAGCAACCGCACCGTTTCCACCGGGGTAAGTTCATGCCGGTTTTCGTCGGTCAGCCAGCCGGCGGGGTGGCGGCGTTCCAGCCAGTCGCGGTATGCCACCGTTGGCAGCGCGTGGATGTCCACGGCCAGCCAGTCCGTCCCGTTCCGGTGGTGCGCCAGGGCGGCTTGAAAGACTTCCAGTTTTTGCGGTTGGCTGCTCAACATCACCCCGCGCCCGGAAGGCAGCGACCCGGCGGCCAGTTCGCCGAAGCCTTGCAACGGATGAAAATTCAAACGCAGAATGACGGGGGTGTTTCTCGCAGCCAGGCCCGTGATAATCAGGACGAGCGATCCGGCGGCAAAGGGGACGGCCAGATGCCGCCACTCCATTTTAGGATGCGATCGTCTGCGCGGGCAGGCTGCTCCCTGTGAAATCAACAAAAGGTTGCCGGCTAAAAAGCCGGTGCCCAGAGCGTTCAAATAGTCGAAGGTCAGCATCGGCAGTGAAACGCCGAACTGGTGTTGCATAATCTGCCGCGGCCCTGTGACCGGGTCAAACGCCAGCCATAAGCAGGCCAGCAGCAGCACCACGCGCAGCCTCTTGTAAATCCAGATCTGAAAACGGTCCCCCCTCGTGGAAATGCCAATCTCTTGCAGCCGCACCAGGCAGGACAACGTGGGCACCAGAAAATAAATCGCCACCACGAACGTTAACAACCGGTGCGCCACCCAGAATTGATGGTAAAGCAGCATGATCACGTTTTTGGTCTGCTTCAGACTGACGAGCCAGGACTCGCCCAGGCTCCACGGCGAGTGTGGAGCCAGGCCGTTGGCCAGCGGCAGCAAGGCGTAAATTGTAAATCCCGCAAAACCCAGGCCGGCCAGCCGCAGCCAGAATTTCACCCGGAAGAAACGAAGCCCTCGCAGCCGGATCACTCTCACTCCAAACAGTGGCGCGCGATCCACCTCATTCTCTTTCGCGTTTTCAACCTGCAGCCAGATTACTCCGGTGACAAACAGCGGCAGCGCCAGCAGCATCAACCAGTTTTCCGCCGTGCCCAACCCCCAGACGAACGCCGCCGCATTGAGCCAGCGGGATTCCCGGCAGACGCGATATTCGAGCAGCAGCCACAGGGCTGCCGCCAGCAGCAGCAAATCCAGCATTTCGCCGCTGGCCGCCACCGCCTCCTGCCAGAAGCTGAATTCCAACCCGCACAAGGCGCACGCCAGCATAACCGGCAGTGCGCTGACCAAACGGCTGGTGTTTTCCCACGGCTTGTCCCACGGCAGCAATTGCACGGTGCGGGCCAGCACACCCAGCGTCAGCGCGGCGGTGGCGGCGGAAAAAAGATTCAGGCCCAAAGGCACCCAGGCAGCCGGCAACAGCCGCAAGGGCAGGGTGAGCAACCATAGCAACGGCAGCCCCACCATCGGCGTCCAGTCCCAACCCGCCACTTTGGCCGCCAACGACAGGCTGTTCACCGTCACTCCGTGGCTCAAGGTGGCCGCGTAAAACACAAACGCCCACAGTACAACCAGCAAAGGCAGAAGGCGGGTCGTATTGATCGGGACGACATTTGATAATAATTTCATCAGCCGCTGATAAAAATGGATGCGAGAGACATTGATTTTAAAGGCAGTCGTTTTAAGAGCCAGCTTATTCCCGGCGGACAGCATCCGTGCGCGCGTGCGCGAAGAAAATACTTTTTTGGACTTCTTTAGACGGCGCACTTCTTGCTGCACTTCACCGCATACACTGGGTAACAGGAAAGATACTGGTCAATGTTATTAAACTTGTCACTGACAACAAGTCCCTCAAAGAGGCTGGCTTTGGCTTTGGTTCCGACTCGATGGGCGTTGATCTGCCGGGCAGAAACTTTGCCAAAACAATCGCTAAAGATTCGTGGCAAAATTAGAAAAATTTGATTTACCGTTGTCGCCATAGACAGTCAACTTTATTATTTACCTTTTCAGGAAAAAACATTGGACTTATGGACATGGGTAGGTCATTTTGTTAATAACTTGTTAATAACAAATGGGCAGTTTCTGTCGGTGGAAGCTGATGGACTAATAGGAATACGTTACAAAGACGCAGAGGAGAGGCATTTGGACAAAAAATAACATTGCATTCTGACGCTGACCCAACCCGGGACTGAGCCAAAACTCTAAACCAACATTTACCGCATGAAAACAAAACTGACTCGGCTCATCCTCACGCTCCTCGTCCTGCTCCTGGGCGCTTCGACGGCCAGCGCGACAAGCAAAACTTGGGTTCCAACAGCGGGTGGTGCTTGGACAACCGCAGCCAATTGGTCGCCAAGCGGTGCTCCGGCGAATGGTGACGGTGTCATCATCAACAGCAGCCAAAGTGCAGCTATCACTGCTGTTCCAACGATAACATTGAGTAATTTGACAGTCAGTGGGAGTTGCAAACTTTTTGCTGCAGCATCGGGGGACGTTTTAACGGTTACCAACTACAGCCTTTCTGCCGGAATAACCAATACGATGGGGACTAACGGCAATAGACTTGTTTTCACTCTTGACGGCACCGGGACGGTGAACGGAAAGCTGGCATATGATGCCGGAACCACGGTTCGATACTTTACCGTCAATGGCACGCTCATTGTGGAACCCGGCGGGCTGGTTTATGACCCCGTTATGTCCGCCGGCAGTGTGTTTATTTTGAACAGTGGAGCGACGCTGGAGATTGGGCAAAGCCAAGGCATCACAAATGTCACCACATCTGCCACCACCATCAATACCAATATCGCCATCTGTTTTGGCGGCACCAATTATTATTCCCCGGCAGCAAATTACGTTTATATCGGCACTGGCGGCCAGGCGACCGGCACCGGCCTGCCTTCCAAGGTAAATTCTCTGACCGATAACAACACCGGCGGCGTCCTCACGAATACCTATGCCGGAGCCATGACGATCTCGAACAGCTTTGCGCTCGCCACTGGCGCCAAAGTCCGCCTTTATGCCGGCTACACCGACACCGCCTCGAACTTCCTGGTTGGCGGCGTGATTCAAGCTTCCGGCACTTGGGGTTCCACCAGTTCCACTGCAACACATACAAACAATACTTACTTCGATGCCACAACCGGCATATTGAATGTCGCAAACGGGGCGGGGGCAACGAAGCTGGCTTACACGACGGTGCCGAGCACGGGGACGGCGGGCACGGCCTTCAGCGTGACGGTGCAGTCGCAGGATGCCAGCGGTAATCCGGCAAATCTGTCAAGTGCCACCACCATCACCTTGAGCAAGGCGTCCGGCAGCGGAACATTGAGCGGAACACTCACGGGCGTTATCACGGCTGGTGCCAACAGCGTCACGATCTCGACGCCGGTTTATTCGGCTGCGGACACGATGACCTTGACAGCCACCGCGTCGGGTGGAGTGACTTTGACGGCGGTCACCAGCGGCAACATCGTCTTCTCGGCCGGTGCGGCGAGTCAGTTGGTGGTGACGACGCAGCCGTCGGCGAGCACGGTGGCTGGAGTGGCGTTTGCGACGCAGCCGGTGGTGACGATTGAAGACCAGTACGGGAACACGGTGACGTCGGGCGCGGACTCGACGGTGAGCGTGGCGCTGACCCTGACCACGGGCACAGGCACACTCGGGGGGACGACTTCGATGAATGCCGTTGCCGGTGTAGCCAACTTTTCGGGCAAGGGACTTAACATCAATCTGGTTGGCGCCAACAAGGTGCTGACGGCGACGGCGACGGTGACGGCGGGAACCAAGACGACGACGACCAGCCCGGCCTTTGCGATCACATTCGCGGCGGCGAGTCAGTTGGTGGTGACGACGCAGCCATCGGCGAGCACGATGGCTGGGGTGGCGTTTGCGACGCAGCCGGTGGTGACGATTGAAGACCAGTACGGGAACACGGTGACGTCGGGCGCGGACTCGACGGTGAGCGTGGCGCTGACCCTGACCACGGGCACAGGCACACTCGGGGGGA